>JAEUNL010000004.1 GCA_016791115.1 Rhodocyclaceae bacterium
GCCGAACGGTGTTCCTCGACAAGCCGGTGCGCCGCGACACTTCACGCAACGACATCCCGTCGCGATAGTGCATGCGCCTGATCTTGGCCAATATCCCCACGTCGATCACTCCTTGGTCTCCTGCTCTTCTTCCGAGCAGGCCAGGCCATCACGTGGGTCAGCTTTCAGTGAAAACTACTCCCCTAAGTGGGTCAATTCTGGATGAACGTCAACAACGCTTCTGGCGCAACGTGGGTTGGCCATGGAGTTCCTGTCGCACGAAATGGTGATGGAGCAGGGGATGGGCAACCGTTTCCTCTACTCTGCCCCATCGTCGTTGGTCGGAGTACGGCTGTACTCTGATGTCGAGCTTGATCAGACGTCGGAATATCTCGACTACTGCGAACGAATCACAAAGATTATGGAGCAGCCGTGGGCGCTTCACCCCCAGACAGGGGGTGTGAAGGCGCGCACGCTGCGTCTGTCACCAGGAGCAAAAGAGGCATGGGTACAGGTCTACAACCTGCTAGAGACTGAAAGTGCTCCCGGTGGCCAATATGCAGATAGAGTGTCCTACACCTCTCGTTTCGCCGAGCAAATCAAGCGTATTTCAGCTCTCCTCACAATGCTGAAGGACCCCACAGCGGATGAGGTAGACGAAGAATCCATGCTCGGCGCCATCGACCTGGGGGACTACTACTTTCACGTTGCTCGCGCTCTGTTTACAGAGATGCCTGCGAACAAGGACGAACTCGACGCCTTCAAGGTGTTGGAGTGGATGCGCCAGTACCAACTTTCCCAGCAGGTGCCATCAGTCCCGATGCGTGAAATCTATCGAGGGCCTCAAGCTGCTCGTTCCAAAGAGCGCGCCCAGAGGCTGCTAGAGCTCTTGGTGGAACGGGAGGAGGTTGAGAAAATTGAGGCTCAAGGCGGCTACGGCTCTCGTCGCAGGGGCGGTGACAGCTACGCTGTGGTGAACCTCTGATCCTGCCACCTGTCCTGATCGTCATGCGACGTTCGCGACTTGGCGACACCATCCGGCCTTCTGTAGCCGGGTGGTGCCGCCGGTACCGCTCCGGTCCGTAGCAATGCTCTGGTGGCGCACTTTCAATGGCAGGCGCTTAGAGTCCTCATCAATCTTGTTCAACATCACCACATGGGACCGGACAATCTCCGGTCCCCGGCCGGTGCTTCCGGCGCGGTTTCGCACCCAATCGCAGCGGTTTTGAGCATCAGTGCGCTGTCGTATCGGAGGAAGTTATTGACGGGTTCCTGGCCTGCATACGCCCTTGAGTTTCATGAGGTGTGCGGTAGTCAGGCTGAGTCGTTATACTATCCCTGATAGTTAGGGCTGATGGCAACGAAAGTGAGTGCTCACTACCACTCATAATCCTTTGGTCCAGGGTTCGAGTCCCTGCGGGCCCACTCATCGCTCCCGAGCCAACCTACGGCTTCAGTCGGATCGGGCACGTCGGCAGCAGCAGATCAGTCGCGCGGATCAGCCCCTGAATCGTCGGGCTGCCAGCAAGCCGATCACGCCCAGGACGAGCGCGATGACGATGCTGGTCGCAAGTTCTGCGCTGGAGCGGGAAAACAATGTTTCGAAGGGATGCGAAAGCAGCCCGTACAGGCGCGACAGCGCCACATGCAACCAGTCCATACAAGTTCCGAAGATCGCGCCGGCGTTCGCTGTAGGAGTTCCGGCGCAGTGACAATGTTGAGCAGGGTAGCCTCTGGGGCTCGCACCTGCGGTGATCTGCATCACGCCCTGCGGCCTGCGCGGCGGCAAAGTCTTGCGTATGCCTGAAAGCCGCATGGATTGGCTATCTTCGAGCATAACGCCCCAGAACCTCCTAACCATGCGGGTTTCCAGCCCCAGGTACTTGAAACCAAGTATCCACGAGGCTTCCGGGAACGCCAACCGCGCCCCCGATGAATTTTCCTTCGGATCTGACGTAGACTCGCGACACGATGGTGTTCGATGCCGGTAAAGTCGCACCGTCTCTGGCCGTTATTCGGTAGACGCCCTGCGAGGGGTAGGCAATGCGTTTCACCGAATATCTGGCCGCCGAGTTTGGCGGGAGCGAACCATGAACATGCGCAACATCGTGATTGTCGACGACACCGAGATCAACGTTCTCGTGATGGAGGCGCTGGTCGGCAAGATCGACAACTGCCGTCCTGTGCCGTTCAGCGACCCCGTGGTCGCACTTGACTGGTGTCGCGCCAACGACCCGGATCTTCTGGTGGTGGATTACATGATGCCCGTCCTCGACGGCATCGAGTTCATCCGCCAACTGCGCGCCGCGCCCGGCAAGGAGCACCTGCCGATGCTGATGGTGACGGCGGATCATCAGAAGGAGGTTCGCTACCGCGCGCTCGAATCCGGGGCAACGGACTTCCTGACCAAGCCGCTGGATAGCATCGAGTTCGTTTCGCGGGTGCGCAACATGCTGATGCTGCGCGAGAGCCATCTGGTGCTCTCTGAGCGCAATCGCACGCTTGCCGAAGAAGTGCGCAAGGCTACCGCCGAACTCGTCGAGCGCGAACGGGAAACCGTATTGCGCCTGGCGCGCGCAGCAGAATTTCGCGACCCGGAAACGGGTGCCCACATCCTGCGCATGGCGCACTACTCGCGGCTGATCGCGGAGCACCTGGGCATGGATCTCGGCTTCCAGGATCTGCTGCTGCAGGCGGCACCGATGCATGACGTCGGCAAGCTCGGCACGCCCGATCACATCCTGCTCAAGCCCGGCCGGTTGACGCCGGAAGAGTTCGAGATCATGAAGAAACATGCCTCGATCGGTTACGAGATCCTGAAGGACAGCAACAGCCCGATGTTGCAGATGGCCGCACAGATCGCCCATTCGCACCACGAGCGCTGGGATGGCGGCGGTTATCCGATCGGACTTGCCGGCGACGCGATTCCGATCGTCGGCCGCATCGTCGCAGTGGCAGACGTCTTCGACGCGCTGACATCGGAGCGCCCCTACAAGAAAGCCTGGTCCGACGAGGACGCGCTGGCCCACATGCGCGAGCAGCGCGCCAGGCATTTCGATCCCGGCTGCCTCGACGCATTCCTCGGCGCCTGGGATTCGGTGGTCGAGATCAAGCTTCGCTACCGCGACGACGACGACCGGCTTTCTCACGAGCGCGCGATCTCGGCCGCATTGGCGGCCTGACAAGGATCCATGGCGGCCCCTCGATGAGCGCACGCTCCCCACTGGCATACCTGCGCCCTCGCCATCTGCATCATCAGTTGGGCCTGCTGTTTGCCGTTCTGTTCGCGGCGACACTGGCGTACTACGGTTCGTACACCGCCGCTGAACAGTCCGCATTCGCGGAAGGGCTGCTGAAGGACCAGGCCAAGGCAACTGCCACGACGCTCGCTTCTGCCGGTGCACGCGCCCTCGACGAGGGCAATCAGTCCGGATTGCGTGATCTGCTGCAAAGCGCAGAGAGCGTGGCCGGCATTCGAATGCTGGCCGCATTGCGCGAGAACGGCTCGCCGATCGCGCTGCTCGTTCGCGGCACAGACGGCAGCATGGTTGCAAGCGATAGCGCGGATCGGATGACTCCGCCGTCCGAGAGGCTGCCCGTCGCCGGCATGGCGCGTGTGAGCCGGACGACCGAGCCGACCATCATCGCATGGGCGCCAATCGAGGGCGTCGAAGCGCGTGGCTGGGTCCGGGTGGAGTACGGCACCGAGGCGGTCAGCGAGGTGAGGAGCCACATCATCGAGGACTCGCTGCGGATCGGACTGATCGCCCTGGTCATCTCGACGTTTGCGGTCCTGCTGTTCCTGCGTCGCCCACTCGCCGCATTGCGCAAGGCAACCCGGTTTGCAGAAACGCTCGACACCGCATATGGCAACACCGCGCCTCTCAGTGGAAGCTCGGTCGAGATCGATCAACTCGAGAACGCCCTGAACTGGACGTCGACGCGTCTTTTCGACCAGAACAACGCCTTGCGGGAGAGCGAAAAACGCAAGGGCGCGATCCTCGAGGCAGCGCTGGACTGCATCGTCACGGTCGATGCCGAAGGCAAGGTGATCGAGTTCAACCCTGCCGCCGAACGTACGTTCGGCTACAGCCGCGCAGAGATCCTGCAACAGCGCATGAGCGACTTCATCGTGCCGCCGCGTCTGCGCGATGCGCACAACAACGGCATGAAGCACTATCTCGAGACCGGCGAAGGCCCCGTGTTGCAGCAACGCATCGAGATCACGGCGATGAGAAAGAACGGCGAGGAGTTCCCCGTCGAACTGGCTGTCATCCCGGTCGATCAGGGCGACCACCCCGTCTTCACGGCCTACCTTCGCGACATCAGCGCCGCTCGCCACGCCCAGCAGGCAATCAAGGACAGCGAGTCGCGCTATCGTTCCGTGGTCGAGAATCTCTCCGAGATCGTGTTCCAGGCAGACGAGCAACTGCGCCTGAATTACCTCAATCCGGCATGGACCGAGATCACGATGGCCGGTATCGACGAATCGCTCGGCCACGCCCTCACCGATTTCGTGCCGGCGGATGAGCGCGAGCGCATCGCCGGCATCCTGGAACCATTGCAGGCAGGGCGTACCGATTCGGTCACATTCGAGATGCGCCTGCTGACCCAGGACCGCAACCAGCGCTGGTGCGACGTTTTCATTCGAGCGCAACGCGATGAAACCGGCAATGTGAAGGGTTTCTCTGGATCCGCCGCCGACGTAACCGACCGGCGCTTCGCGCAGAAGCAGGTCCAGGATCAGCTGAAGCTGGTACAGCAACTGATCGAGATCATTCCGACGCCCATTTATTTCAAGAACTGCGAAGGACGCTACATCGGCGTCAACAAGGCTTTCGAAAGCTACTTCCAGAGCCGGCGCGCCGACATCATCGGAAAGACGGCCTACGAACTGCTGTTGCCCGAAGAGGCGCGCCAGCTCACCGCGCGCGACAACGACCTGCTCGAAACCGGCGGCCTGCAGGTCATCGAGGTGCCGCTGCACATGCGTGACGGCAGCGTGCGCGAGTGCCTGTTCCAGAAGACCGTTTTCCTGCGCCCCGATGGCGGGCAAGCCGGCATTCTGGGCGTGATAACCGACATCACAGAGCGCAAGGAAGTCGAGAATCGCCTGCGCTTCGCCGCCGATGCGGCCGAAGCAGCGAACCGCGCCAAGAGCGACTTCCTCGCGAACATGAGCCATGAGATCCGGACCCCGATGAATGCCATCATCGGCATGACCGGCCTTGCACTCGAATCGGATCTGTCGCCCGAGCAAAGGCAGTACCTCAAGCTGGTCAAGGATTCCGCCGATGCGCTGCTGAGCATCATCAACGACATTCTGGATTTCTCGAAGATCGAGGCAGGCAAGCTCGATTTCGAGCAGATCGCATTCAGCCTGCGCGATTGCGTTGCGCTGGCGGTACGTACGCTCGCCACACGCGCGGCAGAGAAGAACCTGCCGCTGCGCCTCGAGATCGACGAAAACGTCCCTGACGGCCTCTTGGGGGATCCGCATCGGCTCCGCCAGGTGTTGATCAACCTGCTCGCAAACGCGATCAAGTTCACGACACATGGCGAAGTCCGCGTTCGCGTGTCCATCATTTCGATCGACCGCAACGACGCGGTGCTCCAGTTTGCCGTAAGGGACACCGGTGTCGGCATCGCGAGGAGCAAGCAGGGAGAGATCTTCGATGCCTTCTCGCAGGCCGACAGTTCCACCACTCGCCGATACGGCGGAACCGGGCTCGGCCTGACGATATGCCGGCGCCTGGTCGAACGCATGGCGGGCGACATCTGGGTGGACAGCGAAGTCGGCGCGGGCAGCACGTTCTACTTCTCAGCGCGACTCCCTCTCGACACCACGGGATCGCTGCAATCGCAGACCCTGCTCGACAAGGTCGAGCAGGCGCGAGTTCTCGTGGTCGACCGGAACGCCGAAGACCGTGAGTTGCTGAGCACGATGCTGACGAACTGGCGCATGCGCGCACTTGCGGTCGAACACCTCGACGATGCGGTGGGCGCTTTGCGCAAGGCAGTGGCGGAACGGGATCCGTACCGGGTGATACTGCTCGATGCATCCTTTGCCGGAAATGGCAGCCAGGCCTGGCTCGCGCTGCGCGATGCCAACAGCGAAGCTGCGCCCATCGTGCTGCTTGCAGCCGCCGGCTCGCGGCCCGATTCGGAGAGCCAAGGACGACAGCAGGGCTTCCTGACCAAGCCGCTGATCCAGTCGGAAGTCCTCGACTCGATCATGCTGCTTTTGGGCGGATCGTTCGCCGACGCGAGCCCGGCAACTTCTTCGCTGCTGAAAGATCCGGGCAAAAACGGGCTGCGCGTACTGCTCGCAGAGGACAACCAGGTGAATCAGACCCTGGCGGTCCGTCTTGTCGAAAAGCTTGGCCATTCGATCACGCTCGTCGGCAACGGATGCGCTGCCGTCGAGGCCGTTGCAAACCAGGCGTTCGACGTCATCCTGATGGATCTGCAGATGCCCGAAATGGGCGGACTCGAAGCGACGCAGAAGATCCGCGAACTCGAACTGCAGCGACAACGTTACACGCCCATCGTCGCAATGACTGCGCATGCTATGCAGGGCGACCGCGAGCGTTGCCTTGCTGCCGGAATGGACGGCTATGTGTCGAAACCGATCCAGCCGAAGGCTCTGGAAGATGCGCTGCTCAAGGTTTCGGGAATGGGAACGCAGGCTTCACCCGACTCCGCGAACGAGCCCCGGATGAGCGAGCCGTCGGGCGAACCGGCCTTCGATCGCAGTGCCGCGCTGATCAATCTCGGTGACGACATCGAACTGTTGCACCAGATCGCGGATATCCTGCTCAATTCGTATCGGCAACAGATCACCGACATGCGCGCGGCGCTTGAGCGCGGCGATCACGATCGCCTGTTCAGCATTGCACACAGCCTCAAGGGCTCAGCAGGCAATTTCGCTGCGGACGCGACCGTGCAGTCGGCCTATCGACTGGAGCAGATGTGTCGCGAAAAACGTTTGGAGCATGCGCCCCAGGCCGTGGATGCCGTCGCCAGCAACCTCGAGCACCTGGCGGATGCTTTGCGGATCGAAGTCGGCAAATCGCGCCCGCGCGCCGCTGCGCACTGACCCCTCCAAGCCCGCCCGGATCGGACGCCCGCCGCAGTCTGGTCGGCGGGCGATCTTGCGTTAGGATTTCTTCTGGATCAGCTCGACCTTGTATCCGTCCGGGTCCTGCACGAAGGCGATCACTGTCGTGCCGTGCTTCATCGGCCCGGCTTCGCGAATCACCGCACCGCCACGCTGACGTATCTCGTCGCACGCCTTGTAGGCATCGTCGACTTCGATCGCGATGTGCCCATACGCCGTTCCGATCTCGTACTGCGCGGTATCCCAGTTGTGGGTTAGTTCGAGCACCGCCGTTTCCGACTCGTCGCCATAGCCGACAAAGGCAAGGGTGAATCGACCATCCGGATAGTCGGCCTTGCGCAGTAGGCGCATGCCCAGCACCTGTGTGTAGAAATCGAGCGCGCGATCGAGGTTGCCCACGCGCAGCATGGTGTGAAGGATTCGCATGAATGTCTCCTCGTTGCGAAACGATTGGATCAGATACGGGGCACGGTCGCTGCAAGCGCCTTGAGCACGTCCCTTGCGGCTTCGTAGTCGGGAAACAGGCGCCCGACCTGAGACCAGAACCGCGGGCTGTGGTTCATTTCGACCAGATGTGCCAGTTCGTGGGCCACCACATAGTCGATCTGTGCGTGAGGTAGATGTATCAATCGCCAGTTGAGCCGAATGCCGCCTCGATGGCTGCAACTGCCCCAGCGGGATTGCGCAGAAGAAAGCGCCAGTGGCGGCATCGCGCGTCCCATTCTTTGGGCATAGTAGTCCACGCGCTCGCGAAAATGATCCATCGCCCGGGACTGCAGCACGCGCCTCAGCAGTTGACGCGGATCGGCGCCCGCCCTCATCTCGAGCGCAAGTTCGCTCGACGACTCGTCCCAGCGGGCGCGTTGCGCACCGCGCAAAAGACGTATCGACCAGGTGTCGCCAAATACCGGCAGCGCAGCGCCATCGTGAACGACGAACGGCCCGACCGTGGCGGAACCCTTCCATTCGTCTAGCTTGCGGCAGACCCACTCGGCATGCCGCATGACGAAGAGTTCGATTTCCTGCAGCGCCGTGTGTCTCGGTGCACCGATACGCAATCCGCGTTGGTCGATGGTTATCCCGATGGTGCGGCGATTCGAACGCGACAACTTGTAGGCGACGATCCGGGATCCGAGCTGGATGCGCCGCAGCTGTTCACCGTCGGCCGGCGGTGCGAGAAACGGCAGTTCGAGTTGTCCGAGCAGGGGCTGGTTCATTGTCTCTGTCAGCGAGCAGATCGATCTGCGCATTATTGTCGGCGGCGCATCGCGGAATCTGATTCAGCATTCGCGCGATCGACTCGCGCGATAGTAGCACTAGCCGCCAGTTAAGTCGCAACCGCCCATCCGCGTCGGATGCGGCAAGGCTGTTTCTCGAGAACGAAAGACTCCAGGTTCGCGCCGGGTCCAGGGCATCGACCAGTTCCTGCAGCGTTGCGCGCGCCTGTGCCTGCAGCCAGCCATGCAGTGCGTCGCGGATCTGAATCTGCGATGCGTTGGGCGGTAACGCGAGCGCGAGAATCGCCCCGCAGAGCCTGCTCTCGCCGCGGCATCCAAGCTTGAGGGTCACGTCTTGCCCGAGAAACGGAAACCGGACGCCGTCGCACCACTTGCGCGGCAGTTCCGGCAGATACCCCGATTGGGGCAACACGCTTGGCGCACGCTCGCGCAACGCAGTTTCGATGGCAGGCAGACGAACATGCCTGGGCGCGACGACCGAAAGCATCCCCGCTTCGACGGTCACGCGTATCGCGGAACCATCGTTGCGACGTAGGCGGTAGGGAAGCGGCTTGTCGCCCAATGGCAGCGCCATCTGGTCGCCCGCTCCCGCTAGCGGGAGGTCAAGCTGCAGATCGAGCGACGTCCTGCGCATCGGGATATCGGTGGGGACTGATGCGCCGCATCTCGCCTTCGATCCAGGCTTCGGCGCGGCGATTGACCTCCTCCGCCGTCAATCCGGTCGCGTCGATCGCAGGCCCGATGCTGACGGTGATCAGCCCTGGCCGCTTGACGAACGCATTGCGTGGCCACAATTCGCCGGCGTTATGAGCGACCGGTACTACGCAGGCATTTGCCTGCACCGCAAGGTGCGCTCCACCAACCTTGTATCGCTTAGTGTGGCCCGGCGCAACGCGCGTTCCCTCCGGAAACACGACGACCCAAAATCCGTGCGCCAGAAGTTCGCGTCCCTGCTGGACGACCTGTTCGAGCGCCCCGATACCCGCACTCCGGTCGATCGAAACGATCGGCATCTGGGCCAGTCCCCAGCCGAAAAATGGCACGCGCAGCAGTTCCTTCTTCAACACAAAGGCCACCGGTGGAAAAATCCGCTGCATTGCCATGGTCTCCCACGCGGATTGATGCTTGCACAGGATAACCGACGCATCTCGAGGCATATTCTCCCGGCCGCGTACCTCGTAACGTATGCCGGTGATCCAGCGCGAACCCCACATCGTGATGCTGGTCCATTGCGTGATAATGCGATAGCGGGCATGTGGCGGCAACGCGAAGGACGCCATGGCGATTAAGGCAAACACAGGTGTCGTCACCATCATGAGCAGCGCCAGCATCGAGGAGCGGACGAGATTCATCGGTCCCTCACGATGCAATGTGCGCCGCGACGGCAGCCAGGTCGGGAAAGACCAGCGTCTCCGCAGGCAGGTCCGCCTCCGCGCGCGTTTTCCCGCCCTTGCCTGTGAGCACCAGATAAGGCTGCGCTCCGACGGCGACCGCCGCCTGCAGATCGCGCAGGGAATCACCGATCGCCGGCGCGCCGATCAGGTTGGCGTTGTAGCGTTCGGCGATCTGCCGGAGCAATCCGGGCTTCGGCTTGCGGCATTCGCATTTATCCTCGGACGAATGCGGGCAGAAAAACACGGCGTCGATGCGCCCGCCGGCTTGCATGACCGCCTTGTGCATGCGCTCGTGTATGGCATTGAGCATGTCCATGTCGAACAGGCCGCGGCCGACACCGGACTGGTTGGTGGCAACCACGACCCGATATCCCCACTGGTTCAGGCGCGCGATCGCATCAAGCGAACCCGGAATCGGGCGCCACTCCTCGGGCGACTTGATGAACTGCTCCGAGTCGAAGTTGATGACGCCATCGCGGTCGAGAACGACGAGCTTCATGGCCTGCTATTTCTCCACCGCAAGGCGCGAAATGTCCGCCACCTGATTCATCAGGCCCGCGAGCTGCGCAAGCAGCGCGAGACGATTGGTACGCGTCAGCGGCTCGTCCGCCATCACCATCACCGACTCGAAGAAACTGTCCACCGCGTCGCGCAGCGAAGCCAGCTGGCACAAGGCCCCGGTGTAATCCTCCCCGGCGACCAGCGAGCGTATCAGCGGCGTCACGTCATTGACCTGCTGGAACAGCGCGCGCTCGGCCGCTTCCTGGAGCAGCGCGATGTCCGGCTCGCCCCGGGGCGACTCCCCCTTCTCCTCCGCCTTGCGCAGGATATTGACGATCCGCTTGTTGGCAGCCGCGAGCGCGGTCGCTTCCGGCAGGGCAACGAACTCCTTTACTGCCTCGAGTTTCGCGGGCACCAGATCGATGCGTGTCGGCCGCAATCCAAGCACGGCATCGACCGAAGCCGGTGCATGCCCGGATTCGCGAAGCAGATTGCGCAAGCGCTCGAACAGGAAGTCGAGTAGCTCTGCCTCGAAGTCGGGCTTGAGCGCGCCATGGGCAAATCCGGCAGCTGAATCGTCGACCAGGTCAGCCAGATCCAGCGGAAGCGGCGATTCCATCAGAGTGCGCAGGATACCGAGGGCAGCACGACGCAAACCGAACGGATCCTTGTCTCCGGTCGGCACCTGCCCGATGCCGAAGAACCCGACGAGCGCATCCAGCTTGTCCGCCAACGCGACGGCACAGGCCACGTTGCCTTGTGGCAACACGTCTCCCGCAAAGCGCGGGCGGTAGTGCTGCTCGATCGCATCCGCGACCACTTGCGGCAGGCCTTCATGTTGCGCGTAGTAGCGACCCATGACGCCCTGCAGCTCCGGAAACTCGCCAACCATGTCGCTAACGAGATCGGCCTTGCACAATGTGGCCGCCTTTCCGGCGAGTTCCTGGTCGGCCCCCAGCCGGGATGCGATCAGCGAGGCCAAGCGCGCAAGGCGGCGCACTCTATCGCCCACCGAGCCCAGCTTGTTGTGATACACGACCGAATCGAGCTTGCCGAGGCGGGCCGACAAGCCGTGCTTGCAGTCCTGCTCGAAGAAGAAACGCGCATCGGAAAGACGCGGGCGCACGACACGCTGATTGCCGTAGATGATGTTCGACGGATCGTCGAGCTTCATGTTCGAGACGATCAGGAAACGATTGAGCAGCTTGCCGCCGGCATCGAACAACGGGAAGTATTTCTGATTTTGCTTCATCGTCAGAATCAGGCATTCCTGCGGCACGGCAAGATATTGCGGCTCGAACTCCGCAACGTACACCGCAGGGTGTTCGACCAACGCAGTCACCTCGTCGAGCAGCGCGTCGTCCTCGACCGGTTGCGCGTCGCCCACCTGCGCAGCGGCACGCTTGAGGTACTCCGCGATCGCCGACTTGCGCGCTGCAAACGATGCGATCACACCGCCCTTTTCGTACAGCGTGATGGCGTACTTGTCGGCATGCGGGATCACGACCTCGCCCTCGCCGATGAAGCGGTGGCCGCGCGTCCTGTTGCCCGCCGCGAGCCCAAGCACTTCGCCCGGCACCACGCGATCGCCGTGCAGCATGATCAGCCCGTGTACCGGCCGCACGAATTGATGGTCGGAATCGCCCCAGCGCATGACCTTGGGAATCGGCAGCTTCTTGACGGAATCGCCGACGATACCTCCCAACGTCGCATCGAGCACTGCGCCGCTCACCGTGGTATTCCAGAAGAACGTCTCGCTCTTGCCGTCCATGCGCTTCTCGAACGATGCGATTGCGCCGCCCGGTATGCCCTTGGCCTCGAGTTTCTTGACCAGTGCCGGGGTCGGCTTGCCTGTCGCATCGACCGCAACAGCGACCGGCATGATCTTTTCTGCGATCTTGCGATCGGGCGCCGCCGCGGCAACATCCTTTACCGTGACTGCAAGCCGGCGCGGGCTGGCATACCAGTCGAACTTGGCGTCGGCTGCCACCAGATGTGCATCGGCCAGCCCTTTGACGATACCGGCAGCGAAAGACTCGCCGAGACGACCAAGTGCTTTCGGCGGCAGTTCCTCGGTGCGCAGTTCGATGAGCAGGGTGTGCGCGCTCATGCCGCCACCTGCTGCGTCCTGACCATCGGGAAACCGAGTGCTTCGCGAGCATCGTAGTAGGACTGCGCGACCTCGCGCGCCAAGGCGCGCACGCGCCCGATATAGGCAGCCCTTTCGGTCACCGATATCGCACCGCGCGCATCGAGCAAGTTAAATGTATGGGAACACTTCATGACCATCTCGAAGGCCGGCAACGCGAGCTTCGCGGCCATCAGGCGCTTCGCTTCACCCTCGAACTCACCAAACAGCCTGAACAGCCATTCGACATTGCTGTGCTCGAAGTTGTAGGTCGATTGCTCGACTTCGTTCTGATGATAAACATCGCCGTAGGTCACCACGCCGGCCGGACCCTCCGCCCAAACCAGGTCATAGACGTTCTCGACGCCCTGCAGGTACATGGCAAGCCGTTCGAGCCCGTAAGTGATCTCGCCCAGCACGGGTTTGCACGGAATGGAGCCGACCTCCTGGAAATAGGTGAACTGCGTCACCTCCATCCCATCCAGCCAAACCTCCCATCCCAGCCCCCAAGCGCCCAGCGTCGGGGACTCCCAGTCATCCTCGACAAAGCGAATGTCATGGCGTGAAAGATCGAGCCCCAATGCGCGCAAGCTGTCCAGATACAGATCCTGGATGTCGATCGGAGACGGCTTGAGCACCACCTGGTACTGGTAGTAATGCTGCAACCGGTTCGGATTCTCGCCGTAGCGTCCATCCTTGGGCCGGCGCGACGGTTGCACATAGGCTGCATTCCATGGCTCGGGCCCGATTGCGCGCAGGAACGTTGCCGTATGGAAGGTGCCGGCACCGACCTCGATGTCGTACGGCTGGAGCAGCACGCAGCCGCGTTCGGCCCAGAAATTCTGGAGCCGCAGTATCACTTGCTGGAAAGTGGGCTTGGCAGGAGATGACACAGGAGAAACCCGCAGAATCGCAAAGTCGCGATTTTACAGGGTAACGCCTGTCGCGGTGCGAGCGGCCGCGGGCGGATCAGCAGTTGGTGCAGGTCGCGGCACGACCCTGCTGCTGCAACTGGCGTTCGAGGTCTTCAACCCTGCGAGACAGCTCACGGATGCGCGAGTTCATCTGGCCCACATTGAGGAAGACCTCGTTCTCGGCTGGCGCATCGAGCCTGGCCGAGTAGCCGATCCACGAACTGTCGTAGATGCGCACATTCCGGAAACCGAGATCCCGCAGCACACTCGCCGTCTGTGCCGCACGTACTCCGCTCTGGCACATGACAATGGTTTCCTTCCCGGGATCCAGTCCGGCGTAGAGTTTTCTGAGATCGTCGGCCGGCCTGAGGCTCATTCCTGCGGTGTCACGAACCTCACGCCGGCCAACTTTCTGCGCCGTCTCGGCATCGCGCCAGTTCCTCTCGTAGGGAATATTGATCGCCCCGGGCACGTGGCCGCCGCGAATTGCACGAACATCCTCCCCGGAAAACTCGCGCCTCGTTCGCGCATCGAGTATCTGCACGTCGCTGCGCCCCACCATCGCGACGACTTCCCGCGTCGACACCGCAACACCGGCTACCGGTTTCAGGCGAAGATCGATCGGTGCAAGCCGGAAGTCGTCGGTGCTCGCAGCACCGCCACCCTCGACCCAAGCCTCGTATCCATCGTGAAAGACATGAACCCGGGGCGCTCCGAAATGGCGAAGCGCATAGTCGGCAAAATGTGGCGTCGTGCTACCTCGCCAGCCGTAGACGACAACCTCCTTCGCCGGATCGATCCCGGCGCCGCCGAGCAGCGTCTCGATTTCGGACTGCGCGATGAAGTCTTCGCTGTTCGAATCACGCAGTTCGGCCGCCGCCTCGCCGATGTTGACCGCACCGGGGACATGCCCCTTGCGGTAATCAGTCCTTGAACGCACATCCCACAGGATGGCCCCGCGCTTGATCGCCTGCTCCACGAAGGTGGCATCGACGATGACAGTGGCCGAGGCGAACCCGGGCACCAGCAGCAGCGCCAGGAATGGCGCCACGAATCGGAACATTGCCCACCTCCTTGCTGCGACGAGGTCGCCGTCACCGTCGCGCGAGGGCGAGCAATAGGACGAGTAGCGCCAGCCCGATCGCCAGATGATTGCCTGCACGCGCATACGGCGTGAGACCCGCGAATCCGCCGACAGTTGCAGTCAATACGCCCTTCTCGAACTCGGGCAGGCGGGCAACGACTTCACCGGCAGGCGAAATCACCGCCGTCACCCCGGTATTCGTCGCTCGCACCATGAAACGGCCGGTTTCCAAGGCACGCATGCGGGACATCTGGAGATGTTGCGGCTGCGCAAGCGACCGGCCGAACCAGGCGGTGTTGGTCAGATTGAGGAGTATCGTGGCATCGGGCAGCGCAGCAGCGATCTCTTCCCCGAAGACATCCTCGTAGCAGATGTTGACCGCGATCCGCTGACCTGCAAGATCCAGCGGGCTCTGCCCTGCCGGCCCCGGGCTCTGATCCGACATGGGAATCGATAGCCAGCGATAGATCCACGACAAACCTGGCGGAGAGTATTCACCGAACGCGACGAGGTGCGATTTCCGGTAGCGCTGTGGCGGATCGAGTCCGATGCTCACGGCGGAATTGAAGTAGCGGGGTCGCCCGCCTGCATCGTCCCGCGTGAAAATGCCAAAAAGGACGTTACCCCCCATTGCGCGCGCGACAGATGCGAGACGCTCCGCGTAGCCCGACGGTAGCTCGTCGGATGACAGTGGCAACGTCGTCTCCGGCAGCACGACAAGCTGTGCGGGATTCGATTCCACCATTTCCAGGTTCTCCTGCAACCAGTGCTCGACGAGGCCGGCCTGCCACTTGAGACTCTGAGGGATGTTCGGCTGGAGCAACTTGATGGAGATCGGCGCCCCCGCTGGCTGCGTCCATTCGACCTGAAGCAGGATCGCGCCAAATGCGGCAGCAAGGCTCGTTGCCAATGCCGGGAACAACCCGCATCGACCCGCTCGAACGGCAAGGCCGATCGAAGCGCCCAGAAAGGCAAGCAACAAGCTGATGCCATAGACGCCGACGACGGGTGCAAATCCGGCCAGCGGACTTGGCGGCGTCTGCGAGTTGCCAAATACCAGCCAGGGAAATCCGCTCAACAGCCATCCGCGCAGCCACTCGAACAATACCCAGGCGGCCCCGGCGGTCAGGGCGTCGCGCATCAACCGTCCGCTGCGCAAGCGTGCGAACAATGCCGCAGCCGCAGCCGGAAAGAGGGACAGGTAAGCACAGAACAGCAGTACCGCGACCGCGGCCATCGGGGCAGGCATGCCGCCGAAATCGTGCAGGCTGACGAAGATCCACGAAACGCCGCAGGCGAACAGACCCATTCCGAAGGCGAACCCGAGCGCCGCAGCAGCGCGCGCGTTGGCCGCCCCTGCGCAAAGCCCGAACAGTATGGCCAACGAAACCGGCGCCACCGGAAACCAGGAGAGCGGGGCAAATGCAGCAACGCTAGCCGCGCCTGCAAACGCGGCTAGCGCCAGGCGCATTGGTGCGCGGCGCATCATGCGCCGGGTTTGTCGCCGACGCCGGGGATCGAACCGTCGTTCGCTTGCGGGATAAGGCGATCAACCAGGAGTGTATGGACACGCCGGCTGTCTGCGCGCAGAACAGACATGCGAAGCCCGTCGAGCAGGATGACCTCGCCGCGTTTGGGCAGTCGCCCGAGGTGGTGAATGACGAGGCCGCCGACCGTATCAAAACCATCGTCGGAGAAAACCGTGCCGAACGCTGCGTTGAAGTCCTCGATCTCGGTCGTTGCCTTGACGCGATAGCGGCCAGCCTGATCGAGCTTGATGTTGTCCGACGTCTCGTCGAAATCGTACTCGTCTTCGATGTCTCCAACGATCTGCTCGAGGACATCCTCGATTGTGACCAATCCGGCCACGCCACCGTATTCGTCGACGACGATCGCCATGTGATTGCGACTGACGCGGAACTCACGCAGCAACACGTTAAGTCGCTTCGATTCGGGCACAAAAACCGCCGGCCGCAACATGCCACGAAGATCGAACTCCTTGCCGGCGAAATAGCGGAGCATGTCCTTGGCCAGCAAGATGCCGATCACGTCATCCTTGTTCTCGCCGATGACCGGAAAACGTGAATGCGTAGCTGCCACCACGCGCTCGACCATTCTATCGATGGGTTCCTCGACGTCGACGCAATCCATCTGGGCGCGCGGGACCATGATGTCGCGCACCTGCATGTCCGAAACTTGAAGCGCACCCTCGATGATCGAGAGTGCATCGCTGTCGAGCAGGTTGCGCTCGTACGCGGAGTGGAGCAGCGCGAGCAGTTGCTCGCGATCCTCGGGTTCGCGCATCAACAGCGCGGAGATTCGTTCTATGAACGACGGTCGGCTCGGGGGCGTGTCCATGCAATGCGGAGGCGTTTGGATGCGCTAGTCGCGCTCGCTGCCGTAGGGATCCGGGTATCCAAGTTCGGACAGAATGTCCCGCTCACATGCTTCCATGACGTTGGCGTCGGTGTCAGTAACGTGATCGTATCCCTGCAAATGCAGCATACCATGCACGATGAGGTGCGCAAAATGCGCGCTCACCGTCTTGCCTTGTTGCAGCGCCTCGCGTTCGACGACCGGTACGCAGACCACCAGATCGCCGCACAGCGGGACGGCTGAATATGCAAACGACAGCACGTTCGTCGGATAGTCCTTTTCGCGATACGCGCAGTTGAGCTCGCGCCCTTCCTCCTCGCCGACGAAACGCACGGTGACGGAGCCGCCGCCCTGGCAGGCGGCACGCGCCCATTTGCGCACATCTGGACGCGAAGGTACTGAACCGCCGTGAACGGCGTATTGCACCGACAGATTGAGACGGCGACTGGCGCCGGACTCAACGGGTCGCGCCGCGCCCCTGCCCATCGCTCTCTGCGCCCTGCTGTTGCGCCTGATGCTTCTCGTAAGCATTGACGATACGCGCCACCAGCGGATGCCGTACCACGTCCTCTGACAGAAAATCGGTGAACGCGATTCCCCGAACATCCTTGAGGATGGCTCGCGCCTCTACCAGGCCGCTCTTCTGGCCACGCACCAAGTCAATCTGCGTCACGTCGCCCGTGATGACGGCCCGCGCCCCGATGCCGATGCGTGTCAGGAACATCTTCATCTGCTCTGGCGTCGTGTTCTGCGCTTCGTCGAGAATGATGAAAGCATGATTCAGGGTGCGACCCCGCATGTAGGCAAGCGGCGCGATCTCGATTGCCTGTTTCTCGAACAACTTGGCCACGCGATCGAAACCCATCAGATCGTACAGGGCGTCGTACAGGGGCCTGAGGTATGGATCCACCTTCTGGGCGAGATCGCCGGGCAGAAATCCCAGGCGCTCGCCCGCCTCGACAGCCGGGCGCGTGAGTACGATGCGCGACACCTGCTCGCGCTCGAACGCGTCCACGGCGCTCGCAACGGCAAGATAGGTCTTGCCGGTTCCCGCAGGACCAATGCCGAAGGTGATGTCGTGTTCCTGGATCTGCCTGAGATACTGCACCTGCCGTGCGGTACGCCCGTGCAGGTCGCTCTTGCGCGTAAGCAACGCCGGCGCCGGCTGCGCCGCCTGACTTCGATTTGCGAGTTCCACCAGGCCGAGTTGAATCTCGTCGACAGTCAGTCCGTCTCCCGCGACTTCATAGAAGTGCTGCAGCGCCTCCATCGCGCGCTGCGCCTGCACGGGAAACCCGGTAAGGCGGAACCGCTCCCCACGACGCGCGATCGAAACATCGTAAGCCGTCTCGATCTGGCGCAAATTCTCGTCCAACGCGCCGCACAGGTTGGCGAGTCGCTTGTTGTCGACCGGATCGAGGGTGACTTCGAGTGCTTTGCTTTTCAAGAGCAGAGAAGGCTTGCCGTTTCACGGAGAACCACTTCGCCGCGAAGACTGTGAGGATAGGCGCACGTGATCGCGACGTCGACAAACTGCCCGATCAGTCGCACATTGCCGGGGAAGTTCACCACACGGTTGTTGTCCGTGCGTCCGGCAAGTTCATCGGCATTCTTGCGCGAAACCCCTTCCACGAGAATACGCTGGCGCGTCCCGACCATGGCCGCACTCACCGCCCGCGCCTGCTCGTCGATACGCTGCTGCAGACGGGCAAGTCGCGCCGATTTGACGTCTTGCGGCGTGTCGTCCGGGAGATCGGCTGCGGGCGTACCGGGCCGCGGACTGTAAAGAAAACTGAACGAACCGTCGAAACCGATATCGTCGATGAGCTTCATCGTGGAATCGAAATCGGCTTCGGTTTCACCGGGAAAGCCAACGATGAAATCCGACGACAAGGACAAATCCGGACGCGCCGCACGCAGCCTGCGCACGATGGACTTGAACTCCAGCACCGTATAACCACGCTTCATCGCTGCGAGAATCCGGTCGGAGCCTGACTGCACGGGCAGATGAAGCTGTGATACCAGCTTCGGCAGACGCGAGTAGGCATCGATCAGACGCGGCGTCATCTCGCGCGGATGTGACGTCGTGTAACGGATGCGCTCGATGCCGGGAATCTCATGCACATATTCCAGCAACAATGCGAAATCTGCCGTTTCGCCATCGCTCATCGTTCCGCGATAGGCATTCACGTTCTGCCCCAGCAGCGTCACCTCTCGCACGCCCTGCCCCGCGAGCCCGGCAATCTCGGTCAGCACATCGTCGAAGGGGCGCGACACCTCGTCGCCCCGGGTATAGGGTACGACGCAGAATGTGCAGTACTTGCTGCAACCTTCCATGATCGAAACGAACGCCGATGCACCTTCGACGCGCGCCGGCGGCATCGCATCGAACTTCTCGATTTCCGGAAAGCTGACATCGACTTGGGCGCGGCCGGATTCGCGTCGGCGGGCAATCAGCGCCGGCAGCCGGTGCAATGTCTGCGGCCCGAAGACGACATCGACGAACGGCGCGCGGGCCACGATCGCGGCACCTTCCTGGCTCGCGACACACCCCCCCACGCCGATGATCAGCTGCGGATTGCGCTGCTTGAGGTGACGCACCCGCCCGAGGTCGTGAAAAACCTTTTCCTGCGCCTTTTCGCGCACCGAGCAGGTGTTGAAAAGGATGACGTCGGCGTCCTCGGGGTTGTCGGTCTTGACGGCGCCTTCCGCGGCGCCAAGCACATCGGCCATCTTGTCAGAGTCGTACTCATTCATCTGACAGCCGAAGGTGCGGATGTACACCTTCTTCATCTAAACGTTGGTGCGGGCTGCTGTCGTTCTTCTGGCGTGAGTATCCAGACTTGGGAAACCTGCCCGGCAGGGTCGAGCTTGAACCGCACCACCTGGCGTTCGGTAACGGTTGTCGGCATTACGATGCGATTCGACTGGTCGCGAATCTGCGCCCCCACCGCGAGCGACATCTCGGTGCGATCCATCACCACCTGGCCGCCAAGCGGCGGATCCATTTCGGCCTTCGGCGCATCTTCCGGGATCGAGCGCAGCACACCCATCACCGCGGCAGGCTGCTGCACGGCCGGATAATTGCCGTCGGACAGGCCGGGTGCGACCGTATCGACGATCGTGGTGATGATGGCGGGAATCAAGGGGTTCATCGGGGTACCTCACGGAACCGGGGGCCGTAGAGCGACCACGGCAACTCATGAATTATATTCGATAATTTCCCGAGTGCAGGACAAATGTCACGCCTCTCGGGGCTTCTACGGCGGGCTGCGGCCATCCTTGATGCCGTCCCGCGCCTTGCCCGTCCAGCCGGCCTTCTGCTATTCTCTCGCCCTTCCTCGGGGTGATGTAGCTCAGCTGGTTAGAGCGACGGATTCATAATCCGTAGGTCGAGGGTTCAAGTCCCCCCATCACCACCAAAAACTTCTTACCCGCCGCCGGCTCGAATCGAATCTGCCCCGTTTCGGCAGAATGACAGGGCGACGCAAGCGTCAACAGGTTGGTGTCCGCGGCTCCGATGCAATCGCAAAAGTTCGATCTGATCATTGTCGGGGCAGGGCTTGCGGGGTCGAGCCTTGCCGCGGCTTTGGGTAAGTCGCACCTGTCGATCGCGTTGGTCGAAACGCGGCCGCCGCAGCCCGCCGCCGGCTGGGACGCACGGATTTATGCCGTCAGCCCGACCAACGCCGCCTTTCTGTCACAGATCGGCGTCTGGCAACGCCTGGACCACAACCGCATCTGCCCGGTCCACGACATGGAGATCCACGGCGACCTGCGTGCGCGACTCGACTTTTCCGCGTACCAAGCCGGCGTGGGCGAGTTGGCCTGGATCGTGGAAAGCAGCCAGATGCAGGGGGAGTTGTGGGAAACGGCAAAACGCCTGCCGAATCTCACGTTGTTTTGCCCGGCGCAACCACGCAGCCTCTCCATCGCAACCGATTGCGCGCGTCTGGCCCTCGCCGACGGCCGCAACCTCGAGGCCTCGTTGATCGTCGCTGCGGATGGTGCGAACTCCTGGGTCCGCGAGGCTGCCGGGATCGGGGCGCGCTTCACGCCCTACGGGGAGTGCGGTGTCGTGGCCAACTTCCGCACCGAACGCGACCATCTCGGCAAGGCGTTCCAGTGGTTCCGGCCGGATGGCGTCCTGGCCTACCTGCCGCTGCCCGGCCGCCACATCTCGATGGTCTGGTCGACGCCCGAGGCGCATGCGCAGTCCCTGACCGAACTCCCTGCCAACGCGCTATGCCAGCGCGTTGGCGAAGCGGGCGCAGAACGCCTCGGTGCGCTCGAACTGCTGACCCCTGCGGCAGCCTTCCCGCTGCGGCTGATGCGGGTAGCGCAAACCACGGCGGCACGCGTCGCCCTGATCGGTGACGCGGCGCACGCGATCCACCCGCTTTCCGGCCACGGCATCAACCTCGGATTCCAGGATTCCGCCGTTCTTGCAGAAACCCTGGCCGGCGCCCGCCCCCAGCAGGACTGCGGCGACGCTTCACTGTTGCGCCGCTACGCGCGCACGCGCGCCGAGGAAGTCGCGTTGCTGCAATACACAACCCACGGATTGCAACGCCTGTTCAAGACGCAGTCGGGGCCGGTCGCATTTCTGCGCAATGCCGGCCTGAACCTGACGAACCGTCTTCCTGTCATACGCAATGCCCTCGTGCGATACGCGCTCGGTTAATCACCATGGAGAGATTGATGAAAACACTGTTTCGGGCGCTGATCGCGGCTGCGGTCCTCGTTGCCGGCCCCGCTCTTGCAGACGAAGCCGCAATCAAGAAAGCCGTGGAGGAAAAACTCGGCGGCAAGGTCGACTCGGTATCCAAGTCCGGTTTCCTCGGCCTGTACGAGGTGTATGCCGAGGGCAACATCTTTTACACCGACGAGAAGGTGTCGGCTATCGTCGCCGGCAACCTGATCGACACGCGCAACATGCAGAACGTGACGCAGGAAAGACTCCAGAAGCTGTCGGCGATCAAGTTCTCCGAATTGCCGCTCGACCTCGCGGTCAAGACGGTCCGCGGCAAAGGCTCACGGGTGTTCGCAACGTTCGAGGATCCCAACTGCGGCTACTGCAAGCGTTTCGCGCGCGATCTGCAGAACATCGACGACGTCACGATCTACACGTTCCTTTATCCGATCCTTTCCGCCGATTCCGAACAGAAGGCCAAGCAGATCTGGTGCGCATCCGATCGGACCAAAGCCTGGCTCGGCTGGATGATCGACGGCAACACGCCGACCGGTGACGGCAAGTGCAATCATCCGACCGACAAGATCAAGGCGCTTGGCGAAAAACTGCGCGTCAACGGTACGCCGACAGTATTCTTCTCCAACGGCGAGCGGGTCGGCGGCGCGATTCCGGCTGCCCAAGTAGACAAGCGACTCAAGCAGATCGCGGAAGCCAAGTAACAAACCCTCGCGCAACCGGTGAAGGCGGGCAATGCCCGCCTTTTTGCTGCATTGCAGCACGACCACCATCTTTGCCGCGAGGCCTGGTGTCGGCTAAGATCAAAAGCGAACATCAGCGGTCAGTACGAGACCCGCCCACCCCGAGAGGCCCGGCATGGACGTCCACGATCATGCAGAAATCGCGACCCGACTGCGCGCTGCGGGCATTCCGGTCACGTTGCAACGTCTGGCGATCGCAGGGCTACTGTTCCGTGAGCCGATACACATAACAGCAGAGCAATTGCTGAAACAGGTCAAGCGCAACGCCCCCGAAACCTCGCGTGCCACCATCTACAACACGCTCAGGCTCTTCGCGGAGAAGGGGCTGATCAAGGAACTGGTTGTGCAGCCGGAACGGGTCGTTTTCGACTCCAATACTCAGCCCCACCATCACCTTTACAACGCGGAAACCGGAGAGCTGACGGATTTGCCGGCGGATGCGATGAAGGTTGTCGGACTCCCGCCGCTGCCGGAAGGCACCGAGATCCATCAGGTCGACGTCATCGTCCGGATACGTCGCGAACGCGCGCACTGAAGCACGCCGCGCCGTCATTCGCACGGCGCTATTTCATCAGCACCAGCGATGCCTCCAGTATGCAGTGATCGGATGCAGCGGGCGGTACGCGAACGAGCCGTCCTTTCACCCGCCCGTCCTCGAGGGAGGCGGGATCAAGACGACGTCGCAACGCCTCACCAACGACGAGATGATCAAGCGCCTCGTGGCACCCCGCCGCGGACGCTGCGCTTCGGTCGACCTTCGCCAGTTCCACGGCGCTCTGCGGCGGATCGCCGTCATTGATTTCCGCATAGAGGTTGCGCACCAAGGCGGCGGTAACCGGCGACGCGGGATCGCCTCCATCAGAACGCGCCGGGAACCCACCGCGCACCTCCTGTTCCAGATCCCGGTTCCAGTCACCAATCACCATGAAGCCACGGTCGGCCCGCGCCTGCTGCTCGATCCAGTCTTCCAAGGGCGCGGCTTGCGCCTGCAGGACGCGACAGGCGGCATTTCCGCCATCATCCATCCTGCCGCGCGGGCAAGCGGCCTTGAGGTGGATGTTTAGCATGGCAATCTCGTGCCCGCCCCACCTGAAGGTCAGTTCCAAGCCACGACGCACCGGCCTTTTCACCGTTGGGTCGTCTTCCAGGCTCAGCGCGACGATCTCGCGACATTCCAACGCTGCCTCGTGCCCGCGGCGAACGACGAACGCCAAGTTGAGCCCATCATCGCGCGTCGTAAGGCAGACCATGCGGAATTCGGACGGCAGCACGCGGGCAAGCGCTATCGGCCCTTGCACCTCTTGCAGCGCAATGACGTCTGCCCCGCGTGTGGCCAAGTCCGCGAGCGCCGCGCGAACTGCTCGCAGCTTGATCGCCTCGTAAGCGGCAGCATCGCCGATGCCGAGGCGGTGGTAAGCATCGCAGGGCGGATGGCTGTCGCGCGGCAGGTCGCGCCCATTGCCGCTGCGACAGATACTCCAGAAATCCGGCGCGCGAAGATCAGCCAGCCACGCCATGTTCCAGGACGCTAGCACCAGCTTGCGTCCGGAATCCGTTGAATTGGCGCTTGCTTGCTCAACACCTGAAACGATGAGCACAAACACCAGCCATGAACAGACTAGTTTGCTGCAACGCGCCATCAGTGAACGGGCTCTCCGCGACAGGAAGGCGGAAGCATACATGCCGGAATTGCCGATCTTCGATTGACGTTGATCAACGGCCACCGCAACCGCAACGGGTTAGATTGCAGCATCGGATTGCGGAGAAGCCCGAGAACCATGCAAGGCGAGACCAAACCAGCCCAAAGCGACATGAATGGCGACGAGCCCTTCCGTTGCGGTTTCGCGCGGGCCGCTGTCGGGTTGGCGCACCTGTCTACGGATGGCCGCTTCCTGCATGCGAACCCACAGCTTTGCCGCACGCTCGGTTATGGGATCGACACGGTTTCGCAGTTTCGACTGGAAGACCTGATCCACCCGGCAGACCTGCCAAGGTATCGCACACAGGTTTCGCGTCTGCTCGACGGCGAAGCCCACGACGTCGCAATGGAATGCCGCTGCAACACCCGGGACGGTAGTCGCGCATGGATCAACGTGACGCTTTCCCTGGTTCGCGACAAAGACGCCGACCCGGATTTCATCGTCGCGGTGGTGGAAGACATCCACAAGCGCAAGCAACAGGAATCGCGCCTACGCAATCTGCGCGCCGAAATGCAGGAACTGCTGCAATTGAATGTCGCCAGCCAGACCGCGAAGGCAATCGCCCACGAGATCAACCAGCCGCTCAATGCCATCTCGTCCTATGCCGAGGCCGCGTTGCGCATGCTTCAGGCCGGCACGCCAGACCCGGTGAAGCTCTCGCGCGCGCTCGAATCCACGGTGCAACAGGCACAACGCGCAGCGCGGGTAGTGCGCGAGCTGATGCAGTTCCTGCAGAAGGGCGAGACGGAAACCGGGGCCGTCGATCTCAATGAAGCCATCAGGAATGCGCTGGCGGTCGTCGAATCCAACGGATATGGCGGATTCGAGGCGACCACGGATCTGGCGCAGGATCTGCGCCCCGTTCGCGCCAATCGCCTGCAGATCGAAAAGGTGCTGGTGAACCTGCTGCGCAACGGCGTCGAGGCGATGCGCGCTGCGGGCATCGCCACCAAGTCGATCCGCATATCGATCCGCAGCACCGATGACGGGAGAATGGCGCAGGTCACCGTTACGGACAACGGCCCGGGGCTGGACCCTGACAACGCGAAGCGCATTTTCCACCCCTTTTTCACCACCAAGCCACGCGGCATCGGCATGGGGCTGGCGATTTCGCGCACGCTGGTCGAGGCACACGGCGGCCTGCTCTGGCTGGACGTCGGATCCGCCCCCGGCGCGACATTCCATTTCACGCTTCCGTTCGAAGAATGACTGCTGCCACCGTTTATCTGATCGACGATGACGACGCCGTGCGCGACAGCGTCGCACTGCTATTGGAAACTGCGGGATTCACCGTCGCGAGCTTCTCCAGCGCCGAGTCATATCTCGAATCGGCCTCGCCCGATGCCGCCGGTTGCCTGGTGCTCGACCTGCGCATGGGCGGCATGGACGGCATCGCCCTGCAATGTGCGCTCGCAGAGCGCGGCTCGCGCCTGCCGATCATTTTTCTCAGTGCACACGGCGATATCCCGACCACGGTCCGTGCGATCAAGGCAGGTGCCGTCGACTTCCTGACCAAGCCGGTCGACGCCGGGCAGTTGATCGCGTGTGTGCGCGAAGCCATGCACACCTGCGAATCTGGAACCGACTGCCCACCCGGAAACGGTGCACACGGCTGCTTCGACGTGCTGACCGAGCGCGAACGCGAAGTGGTCGGACTCGCGCTGGACGGGAGGTCGAACAAGGAGATCGCCCGCGTGCTCGGCATCAGCCACCGCACCGTCGAGTTCCACCGCTCGCGCGTACTCGCAAAGACGGGCGCGACGTCGCTGATCCAGCTGGCAGCGGGTCGCATCATGTCGCCGATGCGACCGAAAGGCGACGGCTGACGCCGCGCGGTACTCGTGTTTGCACGAGTACGGAATTCATGCCCGGATCATGAAGTTTGGGGTTAAATAGCAGTGCTTCCCGCAGTAGCAAGAGGCCAGATGCCAAGGCGGAGGTCATAAAGAGAATTCCCCGAGTTCGTGGAAGCCCTTGAATAGCCGGAGAGGCTTTGGAAGCACACCCTCCCCGGACCCGACATGGATCATGCCGGGTCCGGGGAGCGATGTTTTCCGGCCCCGGGGTTTCACCGCATGTCCGGACTGGCGCTTGCCAGGGAAAGGCTCGTGATCTCATGACCAAACATCTGGGCGATCCGCTCTCGTTCCACACATCCGTCCCTGGCGCCGCCAGCACATCCGCTTTTGCCGCGCAGCCTGGCGACACCCGACACGAGCCAGCCAATGGCAGCTACGACGACGCGATTCTCGACGTCGATGAACTTGGCATCATTCGCGCCTGCAATCCGGCGGTGAAAACGCTTCTCGGCTATCGTCCTCTTGAACTGGAAGGCCAGCATCTGGCCGTGCTGCTGCCCGGCCTGGAAGAGGCTCAGGCGAGCCGGCGCGGCAGTGTCGGCCAGCGGCTCAAGTTTCTGGGCCATTGCGACATCTCCTTTCGCGCCCGGCGAATCGACGGCCAACACGTCCGCTGCCGCGTGTTCGTCCATAACCGCGTGCAGTCAGGGCAGTCCTCGCTGCGCCTGATCCTGCGCAAGGACGACGTGCAGAACGACGTCTGCATCTGAACCTGCCCCCGGCCCGAATTCGGGCCGCGCGAATTCAAAAGCAAGAAGCGGAGTGCGCCGGGCGCCTGCCTGCGCTAGATTGCGTTCCATGAAACCCAACGCAAATCCACAGGCAACGGTGATCCCGCGCGACGAGCCGCCCAATCGGGCCGCCGCCACGCTGGGCGATCCGCGCTGGGCCGCTGTGGCCAGCCGCGACCGATCGGCCGACGGCCGTTTCGTATACTCGGTTCGCACCACGGGCGTGTACTGCCGACCTTCCTGCGGATCGCGCACTGCGCGGCCGGAGAACGTCGCGTTCCACGCCACCGCAGACGACGCACGGCAGGCCGGCTTCCGCCCCTGCAAGCGCTGCCGGCCGGACGATGCGCCGCTGGCGCAGCAGCAGGCCGCGACGGTGGCGCGGCTGTGCCGGCTGATCGAACAGGCCGAATCGCCACCGCGTCTCGACGAACTGGCGCGGCTCGCCGGCATCAGCCGCTTTCACCTGCACCGCCTGTTCAAGGCAAGCACCGGACTCACGCCCGCGGGTTATGCCGCCGCACGGCGCACCGGGCGACTGAAGGCCGGACTCGACGCCGCGGCGTCGGTGACCGATGCAATCTATGCGGCGGGCTACGCGTCGAGCGGGCGCTTCTACGACGACGCGTCCAAGACGCTCGGCATGACGCCGCGCCGGTTCCGCGCCGGCGGCGCGGGCATGCAGATCCGCTTCGCGATCGGCCAGTGCTCGCTGGGCGCGATCCTCGTTGCCGCGACCGAACGAGGCGTCTGCGCCATCCTGCTCGGCGATGCCCCGGATGCGTTGCTGCGTGACCTGCAAGAACGGTTTCCCCGCGCGGAGCTGCTCGGCGGCGACGCGGCGTTCGAGCATACCGTGGCCCGTGTCGTCGGCCTGGTCGAGCAACCGCGCCTCGGACTCGATCTGCCGCTCGACGTGCGCGGGACCGCCTTCCAGCAACGCGTGTGGCAGGCGCTGCGCGACATACCGGCTGGCGCGACGACGACCTACAGCGCACTGGCGCAGCACCTCGGCGCGCCGCAATCGGCACGTGCCGTCGCCGGGGCGGTCGCGGCGAACCCGCTGGCGGTGGCGATTCCCTGTCACCGCGTGATACGCCTCGACGGCAGCCTGTCCGGCTATCGCTGGGGCGTCGAACGCAAGCGCGCGCTGCTCGAGCGCGAGGCGGACGAGCGCGCCGGGTGAGCCTCGATCTATTCGACGCCGCCGATTGCCGCACGGCAATCGAGATCGGCCCGGACGCGCTGTTGCTGCGCGGCTTTGCCAGCAACACCGCGCCGGCACTGCTTGACGCGCTGGGCCACATCCTGGCGCAGGCGCCGTTTCGCCACATGGTCACACCGGGCGGCTTTCGCATGTCGGTGGCGATGACCAACTGCGGCGCCCTTGGCTGGGTGAGCGACGAAACCGGCTACCGCTACGTGCCGTTTGATCCTCAAACCGGCCGGGCCTGGCCGTCGCTGCCGGCCGGCTTTGCGCAACTGGCGCGCGATGCCGCATCGCAGGCCGGTTTCGACGGCTTCACGCCGGACGCCTGCCTGATCAACCGCTACGAACCGGGCACACGCCTGAGCCTGCACCAGGATCGCAACGAGCGCGATTTCACGCAGCCGATCGTCTCTGTGTCACTCGGCGTTTCGGCGTTGTTCCTGTTCGGCGGCCCGAGGCGTGCGGACAAGACACGGCGCGTCGAACTGCACCATGGCGACATCGCGGTGTGGGGCGGCCGGTCGCGCCTGCACTACCACGGCGTGCTGCCGATCAAGCCGGGGCACCATGCGATGCTCGGCGAACAACGCCTCAACCTGACGTTTCGCAAGGCCGGCTGAGTTCGTCGCGGCACGCCATCAATCCAGGCATTTTGTCAGTAGCATGCCCGGAAATCCTTATGAATGCTGGCTTGTGCAAAAAACTGTCAGGATGCACGTTGTGCGACTGCGCGCACTTTCCGCCCGTTCAAGGCGTCGCGCAGCGGCCGGCGAGCAGCGCAAGCGGCCAGCGAATCTCTCGCAATTGCCCCGCGTCGCCCCAATAGGCAGCGAGTTGCGACGCGAGCCGTGCGACCGGATCGTCGCCGCGCCGTTCGATGTAGCGCGCGGTGGCCGACCAGCTGCAGAAATAACCGAGCAGTTGCGCAAGGTTCCAGTGCAGGCTCATCGCGAAGTCGGGCGCCGCGATGCGTTCGAAGGGAAACCGCAGCTCGCGGTAGGCATTTTCCACGTGGCGACGCTCGGGAGGCCAGTACGGTCCGACCTCGTCGTGGTAGAAGCGCTGCACCATGGTGTTTACCGCCGCGCCTTCGACCGCAAGCACGCCGTAGCTCCATGCCGCGATCAGGCCGCCGGGCCGCAACACGCGGCGCACTTCGGCGTAGAAGCGGTCGAGGTCGAACCAGTGCAGCGCCTGCGCGACGATCACCAGATCGGCGCTGGCATCGTCGATCGTGCTGCACTCGGCCGGCGCCACGCGGTACTCGACGCGCGGATCGGGCTGCGCCTGCGCGATCTGCGCCGCGCTGGCATCGGTCGCGATCACACGCGTAAAGTGCCGCGCCAGCGCGATCGATGCCTGCCCGCTGCCGGCGCCGCAATCCCACGCCAAGTCACGCGGCGCGCATTGCGCGGCCAGCCAGTCGAATAGCGAATCCGGATAGCGCGGACGGCTGTCCGCATATTGCGCGGCGACCGCCGCAAAGTGATCGCTGAACCTTCCGTTCATGCCGGACCTCCGTGCCACGATCGATGGACGGATTCTACGATGGCCGATCGACAGCCTGCGCCGCACACCGGGCGCCGTCCGAACTGCACGCAGGAAAAAAGCGCAGGGACCACGGTCCCTGCGCCTTTCCCGCGCGACCGCGAAAAACGCTACTTCTTGGCGAACGGCTGCGGCCGCGGCGTGGCGTCGGTCGACGGCGGCAGCACCGGCAGATCGAACTTCGGCTGGTCGCCGGTCAGCGTCTTCAGGAATGCCACGATCCTGGCGTTCTCCGCATCGGTGAACTTCTTGCCGAGTTGCAGGCGGCCCATGGTGTCCACCGCCTCCTTCAGCGTGTTGGCGGCGCCGTCGTGGAAATACGGGTAGGTCATTTCGACATTGCGCAGCGTCGGCACCTTGAAGTTGAAACGGTCGGCGTCCTTGCCGGTCACCGCCGAGCGCCCCTCGGCGGGACTCGACGCCTTGTACGGTTCGACCACACCCATCTTCTGGAACGACGAGCCGCCGACCGCCGGGCCGTTGTGGCACGCGACGCAGCCGCTTTCCTTGAACAGCTTGTAGCCGGCGACCTCATCGGGCGTCAGCGCATCGTCCTTTCCGAGCAACCACTGGTCGAAGCGCGAATTCGGCGTCACCAGCGTCTTTTCGAACTCGGCAATCGCCTGCGTGACTTCGTCGATGGTGATCTTGGGCTTGCCGAACACCTGCTGGAATTCGGTTACATAGGCCGGGATCGACTCCAGAACGTTGATCGCCAGCGTGTGAGTCGAGGCCATCTCGCCCGGGTTGGCGATCGGGCCGCCCGCCTGCGCCTTCAGGTCGGCAGCGCGGCCGTCCCAGAATTGCGCCACGTTAAGGCTGGAATTGAGCACGGTCGGCGCGTTGATCGGGCCTTCCTGCCAGTTGTGACCAATTGACGTCTTGATGTTGTCGGTGCCGCCCATCGACAGGTTATGGCACGAGTTGCACGAGATGAAACCGGATTTGGACAGGCGTGGATCGAAATACAGCTTCTTGCCCAGTTCGGCCTGGGCGAGGTTGATCTGCTTGACCGGCGCGATCGGCTGAATGGGTTCGTTGCGCGCGGCGGCGAATGCGGTCGACAGACCGATTATCGACACGGCGGCGGCGATCAGACGGGCTTTCATGGCTTGCTCCTTTGCTTCGATGGAAACCGGGCGGCGGACGATGCATTCCTGATCTGGCGCAAGAATCCGCGTTTGAACTTTGTCTAAAGTTACGCCAGCCCGGATCGCGATTATTGACTCAAGTCAATGATTTAATTGTAGTTTTTTCCTATGAAGCGCATAGGTGTTTTCTATGAGGGCAAGTCATGAAGCTCACGGCGTTGCGGTACATGGTGGCCTTTGCCGACGAAAAATCGTTCAGCCGGGCGGCCGAGCGCTGCAGCGTCAGCCAGCCGAGCCTGAGCGTGGCGCTGCAGAATCTCGAGGCGGAACTCGGCGTCGAGCTGATCGAACGCACCAAGGGCCATGCCTCGCTCACCGAGGTCGGCGAGCAGGTCGTTGCGCAGGCGCGCCGCACACTGGAAGAGGCACACCGGATCGAAGTGGTCGCCCACATGGGCAAAGACCCGCTACACGGCGGCCTGCGCCTCGGCGTGATCCACACCATCGGCCCTTACCTGTTGCCGGATCTGATCGCCTCGCTGCATCAGGTCGCGCCCGGTCTTACCCTCTACATCGAGGAGAGCATGACGGCGCTGCTCACTGACAATCTGAAGTACGGCCAAGTGGACGCGGTCATCCTTGCGCTGCCGTTCGAAGTGCCCGGCGTCGAGACGCGCGTGCTCTACGACGAGGCGTTCAAGGTGATCGTGCCGCGCGGCCATCCGTGGGCACACCGGCGCAGCATTCGCCGCGACGAGGTGCATGGCGAGAACGTGCTGGTGCTCAAGGCCGGCAACTGCTTCCGCGAACAGGTGCTCGACGCCTGCCCCGAGATCAGCCATGCCGACGGCTCGCTGCTGCAGGGGCACTCGATCGAAACCATTCGTTGCATGGTGGCTTCGGGCTACGGCGTGTCGGTGCTACCGGCCAGTGCGCTTGCCGCCCCCTACCGCTCCGACCTGGTGGTGGCGATTCCCTTCGAGCCGCCGGCGCCAGCGCGCAGGGTGGTCATCGCGTGGCGGCGCGGCTCGGCACGGCTGCCGGCGATCGAAGCGGTCGTCGAAGCCGTGCAGCAGATGAAAGCATCGTACTTGGGCCGCGATACCGTCCCGGACCGCGCAGCAGCCTGAGCGCGGCAGCATGAGATGCTGTCCGCCGTCGGCGCGACAGGTTCACGAGCCGCATCCTTTTGGCACAGGCTGCGTTTAGTCTACCGGCCAGACTTCACGCGCGCCGCCACATGCAAACCCGCACCATGCGTTCGAGATTCCCCGCTTCGCCCATCCTCGGCTGGCTGATCGCCGTCACGCTGGCGGCCCTTGCAGGCTGTGCAAGCGACGAGCGCGCGCGCGATGCGGCCCCCTCGCCGGCCGAGATCCGCGCCCGGATTGCCGGGCTGATTCCAGCCGGCACGCCCGACCGCGCCGGCTGGGCGGCCGACATCCAGTCGTCGATGGCCGCGCTGGAGATTGCACCGAACAGCGCGAACATCTGCGCCGTGCTCGCCGTGACCGAGCAGGAATCCGGCTTTCGCGCCGACCCTGCGGTGCCCGGCCTGTCGCGCATCGCATGGGAGGAAATCGAGCGCCGTGCCGAGCGCATCGGGGTGCCGATGCTCGCGGTGCGGCTGGCGCTGCAGATCGACTCGCCCACCGGCAAGCGCTACGGCGAGCGCCTCGACGCAGTGAAGACCGAGAAGGAGTTGAGCCGCATCTTCGAGGATTTCATCGGCATGGTGCCGATGGGTGAGCGCCTGTTCGCCGGTCTGAACCCGGTGCGCACCGGCGGTCCGATGCAGGTGAGCATCGCCTTCGCCGAGCGCCACGCGGCCGCCAGCGGCTACCCTTTCAAGTCCGACGGCTCGGTCCGCCACGAGGTGTTCACGCGGCGCGGGGGCATGTACTTCGGCATTGCGCACCTGCTCGCCTATCCGGCCAACTATGACGCGCACCTGTACCGCTTCGCCGACTTCAACGCCGGCCACTATGCGAGCCGCAATGCGGCGTTCCAGAACGCGGTGAGCGTGGCAACCGGCATCGCGCTCGATCTCGACGGCGACCTGATCCGCCATGGCAGCGGCAGTGACGCGCCGGGCAGCACCGAACTCGCGGTGCGTGCCCTGGCCCGGCAGATCGACATGGATCACGGCGCGATCCGCAACGCGCTCGAACAGGGCGACGGCGCCGCATTCGAGCGCGGCAAACTCTACCGCCGCGTGTTCGAACTGGCCGAGCGGATCGAGCACAAGGCCTTGCCGCGCGCCGTGCTGCCGCGCATCGACCTGCACAGCCCGAAGATCACCCGCAAGCTCACCACCGAGTGGTTCGCCAAGCGTGTCGACGAGCGCCACCGGCGCTGCATCGGCCGCGCCGGCGCGAGCACTGCCGACAATACCTGACCGACCTGGAAGCCGCATGCAGCGGCCAATCCAACGGCACATGTGCCAAGTGCCGCACCAACAGGCGCGCCTGGCGCATTCCCCCTGAAGAAGCCCTGTCCATGCGGCTTGCAAGGCATCGTTCCGTCGGAAACACTGCGCGCGGCGCGCACCCCCGGGGCAAGCCGCTAGAATGGAAACCTGACTTACCCGAGCGGCACCCATGATCCACGATACCAACGCACCAGAGCTCCGCCTTTCGCCACTCGAAGCCCGTGTGCTCGGCGTGCTGGTGGAGAAGCAGCTCACCGTACCCGACACCTATCCGCTGACGCTCAACGCGCTGCTGGCGGGCTGCAGCCAGAAGACCAGCCGCGAGCCGGTGATGAACGTCAGCGAAGGCGAGGCGCAGATGGCGCTCGACGAGTTGCGCGCGCGCACGCTGGTGATCGACAGCTATGGCGCCTCGGGTCGTGTCATGCGCTATGCGCACAACCTCGATCGCGTGCTGAAGATCTCGCCGCCGGTGCTTGCGCTGCTCACCGCGCTGATGCTGCGCGGCCCGCAGACGCCGGGGGAACTGCGCGCGGCAGCCGACCGTTTCTACAAATTCCCCGATATCTCGTCACTCGAAGCCTATCTCGAGGAAATGGCCAACCGCAGTGCCGGCGCGCTCGCAGTCAGGCTGCCGCGCCAACCCGGCGCACGCGAAGCGCGCTGGGCGCATCTGCTGTGCGGCGAACCGGCCCTCGACGCCGCACCCCGGGCCGATGCCGATGACAGCGTGACCACCGGCGAGATCGCTGCCGTCAAGGCGAACGTCGCCCGCCTGCAGGGCGAGGTGGCGGAACTGCGCGCACTGGTCGAACGGTTGTATGCGGAACTCGGCGTAAGCCGCGAAAATTAGGTGGCGCGCGATTCGACGCGCCCGCCGAAGCCGGCTCAACCGAGCTTCGGCGACGCGCTGCGCTGGTGGTTCCGGCTCGGCTGCATCAGCTTCGGCGGCCCGGCCGGACAGATTTCGATCATGCACCAGGAGCTGGTCGAAAAGCGCCGCTGGATTTCGGAGCGACGATTCCTGCACGCGCTCAACTATTGCATGGTGCTGCCCGGCCCCGAGGCGCAGCAACTCGCCACCTACATCGGCTGGCTGATGCACGGCACCAAGGGCGCCATCGCGGCCGGTGCGCTGTTCGTGCTGCCCTCGCTGCTCCTGCTGATCGCCCTGTCATGGATCTACATGGCGCTGGGCGGCCAGCCGATGGTCGCCGGGATTCTGTATGGCATCAAGCCGGCGGTCACTGCGATTGTGCTCGCTGCGGCATGGCGCATCGGCACCCGGGCGCTCAAGAGTCCGCCGCTATGGGCGATTGCCGCGGCAGCGTTTCTGGCGATATTCGCGTTCTCGGTGCCGTTTCCAGCCATCGTGCTGGCCGCCGGCGTGCTCGGCTATGCCGGCGGGCGTTTCGCGCCGGCGCAGTTCGTCACCGGCGGCGCGCATGCCAACGCCCAGGCCGACTACGGTCCGGCACTGATCGATGACGATACGCCGCCACCACCGCACGCACGCGCCTCGCGCGGGCGACTGGCACGGATTGCGGCAAGCGGCGCGGGCATCTGGTCGGCCGCGATCGGTGTACTGATCATGGCTTTCGGCTGGCAAGGATTGCCGACCCAGATGGGCTGGTTCTTCACCAAGGCCGCGATGCTCACCTTCGGTGGCGCCTACGCGGTGCTGCCCTACGTCTACCAAGCCGCGGTCGAGCAGCACCAGTGGCTGAGCGCGACGCAGATGATCGACGGGCTGGCGCTCGGCGAAACGACGCCCGGCCCGCTGATCATGGTGGTGGCATTTGTCGGCTTCGTCGGCGGCTGGACCGACGCCGCGCGCATGGCAGCGGGTGCATTCCTGGCCGGACCGGGCATCGTGGCGATGGCAATGGCAGGCGCATGTGTCGCGACGTTTTTCACGTTCCTGCCGTCGTTCGTATTCATCCTCGCCGGGGCGCCGCTGGTGGAGGCCACGCACGGCGACCTGAAATTCACCGCGCCGCTCACCGGCATCACCGCCGCCGTGGTCGGCGTGATCGTCAACCTGGCGGTGTTCTTTGCGTGGCATGTGCTGTGGCCCGAGGGTTGGGAAGGCCGCTTCGAGTGGCCGGCGGCCGCGATCGCGCTTTGCGCCTTTGCTGCGCTGACGCGGTTTCGAGTTGGCGTGGTGCCGGTCATCGCGGCAAGCGCGATCGCCGGACTGGCGATCCGGTTTCTGTGACCTATGCCATTCAAGGCATAGCCCGGCGTGCCGTAAACAACCTGGGACGACGCAACTCGTCCGTCAAACGAGCACACCACGACCATGTTTCTGATCGATTCCGTTGCCGACATGACCGGCAAGCGCGACCGGGATTCCCTCGAGGTCACCGTCGCATCGGTGCTGTTCGAATTGCTCGGCTCCCGGCGCCTGGCTTTCTGGCGCACCGTCGAGCAGGGCGGCATGCGCCGGCTGCACCTGCGCGCGGGACTGCGCGCCGGGCAGCCGGTCGCGGTCTCGGCACCCGAAGCCGACTTCGACGAATTGCCGGCACTCGACTCGCGCCCCGAATTCCGCGCCTGTTTCGAAAGCGGCGCGCCGCTGCGGCTGAGCGACAGCAACAATGACATGTTCTGCCATGTCTACCCGGTCAGCGACGACCACGAGGTGATCGGCCTGCTCGAGGTTGGCCACGATGCATATCTGAACGATGAGCAGGAACGGCTGGTCGGCGGCATGTTGCGCATCTACCGCAATTACCTGGCGATACTCGATTACGGCGAGCACGACGAACTGACCGGCCTGCTCAATCGCAAGACCTTCGAGTCGTCATTCGAGCGCATGCTGTCGCAGGATGCCCTGCCCGACATGCCGGCACTGGACATCGAATGGGTGGGCCGGCGCGGCACGGCCGACCCTTACTCGCAACACTGGATCGCAGTGATCGACATCGATTTCTTCAAGCGCATCAACGATCGATTCGGTCATTTGTACGGCGACGAAGTGCTGTTGCTGCTCGCACGGCTGATGCGTTCGACCTTTCGCACAAGCGACAAACTGTTCCGCTTCGGCGGCGAGGAGTTCGTGGTGCTGCTCGGGCGCATGACGCCGGCCGCCGTGAATGCGGTGCTGGAACGGCTGCGCACCGCGGTCGAGGCGTTCAACTTTCCGCAGGTCGGGCGCGTGACAATCAGCATCGGCTATGCGTGCGTGCCGTCCGGCGACATGCCGTCAAGCGCGTTCGATCGCGCGGACGAAGCGCTGTACTTCGCCAAGCAGAACGGCCGCAACCGCATCCAGAGCTACGAAATCCTGCTGGCGCGTGGCGCCGTCAAACAGAAGCTCGACCACTCCGGCGACGTGGAGCTTTTCTGAGCACCGCTATTCGGCCGCATCCGCGACCGGGAGCGCATCGGCCGTCTCCTCGATCCACTCGAGTTCCAGCAGGTCGCGCAATGCCTGCGCGAATTCGTCGAAACGCAGTGGCTTGATGAGCACGTGATCGAACCGGAGTCCGGCCGGAAAGTCCCGCGGCGGCTGCGGAGCCGCGGCCGAAAGCAGGATCACCGGCAGGGCAGCGCCGGCACGTTCCCGCAGCAGGCGCAGGAATGTCCATCCGTCCATGACCGGCATGAACTGATCGACGATGACTGCATCGTAGGGCAAATCGGGCTGACAGCAGGCGTCCAGCACCGATGCGACATCGTGCGATTCGGCGACCGCGAACCCCCAGCTTCCGCACAGGTCCCGCAGGAATGCCCGGTTATCGGCCATGTCATCGACAATCAGCAGGTGGCGTCGGCGCCCCTGGTGGCCGATGATGCGGGCGGAGACCGGGCGCACGACCTGCTGGCCTCCCGCCTGCAACGCGCGCAGACGCAATGTGAAGTGAAAGCGGCTGCCGAGGCCGCGCCGGCTTTCGACTCCGATGTCGCTACCCATGCCCTGCACCAACTGGCGCGAGATCGAAAGCCCCAGCCCGAGTCCCGGCTTGGCACTCCCCGCGCCCGCACGATGGAACGGCTCGAATACGTGCGGCAGTTCGTCGGGGTCGATGCCGCATCCGTCGTCGATCACTTCGAACAGCACGTCGTGCCAATGCGCCATCTCTCCGTCGGCAAACGGCGGCCGCGGCGCATCGCCGGCGCGCGCGATGCGCAGACGCACCGTTCCTTTTTCGGTGTGGGCACAGGCATTGCGGATCAGGTTGAGCACGACCTGTGCGACGCGCTGCTCGTCTGCCAGCACGACTTCGGGCAGGCCATTCCCGAGGTCGGCCCGAAAGCGGTTGCCGTTTTCGGCGGCCATCAGCTTGGCGCTGTCGACCAAGTGTGCCGTCAGTTCGGCGAGCCGCACCGGCCGTTTGTCGAGCACCGGCCGGCGCGTCTCGGTGCGACTGTACTCGAGCACTTCGTCGATCAGGCGCAGCAGATGGGTTCCCGCCCGCTCGACGACTTCGAGCTTGCCCCCATCGCCATGTCTGCGCGATCGTCGAAGCAACTGCACATAGCCAAGAATCGTATGCAGTGGCGTGCGTAACTCGTGGCTCATCGTGGACAGGAATGCGGATTTTGCCTCGCTTGCCTGCTCGGCTCGCGCCTTGGCTTCGCGTAATTCCGCAGTACGCGACTCGACCGCACGCATGAGTCGCGTCTGCTCGTCCTGCTGCATCTCGAACAAGCGCTGCTGCGCGGCTTCGCCACGATCGCGCACCGAACGTACATCGACATGCAATGCGTAGGCCAGCACCGCCGTGGAAACCACGAGCACCGCGAAGGGCATGTCGCCGACGAACTCTTCGCCGGGCATCCAGCCGAGCAACTGCATGGTGCGCATGACGAGCGCGATCCAGAACAGGCCCCAGGCCGCAAGATAGCGTGCAGCTGCTTCGCGTTCCCATTGAAGGGCCATCGCAGCGGCGATCGTGAGCGCCAGACTGACCACCAGCGTTGCGCCGGCGAACCACGGCGCCGCCACGACCATCAGGGGTAGGACGCCAATTGCCGCACACGCAGCCGCCACGCCGAGCATGACCCGCGACAGCGCGCGCGAATGGCGCTGGAGGTGGAGGAACTCGCGGGCAAACATGGCATGGCAGCCAAGCCCAAGGAACAGTGCCATGTTGGGCAGGCGCCCCATCCAGTGGGCAGCATCTGCCGGCAATAGCGAGAAATGCAGTCCGTCGAGCATCATCGCGATGGAGATCCCGAACAGATGCGCCACCCCTACTGCGAGCAGCGCGGGCCGACGACGCGCACGCCATGCAAGTATGCTGAACACAACGACCAGCAGGGAAGCACCGAGCGCAAGGTACTTGAGGGTGCTCCGCAGCGTCTGATAGTCGAGCAGCGCGCCGGGCTCCCACAGCGTGAGGTCCAGCACCGTGGCGCCGCGCCCTGCAACGCGCAGGAACACCGTCTTGCGCTCGCCCGGTTCGAGCCTGAGCGGAAACAGGACGCGGCGCGACGCCAGTGGCCGCCGTTCGGCAGAAACCATCGTACCGCTTTCCATGCGCTCGACCGATCCGTCACCGGCAACGACGAACACGCGATAGGATTGCTGAAACGGATAACCGACCTCGAACCAGCGCTCCCTAGAGGTGGAGGCGGGGTTGTGGATCGAGAAGCGGACCCAGGTCGCGCCATCGAGAAAACCGCGGCGCTCTCCGGCAAGGTCGAGCGCTTGAAACCGCGCGGCTTGATCGGCGGACCTCGCGTCGTCGATCGTCATGACGGCCTGGGGATCGCGCAGCAGTTCAATCGAATGTGCAAGCGGCTGGCGATTGCTGCCTTCGAACGACACCGGGCCGGTTGCCGCTACGGCACGCCCGCCGGCCGTGGCAACCGTCAGGACCGCGAGTACGGACAACAATCGCAGCAGGATCAGGTGCAGAAGAGGGTTCACGTGGGGCTTTCGAGGAATCCGCGTCAGGATGGTCGTTGGAACAACGTCGCCGACGACAGCGCAGTCCCGCATCAGCCCAAGCTCCACCAAACGGAGCCATCCCGGTTCAATGCAGCGCGATTCTAGGGAGGTACCCTGTTAATGAGGGTCAAAATGCGTGGCACACGGGTCCCATGCCACAAAGATTCACCCAATGGCCGATGGACCGGGCGACCGACCCCCAGGACATCCACCGAGGTATTGCGCCCCGAGGTAGCATGACTGCCCCACCCGGATTGGCAGCCCGGTTCGGGTTGGGCGGGATCTGCACCGTCCGGAGGCAGCCCGCCCGGGAGACAGCCGGAATTCCGATGATACGACCCTGTCGACCGGGTTGCGGTGCATGCTGCATCGCGCCCTCGATCAGCAGCCCCATGCCCGGCATGCCGAACGGCAAGCCGGCTGGCGTACCGTGCGCGAACCTTGACGCGGACATGCGCTGCATGATCTTCGGCAGCCCGCTGCGACCGGCTTGTTGTTCGGGGCTCAAGCCCTCGGACGAGATGTGCGGCAACTCGCGCACCGATGCGATCGCGTGGCTCACGCATCTCGAGGAAGCATCGAGCCCCTGAGGTGCCCAACCGTTCGATTCTCAGATCCTGCCGGTTTCGCGAGGCCGCCTAATTGCCTCGCCGACAGGCTTGGAGCGGCCGGCGGGTATAATCCGCGCTTTTTCGGGCCCCGCCATGGACCTGCTCCTGCTTTTCAAGGCCTTCGTCCTCGGCATCGTCGAGGGGCTGACCGAATTTCTGCCAATCTCGAGCACCGGGCATCTGATACTCGCCGGCGACCTGCTCGATTTCAACGATGACAAAGGCAAGCTGTTCGAGATCGTGATCCAGTCGGGCGCGATACTGGCAGTGTGCTGGGAATACCGCGCGAAGGTGGCCGACGTGGTCAAAGGCCTGGGCCACGACGCGGCCGCCCGACGCTTTGTGCTGAATCTGTTCGTTGCATTCCTGCCGCTCGCCGTGCTCGGCTTGGCCTTTGGCAAGACCATCAAGGCACATCTATTTCATCCGGTTCCGGTCGCCCTGGCTTTCATCGTGGGCGGGCTGTTCATACTATGGGCGGAGAAGCGCACGCACAGGATCACCGTCAACAGCGTCGACGAGATGCAATTGACCGATGCATTGAAACTCGGCTTTGCCCAGGCGCTGGCACTGATTCCCGGAACCAGCCGCTCCGGCGCAACGATTATCGGCGGCCTGTTCTTCGGGCTTTCGCGCCGGGCGGCAACCGAGTTCAGCTTCTTCCTGGCGATTCCAACGCTCGGTGCGGCAACGGTGTATTCGCTCTACAAGGACCGGGCGCTGTTGTCTGCGGGGGATCTGCCGATGTTCGGCGTCGGTTTCGTGGCGTCCTTCATTTCGGCGTTCCTGTGCGTTCGGTGGCTGCTGCGTTACATCAGCACGCACGACTTCACCGTGTTTGCCTGGTACCGGATTGCATTTGGCGTAGTGGTGCTGCTGACCGCGTGGACCGGCGCGGTCGACTGGTCAGTGCACTGACGCGGGGCTCAGAACGCCGCGACACACCCGTCCGACCGCGGATCGCTGCCGCCTTCCAGCGTGCCATTTGCATGGCGGACGAGCATGCCGGCGTGCCCCATCGACTCATCGTAGGCGCCCAGCATCTCGATTTCGTGCCCGAACTCGCGCAGTCTCGATACGGTCGCCTCGGGAAAGCGGGATTCGAGCTTCAGCGTATCGGAATCCTGCCCCCAGGCACGCCCCAGGCGCCAGCGCGGTGCATCGACCGCTGCTTGCGGGTCGAGCCCGAAATTGACGTAGCGCGAGAAGATCGCCGACTGCGTCTGCGGTTGCCCGTCACCACCCATGGTGCCGAACACGACGGTGCGCCCATCGTGCAATTGGGCCAACGCGGGGTTGAGGGTGTGAAAGGGCTTGCGTCCCGGGACGAGTGCATTGAGTGCTGCAGGATCCAGCGCGAAGCTCACCCCGCGGTTCTGCCAGTTGATACCCGATTCGCCAAGCACGATGCCGCTGCCGAACTCGTGGTAGATGCTCTGTATGCAACTGACGGCACGCCCGGCATCGTCGATGACTCCCATCCAGACCGTGTCGCCCGGACCCGGCAGCGGCGGCCACGGCGCAGCCCGGTCCGGGACAATCGATGCCGCCATGGCCCGCAAGGCGTCGGCCTCGAGAAAACCCTGCGCCTCGACCGCCATGTAGGTCGGATCGGTCACGTAGCGATTGCGGATTGCGAACGCCTGCTTGGTCGCTTCGACGGCGAGATGCACGAACGCCGGATGGTCATGCGCAAGACCGTCGAGTCCGATTCGGTCGAGCTGGCCGAGAATCAGGAGCGAAACCAGCCCTTGGGTCGGCGGCGGCAGGTTGAAGACCGTTCCCTTGCTGTGCGCCAACGCAAGCGGCGTGCGCCAGCGGGCGCGATGCATGATCAGATCGTTGAGGGAGACCGGACTGCCCAGCTTCTCCAGATCGGCGGCGATGCTGCGTGCAAGGTCGCCGCGATAGAAGTCGTCCAGCCCTGCTGCGCTCAGGTGGTGCAGCGCGGCTGCCAGACGTGGTTGAACGAGGCGCTCGCCCTCCCGTGGGGCTGCGCCGCCCGGCAGAAACACGGGGGCATATCCGGGCAGGGCGCCCAATTCCGTCTGTTTCGCGGCAATGGTTCGCGCGAGGCTGCCGGACACGGGGATGCCGCGTATCGCGTAGTCGACCGCATCAGCCAGCAGGCGGGACAGCGGCAGCTTGCCGCCCATCTTGCGCGCTTCGCCCAGGGCCAACTCCCAGCCTGCGACCGTACCGGCGACGGTCAGTGCTGCCAGCGGGCCGCGGGCCGGCAGACTGCCGGATACACCCCGTTCGGCGTACCACTCGATCGAGGCACGGGACGCGGCGGCACCGCAGGCGTCGATGGCGCGCGGCGCCTCGCCCGGCACCGACACCAGCCAGAACGCATCTCCACCGATCGAGTTCATGTGCGGATAAACGACGGCGATCGTTGCGGCACACGCCACCATTGCCTCGAGCGCGTTGCCGCCCTCGCGCAGGACGGCAAGCGCGGACTGCGCTGCGAGCGCATGCGGCGCAACAGCCATGCCGCGGGTGCCACGAATCGAACGCATCATCGCTCCTGTCGGAACGTTTACCGTATCGCGTACCACTTTAGCGCCATTCTCGGATGGCGTCGAATCACAAAGGGAAGAACAGGCCTTGCAGCATCTTCGCTGCGAGCATGACAAGCAGCAGTGCGAAGTAGCGCTTCAACTGATTCACGGGCAAGCGGTGGGCAAGCCGGGCCCCGACCGGCGCCATCAGCATGCTCGCCGACATGACGAACACGAGCGCCGGCAAATAGATGAATCCAATGCTGTAGGGCGGCAGGTTGGTTGCATGCAACCCGTTCCATACATAGCCGATGCTGCCGCCGATCGCGATTGGAATGCCGACCGCCGCCGATGTGCCGATCGCGGTCTGGACACGCACATTGCACCAAGTGAGGAACGGAACGGTCAGCGTACCCCCGCCGATGGCAACCAGGGCCGACAGCGCGCCGATCAAGGTGCCGACCGAAACCATGCCGATCGTGCCAGGCAACTGGCGCGCCGGTTTGGGGCGGATGTTGACCACCATCTGCGCCGCCACATAGAGCAGGAACAACGCAAAGAACACCGCAAGCGAGCGGGAGGACACTCGGGCGGCAAGCACCGTCCCCACCATCGCGCCAAGGAGGATGCCCGGAACGATGCGGAAGACGACCGGCCATTCCACTGCACCGTGCCGATCATGGGCACGCGCGCTCGAAACGGACGTAAAGATGATCGTCGCCATCGACGTGCCGAGTGCGAGATGCAGGACGTGCTCGGACGCGAGGCCATGCGCGCCGAATGCCATCGCGAGCAAGGGCACCATCAGCGCCCCGCCCCCGATTCCAAACAGGCCCGCCAGGAATCCGGCGCACAAACCGATTGCGATATAAGCGAAAATCCAGGTGGTCCAGAGCATGATGGTGCGTGCGAGGCAGAGCGGGGGAGTTTACCCTGCCGTGCCGCCCACCCATAACGATCCGGGAGAGCGAGTAATGAAATGGTTGCGCTATCGCATCGGCGATCAAGAAGGTTTCGGTACGATCGACGGCGACGAGATACGCGTCCACGCGGGGTCGATGTTCGAGCACCCCCGGGAGACCGGAATACGGCTGCGCCTGAGCGAAATCACCTGGCTGACGCCTTGCGTGCCGAGCAAGATGCTGGCCCTCTGGAACAACTTCAATGCGCTGGCCGAGAAGAACGGCTGGATGAAGCCACCAGAGCCTCTGTATTTCATCAAGGCGCCGAACAGCTTTGCGGCTCACGGCCAGCAGATCGTTCCGCCACCGAGTTACGACGGCCGCGTGGCATACGAGGGGGAACTCGCAATCGTTATCGGCCGGCTGACGAAATGCGTTTCACCCGAAGAGGCCGACTCGCACATTTTCGGCTATACGTGCGCGAACGACGTGACCGCACTCGAACTGATCCAGCGCGACCCGACTTTCCCGCAATGGGTGCGCGCGAAGAGCTTCGACACCTTCGGCGTATTCGGCCCTGCAATCGAAACCGACTTTGATCCCGCGACCGCATGCGTACGCACCCGGGTTGGCGGGCGGGAGCGGCAGAATTACGCTTTATCCGACATGATGTTCGGGCCACGCGAGTTGGTATCGCGCATATCGCAAGACATGACGCTGCTACCCGGCGACGTAATTCTTTGCGGCACCTCGCTTGGCGTCATGCCAATGAAGCCCGGCAGTGCAGTGGAAGTAGAGATCGACGGGATCGGCGTGCTGGCGAACACCTACGGCTGAATACCGGCCTCGGGCCGGCGCTCACCGGACGCGCCAGCGCCCGATTCGTCAGCCGAGGGACTGCACTTCGAGTCGGCCGCGCGCCGACTGAAGCGTTTGCGCGAGCAGGCTGGTCGCAGCGTAGATCGCATCGATCGTCGGTGTCGGCGTGCCGGTAATGCGTCCCAGCTCCACCACGCTGCCGACCAGCGCCTCGAGTTCCAGTGCGCGGCCGTGTTCCACGTCCTGCAGCATCGAGGTCTTGTGTGCGCCGACTGCCTCCGCACCGGCAATGCGCTTGTCGAGCGATATCTTGAACTCTACGCCGAGTTTTTCCGCAACCGTCTGCGCTTCGCGCATCATGTTCGCAGCCAGTTCGCGCGAACGCGGGAAACGGCAGATGTCTTCCAGCGTGGCATGTGTAAGCGCGCTGATCGGATTGAAGCTCAGGTTGCCCCACAGCTTGATCCAGATCTCGCCACGGATGTCCTTGCTCACCGGGGACTTGAAACCGGCACGGATCATGGCCTGAGACAGCGCTTCGATACGAGGACTACGGCTGCCATCGGGTTCGCCAAGCGTGAATCGGTTGCCCTCGATGATCTTCACCACGCCGGGCTCGACCAGTTCGGCCGCGGGGTACACGACGCTGCCGATCACCCGCTCCGCTTCGATGTTGGCAGCGATCACGCCGTCAGGGTCGACACTACGGATCTCGCGCCCCTCGAAGGGACCGGAAAGCTTGTGGAAATACCACCACGGGACACCGTTGATCATGGTGACCACCATGGTCTCCGGGCCGAACAATGCTCGCATCGCGGGCAGCACATCGGGCACCTGGTGCGCCTTGACAGTCAGCAGCACGACGTCCTGCGGGCCGGCATCCGCCATGTTCTGAACCGCACACACCGTGGGCGCGTGCTGCTCGCTGCCGTCCTCGAGGATCAACCGGAATCCGTTCGCATTGATTGCCGCCAGATTCTTGTTGCGTGCGATGAAGGTCACCTCCTCGCCCGCAATTGCGAGTTTTGCGCCGAGGTAACCGCCGATAGCGCCGGCGCCGACGACCGCAATCTTCATCGTACGCCACCAAGACGGTAATGGGCCTCGCGGGCGCGCAGCCAGCTCTTCAACCCTGTCCAGAGTGGCCAGGCGAGCAGGGTCAGTGCAAGCGTCACGATGCCGCCTACCAGACCGTTTGACCAGAAGATCGACAGACTTCCTTGCGACAAGAGCATTGCCTGCCGGAAGCTCGCCTCCGCCATGTCGCCAAGCACAAGAGCGAGCACCATCGGCGCCAACGGATATCGCAGCTTCTTGAACAGATAGCCGACGACGCCGAACACCAGCATCATGACCACATCGAAGATTGCGCTATGGACGGTGTAGGCGCCGATTGCGCAGATCACGATGATCACCGGTGCGATCACGGAGAACGGTATGCGCAGGATCGCCGCCCACCAGGGCACCGTCGTCAGCACAACGATGAGTCCCACGATATTCCCGAGATACATCGATGCGATCAACCCCCACACGAATTCCTTCTGCTCGATGAAGAGCATGGGTCCCGGCTGCAGGCCCCAGATCAACAAGCCGCCAAGCAGCACGGCAGCCGTCGGCGAACCCGGGATCCCCAGGGTCAGCATCGGCAGCAAGGCCGATGTACCTGCCGCATGTGCGGCAGTTTCGGGTGCCACGACGCCTTCGATCTCGCCCTTGCCGAAAGACTGGGGATCACGCGACATGCGCCGTGCCATGCCGTAGCCCATGAAGGACGCAGGCGTCGCCCCGCCCGGCGTGATGCCCATCCAGCACCCGATCGCGGTGGAACGCAGGAAGGTGCGCCAGTAACGCGGCAACTCGCGCCAGGTCTGTAGCACAACCTTCGGATTGATCTTCGCAGTCTTGCCCTTGAAGGCCAGTCCCTCTTCCATGGTCAGCAGAATCTCGCCGATGCCGAACAACCCGATCACCGCGATCAGGAAGTCGAATCCCTTGAGCAGTTCCGGAAAGCCATAAGTCATGCGCAACTGCCCGGTCACCGTATCCATGCCGACGGCCGCGAGGGCAAATCCGAGCATCATGGCCGCGATCGTCTTGGCCGGCGGCTCCTTGCTCATGCCGACGAAGCTGCAGAATGTCAGCAGCTGCACAGCGAAGAACTCGGCGGGACCGAACTTGAGCGCGAACTTCGCAAGAAGCGGCGCAAGGAACGTGATCAGCATCACCGCGAACAGCGCGCCGACAAAGGATGAAGTGAAGGCCGCGGTCAGCGCCTGCGCCGCTCGCCCCTGCTGCGCCATCGGATAGCCATCGAAGGTCGTCGCGACCGACCAGGGCTCGCCTGGAATGTTGAACAGGATCGATGTGATCGCCCCGCCGAACAATGCGCCCCAGTAGATGCAGGAGAGCATGATGATCGCCGACGTCGGATTCATCGAAAACGTCAGCGGCAGCAGGATCGCCACGCCATTTGCGCCCCCGAGGCCCGGTAGTACGCCGATCAGCACGCCGAGCGTGATTCCGACCAGCATGAAGACGAGATTCGGACCGGTCAGCGCAACGCTGAAACCGTTGATGAGGTTGCCAAGTTCTTCCATTTTTATTCCTGCACGCCGGAGTGAATCGGCACCATCACAATTTCCAAGACATCAGAAGCCGAGCATGTTCTCGATCGGCCCTTTGGGCAGAGGGACGAGAAACCAGCGCTCGAAGACCAGGAAAAAGACCACCGGTACACCGACCGAAACAGCCGCCGTCGACAACCAGCCGAACTTGCCGTGCCGGCGCATGAAATAACCGATGAGGGCCGCCGATGCCAGATAAATACCGATCAGCGTGACCGCGACGACGTAGACAATCATCGGAATCAACATCGCGAATACGCCCGACAACTGTTCCCGATCGGCGAACACCGGGTTAACTTTCTTCCACCCGAGGAATACCGACAGAAGAATGAAGCCGGACGACGCCATCAGCATCAAACCGATGTAAAAGGGGAAATACCCCGACATCGGCCCGTCGTCTGCCCAGCCGATGCCTACACGCAGGCTATCGACAATCACCATTACGGCGATGGCGAGCAGCGAGCCGGCGACAGCCACTTCCGGCCAGCGCGATCCGACCGACGCGGCTGCGTCGCCGTGAGTTGCTTCCATTTCTTGAGTCATCAGGATCTCCTGCTGCCCGGGAAAACTCCCGGGCAGCACGGCACAAGCGATCTACGATAGTCGAACAGAGCGGCTGTTATTGCGCGATGAATCCAGCTTCCTTCATCAGGACGCGGTGCATCTGTTCGTTCTTGCCCAGCCAGTCAACAAACTCCTGACCCGACAGCGCCGTCTGGTTGAATGCGCCCTTCTCCATGAACTCCTTCCACTCGGGGAGTGCACGGATCTTCTTGAACAGGTCGATATAGTACGCAACCTGATCCTGCGACACCCCTGGCGGCATGAAGATGCCGCGCAACATCAGGTAGTCCACCGGAAGCCCAGCCGATGCACAGGTCGGGATGTCCTGCCAGGACATCGTTGCCGTCAGCTTGGCCGTGTAAGGCATCTTGGCCTTGTCCATCACGCACAAGGGGCGGAGTTTGCCGGCACGCCAATGCGACTCTGCCTCGATCGGGTTGTTCACCGTCGAATCGATGTGCTTGCCGACGAGCTGTACTGCCACATCGCCGCCGCCCTTGAAGGGCACGTAGGTCAGCTTCTTGCCCGCGGCCTTCTCCAGCATGACCGTGATGATCTGGTCTTCCTGCTTGGAGCCGGTGCCGCCCATTTTGAAGGTCTTGTCGGGCTGGGCCTTGATTGCGTCGAGATATGCCTTCGCTGTCTTGTGCGGTGACTCCTCGTTAACCCAAAGCACGAACTGATCGAGTGCCAACATCGAAACTGGCGTCATGTCACGCCAATTGAAGGGGACGCCCGTAGCCAGCGGCGTGGTGAAGAGATTCGACAACGTGATAACGATCTTGTGGGGATTTCCCTTGTCCCCCTTCACGTCGAGGAATCCCTCCGCACCCGCCCCGCCGGATTTGTTGACCACGACGATCGGCTGCTTCATCAGGTTGTTCTTCGCAACAACGCCCTGAATGAATCGCGCCATCTGGTCCGCCCCACCACCCGTACCGGCCGGAACCACGAACTCGACAGGCTTGGTCGGCTCCCATGCCAATGCTTGCTGGGAGAATGGCGCCAAGAGCAGAGCGGCACTTGCCGTCAGCAGACGAAGTGTCGAACAGGTTTTTGCCACGTTGTCTCCTTTCCGAGGTTATGCGGCAGCACGGCCGGCTTCCTCTTGGTATGCCTCGATTGGTGTGCTTGTTTCTCAGGTGCTGCGGTTTAAAAGAGTGATGCTTCAGCCCAGCCCCAGCTTCTGCGCAAGCCCGATGCGCTGAAGCTTTCCGGTCGCTCCCTTAGGAATTTCCTCCATGAAGAGAATCTTTTTCGGAACCTTGTAATCCGCAGCGCGCTGGCCGACGAAGTCCTGCAACTCGCGCTCGGTCGCGGTCTTGCCTTCCTTGAACACAACGACGGCTGCGACCTCCTCGCCGAGTTTGGGATGTGGCATTCCAAAACAGACGACCTGCGCCACCGCAGGGTGGTCCATCAGGATTTCGTCAACTTCGCGAGGGCTGACCTTTTCGCCGCCCCGATTGATGATTTCCTTCAGACGCCCGGTGATGCTGATGTATCCATCGGCATCCTTGACGCCTTGGTCGCCGGTCCGGAACCAGCCATTGCGGAAGCCCTCTTCGTTGGCCTTCGGATTGTTCTCATAGCCTACGGTCACGTTCGGGCCACGGATCACGATCTCCCCGACGAGGTTCGGTGCGAGGATGCTGCCGTCCTCTCCCATGATCTGCACTTCCGGGCCGGCGGGAAGTCCGACCGTACCGGGCTTGCGAGCCGCCGGAGGAAGCGGATTGGACGCCATCTGGTGAGTTGCTTCAGTCATGCCATACGCCTCGACCAGCGGCGCCGAGAAAATCTCTTCCAGCTCCTTGATCACTTGTGGCGGCATCGACGATGACGACGACCGCAGGAAGCGCAGCGGATTTCGCTTGATGATCTCTGTATTGCCCTTGGCGCGCGCGACGATGGCCTGGTGCATGGTCGGCACTGCGGTGTACCAGGTTGGCTTGGCCTCATCCATCCAGGCGAAAAACTTCAGCGCGTTGAATCCCGGCGTGCAGAACACCTGCGCTCCCGCCGAAAGAGGCGCCAGTACGCCGGCGATCAACCCGTGGATGTGGAACAAGGGCATGATGTTGAGTCCGATATCCTGCGGTGTGAACTTGAGCGTGTTGCGGATATTCGACGCCGATGCACAAAGATTAGCGACCGAAAGCGGCACGATTTTCGGTCGCGAGGTCGTACCGGAGGTGTGAAGCACCATACCGACGTCCTGGGGTGCCCCGTACCCGCCCTGTCCTGCTGGCGTGGCGCTTCCGCCATCCCGCGCAACCAGCGAAAAACCCCCTGCCGCTACGCCCTCGGCGACAACCAGATCGACGACACGGACGCCCAGCTTCTGCGCCACCTCGACGGCGGGAGAGGTGCTGCCTTTCTCGACGATCAGCGCCTTGGCATTCAGATCGGACAGGTAGAATTCGAATTCATCGGCACGGTAGGCCGGATTGAGCGGCGCACTGGTCGTGCCGGAGGCGCATGCCATGAAGCATGTTGCCATCTCGGGGCCGTTGTTCAACACGATCCCGACACGATCGTTTCGTCCGACGCCGAGTGCATTAAGGCTGGCGAGCGTGCCATCGACCAACGCACGCAGGCCGGCAAAAGTCAGGGGAGTACGGCCAGGTGCAGAAATCGCAATGGCGGTATCGGCACCTGCGGACAGCAGATCTTTCATTGTGGTTTGCATCGATCCCTCTTCATCTCGGGTGACGCGACTAGGGCGCCACCTCGTTTCACGTAAGTGTCGAACCGAACAGACTGCAGGTTTTGCCAGATGCGGGATCGCATCTGCGGACTACCGAAACATCGCGGGTCGCGACGGTAGCCGATTGAAGAGCGTCCGAACGGATAGTCCGGACTGCTGCGGCGCAGAAAACTTCAAACTGGAAACTGTTTCCGCTGCAGAACGTTTATACCGCACTCCCAATCAATGATCCATAGATCAGCCATCAAATCAGCTTGTGCTTACGCGAAGAGTTGCTGATGGGTCATCTGGCTGCATGGCAGCTTCGACGAGCGGCCGACCTCGGATCGTTCAAGACTTTCGCCCCATCAGCGATCCGGCAATGAATTGCCAATGCGCAGCTTCGACCGGCGTGATCGACAACCGATTCCCGCGTCGCAGAACCTGCATTCCCTCGAGGGCGGGGCACCGCCGCAGATCGTCGAGGCTGACGAATCGCGTGCGCGAGAGGAATTCGACGTCGACGTTGACCCATCGCGGCGCATCGCGCGAGGATTTTGCGTCGAAGTACGGACTGGCGCGGTCGAACTGTGTCTCGTCGGGATAAGCAGAAGAACTCACCCGACAGATGCCGGCGATACCCGGAACCGCACACCCAGAGTGATAAAAGAAGGCCAAGTCATCGACCCGCATTTCATCGCGCATGAAATTGCGGGCCTGGTAGTTGCGGACGCCAAACCACGGGACTCGGCGGCCAGGCGCGTGTTCCAGATCGTCGATGGAAACCTCGTCGGGCTCCGACTTCATCAACCAGTAGCGCATGCGCCAATCCCGAAAATGCGAACGCGAAGCTGAGGCTTCGCGTTCAAGGTAATTGGCCCCCCGCGAATGTCGTCAGGCCAGCATCCTGAACCGAGGGTCCAGGGTGGTCGCGTTCCTACCGCATCAGGTACGCCCGACCAGGGGCGTTCGCAACAGCGGATCAACGGTTCGCAACCGGATGCGCATTAGCATAGGTTCAAGGAATCTATGACCTAAACGGGCACCGCAGGGGATTGATCGGGCCGGGGCCGAAGCACCGTCATCACGGATTCGAACGCGCTAAAACAATTTTTCCTGCTGAGCCAGCGCCTCATCGACCCGCGACTGCATGGATCCGATTCTACGCCGGAAATCCTGCAGGTCAAATCCGCCAGGCAGCTTGAGTTGCAGCAGTTCATGCGCAATGTTGAGCGCCGTCATTACGGCAAGTTTTTCGCCGCCACTATGCGTCTTCGCGCCGATGTCGCGCATCTTTTCGTCGACGTAGGACGCGGCCTTGAGGAGCGCATCGCGCTCTTCCGGAGGGCATGCGACCCGATATTCACGTCCGAGCAGGGTGATGTCGAGTACGGATGGCTCGCTCATGATTCGGGCAATCCTTCGAGCAGGGATTCGACACGCTCCGCAGCGGCGTCCACCTTCTCGCGCAACCGCCGGTTTTCGCTCTCGAGGCCGGCGGCGCGCGTACGGAGTTCCTGATTCTCGTCGCGCATCCGGGCAAAGTGCTCCAGTATCTGGTCGAGGCGCTGCTCCAACGCTAACAACTGTTCGTTCATGCTCGGCATCTTCTCCCGAAGCACGGCGACGGGTCAAGTTGCGTCGCCGCCGCCACGCTTGAGCTACAATGCCATCTGCGAAATACCCGGGCGAGACCTTCAATGGTTAGAGGTTTCCAAGGGCCATTCGCCAAGCAGCACGGTGCCGGACGACCCCCAGTCTCCGGTTAAACGGGAAACAGGTGAGCGAATTCCATTCGCGATGCCTGTGCTGCCCCCGCAACGGTAAGCAGGTGCGGGCACCCCAGGCCGATTCTCTCGGAGTCGGCAGCCACTGCGTTTCGACGCGGGAAGGCGGTGTGCCTGATGGCGAGAACCATCCAACCTGCGAGCCCGGATACCGGCCGTGATGCACAAGTACGGAATCGTCGCGGGGAAGCGGCGACCGGTGCATCAAGATGCCCTGTTCCCGCCCTCCCCCCGGTTCTCCACAATCCGTCCGGCACGCGGGGACGCTCGCCGGCGCAATGGGAGCATTTTGGTGGACCTGCAATCTCGGCCGATGGTCATCGGCACCCTTGTCATTGCGATACTTTCGACCGCGACGTATCCGCCCATTGTCGCAGCGGAACCTCCTGCCGAACTCGACCGCATCGTCGTAACGGCAAGCCGCTTTCCCGCGGCACTGGAACAGCCTGTCGCAGTCACCGTGATCACGACCGAGGAGATTGCGGAAAGCACCGCCGGCACACTTGGCGAAGTCCTGTCTCGACTCGGGGGCGTGCACGTGCGCCAGAACCTGACCGGCACACCGGACCAGCCACTCGATCTTCGCGGATTCGGCGTCAGCGGCGATCAGAACACCCTGATACTGATCAACGGTCAAAGGATCAGCGAAAACGAGCTCGTGTCCGCGCGCATCAGTTCGATACCACTGGTCGCGATCGAGAGGATAGAAATTCTGAGGGGGAGCGGCACCGTGCTGTACGGCGGCGGGGCCACCGGGGGCACGATCAATATCGTCACGCGCAGCTCATTGGGTACGCCCCCCGGCGGTTCAGTCTTCGCCTCGTACGGCAGCTACAACACGAGAGAATTGCGCGCTGCCGTCAATGGCGGAAGCGGCTATTGGGGGTATGCGCTCTACGCCAGCCGCTCCGAAGGCGACAACTACCGACGCAACAATGATGCGAAGGTCGAGAACCTCGGCGCCGAGGTCGCGTTCGGCGGAGGTAACAACCGGGCTGCGCTTCGCATCAATGGAAACCGCCAGCGCGTACGATTGCCTGGCGCACGCAGCGAAAGCGAGTACCGGAGCGACCCGCGAGGGACCTCCACGCCCGATGATTCCGGCGAACTGGATGGATGGGACGCGACGTTCAACGTGCAACACCGCCTGGGCCCGGTCCTGATCGCCGCGGACCTCGGTTACAGGGAAAGATCGAACGCGTATTTCAATGCATTCGCTGGGGGCACCTATGCCTCCGACGTTGATGCGCATGTCACGAATTTTTCGCCACGGGCGAAGTGGACCGCCACGCTGGGCGGCATGGAAAACGTCCTGATCGCCGGCGCTGACTGGTCTCAGTGGCAATACCGCAGCGACGCCGTGTTCAACGGCACCGGATTCAGCGCACCGACCCGGGAGCGGGCAACACAGCGCAACCGGGCGATTTACATGCAGAACAATCTTCAGATCCTCCCGGGTTCGCGCCTGACGCTGGGCGGCCGCCACGAACGTATCGACCTGTCTGCCGCCGAATCCGTTACCCCGATCCCGAGGCGCGGACAGGACTACTCGCTGAATGCCTGGGAAGCCGGCCTGCGACAGGCGCTGATGCGTAACCTGACCGCCTACGCCCGCTTCGGGCAAAGTTTCCGCATTGCGAATGTCGACGAGATCCGATGCTCCTTCCCGCCCTGCCAGGCGATGCTCGAACCGCAGACATCGCACGACAGGGAGATCGGCATCGAGTATCGGGCCAAAGACCTCGCAGCCCAGCTTGCGCTGTTCGACATTTCGTTGAGCCGCGAAATCCACTTCAACCGCCTCTCGGGGATCTTCGGGCAGAACGAGAATCTGCCGAAGACCCGTCGACGCGGACTTGAACTCAAAGGCGGCTACGCGCTGTCTTCCACACTCGATCTCGACCTGCGCTACGCGTACACGCAAGCAGAATTCCGCGGCGGCGAGTTCAATGGCATTCGTATCGGAGGCAACGATGTTCCGTCAGTTCCGCGCCACCGCGCCAACGGGTCGCTGAACTGGAAGATCCTTCCGTCGACACGCCTTGTCGCGGCAATGACCTATACGGGGGAACAACGTTACGACAACGATCAGGCCAATCGCTTCGAGCACATGCCGTCCTACACGGTCACCGATGTGAAGTTGACCCACACGATCGGCACGGTCACGCTGGCAGCAGGCATCAACAACCTGTTCGACCGCAAGTACTACTCCTACGCACTGGTCAACAATCCGCTTGCCCCGACGTCGTTCAACGCGTATCCGGAAGCACGTCGCAATGGCTACGCAAGCGTGGCTTACTGCTGGTAGGGCTCATGAGTGCTGAATTGATCCTCGGCGGAGCGCGTTCCGGCAAAAGCACCTATGCCGAGCGGCTGGCACGACAATCCGGCAGGCGCGTCACCGTCATTGCCACCGCGCTGCCGCTCGACGACGAGATGGCCGCACGTATCCGCGCCCATCGCGAAGGGCGCCCGCCCGAATGGGAAACCGTGGAAGCGCCCTACGATCTCGCCACCGCCCTCCAGACTGCGGCCATGACCGATCGGTTCGTCATCGTCGATTGCCTGACCTTGTGGGCAACCAACCACCTGTGTCCGCAAGAATCAAACGGCACCGACGGTTCGCCTTCGCGCTGGCTTGCAGCACGCTGCGCCTTGCTGGAATCCATTTCAAGCGTGGCAGGCGAGGTGGTCGTCGTGTCGAACGAGATCGGCTGGGGTGTCGTGCCGATGGGCGCCTCCACGCGCCGCTTTGTGGACGAACTGGGCTGGCTCAACCAGGCAGTTGCCGCGCGCTGCGGCACGGTAACGCTCCTGGCCGCAGGTTTGCCGGTTCGTCTGAAAGAACGGTAGTGATCCGCAACCTTTCCGCGCTGCTCGCCCTGCTCTGCCACGCCATCGTCTCCTGGGCGAGCATCGACCTGCGCGACGATTCGGGACGCGAGCTTCACCTCGCCCGACCCGCGCAACGCATCATCACCCTCTCGCCTCACGCCACCGAACTGCTGTACGCGGCAGGTGCCGGCACGACGCTGATCGCCACGGTCGAATTCAGTGACTTCCCGCCCGCCGCCAGGCGCCTGCCCCGCGTCGGTGGATATGAAACCATTGATGTCGAACGCATCGTTGCGCTCAAGCCCGATCTCGTGATTGCGTGGGGCAGCGGCAATCCGCCCGCGTTGATCGATCAGCTTATTGCACTTCGGGTGCCTGTCTTCATTTCCGAACCGCGTAGTCTCGACGACATCGCATCATCCCTGCTTGCCTTCGGTCACATCGCCGCGAGCCTGCCCGAGGCCGAGAAGGCGGCCGCAGCGTTTCGCCAACGCGCGGCCGCATTACGCGCACGCTACGTCAGCCGGTCGCCGGTACGCGTGTTCTATCAGGTTTGGGATGAACCCCTGATGACGATCAACGACTCGCATCTGATCAGCAAAGTTCTAGAAATGTGCGGTGGCCGCAACGTGTTCGGACGGCTATCGTCCCTGGCACCGACCGTCGATACCGAGGCGGTCCTGGCTGCCGATCCTGACGTCATCATGTCGAGCGAGGAAATCGGAGCGAGACGCGATGCCATCGAAATCTGGCGCCGCTGGTCACGACTCAAGGCAGTGCGAAGTGACAGTCTTTTCCTTCTGCCGCGCGACATTCTGGTACGACACTCACCCCGAATACTCGACGGTGCACAGGCGGTTTGCGAACGTCTCGATCAAGTGCGTAGCCGCACTGGCGCGCCGCGATGAGAAGGAATCACGCGGCGATGAAAAATCGCCGGCCATCGAGGTCGACGGCTTTCAAGGACTGGCAATACAGTCGCGACAGCATCGATTCAGTCAGCATCGATTCGATCGGACCGGCCGCATACTCTCCGTTGCCGAAGAGCATCAGTGCATGATCACAGAACCGGGACGCGAGGTTGACATCGTGCAGGGTCATGATGGCTGCTCGCGCGTTTCCCGCGACCTTGCCGCGCACGAGGTCGAGCAGGCGAACCTGGCGAAACAGATCAAGGTGGTTAACCGGTTCGTCGAGCAGCATCAACGGCGCATCCTGAACCAGAACCGTCGCAAGCTGCACTCGCCGACGCTCGCCACCGGAGAGTGTGGACGTGAGCCGCGATCCGAAGTCCGCGAGCCCGACTTCGGCGAGTGCGTTGCGAGTGAGAGCCTCATCCTCGGCCGACTCCCAGGCCCAAGGCGCAAGGTGCGGGTTTCGCCCTGCCATCGCCTCCTCGAACACGGTCGCCGGAAATGCGTCCTCGATCAGTTGCGGCATCAAAGAAAGCCGTTGGGCAATCGCACGACGCGACAGCGCCGATATTGCCGTCCCGCTAAGCGAAATCTCGCCCCCGTGGCTCGCACGCAGTCCGGCAAGGGTATGCAGCAACGTGGTTTTGCCAACGCCATTCATGCCGAGCACCGCCCAGCACTCACCGACGCGAACCTCCAGGTCAAGCGAAGTGCATACGGCCATCCGGCCGATCTTCACCGTCAATTCCCTCGCCGAGCACAGCGAATGAATTGCTGCTTCGCGATCGCGCACCGGAACTGTCATGCCGGCCCCCGTCGCAGGAGGAACAGAAACAGCGGCACCCCGATCAACGCGGTGATGACACCGACTGGCAGCTGCTGGGGAGCGAGCAGGCTGCGAGCCAATGCGTCGGCGAGCGTCAGCATCGCGCCACCACCGAGCAATGCCGCGGGGAGCAGGACACGGTGATCCCGCAACCCGGCCAATCGCAGCAGATGCGGCGTAACCAGACCGACAAAGCCGACGCTGCCGGCCGTGGTCACCGACACGGCCGCAGCGAGCGACCCGAGCACATACACCTGCCAGCGCAAACGCCCGACGTCGACGCCGAGCGATGCGGCCCGCAGTTCCCCGTGGGCAAGAAGATTCAACGCGCGCGCTTGCGCCAGACAGGCGCCGAGCACCGCCACGGCAGATACGAGAGCCGGCCAGGGAGTCTGCGTCCCGGCAAAGTCGCCGAGCAACCAGTACACCATGCCGCGCAGCCGCGCCTCGGGCGCGATCGACAGGATCAGGCTGACGATCGCTCCCCAGCCCGAAGCCAGGACGACACCGGTCAGCAGCAGGCGCGTCGGCGCCAGATCATGATGCGACCTTGCCAATGCAAACACGAGAAGCATCGATCCCAGCGCGCCGATGAATGCAGCTGACTGGACACCAGCCGTTCCGAGGCCAAGCAGCATTGCGCAAAGAGAGAGCGCAGAAGCGCCGCCCGACACCCCTAGAACGTAAGGGTCGGCAAGTGGATTGCGCAAAAGCGCCTGCATCAGCGCCCCGGCAAGGGCCAGCAACCCTCCGACACCGAAAGCCGCCAGCGCACGAGGCAGGCGCAACCCGAACAGCACCTCTTGCGCCGCAGGATCGGATCCGGTCAGTGCCGGCCAGAGCGGCTGGGCCGTCGAGCCCAAGCCAAGCGCAGCGAGCAGCGCAAGCGCTGCCAGCCCGCCAAGGACCATGAAGATCGATGCAATCCGCACGAAAATTCAAATCCGCTCGAAAGAGCATCGAATTCTATCCGCGACGCCGGCAGCGCTGCGGCGCATGCGACAATTTATCTCGCACCTAGAGAAATCAAATGAAAACGGAATCCAGGATCGAACCGCCAGACTTCGCCCTTGCGCCGGCTATTCAGGACAAGCTCGACGGCAAGACCAAGCCGCGGGGCAGTCTCGGACGAATCGAATCCGTCGCACTCCGCATCGCCTTGATCCAGGGATCGCTGACGCCGCGGCTGTGCAATCCGCATGTCCTGGTATGCGCTGGCGATCACGGCGCCCTGGGCGACTTGCGCGGGCACACCTTGTCCGCGTTTCCGCAGGCCGTAACCTGGCAGATGGTAGAGAACTTTCTAGCTGAAGGTGCGGCCATCAACGTCCTCGCGCGCGAGGCTGGCCTGCGGTTGACGATCGCTGATGCAGGCGTGGCACACGAATTCGGCCGACGCGACAACCTTGTTGACGCCAAGGTAGCGCCCGGAACGGCGAGCTGGTTCGACGGGCCGGCCATGCAGCGCGACCAATGCGTTCGCGCGATGACGAACGGCGCGGCACTTGTCGGGCAGCTCGCGCACGATGGATGCAACATCATCGGGTTCGGCGAAATGGGCATCGGCAACTCGGCATCCGCAGCGCTGCTGACCCACGTGTTCACCGGCACTGCAATCGGCGATTGTGTCGGCCGCGGAACCGGGCTCGACGACAGTGGCCTCGCGCGCAAGCGCGCGACACTTGCCGGCCTGGCGCGGGCCTATACAGGCGAGCGGGACGCCCTCTCGCTGCTGTCACAATTCGGCGGATTCGAGATCGCCATGATCACCGGCGCCATGCTTGCCGCCGCCCGCGCCCGGATGGTGCTGCTGATCGACGGCTTCATCGTTACCGCAGCGCTGCTGGCTGCACACGCCATCGAGCCGGCGTTGCTGGAATACTGCATCTTCTCGCACTGCTCGCAAGAACGCGGCCACGCCATCCAGCTAAGGCATTTCGATGCGGCGCCTTTGCTCGATCTCGACCTTCGCCTCGGCGAAGGCACCGGCGCCGCACTCGCCTTCCCGCTGGTGCGCTCGGCCGTCGCCATGCTCAATGATATGGCGAGCTTCGAGCAGGCGCGGATCTCGCGCCGGGAGCAACCGTGATTCGCCACGAACTGGAGCTGTTTTTCAATGCGTTGCGCTTCTTCACGCGACTTCCGATCCCCCGCTGGGTCGGCCACTCGACTGACCTCCTGAACCACTCCGCACGATATTTTCCGCTGGTGGGCTGGTTGGTCGGCATGACCGGCGCCGCAGTGTTCTGGCTGGCAAGCCTGGCACTTCCGCCCACCTTGGCGGTGGCCTTGTCGATGGTCGCGACGATCAGCCTAACCGGTGCATTCCACGAAGATGGATTCGGCGATGCGTGCGACGGTTTCGGGGGTGGCTGGGCACGGGAGCAGATACTCGCGATCATGAAGGACTCCCGCATCGGCGCCTACGGCACCATCGGACTGGTGGCGATCCTGGGCATCAAGTTCCTCGCGCTGCTCGAAATGGGCGACGGCACGGTTCCGGTTGCGCTCGTCGTCGCCCACCCCCTGTCGCGCTTCGCATCCACCACGCTGATTCGCATGCTCGATTACGTACGCGAACATCAGCCGGACGAAACCGCCCGCGCCAAACCGCTGGCGCATCGCCTCTCCCGCAGCGAACTCGCGATCGCAGCGCTTTTCGGTTGTGCGCCGCTGTTGCTGCTGACCGGCCTCGAAGCGCTCGGCGTGATACCGCTCGTCGCCATCGTCACATTCTGTGCCGCGCGATACTTCCGCCGCCGCATCGGGGGCTACACCGGCGACTGCCTCGGTGCGACCCAGCAGCTCACTGAAGTAGCGATCTACATCGCGCTGAACTTCGCGTGGCTGTTCGAGGAAGCGGAGGACCTATCCAGTTCCATCTGATCCGCCATCCGCGCACGGTGGCCGCGCCAGGTGTTTGCTACGGATCGACCGACCTCGCACTGGCCGAAGATCCCGCAGGCTGCGCACGGCGCATCGGCGCGCTGCTCCCACCCGACCCTCTCGTCATATCGAGCCCGGCGAGCCGCTGCCTCCAACTCGCACGCATGCTGCATTCCAGGCCACGCATCGAGCCGCGACTTCGCGAAATCCATTTCGGCGACTGGGAAATGCAGGCCTACGGCCGCCTTGCGCGCGAGGCCATCGACGCCTGGGCCACCGATCCGCTGGAATTTCGCCCACCGCAGGGTGAGACAGCAAGCGAGATGCTACTGCGCGTGCGAGCGGCAACCGAGGAGATTCTGGAGCTGGAATACACCACCATTGCGATCGTCGCGCACGGCGGGCCGCTTCGCGCCATGGCCGGCGTGCTCCTCGGCCTCGCGACTCAAGACTGGCTGAACCTGCGTTTCGATTTCGGTCGCATCACATGCATCGACGTCACGACATCCGCTGCGAGACTCGTCGGGTCCAATCGCTGAGGCCAGCTTCACAAGCCACGCCTAAACACATACCGCTGCCTGCGGCAGCCCCGGATCAGTGCGCTTCATCCCAGTTCGCACCGACACCCACCTCGACCAGCAGGGGCACGGCCAGCGTCGCGACGCCGCTCATCAACCGCGGCAACTGCTCGCGCACCTGTGGCAGTTCGCCATGCGGCACCTCGAGAACGAGTTCGTCATGCACCTGAAGCACGAGACGTGACTGGAAGCATTGCGCCTCGATCCAGCGGGCGACCGCAATCATCGCCAGCTTTACGACGTCGGCCGCCGTGCCCTGCATTGGCGCATTGATGGCCGCGCGCTCCGCGCCCTGGCGGCGCCCGACATTGCTGCTGCGAATCTCGGGCATCCACAACCGGCGGCCGAAGACGGTCTCGACATACCCCCGGCTGCGCGCCGACTCGCGCGTCTCGTCCATGTAACACTTGACGCCTGGATAGCGCGCGAAATACCGGTCTATGTAAGCCTGCGCGGCAGAGCGCTCCAACCCGAGTTCGCGCGCCAGTCCAAACGCGCTCATGCCGTAGATCAGGCCGAAATTGATGACTTTAGCATAACGCCGCTGCTCGCTCGTGATCTCGAGCGGCGTCACGCCGAATATCTCGGCCGCAGTTGCACGATGCACGTCCTCGCCGCGTGCGAACGCTTCGAGCAGACGTTCGTCACCCGACAGATGGGCCATGATGCGCAATTCGATCTGCGAATAGTCGGCCGAGACGATATGCCATCCGGACGGAGCAGTGAAAGCGGCGCGAATGCGCCGCCCCTCTGCGGTGCGCACCGGGATGTTCTGCAGATTCGGATCCGAGCTGGCGAGCCGGCCAGTCACCGCAACGGCCTGGGAAAAACTGGTGTGCACGCGCCCGGTACGCGGATTGACCATGCGCGGCAGCTTGTCGGTATAGGTGCTCTTGAGCTTGGCCAGCGTACGGTATTCGAGGATGAGTTTCGGCAAGGGATAATCGAGCGCAAGTTGCTGCAGCACCTCCTCATCGGTCGACGGTGCCCCGGATGGGGTCTTCTTGACGACCGGCAATTTCTCCCGCTCGAAGAGGATCTCCTGGATCTGCTTGGGCGAGTTAAGGTTGAACGGTTGCTTTGCCGCTTCATGCGCCGCGCGTTCCACCTGCATCAGCTTCGTGCCGAGTTCGTGGCTCTGCTGTGCAAGCGCTGCGGAGTCGATCAGCACACCGGCCCGCTCCATCTCGAACAGCACTTCGAGTACCGGCATCTCGATATCGCGATAAACCGATTCGAGCCGCCCCGCGGCCAGCGCGGGATACAGCGCCTCGTGCAGTCGCAACGCGACATCGGAATCCTCGGCCGAATAGGACGTCGCCCGAGCCACGTCGACCTGCGCGAACCCGATCTGGCTGGCGCCCTTGCCCGCGACCTCCTCGTACTTGATCGTCGTGATGCCCAGGTGGCGCTGCGACAGCGAATCGAGATCGTGCCCCTTGTCGGACTCGAGCACATACGATTCGAGCAGGGTATCGTGCGCCACGCCGCGCACGCGGATGCCGGCATTGGCAAACACGTGCATGTCGTACTTGAGGTTCTGCCCAAGCTTGCGCGCATTCGTTGCTTCGAGCCAAGGCCGCAATCGCGCCAAGGTGGCGTCGAACGGCAGTTGCGAAGGCGCATCCGGCCCGGCATGACGGAGCGGCAGATAGGCGGCCTCCCCCGGTGCAACGGCAAACGAAATACCAACCAGATGAGCCGCCAGCGGGTCGAGGCTGTCGGTCTCGGTGTCCAGCGCAACGAGACCGGCCGCTCCGATGCGTGCGAGCCAGTCGTCAAGCTGCGCCTCGGTCAGAATGCATGCATAGCGATCGCGATGCGAGCCGTCGTCCACCGCCGCTGGCGGATCGCCAATGGAAGCCGGGGTGGGCGCCATCGGCGCGCCGGCCGGTTCGGCCGCCTTCGACTGCATTTCTCGCAGCCAGGTCTTGAACTCGAGGCGCGCATAAATCTCGCACAATCGCTCGATGTCGGGCGCCAGCGGTTCCAGCTGCGTGACGTGAACCGGAAGGGGCACATCGCATGCAACGGTGATTAGCCGGCGCCCCAGGGGTAGAAAGTCCAGCGCACGGCGCAGGTTTTCACCTGCCACGCCGCCGACTTCGCCGGCGCGCGCCATGATGGCGTCCAGGTCGCCATATTGCTGAAGCCACTTGACCGCGGTCTTCGGCCCGACCTTGTCTACACCGGGGACGTTATCCACCGCATCGCCGATCAACGTGAGGTAATCGACCATGCGTGCCGGCTCGACACCGAACTTGCCCAGCACGCCCGCCTCGTCGAGCACCTCGTTGCTCATCGTGTTGACCAGCTTGACACCGGGATTGACGAGCTGCGCGAGATCCTTGTCACCGGTGGAAATCACGCACTCCATGCCGTTCGCAATTGCCTCGCGCGCGAGGGTGCCGATCACGTCGTCGGCCTCGACGCCTACGATGTTGAGCAAAGGCCAGCCCAGCGCCTGGATCAGCGCGTGCAGCGGTTCGATCTGCCGTGCGAGATCGTCCGGCATCGGCGGCCGATGCGCCTTGTATTCCGGATAGAGATCGTCGCGAAACGTCTTGCCTTTGGCATCGAACACACAGGCACGGTACTGCGCCTTGTAGTCGCCAGTGAGGCGGCGTAGCATGTTGATCACACCATAGATGGCGCCCGTCGGCTCGTTCTGCTTGTTGCGCAGGTCCGGCAACGCGTGGAAGGCGCGATAGAGATACGACGACCCATCGACCAGCAGCAATACAGGTTTTGTCATTCAGGCAAGGCCCAATCCGCTACCATCCACTACCATCGACTCTGCGCACTTCGGCGCATATCATCCGCAGGGACCGGCAGACTTCCATGATGACGGCAAAAGAAAAACTTCCGAAGATCTCCGCGCCGGGTGCGGCGCAATCGCTGATGAGCGCGCGCGAGTCGTGGCGCATCTTCGGCATTATGGCAGAGTTCGTCGAGGCGACCGAAAGACTGGCCGCGATCCGGCCAGCGGTCAGCATCTTCGGCAGCGCGCGCACACCGCCGGATTCGGCGTACTACATGCTGACGGAGCGCATATCGAGACTGCTCTCCGATTCCGGATTCGCCGTCATTTCGGGCGGGGGTCCGGGTGTCATGGAGGCGGCCAACAAGGGCGCCTACTTCGGCAAGTCGCCGTCGGTGGGGCTCAACATCCAGCTGCCGATGGAGCAGGCTTCCAATCCCTATCAGGATATATCGCAGACCTTCCAGCACTTCTTCGCGCGCAAGTACATGTTCGTCAAGTTCGCCACGGCCTACGTGGTACTGCCCGGCGGATTCGGAACGCTCGACGAACTGTTCGAGGCAATGACCCTGGTCCAGACCGGCAAGAGCCGCAAGATCCCGATCATCCTCGTCCACACGCCCTTCTGGCGCGGATTGCTCGACTGGTTCCGGGACCGCCTCGTCGTCGAGGGCATGATCAACCCCGAGGATCTGGATCTGATTCAGCTGATCGACAAGCCCGAGGACGTGGTCGAGCACATCTTCAAGTTCTACGAGCGCCGCGGTTTCGCGCCGCTACCCGAGGAACACGAACTGATGCTAAACCTGTAGCCCGGGTGCGCCGCGGTGTGGTAGCGAGGCTTTGGTAGAATCACGAAATATTCGAAGGAAATCCCATGCCCAGTTCTGCCCGCACCCTGCTTGCCGCGCTGACGATCGTTTTCAGCGCAGGCGCGTTCGCCCAGGCGCAAAAGCCCGCAGGACTCGAACCCCTGCCGGAGCCGCCTCCGCTGCCGCCCGGCGCAGACGACACGCTGCAGGAACCGCAAATCACGATCAAGAAGCGCGGCGAGGATACCGTCGAAGAATATCGCGTCAACGGAAAGCTTTACATGGTGAAAGTGACGCCTCCGCACGGGCGGCCCTATTTCCTGATCGACGACCGCGGCACCGGCACCTTCTCGCGCAGGGATGACCTCGACAGCGGGATCCGCGTCCCGATGTGGGTGATCAAGCAATTCTGAGATGAGACTCCGGCGCCGGGACTGGCCCCGCCTCGCCGTTCCGCCCCGTCCGTCCGCCCGCTAATCGACATGGCCGTCTTCACGCCCGTTTCCCTGAACCAAGTTGCCGCCTGGCTCAAGAACTACTCGATCGGGGCGCCGCTCGAGCTGAAGGGCATCCCGTCCGGCATCGAGAACAGCAACTTCTTCCTGACCACGACGCACGGCCAGTATGTGCTAACCCTGTTCGAGAAACTGACGCGCAGCGAATTGCCGTTCTACATCCACCTCATGGCGCATCTCGCACGACACGGCATCCCGTGCCCGGCACCCATCGCGGATCGCGACAATGAATACTTGGGGCAGCTCAACGGCAAGCCTGCCGCAATTGTGTCGCGGCTCTCGGGCGCCTCGGACATGTCTCCGGGCATGGCGCACTGCGCGGCAATTGGCGGCGTCCTTGCCGACATGCATGTCGCAGGTCAGTCTTACGGTCGCAGGCTGGAGAACCCCCGTGGCCCGCGCTGGTGGCGCGAGACGGCGCCCTTGGTCATGCCCTTCCTCCCGTCCGACGAACAGGCAATGCTGACCGAAGAGCTGCGCTTCCAGGGCACGCACCGGCACGACGAGCTGCCGCGCGGCGTGGTCCACGCCGACCTGTTTCGCGACAACTGCCTGTTCGCCAGCGACACCGGCGCACCGAGGGTCGGCGGCATCATCGACTTCTACTTCGCCGGCAATGACGTCCTGCTGTTCGACGTTGCCGTCACCGTCAATGATTGGTGTTCCGACGCTTCCGGGGAACTGGATACGGCGCGGGCAGGCGCCCTGCTCGATGCCTACCATTCGATCCGGCCCCTGACGCCTGCGGAACGTCAGGCCTGGCCCGCGATGCTGCGCGGCGCGGCGCTCCGATTCTGGCTTTCCCGCCTGTACGATTTCCACCTGCCCCGACCGGGCGAGATCATTCACGCGCACGACCCGGCACGCTTTCGCGACATCCTGAAACTGCGCGTCGCTGCCGGCAGCGCGCTGCCATGGCCGGTTTGAGTTGCCGCCGCCCGCCGGATAGCATAGACCGGCTCGATTTCCTCTCCATCCTGAACGACCGGAGCACTGACGATGCCTGACGTTGGCACCACGGGAACACCCGAGGCCCACACCATCGATGCCGGACGCGCGGTCGAGTGGTTCGTATCCGGGTGGCAAACCTTCATGCGCAATCCCGGTGTATGGATCGCAATTTCCGTGATCCTGTTCGTTGCGGTTTTCGCCCTCAGCCTGATTCCCCTGCTCGGACAGATCGCCGTGCTGACCATGCTGCCGATCGCCGGCGGCGGACTCGTACTTGGCTGCAAGGCACTTGGCGAAGGTGGGGAGCTGCGTGTCGAACACCTGCTCGAAGGATTCCGGCAGCGTGGCGCGGAACTCGCAGTCGTCGGCGTCCTGTACGCAGTCGGCGGCTTGCTCGCCATCGGCACGGCGGTGCTGATCGGCAGCGGCGGCGCCATCGGTGCCGCAATCTCGCAAGGCTGGCCCGGCGTCGGCATGGCAACCGGCGGATTCGCCCTTGGCGCGCTGGTTTATTTTGCCTTGTCGATCCTGCTCGGGATGGCGGTCTGGTTCGCCCCGGCACTCGTGGTACTGCATCGCATCGCGCCGCTGGACGCAATGCAGGCGAGCCTGTCCGCGTGCCTCCGGAACTTCGTTCCGTTCCTCGTTTTCTCGATACTTGCGGCCATCGGCGGCTTTCTCGCGATGCTGCCCGCGGGGCTCGGGATCGTCGTATTCGCCCCCGTCATGGTGGGCGCCGCCTATGCCTCGTATCTCGATGTATTTGCCTGATCCGGATCGTTCGACGCTCCATGCAAGCTAGACAACTCCCTGCCGCAAGAGGCTGGTCGTGGATCAGCGAAGGATTCGCCATCTTTCGCCGCAATCCGCCATTCGTCACCTTCCTCGTGTTCAGCTACTGGTTTCTGCTAGCGGCGATCAACGTCTTCCCGTTGATCGGGCAGGCCATCGCCTCGCTCGTGATGCCGGCGCTGTCCGTCAGCGTCGCCAATGGCTGTCGTGCGATCGAGGGCGGCAGTCCCGCTGCATTCGAACTGCTGCTCTCCGGCTTCCGCCGCAATCTGCGCAGCCTGGTCAGGCTAGGGGCCATCTACCTGCTTGTCACGCTTGCCGTCTTCGGCGCGAGCTTTCTCGTGGACGATGGCCGCTTGCTCAATGCCATGAACAAGGGGCCGGAGGCATTGATGGAGGCGCTGAAACAACCCGGTTCGTTCGCCTCGCTGCAGGTCATGCTCGTGCTTTTCACACCGGTCGTAATGGCCTTCTGGTTCGCGCCGCTGCTCGCCGCGTGGGCCGGCATGCCCGCCGGAAAATCCCTGTTCTTCAGCTTCTTCGCCTGCTTGCGCAACTGGAAGGCATTCATGATCTATGGCGCGGGCATCATGATGATCAGCGCAGTCCTGCCGGGAGTCGTGCTGGGCGTGCTCTCATCCATCGTCGGCGGCGGGGTCGGCGTTCTCAGCATCGTCATCGTGCTCGCGCTGATCTTCGTCTTCCTGCCGACCCTGTTCGCCAGCTTCTATGTCAGCGCGAGGGACATCTTTGTCGAACTCGGCACGGCCGGGCAAAATGACGATCGCACCGGATAGCAATCGGGACGCCCCGATTGGCATCCTCGGCGGTACCTTCGACCCGATCCACTTCGGGCATCTCCGGCTAGCCGAGGAATCGTGCGAAACGCTCGGCCTTGCGCGAGTCCTGCTGATCCCGTCCGGACAGCCGCCGCATCGTGCCGCACCCGCCACCCCTGCAAAGGAGCGGCTCGCCATGGCACGGCTTGCGGCCGAAGACAACGCTGCGATGGAGGTCGACGCGATCGAGGTAAATGCCGCCACACCGAGCTACACGGTCCACACGCTGGAACGCCTGCGCGAGCGCTACGGTGCGGCCCGGCCGCTCGTGCTGCTGCTCGGCGCAGACGCGTTTGCCGGCCTCACAACCTGGCATCGCTGGCAGAACCTGTTCGATCTGGCCCACCTCGCGATCGCCAACCGCCCCGGCCACCCGTCGCACGCGCGCCACCTGCCCGAATTGCTGTCGGACGCGCTTGCTGCGCATTGCAACGGCCGCTTTGCCGACCGGCCGGAAGCGCTTTGCGCAGCACCGTCCGGTCTGGTTCTGCCATTCGAGATGACGCCGCTGGCGATCTCAGCATCGCTCATCCGCAGCCGGCTGTCGGCAGGCCGGACGGTCCGCTATTTGATCCCGGACTCGGTTCTCGACTATATTCATTCTCACCACCTCTACACCTGACGCATGTACCTGCCCAAGCTCCAGAAAATCGTGATCGGCGCCCTCGAGGACATCAAGGCGCGCGACATCGAAGTGATCAACACGACCAAGCTGTCGGCGCTGTTCGACCGCATCGTCATAGCCAGCGCCGATTCGACGCGCCAGACCAAGGCGCTCGCCCGCAGCGTGCATGACAAGGTGACGGAAGCCGGCGGCGAAGTGCTCTCCATCGAAGGCGCCGAAACAGGCGAATGGATCCTGGTCGATCTCGGCAGCATCGTCGTACACATCATGCAACCCGCAGTACGCAGCTACTACAACCTCGAAGAACTGTGGCAGGCAAAACCGGCCCGCCGCAGCGCGAGGGCGGAACCCGTCGCACAGGACGTCCTCTGAGCGATGAGGCTACTGGTATGCGCAGTTGGCACGCGCATGCCGGACTGGGTGGATGCCGGGTTCGAGGAATATGCGCGCCGGATGCCGCGCGAATGTTCGCTGGGACTTGCCGAAATCCGCCCCGAGCCGCGCAGCGGCAAGCCCGTTGCCGCGCTGCTTGCGGCCGAAGAGGGGCGCATCCGCCACGCGATCCCGGCGCGCGCGCGCCTGGTCGTCCTCGACGAACACGGTGCCGACGTGACGACGCGGGATCTCGCGGAGCGGCTCGAACGCTGGCAGACTGAGGGGACGGATGTCGCGTTCGTGATCGGCGGACCGGACGGACTCGCCCCTGCCCTGAAGCGCGACGCGAGCGAGGCGATGCGGCTTTCCAGCCTCACCCTGCCCCACGCGCTCGTGCGCATCCTGCTGGCCGAGGCGCTCTATCGGGCATGGAGCCTGACGCGCAACCATCCCTACCACCGCGAGTAGATTGCCATGACACTCGACATGCAAAGCCGCATTTATCTCGCCTCGCGCAGTCCGCGCCGGCGGGAATTGCTGCACCAGATCCACGTGAACTTCGAGATCCTGCTCTTCCGCAGCGGCCTGCGCGAGGACGCCGACGTCAACGAAGATCCGGTCGCAGGCGAGGTGCCCGAGGAGTACGTGCAACGGATCGCACACGCCAAGGCTCAGGCCGGCGTCGAACGTTTGCAGGCACGCCGCCTGGTGCCGCACCCGGTCCTGTCGGCAGACACGACGATAGAATTCGACGGCCGGATCATCGGCAAGCCGGAAACCGCGGAACACGCCGAGGAGATCCTCGGCAACCTTTCCGGACGCGCGCACCAGGTGCTGACCGCCGTCGCAGTCGCCGACTCGGACCGCACGGAACACCTGCTCTGCGTCAGCCAGGTACGCTTCCGTGCCCTCACCGCGGCCGAAATCCGCCGTTACGTGGCAACCGGCGAGCCGATGGACAAGGCCGGCGCCTACGCGGTGCAGGGCCGTGCCGGGATGTTCATCAGCGAAATCCACGGCTCCTACTCGGGAATCATGGGATTGCCCCTCTACGAGACTGCGCTTCTGCTGGCAAAATTCGGCTACCGGTTCTGACCGGACGCACGCGATTGGGGAATTGCCGACGGGATGGGTAGAATCCGTCCATCGACGAATTCCGGTTGCGTGCCAGCGTGGAAGACCAATTTCTGATCAACTTCACCCCGCAGGAAACGCGCGTCGCGTTGATGCAGCAGGGGGTGGTGCAGGAACTGCACATCGAACGTTTCGGCAGCCGCGGGCTGGTCGGCAACGTCTATCTCGGCAAGGTCGTGCGCGTGCTCCCCGGCATGCAATCGGCCTTCATCGACATCGGCCTGGAACGCACCGCATTCCTGCACGTGGCCGACATCTGGGTCCAGCGCAACGGCAACGGCGACGCCGGAAAACCGATCGAGCGCATACTTTCCGAGGGCCAGAGCCTCGTCGTCCAGGTGCTGAAGGATCCGATCGGCAGCAAGGGCGCGCGGCTGTCGACGCAGATCAGCCTCGCCGGCCGCCTGCTGGTGTATCTGCCGCAGGAGCGCCACATCGGCATCTCGCAGCGCATCGAGAGCGAAACCGAACGGGAAGCGCTGCGCGAGAAGCTGCAGCAGCTCGTCGGTGCGGACGAAACCGGCGGCTTCATCGTGCGCACCGTCGCGGAAACCGCATCGGAAGCCGAGCTGTCCAACGACATCGCCTACCTGCGCAAGACCTGGGCCGACATCCGCAGCATTGCCCATACCTCGAATCCGCCAGCCCTGCTCTACGAGGACCTGCGCCTCGGGCAGCGCGTGCTGCGCGACCTGGTCACGCCCGACACCTCGCGCATCGTGATCGACTCGCGCGAAAACTTCGTCAAGATGCAGGCGTTTGCGCGCGAGTACATGCCGCAACTCGAAGCGCTGCTCGAGCACTACACCGGCGAGCGCCCGCTGTTCGACCTGCACGGCGTCGAGGACGAAATCGAGAAGGCGCTCGCCCGGCGCGTCGACCTGAAGAGCGGCGGCTACCTGATCATCGACCAGACCGAGGCGATGACGACGATCGACGTCAATACGGGCGGCTTCGTCGGCAATCGCAATTTCGACGACACGATCTTCAAGACCAACCTCGAGGCCGCACACACGATCGCGCGCCAGCTGCGGCTGCGCAACCTCGGCGGCATCATCATCATCGACTTCATCGACATGGAGAACGACGAGCACCGCCAGGCGGTGCTCGCCGAGTTCAACAAGGCACTCGCACGCGACCACACGCGACTTTCGGTCAACGGCTTCACGCAACTCGGCTTGGTGGAGATGACGCGCAAGCGCACGCGCGAATCGCTCGCCCACGTGCTGTGCGAGGAGTGCCCTACCTGCGACGGCCGCGGCGAAGTCAAGACCGCGCGTACCGTGTGCTACGACGTGCTGCGCGAACTGCTGCGCGAAGCACGCCAGTTCAACGCGCGCGAATTCCGCATCATCGCTGCACCATGCGTGGTCGACCTGTTCCTCGACGAGGAATCGCAGAGCCTTGCCATGCTCTCAGATTTCATCGGCAAGCCGATCTCGCTGCATCCCGAAAGCGGTTACTCGCAGGAACAGTTCGATATCGTGCTGCTGTGATGGCCTGGCTCGCGCGCCTCAAGGATGCGGCCCTCAACCTGAAACGCGAACTCGCCGCGCTGGCCTACGCCGCGCGCGACAAGCGAACGCCATGGACGGCGAAGCTGCTGCTCGGGATCGTACTAGCGTATGCGGCAAGCCCGATCGACCTGATCCCGGATTTCGTGCCGGTGCTCGGCTACCTCGACGAGGTGGTTCTGCTGCCACTGGGCATCTGGCTCGCGCTGCGCATGATTCCCCCGGAAGTCATGGCCGAGGCGCGGGCGCGCGCAGGCGAGCGCCGGACAGACGGGCGGCCCGATTATCGTGCCGCCGTGCTGATCGTGCTCGTCTGGGTCGCCGCCATCTGGCTCAGCGCGAGGTGGCTTGTGAAACTGTGGCCCACGGACTAAAAAGCATGAGCGGGTAGGCGCATGCACCCGCATGCCAAAGAAATATTCGCCGGAGACCGAACGACATGAAGACCATTGCCACACCGGACCACGACCTGCACTTCGACAGCCTGGCGCCTGCGGTTCCGTTCTCGCGGCGCGACTTCGTCGCCACCGTCGTGGGCGCGGGATTCGCGCTTGCCGTGCAGCCTGTCGCGGCCCAGCAGATCATCACCACCGACAGTGCCGGGCTGAGCGCCGGGGCGCTCCGCATCGCATCGGAGAACGGCGAGATCGCGGCCTACCGCTCGATGCCGGTCGGCGGAAAATCGCTTCCGGTGGTACTGGTGATCTCCGAGATCTTCGGCGTGCACGAGCACATCGCCGACCTCACGCGACGCCTGGCCAAGCTTGGCTACCTCGCGGTCGCGCCCGAGTTGTTTGCGCGACAGGGTGACCCGCGCAAGCTCACGAACATCCAGCAGATCATCAGCGAGATCGTCGCCAAGGTGCCCGACGCGCAGGTCGCGGCCGACCTCGATGCGACGCTCGCCTGGGCCGTCGCCAACGGCGGCGACGCATCGCGCGTCGCGGTTACCGGCTTCTGCTGGGGCGGGCGCCAGACCTGGATGTATTGCGCGCGCAATCCGAAGGTGAAGGCCGGCGTGGCCTGGTACGGCCGCATCGAAGACACGGTGACCTTGAACCAGCCCAGGCACCCGATCGACATCGCTGCCGAACTCAAGGTACCGGTGCTCGGCCTGTATGGCGGCAAGGACCAGGGCATCCCGCTCGACAATGTCGAAGACATGAAACAGGCCCTCGCCACGGCCGGCGGCAAGTCCCAGATCCACGTCTATCCCGACGCGCCGCACGCCTTCCACGCCGATTACCGCCCCTCCTACCGCAAGGCCGAAGCCGAGGACGGCTGGCGCCGCATGCTCGACTGGTTTCGCGCCAACGGCGTCTGACGCGCGCCTCGCGCCCGCGTCAGCCTGCCGGCATGCCGGCAAAGCGGATCACCGCGTCGAGGTAGTCCGGCCAACGCGTGAAGCTGTGGTCGCCGCCCGGCAGCACAGTCTGGCGCGCGCCGGCGTATTTGGCGACCGCAGCGCGATAATCCAGCACCTCGTCGCCGGTCTCGGCCAGCAGCCAGTAGCGGCACGGATCGCTCAGTTGCGCCACTTCCAGCGCCTCGAGTTCGGCGATGTGTTCGGGCTTGAATTCGAACACCTCGCCGGTGTAGAGGTTGGTCTGCGGGCCGAGGTATTGCGCCAGCGAAAGCGGCGCGATGACGGCCGGGTTGACCAGCACCGCGCGCAAGCCGTGCCTTTCCGCAAGCCAGGTCGCGTAATAGCCGCCGAGCGAGCTGCCGACGAGGGTCGGATCGGTGTAACGCGAGAGGGCGCGTTCGACCAGTTCGATCGTGGCCGATGCACCGACAGGTAGCTGCTCGCACCAGAATCGATCGGACAATCCGTACTCCGCCATCCGCGCTGCAAGCACCTGCGCCTTTGCAGAACGAGGCGCAGAGCGGAATCCGTGAAGGTAGACAATTGCCGGCATGATCAGCCAATCCTTTGCATGCGAATTGCTTCGGTCGTGGCAGACGAGTTTACAGGAGTCCCCCATGCCGCCCCTCGGCCAGATTGCGGCCGACACCGCATCGCCACGCGGCAAGCACGGCACAGCCGGCCGGGATAAGCTGGTCGACGAGGAGTTGCTGCTGCTGCGCGAAGCAACCCGGCTGCTCGGCAAACCGGGCGATCCGGGTATCGCCATACGCGAGATGCTGCACCTCCTGTCGGAGCTGCTGGGCCTCAACCGGGGGCGCGTTGTGCTGCCCGATGCAGGCCGCGACACGCTGTCGATCCGCTACGCCTACGGCCTGACCGCGGCCGAGGTCGCGCTTGGCCGCTACCGCACGGGCGAAGGCGTAGCCGGCCGCGTAATGGCGACCGGCGAGATGCACGTGGTGCAGGACATCGCCGCCGAAGCCAGCGATCAACGGCAGGCTTTCGAACGCGCGGCGCGGCCGCAGGAAACGACGGCTTTCATCGCGCTGCCGATTTTCGATCCGCGCGGCGTCGCCGGCGTGCTGGCCGCACATCGCGTGCGTGGTCGCCGGCGAGCCTGCGCGGACGACGTCAGGGTGCTGGAAGCCGTGGCGACCCTGATTGGGCACCTGCTCCACCTGCAAGCGCTGACGCAACGGCTCGACGCGGGAAGAAGCGGCATGAACCGCGCCGGCGCCGTGCCCGCCCGCGAAGGCGACGCCGTGTTGCAGGCGGAAGCCGTCGAGGCACCCGGACGCATCTATCAGCGTGTCGCAGCGGGCGACCGCCAGCGCATCGAACAGGCGCTGGCGCACGCGGGCGGCAACAAGTCGCGCGCCGCCCAGATGCTGGGCCTGACGCTGCGCCAGTTCAACTATCGCTACAAGGTGCTGGGGGTCGGCTGACGCAACGCCGGCCTGAAGGCGGCATGGAACGGCGATCTTCAGGCTGCCTGCCGGCGCAGCGCCGTCCCGCCTGCCCTGCAGGGCTGCCCACCCTGCGAAGACCTCACCATGCGCCTTGCAGCGACCCGGCGCTGAAGCGGCTGTCCGAAGTCACCGAGGAGATGTCGACGAACTCGAACTGGTCCATCTGCAGCGTCTGCAACTGCGTGATCGTCGCCGCGTTCCACTGCGCACTCGGCTCGCCCTGCACGTAGAGGTTGCTTCCGATGTCGGCGACGTAGAGGCCGTAACGCTGCATGGCACGCGCGAGCGCCTGCGCCTGCGTCGTCCAGCTGGTCGGCACGACAAAGTCGCTGCGCAAGCGCAGCAGCGCGCCGAACGGGATGCCGTTGGTCGTGGCACCGCCCGCGCTGTGACGTGCCGGCCACACGTATGCGCGCGCCAGCACGCTGTCGAGGAAGGTCACCCGCAAGGCGTGGCGCACCTCGCCCGCCGAGGCTTCGTCGACGCGCGCCAGCAGCGGCAGGATCGGCAGGCCCGCCGCGTCCGACGAGGTCCAGGTATCGGGCCGCTGCTCATAACTGCGCAGGCTCCACGCCGCGGTGCTGCCCGAGGTCCACACACCGCCGACCTTGTAGCTCAGCCAGCTTTCCCACAGGCTGCAACTGCCTTGCTCGACCACCAGCACGTGGCGATCGCCGCAGGTGGCCGGATCGCCGCACGCGCCGCCTTCGAGCTTGATGCGCGTATCGAGCGGAAACGGAAAGCGCCGCTGCGCCTCGGCCACCGTGTCGCAACCGCGCTGGATAGCGTAGCCACTGCCCTGGGCGAGCGCGCAGTCGCTCTCGTCGGGAAAGCCGTTGGGGAAGATCACGTTCGGCCATGCGGTGCTCGCCGCGGTGCCGTCGATCACGTTGTAGGGGATGCCGTAGTAATCGGCGTACTGCTGCGGGTTGTCATTCATACCCCAGTCGGCATGGAAGCGCCGCGTGGCGCCGACCGCGGCGATCCACGCCGCGTTCTGCGCATGCACCGGAAAGCGCGCCCGGTCGTCGACGCGCTGGTTGACGATCGCCTTCTCCGGGAACATCGGGCAGCCGCCTATCGTCGGCGGCCCCGCGGCAGGTGTCGCCGCCGGCAACATCACCGCCGCAAGGTGACTTGCCGTGGTGCCATGCAACTGGTTCCAGGCACTGTCGTTGCCCCAGCGCCAGATGCCGTAAGGGCTGCCGAAATCGATCACCACGTCGTCGCGCCCGCTGGCGTCGGTGTCGACGGCGACCATGCCTTTTGCGCTGACCGCGTGCAGCCCGCTCCAGCCCGCCGTCTGGCCCCATTTCCAGATGCCGTATGCACTGCCGAAATCGATCACCAGCGTGTCGGCATAACCGCTCCCGGTGAGATCGGCAGCGACGCCGGACTTGGCGCTGGCGCCGTGCAACGGCGTCCAGGCCTCGCCCCCGTTGTAGCGCAGCCAGATGCCGTAGCGGGTGCCGAAGTCGACGACCAGGTCGTCCTGTCCGTTGCGGTCGAGGTCGGCCTTGAGCATCCAGCGCGCCGTCGTGCCGTGGATCGGCTGCCAGGTGGCGTTGTTCATCCAGGCCCAGATGCCGGCGCTGCCGAAATCGATCACGACGTCGCTGCGGCCGTTGTGATCGAAGTCCATGGTGATGGCGCTTTTCGCGGTGCTGCCGTGCAGGGACACCCAAGTACCCGCGTCGCGGTAGATCCAGATGCCGTGGCTGGCACCGAAGTCGACGATCAGGTCATCGCGCCCGCTGCCGTCGATGTCCGCTGCCAGCATCCAGCTGGCGGCGGTGCCGTGCAATTGCTTCCACGTGCGGTCGTCCTGCCAGCTCCAGATGCCGATGCCGCTGCCGAAGTCGATCACCGTATCGGCCACCCCATTGCCGTTGGTGTCGGCACGCACCGCGCTCTTGTTCGGCTTGGCATGCACGCCGCTCCAGGTGCCTGTCGCCCCGGCGTATCCCCATTGGCCGTAGGCGCTGCCGAAGTCGATCAGCAGATCGCGCCCTCTGGGCGTTATCGACGATCCGGGCGGCGATGCCGTCGTCTGGGCGTGGGAAGGCTGAATGCTGGTCAGCACGAGCGCGGCAAGCGCAACGGCGGAGCAAAGGCATCGGTTCATGGTGAGCGGGATAGGGCGTAATCGGCGTCATCGATTCACGCCATGCAGCGATGGCGCGGGGGCGCCTACCTTACTCCGCGGCCGATGACACGAGCAAGTGTCGCCGGGTGGCGACCGCTCTGCACGCCCCTTCGGGGCCACCGCGGGAATGGGCGAGCGATTCGTGCCGATCCGGCCCCGGATCCGACCGGGGCGCTCAGTCGGCGAGGCTTGCCTGCGACCTGCCGCGCTGCTTGGCCTGATACATCCTGCCGTCCGCAACCACCACCAGGCCGTCGGCAGTTTCGCCATCGTCCGGACACAGCGCGTGCCCGACACTGGCACCGACCTCGATGGCCGCCCGGCCGTCGACCGCGACCGGCGCGGCAAGCGCGGCACGGATCTTGTCCGCAACCAGCATCAGATCGCCAGCCGTGCCGACACCGCCAACGATGACGGCAAATTCGTCGCCGCCAATCCGGGCACAGAAATCGCCGGCACGCATCATGCCATGCAAGCGATCTGCCACCACCTTCAGCACAGCATCGCCGACGGCGTGGCCATAGCGGTCATTCACCGGCTTGAACCCGTCGAGGTCGATGATGACCAGCCCGAAGCGGTCGCCCTCGCGCTCGGCGTTGCTCAGCGCACGCTCGATCATGTCCTCGAAGTAGCGGCGGTTCGCCAGGCCGGTGAGCACGTCGTGCAGCGCCATGTGGCGTATCGCCTCCTTGGTGCGATCGTGTTCCTCGATCTCGTCGCGCAAGCGCTGGTTGAGCACGATCGCATCGATCGAGGTCTGCGAGACGCGCCGTGCCTTCACCAGCACCACCACCTGCCAGACGAGCGAGACGCAGATTAGCAGCAGGTAGTAGTCATCGCGCCCGGCTGCGTACTCCCAGATGAAGTGGGCGGTGAGCGGCAGCAGGCTCACGGCATTGATGACCATGTAGTACATGGGCATCACTGCATAGCCCATGGCGGCCACCATGACCATCGCCGAGACGATGATGAACAGGAAGGTGTCCTGCGCGTGGTTGCCGGTCGCCGGCGCGAGGAACGCCGCCACGCCGTAGTAGAGGGCCATCGTGGCGCCGAACGCGATGCGAACGTTGCGCAGGCGGCGGCAGTTTCCGGCGTCGATGCCGATCCGCTTGACGTGACGCTCGAACGCCGCAACCGCGATACAAACGGCAGTAAGCGAGACGAACCATCCCGCCAGCAGGGTGACCGACACGCCGTCCCGGCGCAGCACGATGGCGATCAGCACGGCACCGATCAGGATGTTGATCATGTTGCCCGCGGCATGGCCGATGAAGATGCGCACCCGCTCAAGCTCGACGCGATCCTCGAGAGACGGCGAGGCGCTGCGCGCGCTCGTCGCGTCCGCCTCGACCAAGGGCGACGTTCCGGATCGATCTGCCATCAGGCCACCCACCAGTAGCGCGTCAGGTGAAAGAACACCGGCGCGGCGAAGCACACCGAATCGAGCCGGTCGAGCATGCCGCCGTGACCTTCGATCATGTGCCCCCAGTCCTTCACGCCGCGGTCGCGCTTGATCGCCGACATCACCAGTCCACCGAGGAATCCCATCAGGTTGATCGCCAGCGCCATCAGCGCCGCCTGCCATGGCGCGAAGGGCGTGATCCACCACAGCGCCGCCCCGAGCGCCGTCGCCGACGCGACACCGCCGACGAAGCCTTCCACCGTCTTGGATGGCGAAAGCTGCGGCGCGATCTTGTGCCTGCCGAACAGCTTGCCCCACACGTATTGCAGCACGTCGGACGACTGCACCACGATGACGAGGAAGGCAATCAGCAACAGGTTGCGCCCTTCGAAGCCCGCAATCGGCAGCGTGAGCAGCGCGGGCACGTGCGAGATGCAATACACGCAAATCATCAGGCCCCACTGCACCTTGGAGGCGCGCTCCAGGAAATTCGCGGTTTCGCCGCCCGCCGTGGCAAGGATGGCGAGCACCAGGAAACCGTACACGGGAATGAAGATCGAATAGAGGCCGTACCACGCCATGTCGATCAGCACGTACTGCGCCGGCAGCACGAGGTAGAAGCTCGCGGCGAGTGCGTGGTAGTCGCTGGCACGCGTCGGCATCAGGGTGATGAATTCGCGCAGCGCGAAAAACGAGATCAGGAAGAACAGCACGATCACGCCGCGCGGCCCGAACACGAACGACAGGCCGATCACCGCCACCATCAGCCACCAGGCCTTGATGCGCGCATTGAGGTTGTCGATCACCGGATGCGGCGTGGCGAGCCCGACTTTCAGCTTGAGCACGAAGCCGATCAGCGACGCCACCAGCAGCGCGCCGCCAATGCCGCCGAACAGGGCCAGCGTCTGATCGCGAGCCGCGGGGAAGAGCATCGCATCCATCATGCGGCGTGCTCCTCGGCCAGTGCGACGAGCGCCGCTCGCGTGCGCGACAGGAAATCCTCGCGCGATTCGCCTTCGTGCAGCCGTATCGGTGCGCCGAAGCTCACGGTGCACAGTATTGGCAGCGGCAGCAGCTTGCCCTTGGGCATGACGCGCTTCAGATTGTCCAGCCACACCGGCACGAACTCGATGTCGGGGCGCGCCTGCGCAATGCGGTGGATGCCGCTCTTGAACGGCAGCAGGCCCTCCTCGACGTTGCGCGTGCCTTCGGGAAAGATGATCAGCGATGCGCCGGCGTCGATCGCGTCGACCATCACGTCGATCGGGTCGGGGCTATCGGGCTTGTGCTCGCGGTCGACCAGCACGCCGCGGAATACCTGGTGGATGATGAAGCGGCGCACGCCGCTGCGATCCCAGTAGTCGGAACCGGCCACCGGGCGTGTCATGCGGCGCAGGGCCGGCGGGAGGGACGACCAGATCAGGACGAAATCGATGTGGCTGCCGTGGTTGGCGAAGTACACACGGCGCACGCGTTCCGGCGCACAACCGCGCCAGAGGGCGCGTGCGCCGGTGATCGCCCGGGCCAGGCCGGTGATGACGAAGGCGAACAACGATGCGACCATCTGCGTCACCCGGTTACGGCTCGCGCTTCGGCGAGCCCCGCGCGCACGCGATTGACGATGGTCAGGCCGAGCAGGGCGCACAGCACGGGCATGAGCCACGCCCAGCCGGCCGGCGGCAGGCCGAGCGCAACTGCCAGCCCGAGCGCGCCGAAGACGAAGGCACGATCGCTCTTGCCCATCGGCCCATCGTAGCGACGCGTGGCGCCGACCATCAGGCCGAGTACCCCCGCATACTCGCTGATGATTGCCAACCCGATCACCGCGCACACCCAGAGCGGCGCGAAGTGGGGCAGGAAAGCGAAGGGCAGGTAGAGCGCCGCATCGGACAATACGTCAGTCAGTTCGTTGAGGTAGGCGCCGAGCTGCGATTTCTGGCCGAACTCGCGCGCCAGCATGCCGTCGATCGCGTTCAAGCCCATGCGCAGCAGCATCCAGATCGGAATCAGCGCGAACACGAGGCGACCGTCTGCCTGCAGGCAGGCAAGCACGCCGATCGTGACCGAGACAAGGCAGGCGAGCAGTGTCACCTGGTTGGCAGTGACGTCGGCGGCGAACAGTCGCCGCACCAAAGGGCGCAGCAGCGCCTGAAAGCGCGGCTTGAGATCGTAGATCGAGGGCATCAGCTGTTCTTTTTGGTTGTTCGGCGACGCAAGCCGCGCCACTTTACAACGAAAGCCGCGATCGGCGCATGCCGGCGCCGGCGTCGAAACGCCGCCCCGGCACGGGCCTGCGCGGCGCATTGACAGGCCGTCTTTGGGCACCCTGCCCCGCAGGCCGCGTGGATATTGGCGTCTGGAGCAGGCAGCCCGGAATGTGCCGATCCACCTGCCTTGCAGGGCTGCCTTCGCAGCCACCCCCGTCAACGCCCCCCTGCCCGGTGCGGCCGAACCGGACCGCTCCCGCGCGCCGCGCGGGCCGTCGTCGCCTCATCTCGCCTTGAATGCGGGGGACCTGCGTTCGGCGAAGGCAGCCAGTCCTTCGCGGTAGTCCTCGGTGCCCAGCCAGTCGAAACTGGCCGCCCGTTCCGCCTCCGTAAGCGGCGCGCCCTTTTGCAGCCGTCGAACCAGCCGTTTGTGCGCCCGCGCGACCAGGGGTGCGCCGGCGGCGATGCGCCGCGCGCAGGCGGCAACTTCGTCGTCGAAGGCGTCGATGTCGGCCACGCGCCCGACCAGCCCGCGCAGATGGGCTTCGGCGGCGTCGATGATGCGGCCCTCGAGCAGCAGTTCGAGGGCCGTGGCGGCACCGGCAACGCCGAGCACCATCTCGAGTTCGGCCGGTGCCATGCTGAAACCGAGTTTGTTGATCGGCGCGCCGAAGCGCGCATCCCCGGCGGCAAGCCGGATATCACAGGCGCAGGCAATCTCCAGTCCGCCACCGATGCAGGGGCCGCGAATCGCGGCCAGCGTCGGATGCAGGCAATCGCGGATGGCATGGAGCGCCGGGGCAACCCACTGCTCATGGTAGATGCGGGCGCGTTCGAGCGTATCGCGTAGCGCTGCGAATTCGCCGATGTCGCCACCGGCTGCAAAGGCTTCGCCCGCGCCACGCACGATCACGCAGCGCAGGCTGTCGTCACCGGAGAGTCCGTCGAAGGCGAGCTTGAGATCGCGCCACATCTGTGCGGTGACGGCATTGAGCTTGCCATCGTTGGCCAGGGTGATCGTGGCGATTCCGTCGTCGCGGACGAGGTCGACACGCGCGCTCACGACACCGCCCTTTGCTGGTTTCGGATGCGTACGCAAAGGTGTGCCTGGCTGGCAGGCGGGAGCGCCGTCATGTGCAAGCCTCGTTGGAGGATGACGACAAGTGTAGCGGAACCCCCTGCGCATTCGTGCGTGCGCTGTCCCGCATGCCGCTTGCTCAGACGCTGCGCGCCAGCGCGGCGAGCGCCGCGCGGCCGCTCAGCAAGTGCGCGTGCATGCGCGCCTGCGCTGCCTCTGCATCGCCGGCATCGATGGCTTGCATGATCGCGCGGTGCTCGGCGAGCGATTCGTCCACACGGCCTTCGCGCGACAAGGAATGGTGGCGATTGAGCTTGAGCACCTTGCGCATGTCGTCGATCACCTGCAGCAGCCAGCGATTGCCGGCAAGCTGCTGCAGCTTCAAGTGGAACTGCTGGTTGACCTCGAAGAAGGCATCGACATCGCCGCGCTGCGCGGCACGCTCCAGGCGGTCGTGGATCGCACGCAGCGCCGCGATGTCGGCCGGCCGGGCCTTGCTCACCGCCTCGAAGGCACAGCGCCCTTCGAGCAATGCGAGCAGGGGAAAAATGTCATCGAGATCGCCGTCGGTCAGCTCGGTGACGTAGCAGCCGCGACGCGGCTTCAGCGTCACCAGCCCTTCGGAGGCCAGCACCTTGAGCGCCTCGCGCATGGGGGTGCGCGAAATGCCGTAATGCTCGGCAAGCGCCTGCTCGTCGATCCAGCTGCCCGGCGCCAGCTCGTGCGCGAAGATGCGCTGGCGCAATCGTTCGGCAACCTCCTGATACAGCGCGGTATGGGCAATCGTATTCATGCGTTCATCGAGAGCATGCGCTCACATCTGCAAAGCCTGGGCGGCATTTTTCAGGGATGTTCGCGGTGCACTGCGGCGCACCTGTTGCATTCATAATTATGGATAACGTATTATTTACCCCGTCGATTGTCAAGGCGATCCCGCGTGCAGCGGCCGGCGAAATCCTTCAAAAGGGGATGGGTGCCGGCTGCGTTTCGGGTTTCGGGCTAAGCTTGGAACGCCGCGACGACGATCCGGTTTCGATCCATCCGCATTTCGATAGCGAGTGCCATCATGTCCGACGCGCCCAAGTGCCCTGATTCCTCCCAACTCGACGCATGGACCAAGGCGGCCGCGAAGTCGGCGCCGGACGGCGACCTGTCGAAGCTCGACTGGCGCACGCCGGACGGCATCACCGTCAAGCCGCTGTACACCCGGCGTGACGTCGAAGGCCTTCCGCATGCCGACACCCTGCCGGGCCTGCCGCCCTACCTGCGCGGCCCGCAGGCAACCATGTATGCGGTGCGGCCGTGGACCATCCGCCAGTACGCCGGGTTCTCGACCGCCGAAGCCTCCAACGCCTTCTACCGCAAGGCGCTCGCGGCGGGTGGACAGGGCGTTTCGGTGGCGTTCGACCTTGCCACGCACCGCGGCTACGACTCGGACCACCCGCGCGTGACCGGCGACGTCGGCAAGGCCGGCGTGGCGATCGACTCGGTCGAGGACATGAAGATCCTGTTCGACGGCATCCCGCTCGACAAGATCAGCGTCTCGATGACGATGAACGGCGCCGTGCTGCCGGTGCTGGCTGGCTACATCGTGGCGGCCGAGGAACAGGGTGTGCCGCAGGACAAGCTCTCGGGGACGATCCAGAACGACATCCTCAAGGAGTTCATGGTCCGCAACACCTACATCTACCCGCCCGCACCGTCGATGCGCATCATCGGCGACATCATCGAGTACACGGCGAAGAAAATGCCGAAGTTCAACTCGATCAGCATATCGGGCTACCACATGCAGGAAGCCGGCGCGAACCAGGCGCTGGAACTCGCCTTCACGCTGGCCGACGGCAAGGAATACGTGAAGACCGCGCTGGCCAAGGGTCTGGACGTAGACGACTTCGCTGGCCGCCTGAGCTTCTTCTGGGCGATCGGCATGAACTTCTACCTCGAGATCGCCAAGATGCGCGCCGCGCGCATGCTGTGGTGGAAGATCATGCAGGAATTCAAGCCGAAGAACCCGAAGTCGTCGATGCTGCGCACGCACTGCCAGACATCCGGCTGGTCGCTCACCGAGCAGGACCCCTACAACAACGTGGTGCGCACCACGATCGAGGCGATGGCTGCAGTGTTCGGCGGCACCCAGTCGCTGCACACCAACGCGCTCGACGAGGCGATCGCGCTGCCGACCGAGTTCTCGGCGCGTATCGCGCGCAACACGCAACTCATCATCCAGGAGGAGACGCACATCACCAACGTGATCGACCCGTGGGCGGGCTCCTACATGATGGAGAAGCTGACGCAGGACATGGCCGACGCGGCCTGGAAGATCATCGAGGAAGTCGAGGCGATGGGTGGCATGACCAAGGCGGTCGACTCCGGCTGGGCCAAGCTCAAGATCGAGGCCGCGGCGGCCGAGAAGCAGGCGCGCATCGATTCGGGCAAGGACGTGATCGTGGGCGTCAACAAGTACAAACTCGCCAAGGAAGACCCGATCGACATTCTCGACGTGGACAATGTGGCGGTGCGGGAAGCACAGATCGAGCGCCTGTCGCGCATCCGCGCGACGCGCGACCGGAAGGCGGTCGAAGCCGCACTTGCCGCCCTGAACGAATGCGCCATGCATGAAGGGACGAACGCCCAGGGCAACCTGCTCGACCTGGCCGTCAAGGCGATCCGTCTGCGCGCGACGGTGGGCGAAGTTTCCGATGCACTCGAGACGGCCTGGGGCCGTTACCGCGCGGATTCGCAGCGCGTCTCGGGCGTCTATGGCGCCGGATTCGAGGCCGATGCGAACTGGAAGGATCTGCAGGCCGAGATCGACAAGTTCGCCGCCGACGAAGGCCGCCGCCCGCGCATCATGATCTCCAAGCTCGGCCAGGACGGCCACGACCGCGGCGCCAAGGTGGTGGCATCGGCCTTTGCCGACCTCGGCTTCGACATCGACATCGGGCCGCTGTTCCAGACGCCCGACGAGGCCGCGCGCCAGGCGATCGAGAACGACGTCCATGCAATCGGCGTATCGACGCTGGCTGCCGGCCACAAGACGCTGGTGCCGCAACTGATCGAGGCGCTCAAGCGAGAGGGGGCGGACGACATCGTCGTCTTCGTCGGCGGCGTGATCCCGGCGCAGGACTACGATTTCCTGTGGAAGGCAGGCGTCTCGGGCATCTTCGGCCCCGGCACGCCGATCCCGGCCGCAGCCAAGGACGTGCTGGCCGCGATCCGCAAGGCGCGTGCGCTTGCCTGAGTCCGCGGCAGCCTGCAAGCCGCACCTCGCATGAACCCCGCAGACGCACGCCACCTGCTCGCCCGCGCCGATCAGTCGCTGGTCGACGGCGTGCTTGCGCGCAACCGGCGTGCCCTGGCCAAGGCCATCACGCTGATCGAGTCGACGCGCACCGATCACCAGCAGCGCGCCCAGAAGGTGATCGAGGCCTTGCTGCCCCACACCGGCAATGCCATCCGGATCGGGATATCGGGCGTGCCCGGCGTCGGCAAATCGACATTCATCGAGGCCTTCGGGCTCTACCTGATCGAGCAGGGGCTGCGCGTCGCGGTGCTGGCGGTCGACCCGTCCTCGACGGTGTCCGGCGGCTCGATCCTCGGCGACAAGACGCGCATGGAACTGCTCTCGCAGCGCACCGAGGCCTACATCCGCCCGTCGCCATCGGCCGGTTCGCTGGGCGGCGTGGCCGATCGCACGCGCGAGACGCTCCTGCTGTGCGAGGCGGCGGGCTTCGATGTCGTGATCGTCGAAACCGTGGGCGTCGGCCAGTCCGAGACAGCGGTCGCCGCAATGACCGACGTTTTCGTGCTGCTGCAACTGCCCAACGCAGGCGACGACCTGCAGGCGATCAAGAAAGGCATCGTCGAACTGGCCGACCTGATCGTCATCAACAAGGCAGACCTCGACCCGCAGGCTGCGAATCTGGCGCAAGGCCAGTTCCGCAGCGCGCTGTCGATGCTGCGCCACACGACGCCGGGCTGGGAGCCGCCGGTGCTGATGATCTCGGCGCTGCGCAGCGAGGGCATCGCCGCATTCTGGGGCGAGATCGCGCGCTATCGCGAAGTCATGAATGCCAGCGGCGAGTTCACCGCCAGGCGGCGCAGCCAGGCCCTGGCCTGGATGTGGGAACTGATAGACCGCGGCCTGCGCGCACGCTTTCGCGGCAACGCGCAGGTGCAGGCCACCCTGCCGGGGCTCGCCGATGCGGTGGCCCATGGCGGCACCACGCCGGCGCTCGCAGCACAGCGATTGCTCGGCCTGATCGAATAACAGGGTTCACTACCGGGAGCAAGACATGCAGGAAATCATCCGGCAACTCGACGAGAAACGTGCCGCCGCGCGACTGGGCGGCGGGCAGAAGCGCATCGACTCGCAGCACGCGAAGGGCAAACTGACGGCGCGCGAGCGCATCGAACTGCTGCTCGACGCCGGCAGCTTCGAGGAATGGGACATGTTCAAGGAGCATCGCTGCACCGACTTCGGCATGGACAAGGACTCCGTACCCGGTGACGGCGTGGTGACCGGCTACGGGACGATCAACGGCCGGCTGGCGTTCGTGTTCTCACAGGACTTCACGGTGTTCGGCGGGTCGCTCTCCGAGGCGCATGCCGAGAAGATCTGCAAGATCATGGACCACGCGATGAAGGTCGGGGCGCCGGTGATCGGCCTCAACGACTCCGGCGGCGCACGCATCCAGGAAGGCGTCGCATCGCTCGGCGGCTACGCCGAGGTGTTCCAGCGCAATGTCATGGCAAGCGGCGTGATCCCGCAGATCTCGCTGATCATGGGGCCGTGCGCGGGCGGCGCGGTGTACTCGCCGGCGATGACCGACTTCATCTTCATGGTGAAGGATTCATCGTACATGTTCGTCACCGGTCCGGAAGTGGTGAAAACGGTGACGCACGAGGAGGTCACCGCCGAGGAACTCGGCGGCGCAGTGACGCACAACACCAAGTCGGGCGTGGCCGACCTCGGCTTCGAGAACGACGTCGAGGCATTGATGCTGACGCGCCGCCTGTTCAACTACCTGCCGCTGTCGAACAGGGAGAAGCCGCCGGTGCGGCCCACGCCCGACCCGGCCGACCGCATCGAGATGAGCCTCGACACGCTGGTGCCGGACAACCCGAACAAGCCGTACGACATGAAGGAACTGATCGTCAAGACGGTCGACGACGGCGATTTCTTCGAGCTCCAGCCGGACCATGCCAAGAACATCATCATCGGCTTCGCGCGCATGGAAGGCTCGACGGTCGGCATCGTCGCCAACCAGCCGCTGGTGCTGGCGGGTTGCCTCGACATCAAGAGCTCGATCAAGGCCGGCCGCTTCGTGCGTTTCTGCGACGCGTTCAACATTCCGGTCGTCACCTTCGTCGACGTGCCGGGCTTCATGCCGGGTACCGCGCAGGAATACGGCGGCATCATCAAGCACGGCGCCAAGCTGCTCTACGCCTACGCGGAGTGCACCGTGCCCAAGGTCACGGTGATCACGCGCAAGGCCTACGGCGGCGCCTACGACGTGATGTCGTCGAAGCACCTGCGCGGCGACGTGAACTTCGCCTGGCCGACCGCCGAGATCGCGGTGATGGGCCCGAAGGGCGCAGTGGAGATCATCTTCCGCGAGGAAAAGAACGATCCGGAAAAGATCGCGGCGCGCACCGAGGAATATCGGCAGAAGTTCGCCAACCCGTTCATCGCCGGCCATCGCGGCTACATCGACGACGTCATCATGCCGCACGAGACGCGCAAGCGCATCTGCCGCTCGCTGGCGATGCTGAAGGACAAGCAGCTCGAGAATCCGTGGCGCAAGCACGGCAACATTCCGCTCTGAGCCACCTGGAGAGAAGAACATGTTCAAGAAGATTCTGATTGCGAACCGGGGGGAAATCGCCTGCCGGGTGATCAAGACGGCACGCAAGATGGGCATCAAGACCGTGGCGGTCTACTCCGAGGCGGACAAGGATGCGATGCATGTCGACATGGCCGACGAGGCTGTCTGCATCGGACCGGCCGCCTCGAAGGAATCCTATCTGGTGATGGACAAGATCATCGCCGCCTGCAAGCAGACCGGCGCCGAGGCGGTTCACCCGGGCTACGGCTTCCTGTCCGAGAACCAGGAGTTCTCGCGCACCCTGGAAGAGCAGGGCATCGTGTTCATCGGCCCGAAGCATTACTCGGTGGCCGCGATGGGCGACAAGATCGCCTCGAAAAAGCTGGCGATGGAAGCGAAGGTCAACACCATTCCCGGCTACAACGACGCGATCGGCTCGCCGGAGCAGGCGGTCGAGATCGCCAAGGGCATCGGCTACCCGGTGATGATCAAGGCCTCGGCGGGCGGCGGCGGCAAGGGCCTGCGCGTGGCGTTCAACGACAAGGAAGCGTTCGAGGGCTTTTCCTCCTGCCGCAACGAGGCGCGCAACAGCTTCGGCGACGACCGCGTGTTCATCGAGAAGTTCGTCGAGGAGCCGCGCCACATCGAGATCCAGGTGCTGGGCGATGCACACGGCACGGTGCTGTACCTGAACGAGCGCGAGTGCTCGATCCAGCGCCGCCACCAGAAGGTGATCGAGGAAGCGCCTTCGCCATTCATCGACCCGGAAACGCGCAAGAAGATGGGCGAGCAGGCAGTGGCGCTCGCCAAGGCGGTTAAGTACCAGTCGGCGGGTACGGTGGAGTTCGTCGTCGGCAAGGACAAGAGTTTCTACTTTCTGGAGATGAACACCCGCCTGCAGGTGGAACACCCGGTGACCGAACTGATCACCGGCCTCGACCTGGTCGAGCAGATGATCCGCGTGGCGGCCGGCGAACCACTGTCGATCAAGCAGAGCGACATCGGCATTCACGGCTGGGCGATGGAAGCGCGCATCTGCGCCGAAGATCCCTATCGCAACTTCCTGCCCTCGGTCGGCCGCCTGGTGCGCTACCTGCCGCCGCCGGAAGTACCGGGTGAGGTCCGCGTCGACACCGGCGTGTTCGAGGGCGGCGAGGTGTCGATGTACTATGACTCGATGATCGCCAAGCTGATCTGCCACGGTACGACGCGCGACCAGGCAATCGGCCGGCTGCGCGAGGCGCTCAACGCCTTCTGCATCCGCGGCCTGTCGCACAACATCAGTTTCGTCTCTGCGGTGCTGGCGCACCCGCGCTTCGTCTCCGGCAAGTTCACCACGGCCTTCATCGCCGAGGAGTATCCGACCGGGTTCCACAACGAAGACGTCGTGCATGACGACCCGGCCTTGCTGGTCGCCGTCGCCGGCGCGGTGAACTACCTGTATCACGTACGCGCCTCCCGCATCGTCGGCCAGCTTCCGGGGCACGAATACAAGATTCCCGGCCAATGGGTCGTCCTGTTCGCCGAAGAGGAATACCCGATCGCGGTTCGCGCCATTGCCGGCGGGCACCGCGTGAGCTACGGCGACGTCGACTACGACGTGCTCGCCGACTGGCGCTTCTACGACCCCGTATTCCGCTGCACCATCAACGGCCAGCCGGTCACGATGCAAGTCGAACGCGTCGGCACCCGCTTCCGCATCCACCACTGGGGCGTTCGCGCCGAGGTCGAAGTGGTCAGTGCACGCGGCGCCGAACTGCTCAAGCGCATGCCGAAGAAGGCCCCGCCCGACCTGTCGAAGTTCCTGCTCTCGCCGATGCCGGGGCTGTTGCGCGAGGTTGCCGTCAGGCAGGGCCAGGAAGTGAAAGCCGGCGAGAAGCTCGCGGTGATCGAGGCGATGAAGATGGAGAACGTGCTCAAGGCCGAGCAGGACTGTGTGGTCGAGGAAATCCTCGCCAAGCAGGGCGACAGCCTTGCGGTGGATCAGCCGATCGTGAGGTTCGCGTAACGTCGATCGCGAGGTTTTCGTCGCGATCGACGAAAACCTCGCAACGCGGCTGTCCGCGCGACGTCAGGATCGCGCTTTCGAGGCAAACCGGGAACACCCCTTGATCGCGTCGAGGATGAGCTGACGGTTTGCCTGCAGCACTTCCGGTAGCTGCGCCCCGGGTAGCGGCCGGTCCTTCGGATCGGTCGGCGCCCACTGCCCCGTGCCGCGGTTGGTGAATGCGATGCGGTACTTCATGTCGGGCGTAATCACGCCGATGCTCTGCCAGTCGCTGCTCACGATGAACGGCCTCGAGCCGGTCTTCAGCAGATTCCCGCCAAGCGAATAGCTGCTGGCATCTTCCGGCGCACCCAGCATCTGCAGCAGCGTGGTTCCGATGTCCAGGTGGCTGGTGGTGTCGGCAATCGTTCGGTGGCCGGTTCCCGGCACCCAGACCACGAGCGGCGTCCGGATCTGTTCATCGACGAAACTCGAGTTGTGCCCCCAGGCACCCTTTTCCATGAACTCCTCGCCGTGGTCCCCGGTCACGACGACGATAGTGTTGTCGAGCAGGCCCTGTTTCTCCAGTTCGTCGTAAATCCGCCCCATCTGCCTGTCAATCCAGTGCGAGGCATTGGTGTAGCGATTGAGCAGTTGATCGATCTTGGGCGCCAGCGACTCCCGGGTCATCGACGCATAGTCGACGTTCTCCAGATACGGCTTCGCGATTACGGCCGAGTCGGGAAAGGCGTAACGCGCGTGCGTCGACTCGAAAAAGAAGAAGCTCATGAACGGCCGTTTCGGATCACGATGCCGCAGGAAATTGATCAGGGCATCGGTGTTGTCCTGATCCTGCTGCCAGGCCGGCACCGTGCCCTGGCTTTCGTGAAGATCCTTTGCTGGCACGCCCGCAAACAACGTCTGATCGAACTCGGGGTAGGTAAATCGCGCGCTGGTGCGCAGGTCCAGCTGATAGTCCAGTTGCCTGATCCGGTCCATCAGCAACGGGCTGCGCTTCTCATGGAGGAAGCTTGCCCAGTACGATCCGTACAGGCCGTAGAACAACCCGAAGAGTCCCTCCCTCGTACCGTTTCCGCTGGAGAAATGGTTCTGAAAATATAGTCCGCGCTGCGACAGCCTCCACGTATTGGGCATGATGGTCTCGGTCATCCGGTCCCATCTCAGGGATTCGGCAACCAGGATCACGATGTTCGGCGGCTTGGCCACGGTCGAGAACTGCACCGGGCCGGCAGGATAGTTGAGCCGCCCGCCTTCGACATCCATCGAGAGCCTTTCGGCCCGGCTTGCCGGCTCGACACCAAGCATCTTCGCGGCACTGCGAAAGGTCACCCGGGAATAGAAGGGATAAGTGCTGGACGCCTCGAGTATCGCGCCATCGTTCCGCAGATCCGCAAACCCGAACACCGCGCGCTCGACGATCATCATCATGGCGAGGGTCAGCAGCACGGGTTTCCAGCCGATCCTCGGGCCACGAACCCGGTGCACCCAGACACTGGCCGGCCACAACAGGGCCTGAATCGCGATGTGCGCAGTTGCGATTGCTGCCACGGAGAGGTAAGTGTCGTTGCCCCCGCCCAGCGACTCGACGCCACCCGGCGTGGTGATGAGGTTCAGCACGAACCCGTTGAAGTGAAAGCGGTACAGATCGTGGATGACGCTGTCCACGCGCAGGAACAATATGCACAGGCTGGTTCCAAGGACAAAACCCGCCGGCTGAACAAACGATCCCGGCCTTGCGACGCGGCCGGCCAGCAACGCCAGCAGAACACCCGGTAGCAGATAGAGGAAGCTGTAGGAAAACCACACCAGAAGATGGAATCCCAGTGCAATACCCGGCACGAAAGCCGGATTCCCGTCGCGGAAGAACGGCCATGTCACGAACAGCATGTGCAGCCAGCTCAACGCAAGATAGGTTCGTACATTGGGCCGCAGATCTCGCGGCATGAAGAACATCAACGCGTTTTTCAAGCGACCCGCCATGGGCAAGATTCCTTCGTGTGCAATCGGGGTTGAAGCCGGACGGCGCGGATGCAATCCTGCCCGCCGTCGGAAAAGGCAGCACGGGTTTTACTTCCCCAGCCTTAAGAGAATATTAGGATGGCTGCCAACGTGCATGCTACCGTACCCGAGCAGCGTCAGGATGCTGAATCAGCCAAGCCGGAGAGCCGCACAGGCTGGCGTTCTTCAGCCACCCGCCCCTGATAGCGACCCCTGACGCGGTGTTCCGCCCCTCCTACCCGCTCAGCGCCGATTCATGCGGCTTGCGAGGCAGGGTGTGCGAGTTCGCGCCCGGCCCGGGCGTGGGCCGTGGAAAACTGCATGGCGGCGGGAAGCCGCGGGATGACGAAGGAAGGGTAGAAAACCTGCGCGTCGTCGCGCCAAATGATCGCGTTGCCGCGCCGCGCGATCCATGCGCGAATGCCGTCGTGCTCCAGCACGGTGCGTTGGCAGTCATGCGGCACCTCGCGGCCATAGTGGTGCACTTCGAGCACGTAGCATTGGCGGCCCTTGTCCCACACCAGCAGTTCCTCGATGGCGATCCCATTGCGCGGATTGATGCCGTTGTTCCATTCGGCTACGCACAGGCGAAACCAGTGCACCAATTGCGTCTCGCGCCCCTCGCGCGGATCGACGTGGATGAAGTTGGGTACCTCGTGCAGCATTGCAGTGCTCCGGACGAACAATCGTTGCAACAAGTTTCGCCGCAATCACCCGCCCGGCGCCGAGGAACATTCCGCTTTTCGGTACGCCGCACGCAAAAAATCTGGCCGATCGTGAAGTTTGCCGCGCCGCGCGATGCGGCGAAATTCACGGCTGCACCGGAACACGACGGACTCGGGCCCGCGCAACGCGACTTTCACCGCGAAGCGCAGCCTCGAAGATCCTTGCTGGTACCGACCGACAGCATGCGACGGCGAAAGCGCAAGAAAAAGAAGGAGGAGGCCCAGCAGATTTCCCCGTCTTTCTTCCGCCGCACACCACCGGCCGGCAGGAGCAACTTTGCCGCAACACGCGGCCGCGGGAAATCCGGCAGACGGCCTAAGACTCCTGTCTGGCACTCCTGTCTGGCCGCACGCGGATCAGGCAGCGCGCAAGAGGGCGTCCTGATCGACCTCGTCGATCTGCGCCGGTTGCAGGAAGCGACGCGCGTAGTCGAGGTACACGCCGCTGCGCACGAACAGTTCGAACAGATCGCCGTCGATGTGCTTGTCGCGCCGCATGCGCGCCATGATGGCGAGCGATTCCGACAGCGTCTTGCCCCTCTTGTAGGGGCGATCGATCGCCGTCAGCGCCTCGAATATGTCCGCAATCGCCATCATGCGTGCCGGCACGCTCATCTGCTCGCGCGTCAGGCGGCGCGGATAGCCGGTTCCATCCATCTTCTCGTGATGGCCGCCTGCGATCTCGGGCACGTCGCGCAGGTGGCGCGGAAACGGCAGGCGCGTCAGCATGATGATGGTCTGCGCCATGTGGTCGTTGATCTGGAATCGTTCCTCCGTTGTCAGCGTGCCGCGCCCGACCGCCAGGTTGTAAAGTTCGCCGCGGTTGTATTTGAGCGCCGGGACATCGACGTGGAAGCCCCATGGGTTGCCCGCCGGCATTCTATCCGCATCGCCACGCGCCACTTCGTGTTCAGGCTTGTCGTCCAGCAGGCGCTCTGTTGCAGGCAGCGCGGCCGGCGCGTTGCGCGACTTGCGCTGCGCCTCTTCCCATGAAATGCCAATGCGATCGTCCAGCGTGCGCTGCCAGGTGCGCGCACCGATCTCCTTCAGTCGCACGATCGCTTCCGCGTCGAGCGATTCTGCGCCCAGGTTGGATTGCGCGACAAAAGCAAAATCTTCGTCGAGCTGTTGCAACTGCGTCTGCAGCACGGCCCGCAGCCCGGCTGCATCGCCGCCGTCCAGCATGCCTTCCAGGCAGGCGATTCGCGCGTCGCGCTTGAGCACCTCGAAGCGCATGCGAACCTCATGGATGCGGTCGTAGAGCGTCTCGAGCTTGGTGGCCTTGTCCACCACGAAATCGGGGGTCGTCACCTTGCCGCAATCGTGCAACCAGGCTGCGATGTGCAGCGCCTCCCAGTGGTCGGCGTCGAGCGAAAAGCTGGCGAACGGTCCATCGGTTGCGTCGCAGGCGGCACGCGCCAGCAGCTTCGCGAGTTCCGGCACGCGCTGGCAGTGCCCGCCGGTGTAGCGCGACTTGGCATCGATCGCGCCGGCCAGCATCTCGATCAGCGCGACGAACAGATCCTTCTGCGCCTGCAACAGCCGGTGCGATTCGATTGCCAGTGCGGCCGTACCGGACAAAGCCTGGATCAGCGCAAGCCGGTCGGCGGCGATTTCCTCCCCCTCGCCCGCGAGCAGGCACAGCAGACCGACGACGTGGCCTTGGCGATTGACCAGCGGCACCGCGACGAGCGTCGTACGCCGGTCGCCGGCGTCAAGCGCGGCGGCGAATCGCGCGTGCAGCGGGTCGCTCCGGTCTATCGGTGCAACCACGGTATCGCGCCGCATAAGCGCTCGCACCAACGCCGGGTAGGGCGAATCGTCGCCCAGCGGAACATCGCCGAGATCGACATGCGCTGCCGCCCCGTCGGCGCGTCGCAAGGCGGCCGGACGCAGCGTGCGCTCGTCTTCCAGCATCAGGTAGATGAGCCCGGCATGCGCGCGTGAAATGCTCAGGGTCTCGAACAGCAGGTGGGCGAGCAGACGGTCAAAATCCCGCTCGGCGGAAAGCGAAGCGCCGACATCGATGAAATTCGCAATCGTGGATTTGAGCGTTCCCATCGAACGTGCCAGTTCGTCGATCTCAAGCACGCGGGAGCGCAATCTGACAGGCGCGCGAAAATCGAATCGGCGTATCGCCTCGGCTTCGCGCGCAATGCGCCGCAGCGGTTTCGCCACCCGTCGCGCCATGAACCACACGAGGGGCACCGCGACGGCCAGCAGCGCGAGCGAGATCAGCAACTCCTCGCGCAGGATGCGCTGCGCGTCCGTGAGCAATTCATCGCGCGGCGCAGCCACCGCCAGATACACCGTCTGTGAGAGGCGGCCCGGCAGTTCCGCCACCAGACCGACCCAGCGTCGCCCCTGCGCCGACACCTCGAACGCGCCTTCCGCGTCGCCGGCGCGAACACGCTGCGCCACCTGTTCAAGCACCGGCGCGCCGAGTTCGTCGAGCCGCGCGAGCCGGACCTGGCCGTTGTTCTCGTGCACCGCGCGCTCTTGGTCGCGATAGGCCATCACCTCGCCCGATCGCATGAACAGCGCCAGTTCCGCCGATGGCGAAACCTGCTGTGCAGCCAGCGCGCGCGAAAGCTCCGTGAGCACGAGATCCGCCCCCACCACGGCCCTTCCGTCGGCGCTTGCACGGGCGAACGTGGTACCCACTTCGCGTGTGGAGAAGAACACGTAGGGCGCGGTCTGCGTCTGTGCCGACCGCACGCGCGCCGATTCGAACCAGCCGCGCGTGCGCGGATCGAACACGTAGTCGGACCGGCGGTCGCGTCGCAGGACGGCCAGACCGGCATCGAGGTAGAGATAGGCGCCGGTCGCGACCCCGGCGGTATCGTGTTCGACGGACTGCACCAGGAATTGCGCCTCGGTCGGCGCAGCGAACCGGGTGCGCAGTGCCGCGTCGCGCAATGGCCGAAGGAGGAAGAAATCGCCGTCGTCGTAGCCAACGTACAGCGCGGAAATGCGCGCGTTCTGCGTCAGCGCTTCGCGCAGCATGGCGAGCGATTCGAGGCGCTGCTCGAGCGTCGATGCACGCACCAGCGACGCTTGGGCCAGCAGGTCAACCAGCGTCTCGATCGGCGCTTGCAGCCTGCCCACGTCGGCAACGGTTTCGCGACTGATGTGGCGAAACACATCCTGCGAGGCCGATAGCGCCAAGCTGCTGATCTCGCGCTGGCTGTGCCACACCATCAACCCGCCAGACAGCAGCGTCAGACCGGTGAAGATGACGGCGACATGGACGTGGAAACGGTAACGGCGCGGCTCACGTGCCACGTTGCGGATTTCGGATGGGTTCATTCGCATCGGCTCCGGAACTGCCCGCTTGCGCAGGCATGGGCCGAATTATGCCCATGTGAATCAGGATCCGCCGGGCACGCGGGAATGCGGGTGACGATCGATCATTTGGCCGCGGGTGCCTTGCGCGCCGCGTCCTGCCTTCGGTACCGCTTCAGCCTTGGGGCAGGTCTTCGACGAGGTACCCGACGCCGCGCAGGGTGCGGATGAAATCGCCGCCGAGCTTCTTGCGCAGGTAGTGGACATATACCTCGACGGTATTGCTCTCCGCACCTTCGCCCCAGCCGTAGATGCTGCCTTCGAGCTGTGCCCGCGACATTACGCGCCCGGCATTCTCCATCAGCGATTCCAGCACGGCCAATTCACGTGCGGACAGGTCGACCGGCTTGCCCTTGTTCCACACGCGCCGGGCCGCCGGATCGAGCTCGACGTCGCCGCACACCAGTCGCGATACCGCTCGCCCTCCCGCCCGGCGTATCAGCGCACGCAGCCGCGCGGCCAGTTCGTCGAGGTCCACCGGTTTGACGATGTAGTCGTCGGCGCCACTGTCTAGAGCCGACAGTTTGTCGGCCTTGTCGCCGCTGCCGGTCATGATGATGACGGGAACCGGATTGCCGGCACAGCGCAAGCGTCGCAATACGCCAAGGCCGTCGAGATTCGGCAGATTCAGGTCGAGCACCACGGCGGAAAGGCCGTTCAACTCGATCGCCTCCAGAGCCTCGATGCCGTCTCTCACCCAGGAAACGTGGAATCCAAGACGAACCAGACCGGTCCGGATGCCGTCCCCGAGCAAGGCGTCGTCCTCGACGAGCAGGATCTTCATCGCATTTTGTTCGACTTGTATGGCGCGAAGGTTACTAAGCCTGGATTAAGGCCGACTTAACCGCCCATTCAGCCCCGGCGCGGAGACTGCCTGCATGAACTGAACAACCGAACTGGAGCAAACGAATGAATCGCACCATGTGCCTCTCGCTAGCGCTCGCCGGCACGCTTGTCGCCCTGCCGCTGCACGCGGCGAGCCCGCAGGATCTGATCGCCGACTACGCCACGGAAGCCGCCCGTACCCAACAGGGGTTCGTCGCCTCGGCGGAGCGCGGAAAGGCATTCTTTCTCAGAAACTGGAACGTCGCCGACAAAATGCCGAACTGTGCCGCCTGCCATACTGAACGGCCGGCGGCACAAGGCACGCACGTGATCACCGCAAAGTCGATCCGCCCGCTCGCCCCTTCCGCCAACCCGGACCGATTTGCCGATGCCGCCAAGGCGGAGAAGTGGTTCCGCCGAAACTGCACCGAAGTGGTTGGGCGCGAATGCAGTGCGGCCGAAAAGGCCGATTTGGTCCGGTTCCTTGTCGTGGCCGGGGGTGCATCATGAAACGAACCACGTTCCGCTCGAGCCTGGCCTGCCTGATGCTGTGCGGCGCGGCCACCGCGTTTGCAGACGGCTCACGCATGCCGCCCCACCCGGACAAGACCTGGCTCGAGGAGTGCGGCACCTGCCATGTCGCCTACCCGCCCGCGCTGCTGACCGCCGACACCTGGCGCCGCCTGATGGCCGGTCTCGATCGGCACTTTGGCAGCAACGCGGCACTCGATGCGCCAACTGCAGCTCGCATCACCACCTTTCTCGAGCGTAATGCCTCGACGCGTGGCGAACGCAACGCGGCCGCGAGCCTGCGCATCACCGACACGCGCTGGTTCACCAGGAAGCACGATGAATTGTCGCCCACCGTCTGGCACGACCCGAAGGTGAAAAGCCCGGCCAACTGTGCAGCCTGCCACCGCAACGCCGAAAGCGGGCGCTACGACGAACACGACATCGCGCTGCCCAATGTGCGGCGCTGAATCCGACGACACTTGCAGGAGATCGACATGTCATCCATCACGCATGCTGCCGGCGCAACGCGCAGCGACGACACGAACCGGGCAGAAGCAGGCGGCCGGCGCATCTTGGTCTGGGACATCCCGACACGCCTCGGCCACTGGCTGCTCGCGGGCAGCTTTGCGCTCGCCTGGCTGACCAGCGAAAGCGAGTCGCTGCGCAATGTCCACGTCGCGAGCGGCTACGCCTTTGGCACGATACTCGCGTTCCGCCTTCTGTGGGGCCTGATCGGATCGCGCCACGCGCGATTCGCGGCTTTCGTGCGCGCACCATACGCCGCACTTGCATACCTGAAGAGCCTGCTGGCCGGCAAGCCACAGCACTTTGCCGGACACAACCCGGCCGGCGCCTGGGCAATCCTTGCATTGCTCGTCCTCGGCGCGCTCAGCGTTGCAAGCGGCTGGCTGACGTTCAACGAGATCGGCGGCGACATGTTCGAGGAAGTCCACGAAGGCGCAACCGGCGCCGCGCTCGCCGTGGTCGTGCTGCACCTGGCCGGTGTTGCCGCCGGCAGCATCGCGCATCGCGAGAACCTCGTCGCCGCGATGTTCAGCGGCTACAAGCGCGGCAGGCCTGACGAAGGCATCGCCCGGCGCCACGTGCTCGCCGGGCTCGGTCTTCTGGTTTGGGTGGTCGCCGCCGTTACATTTCTTATGAACTGACCGCCGCGCGGGGCGTGAAGCCCGCCGCCCGGCTGTGCCAAAATGCCCGCTCGGCTTGATCTGGAGAGCGGGCATGCGCATGGAAAACGGTCGCGAGAGCGACAACGTGGAAGATCGCCGCGGCGAGGGTTACGGCGGCGGGCGCGGTCTGCCGATCGGCGGGCGGTCGATCGGCATCGGCACCATCGTGCTGGCGCTGGTCGCGATGTACTTCGGTGTCGACCCCTCGATCGTGCTGAACACCGCAACCGGCCCGGCGCCGATCGAAGCGCCGAGCGGGCCGGGACCAAAGCCGCCAGCCAACGATGCCGGCGCGAAGTTCATCTCGCAGGTGCTGGCGGACACCGAGGACACCTGGAAGGCGATCTTCGCCCAGGGTGGCAAGCAGTACGTAGAGCCCAGGCTGGTGCTGTTCTCGGGCGCCACGCCCACGGCATGCGGCACGGGGCAATCGGCCATGGGGCCGTTTTACTGCCCGGCAGACCAGAAGGTGTACATCGACCTGCGTTTCTACGACGAATTGCGCACGCGCTTTCGCGCACCCGGCGATTTTGCGCAGGCCTACGTGATCGCTCACGAAATCGGCCATCACGTGCAGAACCTGCTCGGCATTTCGGAGAAGGTCGAGAACATGCGCCGGCGCGCCAGCGAGGTCGAGGGCAACCAGCTCTCGGTGCGACTGGAACTGCAGGCGGACTGCTTCGCCGGCATCTGGGCGAACCACGCCGACCGATCCCGGAAAGTGCTGGAATCCGGCGACATCGAGGAAGGCCTGAATGCGGCAACCGCCATCGGCGACGACACCCTGCAACGCCAGTCGCGCGGCATGGTGGTGCCGGAGAGTTTCACCCACGGCAGCTCGGCGCAGCGCGTGCGCTGGTTCAAACGCGGTCTGGAGACCGGCGATTTGCGCCAGTGCGACACCTTTGCCGCACGCCAGCTCTGAAGCCGCGCCCGACGCCGCGTGGCTGCAGCGCCACGTGGCCCGGCTGCGCGAAAGCTACCGCCGCCTGACCGGCCGCGACCTGATTCCGCCCGCAGTTGCCGCCGCCGATGCGCCGGCCGCCCTTGATGCGGCGCCCTTCGGCATCGTCTCCCACGGCACGCAGGCAGACCCCCTTTTCAACTACGCCAATCGCTGCGCGCTGGCACTTTTTGCCATGGACTGGGCCGGCTTCACGCGCCTGCCCTCGCGATACTCCGCACCGACGGCCGACCGTGAGGCGCGCGCGCAACTGCTGGCGCGGGTCGCGGCAAACGGTTTTGCCGACGACTACCGCGGCCTGCGCGTGGCCGCCGACGGGCGGCGCTTCGTCATCGAAGACACAACCATCTGGAATGTCACCGACGAGAACGGCCAGCCGGCCGGCCAGGCGGCCCGCATCGGCCGCTGGCACGACCTCTGATCACCCAGCGAGTTTCGCGAACGCCGAGATAACCTCGGGCGGCGCCTGCACGAGTTCGATCAGCACGCCTTCGCCCGCAATCGGGAACTGCTCGTTCGCCTTGGGATGCAGGAACGTAATGTCGTAGCCAGCCGCGCCGCGACGAATGCCGCCGGGCGCAAAACGCACGCCCTGGGCCGTCAGCCATTCGACCGCGAGCGGAAGATCGTCGACCCACAGGCCGACGTGATTGAGCGGCGGCTCATGCACTGCGGGCTTCCTTGCCGCGTCGAGCGGCTGCATCAGGTCGACCTCGACCTTGAACGGGCCGCTGCCCATCGCGGTGATGTCTTCGTCGACGTTCTCGCGTTCGGATACGAAGTTGCCGGTGACCTCGAGGCCGAACATGTCGACCCACAACCTGCGCAGGCGCGCCTTGTCGGGGCCGCCGATGGCGATCTGCTGAATGCCGAGTATGCGAAACGGGCGTGTGCTCATGGTCATCCCCTTTTTATTGAAGTGTGGATTTTACCCTCGCCAACTGGCGCTCGAGACGGCGCCCGGAATCCCCCGCCTCCGAAAAGCGGCTGGCACGCATCCTGGACTATCATGCGCTTCCGATCTGCGACAGCAATACGCTGTCATCCGAGACGCCAGCATGACAACAACACCCGCCACAGGCTTAGAACGCCTTGTCCTCCGGGCCATCCGGGCGCTGCCCTCACCGGAGCGGCGTGCCCGATGATGCATCCGGTCAATGCGAAACCACGCGCCGGCTGGCTGGCGCATCCGCCTGCCACGTTCGCGCTGTTGTCGATTCAGGCGATATTCCTGCTCAAGTACGGCGAGCGCATCGCGGGATTCTGGCCAGCCGCAGCCGCGAGTGCCGCAATCAGCGCCGCTTTCCTCTGGCCGCCGCTATGGCGAATGCGCATCGGTTGCCGCTGGCGCTGGTGGGTGCTTGCCGCGTGGGCGCTTTGTCTCGCTGTCGCGCTGCACCGGTTTACACCGCAGCATTTCCAGGTCGATCGATGGGACGCCGTGTACTACTGGTGGCAAGCCCTGCTGCGGGGCGAGTTTCCCTATTCGGCACGCACCCGGTTCGACGGCTTTCCGTCGCCGCTTCCCTTCCTTCAGGTCGTCGTAGCGCCCTTTGCACTCGGGGTCGATCTGGCCTGGGCAACGCTGCTCGGGTGGGGATCGTGGGTCGCCTGGATCTGGCGCCGCGCAGGCAGCGTCGCGCTGCCGCATCTCATGCTGGCCCTGCTGGCACCACCCGTGCTGTGGGAAATCATGTGCCGCAGCACGCTATTCGTGAATAGCCTGCTGTTCATGGCATTTCTCTGGCTGTCGCTGACGGCGCGGCGAACGCCCATCGTACTTGGCGGCTGCGCCGGGCTGCTGTTGTCGACACGCCTCGCCTTTGCAGTTCCGCTCGCAGGCTGGGGGCTGACCGAACTCGCTTCGCGGCGCCACAACCTGCGCCAGATGATCGTCATCGGACTGTGCGCCCTTGTCGTCTTCGGGCTGACCCTGCTGCCGCTTTGGATGGCCTGGGGTGGCGATGCGTTCCGCATGCACAATCCGTTCGGCCACCATCAGCGGCACATGCCGTTGATCGGCACTGCCTTCTTGCTGAGTCTCTCGCTCGCACTGGGCTGGCTGCGCCCGCAGCGTCCGGTTCAAAACGCATCGTGGGTGGTGCTCGGATTCGGCATCCTCTACTGCATCAACGCGGTCGCGACCTTTGGCTGGCACCAGGCATGGTATGCCCACAACGCCGACATATCGTACTTCCTCTTCGCCTGGCCGCTGATGTGGACCACCCCGCTCGAGGCGCCAAGCGGCGATAGCCGTGGTACCGGCCCCGCCAGCGGCCCCTGAATTCTCCCTCGCCTAGCCGGAGACGCCCGTGGCGATTGCCCCTCCGGGCTTGCCTGCCGAAGATCGTTTATTCATGCGGGTTCCAGGGCGGCATGGCTCTCCTTCCAGCAGCAGGCCAGCGCCCCTCAGCCGCCAACGGTCTGGGCCGCCGCCGTTTCGATGCCAGGGAAGCGCGCCCGCGTCGCCGCGAACATGGTTTCGATTGCCTCGGCCAACCGCATCGCGAGTTGCAGCGCTTCGGGTGACGATCCACGCGCCGCAGCCTCGGTTTCGCGCGCAAGCGACTCCGCCGGCCTTGCCATCAGGTTGCCAGCCACACCCTTGATCGTGTGGGCGACGAATGCGATCTGCGCATAATCGCCGCAGGCCGCGAGTTCGCGCAACCGGGCGGGCATGCCGGACTGGCCTTGCAGCAGCATTTGACCGAGCCGGCGAACGAACGCAGGACGCGCCGCAAAGCGCCTCTCGAGCGCCTCCCAGTCGATCGCGGGCTCGACGACATCGACCGCCCCGTTAGCGGCCTGCGGCGTGACAGGCGCACCTGCTGCCATGCTTGCAGGTGCATGATCGGGGCGACGCAGGTGGCGCAGGACGGCATTCACCAGTGCATCGATGTCGATCGGCTTCGCAATGTGTTCGACCATGCCCGCGGCAAGGCAGCGCTCGCGCTCGTCGCGCATGGCATGCGCCGTGAGGCCCATCACCGGCAGGTCAGGCGCCAGGGCGAGTGCACGCCGCGCGGTTTCATATCCGTCGATGCCGGGCATCTGGATGTCCGTCAGCAGTACGTCGAAAGCCCGCGCCCCATCGCGCTGCAGGCGCGCCACCGCCTGCTCGCCGTCTTCGGCAAGCGTGAGCTGCGCGCCCTCGAGTGCCATTATCTCGGTCAGAACTTCGCGATTGATCGCGTTGTCTTCCGCAGCGAGCACGCGCACGCCTCGAAGGCGTGCGCCGCCGGACACCCCTGAGGAGGCGTCGGACGCAGCGGTACCGGCCCGTACCGCTGCGATCAGGTGCCGTGCACGCAAGGGATAGTCGATCTGGATCACCCCGGCGCGCAGCTCGTCATCCAGCGAAATCTGCACATCGCCGCGGCGGGCCACTGCCACGCGCCGGCCGCAGGCAATCGCCTGCCGGACCCGTGCTGCCACAGCCGCGTCAAACGCAGTGCCGTCGATGACAATCAGATCCGCGGGTTGCTCGAAGGCTGCGGTCGGCGTTCGCCGGCTTGCACGCGCACCTCGACTGACAAGCGCATCGGAAAGTTCGGCTGCCAGACTGTCCCCGATGCCAGCCAAAACAATCCCGAGCGATTCATGCGCGCGCGCCGGGTCGACCGCATCCTGCAGCGGCATCCGCAGCGTGAACGTCGAGCCTTCCCCGACACGGCTTTGCGCAGTGAGCTCGCCCGCCATCAGCCCGGCAAGCCGGTTCGAAATAGTCAGACCGAGGCCCGTGCCACCAAAACGGCGCGTGGTCGTGGTATCGCCTTGCTCGAACGGGCAAAACAGGCGTTCGAGCTGATCTGCCGCAATGCCGATGCCGCTGTCGATGACATCGAATCGCAGCCAGTCGGCATCGCGTACCACGCGCAATCGCACCGTGCCGCGCTCGGTGAACTTCACCGCATTCGACAGCAGGTTCACCAGGATCTGAGAAAGACGCAGCTTGTCACCGGCACAACGCGCAGGCAGATCGGCTGCCTCCTCGACAACGAACTCCAGCCCCTTCGACTGGGCCTGTGGTGCGACGAAACCAACCGCGCGGTCAATCGCCTCGCAAGGGTCGAATGGCAGTGCCTCGACATCAAGCTTGCCGGCCTCGATCTTGGAGAAATCGAGGATGTCGTTGATCACGCCGAGCAGCAACTGGCCCGAATCGAGAATGCGTCCGAAGGTGTGGCTGCTGCGCCGGCCGCTATCCTCACGCATGCCGACCTGGGCCAACCCGAGAATCGCCGACAGCGGCGTGCGTATCTCGTGGCTCATGTTCGCCAGGAAGTCGCGCCGCACCTGCGCTAGCCTCTCCGCCTCGGCCAGCGCACGCGACTGCGCCTGTTCTGCGAGCTTGCGCTGGGTGATGTCGATCACGATGCCGATGGTGGCCGGACGGCCGTCGTAATCGAAATGTCGACCGAATACCTCGAGGTCGATGCGTGAGCCATCCCGGCGCAAACCAACGAACTCGTACTGGATCGACTCGACCTCGCCGGTCGAGCGCAGCCGCAGGTTCTCCAGCACCCGCTCTCGGCATTCCGGCGCGATCAGATCGAGGCTGCGCACGCGGTCGACGATCTGTTCGGGCCCATCGAACCCGAATATGCGTGCAAACGCAGGATTGACATATCGGAAGTAACCATCCTGGTAGATATCGATGGCGGCGAAGGATTGTTCGACGAGGCCGCGGAACTTTGCTTCCGCAACTGCCAGCGCCGCCGTTCGCGCAGCGACCTCATCCTCTAGATGGCTTGCGTGCGCTTCGAGTGCGCGCTCGGCCTCGCGCAGCGTCGTCACGTCCTGGGTAAAGCCGATCGCGGACTGCACCCGACCCCGATCATCCAACCGCATCTCGCCGCGCACGTGCAGGTGTTTGACCACGCCCTTAATGACTACGCGGTATTCGACGTCCATCGGCTCGCCGGATACGAAGCAATGCCGCCAAGTGCCGGCGATCCGCGCCGCATCATCGGGATGCACGAGCGCCTTCAGCTCGGCGCCACTGCAGATGTTGCTCGGCCAGATCAATATCCGCTGATGTTCGGCGGAGAGGAAGACCTGGTCGTTGGCAAAGTCGTATGTCCAGCTGCCAAGGTGCGCCATCTGTTGCGCTCGCTCGATGACCGCCTGCGATTCACTCAGAGCCCGTTCAACGGCACGGCGCTGCGAGATGTCGCGCGTGGAGCAAAACACGACCGGCCTGCCTTCGACGTCGACGGTAATGCTGGTTACCTCGACCTCGAAGGTCGTGCCGTCCTTGCGCCGATACAGCGTTTCGAACTGTCGCCGCGAGCTGTCATGAATCGCGCGGGCGAGTATTTCGCCAAGGTCGTCTTCGCTCCAGCGCGCATCCCACAAGGACAGGCTGGCGCCGATTACCTCTTCGCGCGTATAAAGGAGCGCGTCGCAGAATGAATCGCTCGCCTCGATGACACGTCCCGACTCGTCGAGGATGGCTATCCCGTCGCTGGCATTGCGCAGCAGGATCTGGTTACGACGGCTTTCACGCGCAGCCGCGGCCTCCGCCCTGACGCGCCCGGTCACGTCGCGATGGCTCACCACGATGCCTGTGACATTGCCGTCAACGACGAACGGCCGATAGGTTGCATCGAGCACATGCTCCTCACCGTCGGCAAACACGCGGCGGGAGGAAAAGCTCAATTCCTCGCCGGCAAGCGCGCGCAGCAGGATCGGTTCGATGTCATGCCAGACCTCCGGCGGCAACACCTCGCGGATTCGCCTGCCGGCCAAATCTTCCGGCAATCCGCCGACCTGCATTGCGTAGGCCGGGTTGACCACCTGATAGCGGAGGTCGCGGTCGACATAGGCCAACATGTCGGGCGACGTTCGTACGATCTGCTCGAAACGCTGCAGTTCGATAGCGGCGCGGCGGCGTTCGGTAATATCGACCAACGTCACGATCACGTGCGACCTGCCATCGATCTGCGCTGGCCCGAGCGACGCTTCGACCGGAAACTCCGCTCCGTCGCTTCGCAGGGCCACCAGTTCGCGCCCGACGCCCATCTGCCGCGGCTGCGGATTTGCCGCAAAAGCGGCGACGTGGGTGCGATGGACCGCACGCAGTCGCTGCGGGATCAGCGCCTCGAGCGGCATGCCGTGCAGCTTCCCCGGCGGATATCCGAAAACCTTGGCAGCCCGAAGATTGGCCCGCTGGATGCACCCCGTCGCATCGATCAGCAGCATTGCCTCGGGCACCAGATCGAGGATCAGGTTGGCACGGGATTCACTGGCGGCAAGCGCATCCCGCGCACATTCCAGCCGCGAATCGCTTTCCTGCAGAACCGCGCGCAGTTGCCGCAGTTCGCGCTGCATGTGGCAATTCCCCAAGGCGCGCCCGAGTGAATCGGCGAACCGGTCCGGCAGGTCTGCAATAAGATGCTCGTCGGCATCAATGCCGCGCAGGTTCGCTGCAGCCGCGTCATCAGACGCCCGGGACACGACGATCACCCGGCTCCCCGGTGCTGCGCTCCGAAGCTGCCCGACGACCGCCGCCAGATCGCAAGCGTCCAGCGTTCTTGCCACCACGAATGCGTCCCACTCCCCGAGCCGCAATGCACGACTGAGCCCGTCACGTACATCAACCGATTCGACCCGACTGCAACTGCCTTGCAGGCTGTGGGTGACCAGATCCAGGAGGTCCGGGTCGAGGCCGATCACCAGCAGGTTGAGCTTCTCATCCAATCGATGCGCCTTTTGGTCGGCCGGAGCCTGCAATTCGGACCCGGCACCGATTCAAGTCATATCCAATTCGCCGAATCAACTATGTGTCGGCAACCACCATTGACGGCAAGATCGCGGGAAACCTGAGGCGGGCGGCAGCAGCCCGCGGTCCGGACATCGGGGCCGGCGTCGAACGCGGCGTGCGCCTCAGGTTTCGGGGCCCGGCCCGGACATGTCCTCATCAGGCGGCTCATCGGCCCCATTGGACGGCAGCGGCCGGGCGAACAGGTTGAGGATGCCGCCTACCGACGCGGCCAGCGCGATCGGCAGCAGGAAAACGAGGTCGAAGCGCAGTGCGCCGCCGCCATCGGGCGAGCGCCACGACACGGCCGAGAAATCCCACAGGGCAAAAGCAAGCAGCGTCACGCCGCACAAGCGTGCGCCGCGGCGGTCGCGCAACTGTCCGCCCGACACCAGCAGCAGGCCGAGCGCAGCGGCAGGGAATCCCCAGATCATCGCGCACCATCCGGGTGCAATTCGATTAACACCCGCACTTCCCGATCGCGTCGATCTCAAGCGCGGGATCACCGGCACGGCGGAACAGCAGGCGCGTCGCGTACAGGGTGTCGCAGCGGGCGGCGCGTGGCGCACAGGCCTGGGTAACCGACGCGATCGCTTGCACGTGGTATCGGTCCTCCTGGAATACGAGCACCAGACGATCGCCATGCTGCGGCCGTTCGCGCGCTTCGGGCAGCCGTTTTTCCTGGAGCAGCTTGAGACGGCGGATCTCGCCATCGAGCTTGGTGCGCCCCCAGCCGCGCTCGTCGAGCGACCAGTGGAGCAGCGGACCCGCCGTCGGCACATTCAGCCGGTTGCCGCGCGCGTAAAATGCGCAGCCGCAGCCGGGACGCAGGTCGTCCGCGGACATCGGATCGACGCGCGGCGATGGATCCGCCGCGACTGGCGATACGAGCAACGCGGAAAAAAGTGCAATCAGGAAGTCTCGGGATCGGGCCATGGCTCGACTCTGGTAGATTTGCGTTATCGCAAGCTTACCTGCCAGCCAGCGCCGATGCACCCCTGCACCAGACCCGAATCGCCACCCGACGACCCCGCCCCCCATCCCCCGGTGCCGCCGCAGGAAGGGGAATGCTGCGAATCCGGCTGCGAGGATTGCGTGTGGACGAGCTATGGCGCGGCACGGCAGGCCTACGAGACCACCTTCGCGGCCTGGCTGTCACGCGCCGAGAAACGGCTCGCGAACGAGTAAGATCAGGCTGCGCCGAGGCGCTGCATGATGGTATTGGTGAGGCCCGCCTGGTTCAAGGTATAGAAGTGCAATCCCGGCGCCCCGTGGCGCAGCAGGCGCTCGCACAGCGTCGTGACGACATCGAGGCCGAAGGCTCGCACACTGGCCGCATCGTCACCGAATCCCTCGAAGCGCTTGCGCATCCAGCGCGGAATATCCGCACCGCACGCCTCGGAGAAGCGCGCAATCTTGCTGAAGTTGGCGATCGGCATGATGCCCGGCACGATTGGCTGGGTGATGCCGAGCTTGGCGCAATCGTCGATGAACATTGCGTAGGCGTCGGTATTGTAGAAGTACTGCGTGATCGCCGAATTCGCGCCCGCATCGAACTTGCGCTTGAGCGCCAGCAGATCGTCGCGAGGGCTTCTTGCCTGCGGATGCACTTCGGGATAGGCAGCGACCTCGATGTGGAACCAGTCTCCGGTAGTTTCACGAATGAACGCCACCAGCTCGTTGGCATAGCGGAAATCGCCGAACTCGCCTACGCCTGACGGAAGGTCGCCGCGCAGCGCGACGATGCGGCGAATGCCGGCCTCGCGATACCGATCGAGCAGTTCGCGCACCGTGTCGCGCGTGGTGCCAATGCACGAAAGATGGGGCGCCGCATCGATGCCCTCGCTGCGGATCTCGAGCACGGTTTCGAGCGTGCGGTCCCGCGTCGATCCGCCTGCGCCGAATGTCACCGAGAAGAATTCGAGCGGAAGCTGTCGTAGCTGCTTGCGCACCGAACGCAATTTTTCGATGCCCTCGGCAGTCTGCGGCGGAAAGAACTCCGCGCTGTACGTCGGGTGGTTAGCCATCATGTCACCTGTGTTCTGTCGACGGGCCCCGAAAGACCCGCTGCATGCGTGTCGCCCACGGACACGCACGGCATCGTTCTCAATCGGGCGTGATGCCCGCAGATCAGTAGCGGTAGTGATCCGACTTGTACGGGCCGTCCTTGTCCACGCCGATGTAGCTTGCCTGCTGCTCGGTCAGAACCGTGAGCTGCGCATTGAGCTTCTTGAGTTGCAGGCGCGCGACCTTTTCGTCCAGATGCTTGGGCAGGGTGTAAACGCCAACCGGGTACTTCGCCGTGTTCGTAAACAGCTCGATCTGCGCAATGGTCTGGTTGGCGAACGACGAACTCATCACATAACTGGGGTGGCCGGTCGCACAGCCCAGGTTCACCAGCCGGCCCTTGGCGAGCAGGATGATGCGCTTGCCGTCCGGGAAGATCACGTGGTCGACCTGCGGCTTGATCTCTTCCCACGTGTAACCGGACAGCGAGGCGACGTCGATCTCGTTGTCGAAATGGCCGATGTTGCAGACGATCGCCTGGTCCTTCATCTTCTTCATGTGCTCGTGGTTGATCACATGGAAGTTCCCGGTTGCGGTGACGAAGATGTCGGCATGCTCGGCTGCATAGTCCATGGTGACGACGCGATAGCCCTCCATCGCCGCCTGTAGCGCGCAGATCGGGTCGATCTCGGTCACCCAGACCTGCGCCGAGAGCGCGCGCAGCGCCTGTGCGCTGCCCTTGCCAACGTCGCCGTAGCCGCAGACCACGGCGATCTTGCCGGCGACCATCACGTCGGTCGCGCGCTTGATGCCGTCGACCAGCGACTCCCGACAGCCGTAGAGGTTGTCGAACTTGCTCTTGGTCACCGAATCATTGACGTTGATCGCCGGGAACTTGAGTTCGCCGCGCTCGTGCATCTGGTACAGGCGATGCACGCCGGTGGTGGTTTCCTCGGTAACGCCCTTGATCTTCTCCAAGCGCGTCGAGTACCACTTCGGATCGCTCTTGAGCTTGGCCTTGATCGAATTGAAGAGGCAGATCTCTTCTTCGCTGGTCGGCTTGTCCAGGATTGACGCATCGCTCTGCGCACGCGTGCCGAGGTGCAGTAGCAACGTGGCATCGCCGCCGTCGTCGAGGATCATGTTCGAGTAGCCACCGTCGGCCCATTCGAAAATGCGGTGCGTGTAATCCCAGTAGTCCTCGAGGGACTCGCCCTTGACGGCGAATACCGGCGTGCCGCCGGCGGCAATTGCCGCGGCTGCGTGATCCTGCGTCGAGAAGATGTTGCACGAAGCCCAGCGCACGTCGGCACCGAGCGCCTTCAGTGTCTCGATCAGCACCGCAGTCTGGATGGTCATGTGCAGCGAACCAGTGATGCGCGCACCGCGCAGCGGCTGGCTTGCCGCGTATTCTTCGCGGATCGCCATCAGGCCGGGCATTTCGGTTTCGGCGATGGCAATCTCCTTGCGGCCCCACGCCGCGAGCGCAAGGTCGGCGACCTTGAAATCGGAGAACTGCGAATTGGATTGGGGAACTGCGGACATGGGTGCCTCCTAGGCAAACGCGGAGCACCCGCAAACGAAACGGCGCTCCAAACCAGTTAAGGGTTTGCGAGCGCCGTTGTTCTGTTGCTGAGCCTGGCCCGTCGCATCACATGGCAACGGGTCGCAGCGCTCCTCAGCACTCCGCGATTTTATAGGTCGGCAGACCGCCTGCCAAGTCGAACACGTCACACACCCGAGGTCGTAGCCGCAGCCGACCCGCCCCCTGCAAGCCGTTGTTGTACTGCTTCGATCACCTCCTGCATGGCATTCGCGAGGCGAATTGCCAACTCGCCGGCCAACGGCGATTCCTCGCGTGCCGCCATCTCGGTATCCCGTGCGAGACGGTGCAGCCGTTCGGCCATCAGATTGCCGGCCATGCCCTTGAGCGTGTGGGCAATGAAAACGATCGCCGCTCGGTCATCATGCGCCACAGCCTCGCGCAGCCGCGCCGGTGTTTCGCCCTGAGTGCGCAGCAGCGTCTGCGCAAGCCGGTCGATGAACGATGCGCGCCCTGGAAACCGCTCCTCGAGCGCCGACCAGTCGATGGCGGGCGCTGCAGGCGGCGCTTCCGCGGCACGCGAGTCGGCATCGCCGCGCGCCGCGGGCAGCGCCTCGCGAGCCAGCCGGGGCACGTGCCGGAGAATCGCGTCGACCAGGCCGTCGATGTCGATCGGCTTGGCCACGTGCTCGACCATACCGACAGCAAGACAGCGCTCGCGCTCCTCGCGCATCGCATGGGCAGTCAGCCCGATCACCGGCATCGAGGGTGAGCGGGACAGGATGCGCCGCGCGGTTTCGTAGCCATCGATACCCGGCATTTGGATGTCGGTCAACACGATGTCATAGGCATCGGCGCCCTGGCGGTCGAACTGTTCGAGCGCACGTTCGCCGTCCTCGGTCAGCGTAAGCAGCGCACCTTCAGCCTGGAGTATCTCCTCGAGAACAACACGGTTGAGTGCATTGTCCTCGGCCGCCAGAACGCGCAGGCCCGACAGGCGGGGGTGGAGGGGCAGCGGCCTGCTGCGTGCCGGCATCGGGTCGGCGAGGGCTGCGGAAATGATGTGGCGGGCACGCAGCGGAAACTCGAGACGCGTCGTCCGATCACGCAGGGGTAGCGTACCGTCGCAGAAATCCCCGTGATGGCAGGCAAGCGCGACGCGCCGGCCGGCCGCGATGGCGCGATTTGCGCTCGCCGACAGCGCGGCATCGACCGCCTCGCAACCGAGCACGACGAGATCGGATGCGCCAGCGAAAACGTTACCGGGCGCCGCGACGCACGTCCGAACGCCACGTTCTTCGAGAGCCGCCATGACGCCGGACAGCGTCTCTCCGTCGAGGCCCACCAGCGTAACCTCGGCCGACTGTGCGGCACGGGGTGCCGAGGCATCGCGCAACGGGACGCGCAGCGTGAAGCGTGATCCTTCACCGGGACGGCTATCAACCGAGAGCTTTCCGCCCATCAGGTCCACCAGACGCCCGGAAATGGCGAGTCCGAGGCCGGTGCCGCCAAAACGACGCGTCGTGCTGGTGTCGGCCTGTTCGAACGGCTGGAACAATCGCTCGACTTGTCCGGGGCTCATGCCGATGCCGGTATCGACGACGTCGAAGCGCAGCCATTCGGTCTCACGCGATACCTTGAGCGACACCCTCCCGCGTTCGGTGAATTTGACTGCATTCGACAGCAGGTTGACCAGAACTTGCGACACGCGCAACTTGTCACCCGAACAGACGGCCGGCAAATCGGCAGCCTCTTCCACGATGAACGCCAGCCGCTTTTCTTCCGCCTGCGCGGATACGAAATCCACCGCACGGTCGACGGCTTCGCACGGATCGAAGGCAGCGTTCTCGACGGTCAGTTTGCCGGCCTCGATCTTGGAAAAATCCAGGATGTCGTTGATCACCCCCAGCAGGAGCTGACCCGAGTCCAATATGCGTGCAAACGTCTCGGCGGTACGCCGCCCAGCATCGCCGCGCAAGCCAACCTGCGCCAGGCCGAGGATCGCCGCAAGCGGCGTACGGATCTCGTGGCTCATGTTGGCGAGAAAATCGCTGCGCACGCGAGCGAGCCGTTGCGCCTCGGCGAGCGCCGCTTCGCGCGCGGCATCCAGCACCTTGCGCTCTGTAATGTCTCTAGCATAGCCGACGGTTCCGATGACGCCGCCACCGGTATCGAACACCGGCGCCTTGTAGGTCTCGAACCAGGTGTCCCCGGTCTCGCCCGCGACCCTTATCTCGGCCGTGCGAGGCTGGCGTTCGCGCATCACCGACCGATCTTCCTCGACCCGGCGGTTCGCGAGCTCGCGTGGCAGGAACTCCTCGTCCGTCTTGCCGACAATATCGTTGACAGTCAGCCCGACGGACGCGCTGTTGGCGCGGTTCAAGGCAAGATATCGGCTCTCTGGATCCTTCAGCCAGACGCGGAACGGAAAATTGTCGATCAGTGCATGCAGGTAGCTCGTCTGCTGCTGCAACGCAGCCGTTCGCGCCGCGACCAGGTTCTCCAGATGTACCTGTTGCGCCTGGAGCGCAAGCTGCGCCTCGCGCACCTCGGTGATGTCCTGCAGGACGCCGACCATATGCATTACGGCACCGTGTTCGTCCCTTGTCGCCTCGCCGAGCACGTGCACATGACGAGTGACGCCATCGATCACGATACGATGCTCGGTGTCGTACGACTCGCCGCCTGCAAGCGACTGCGCCCATCTGGCACGGACCTGCGGCAAGTCGTCTGGGTGAACGTATGCCCTGAGATCCGCTCCACGGTTCAACGGCTCGTGCCAGCCGAACAAGTGCATGGCTTCATCGGATACATGGAAGACATCCGTCGCAACGTCGTAGCGCCAGCTCCCGACCCTCGCCATTGACTGGGCGCGGGCCAGCGCCTGCTCCGCAAGCACACGTTCGGTGACATCGCGCAAGCTCACCGCAATGCCCTCGATGCGACCATTGGGCGCGAACGGACGATACTGGATGTCCAGAGCGACGCGTCTTCCCCGGGCAAAGCTGCGCCAGACGAAGAAATGCTGATCCTTGCCCTCCAGGGCGCCATGCAATTGCGGCTCGACATCCGCAAACATCTGCGGCCCGAGTACGTCGCTGACCTTGCGTCCGCGTATGCTTTCCGGCGTCAGGCCGAACTGCCGCGCGTAGGCGGGATTCGCCACCAGATAGCACAGATCCCGATCGAGCACGGTCAGCATGTCGCCGGATATCTCGACCACCTTCATCAACTGCTCACGCTCGCGCTCTGCCTTGCGGCGTTCGCTCACGTCGAGCACGGTCACGATGACCTGCTTTTCGCCACCGTATTCGATCGGTGCCAGCGCGATCTCCGCCGGAAAGCAACTGCCGTCGCGCCGCCGTGCCGAAAGCTCCCTGCTTTGCGCCATCGGCCGCTGGCGCGGGCTGGCCATGAAACGTTGGTGAGACTCCCGATGCGCCTGTCGCAGATCCTCTGGCACCAGTTGGTCGTAGGCCATGCCCACCAGCTCACCCGACGTGTACCCGAATACGCGGTCCGCGTTGTCGTTGCTGCGGACGATGCAGCCGCGCGCGTCCACCACCAACATGGCTTCGGGCGACGCATCGAGAATCAGGTTCGCGCGCGCCTCACTCTCACGTACCGCAGCTTCCAGCGCGCGCCGTTCGGTAATGTCTCGGCTGATCGCACCGATCGCAAAAATGCGTCCGCTGGCATCACGGATCGGAAACTTCGCTGCACTGTAGATCAGTTCACGGTCGCCCAGCCGGAAGCGCTCCTCGAAGGTCATCGCCTGGCCCGACTCGATCACCAGACGGTCGTTGCGCGAGTAGTCGTCGGCAAGATCCGCCGGGAACAGGTCGCCTGCCGTGCGGCCGACCAGCCGTTCGGGAGGCGCTGCGAGCAGGTCGGCCATGTACCGATTGACCGACAGGAGCCGTCCGGACAGATCCTTGATCCAGGCAATGCTGTCCGAGCCATCGAGGAAGGACTGCAGACGCGCCTCGCCCTCGCGCTGGGCGGCCTCCGCAGCACGACGTCCCCGGCGGTCGGCCGCTTCCGCCAGCCCGCGGTCGATCGCAGGCAACAGCCGTATCAGGTGGTCCTTGAGCACGAAATCCCACGCACCGGCCTTGAGCAGATCGACCACACGCTCCTCTCCGACGACACCCGAAACGACAATGACCGGCACATCCGGAAGCCGCGACTGCAGGCGCGCCAGCAATGCCCCCAGATCAATGCCGGGCAGGTTGAAGTCGCACAACACGGCATCCCACATCGATTCGTCGATTGCATCCGCGATCTGCCTGGCATCGGCCACATGGCGCAGCGATACCTCCACGCCATGCTCTCGCAGGTAGCGCTCTATCAGCAGTACGTCGGCAGGATTGTCTTCGATCAACAGCAGGTTCAACTTCACCGGCCGCCCTCCCCCTCCTCGGGTGGTTCGTTGGTGGCAAGCCAATAAACACCCAGTCTGGCGACCGTCTCGGCAAACTCGCCGAAGTCCAGCGGTTTGCGCACGAAGCTGTTCGCACCGTTGCGGTAGCTCGCAACCCGGTCGCGCTGCTCGTCAGTCGAGGTCAGGATGACCACCGGCAGCAATCGCGTGCGTTCGTCTGCGCGCAACCGCTCGAGCACCTCGAGGCCTCCTATGCGCGGCAGGTTGAGGTCGAGCATCACCACCGTTGGCAAAGGCTGCCCGGAACGGAAAGCGAATTCGCCTTCGGCGAACAGGAAATCCAGCGCCTGCTGACCATCGCGCACGACGTCGACATGGTTGGCCAGATGCACCTTGCGCAACGCGCGCAGGGTCAGCATCTCGTCCTGCGGATTATCTTCGACGAGCAATATGGTTCTGGCTTTCATGCGTCCTCCTCGTCAGCCAAAGCGACTAGAGGCAGGGAGAAACTGAACGTTGCGCCCGCGCCGCGGACACCGATCGCACGCAGGCGTCCGCCGTGCCGATTGACAATGCGCTGCACCGTTGCAAGGCCGATGCCGAGCCCCGGAAACTCGTCCTGCCGATGCAATCGCTGAAACGGATGAAACAGCTTCCCGGCATGCGCCATGTCGAACCCCGCCCCGTTGTCCTCGATGCAGATGAATCGCTCGCCTCCCTCGGAGTCAGGATAGACCCGTATCTTCGCCTCTTCGACATGCGACGTGTACTTCCAAGCATTGGAAAGCAGATTGCGCATCCCTGCTTCGAGCATGCGCCCGTCCCCGCGCGCCATCAGCCCGGGGGCAACCTGCCAGCTCACTCGCCGATGGGAATCGGCATGGGCATACTCGGCAAGCACGCGCTCCGCAATTGCGGAAAGATCCACGCGGTCGCGACGAAGCACACCGCGCGTCTGACGTGAAAGCTGCAGCAGACCATCGATCAGATCGCCCATCGTCCTGCTGGCCCGTACGATCTGTTCCAGATAGACGTGCGCCTGCTCATCCAGTGTGCTTCCGTAATCTTCCACCAGGGCCTGGCTGAACCCGTTCATGGCACGCAACGGCGCGCGCAGGTCGTGGGAAACCGCGTACGCAAAACTGTCGAGCTCGGCGTTGGCGGCGCGCAGTTCCGCGGTGCGCTCATTGACGCGATGTTCGAGTTCGGTGTTGAGCGTGCGAATGGCTTCCTCGGCCCGCAGGCGCTCGGTAATGTCGCGCACCAATGCCAGAAAGAGTCGCTTGCCACGAACATAACAGGCGCTCACGCTGATCTCCACCGGGAACTCGCTACCGTCTTTCCGTCTGTGCGTGCCATACAGGCGCGCCGGTTGCCCTGTCTGCAGGGTGTTCCACATGTCCCGCAGATAGGCAGTATCGAAACCCCGTTCGATATCGACGACCGACATGCGCATTAGTTCGTCGCGTGCATAGCCGAGGCTTTCGCAGGCGAGGCGGTTCGCGTCGACGACGGCACCCGTCTCGTCGTGAACGAAGAACGCATCGGAAGCCTGTTCGACCAATGTGCGGAAGCGCTCCTCGTTCTCGCGCAATGCCTGTTCGGCGAGCTTGCGCGGCGTGATGTCGAGCTCCGCCCCGATCGTGCGCACGGCGCGGCAGTTCTCGCCCTCGCCGTCGAAGAAGGTGCGGCTGCGGGCACTGAGCCAGCGCACACTGCCATCCGCCAGGGAAATCCGGTATTCGATCGCGAACATGCCGTCGCCGCCAGGCCGGTGTGCGCGCTCCAGAGCCTCGATGAAACCGGCTCGATCCGCCGGCGCCACCGACGCGATGAGTGACGGCAGCGAAGGGGGTTCATCCGCGCGCCAGTCGTGCATCTCGCGCTGCCGGGGTGACCAGTGCAGCGTGTTCGTCACATGATCGTGATCGAAGGAACCCAGACCCGCCACGCTGATCGCCTGCTCCAGGCGCTCCTCACTTTGCTGCCGCGCGCGCTCTGCCTCCCGGCGCTCGGTGACGTCCCGATGCAATGCGAGAAAGCCCGTCAGTCCGCCCTCCGGATCCTTGATCGAGACGCCGACGGACTCGGCCCAGAACGTCGAGCCATCCTTGCACCGATACTGCATCTGGAAGGGAAGCGTAAGCGGCTGTGCACCTTCCTTGATGTCCAGCTTGTTCACGTAATACTTGCTCCCCGCCTCGCCAAACCCTGCTGGATCGGCGTAGAGAAATGCCGTGGTCCGTCCGGTCACTTCGTCCGGCCCATAGCCGAACATTCGCGTGAATGCAGGATTGACCAACACGATGCGCCGATTCGCGTCCACCTGGACGATTGCATCAGCAATCGCGTCGAAGATGGTGCGCAGGCGGGCCTCGCTTTCGCGCAGGGCGCGTTCTGCCTGCTTGCGCTCAGTGATGTCTCGAATCACCGTGACCAGGTAAGGATTGCCGCCGGCGTGCACCAGACTGATGCTGACCTCGACCGGCATCGAGCGACCGTCCTTGCACACATGTCGGTCCTCGAACAGGCTGTGGCCACTTTGCATCACCTGATCGACGTACTGCGACCAGCGGCGTTCGTCGGGCCGGAAATCCGCGAACTGCGTGACGTCCATGCGGCACAGTTCGGATCGCGTATAGCCCAGCATCCGGCAAGCGGCTTCATTTACGTCGATCGGCACGGTGGTGTTCGGCCGATAGACGTAGATGCCGTCGCGGACGTTGTCGAGCAGGCGGCGGAACAACCTTGCTTCGTCCTCGCTTTGGCGTCGCGCCTGGATGTCCTCGATGACCGCAATAAAGTAATCAGGCTGTCCGGCAGCATCGCGCACCAGCGAAGTCGTCAGATTGATCCAGACCGACGTACCTTCCTTTCGCATGTAGCGCTTCTCGATGCAGTAGGTATTTGCCTCGCCCTGCAAAAGTTGGCGTATGTGAACCAGATCGAGATTGAGATCCTCGGCGTGGGTGATGTCCTGGAATGTCAGCGCCAACAACTCGTCCCGCGTGTACCCGACGATTTCGCACAGTTTCTGGTTGACACGCAACCAGCGGCCGTCGGGCGCGACATGCGCCAGGCCGACCGCGGCCTGCTCGAACGTGGCGCGAAAGCGCGCCTCGGTTTCGCGGCGCGCAAGTTCCGCCTGGTCGCGCTGACCTTCATGAGCCGCATAAGCAAAGGCAAATGCAAGATCGCGTGCGACCTCCTCGAACAACTCGACCTCGCGCGGGCCGAAGCGGCCGCGGACATTCGAATGGAATGCGATTGCCGCCTCGACGCGATCGAAGGGACGGATCGGCAGCGCCAGCAAAGCCGGGATGCCGAGCGCCATGGCGCGGTCGCGCCACGCGGCGGAGAACGGCGCCACCGAGAGGTCGTTGCAGACAAAGGCACGTCCGGCGAGCAATTGCGTCTGCAGCTCGGACGCCTGACCCACGCGCGCGTCCGGTCCGACATTGAGTGCGTCGAGCACCTCCAGGGCGGTGCCGCCGTGGGCGAGGATTTCCCAGCTGCCGCTCGCCGGTTCGAGACGCGCAATCCAGACCAGCGGAAAATCGCCGCTCTCCGCCGCGGCCTCGCACACCCCATCCAGAACGCCCGGTGTGCCGCGCAGGCGCACCATCGCCTGGGCAACCTGACTGCGCAATGAAAGCAGCGCATTGGTGCGCCGCACCTCGTCCTCGCGCGACGAACGGTGGCGTTGCGCGAGCCGGATAAGGCCGAGCACCAGCAGGGTCGACAACAGCACGTAACCCCAGCCCTTCCAGGTCTGGTAACGCGTAAGCTGGTCGGGATCGCGGCTGATCGCGGCGAGAAACCGGTCGCTGAAGAAAATCCACAGTGCGCCGGCGAGTCCATACAGCCCGGCGAGCAAAAGCGAAGCAAGTCGATCGGATAGGCGACGCATTGCGTTCTTATGGTAGAGGGAATAGCCCGGACGCGCGGGGCGACGATCTCTATCGCACATGCTGCCCGCGTTTCCGGCGATTATGCGCTGCCCACCGTGGCGCCGCGTAGACCGGGAAAACCCCGGCTCGGGCGGCAACCGCGCCGCTCAACCTGCAGTCGCCCACATCTCCGACAGGTCACCGAATCCCCATCGAGACGGATCTTCATGGTCGACGATGCGGTCTGGACAACCCGGCCGGTCGAGATCGACCAGTTCCGGCCGCACATGGGCGTTCGAACGGGTCGAGAAAAACACCTTCACCTGCGGCGTCAGCAGCGACTTCCCGGTCTGCGACACGACGACGCCGAGCCGGCCCGACTGCAATCGCACCAGGCTGCCCAGCGGATAGATGCCGACCGCCTTGACGAAGGCGCGGAACACCGTCGGGTCGAAGTGGCCGTTGGACCATTCCGTCATCTTGCGCAGCGATTCGGTCGGCGCCCAGCCGGCCTTGTAGGGACGGTTGGAGGTGATTGCGTCATACACGTCGCACACCGCGCCCATCTTGGCGACCAGGCTGATCGCGTCGCCGGCGAGGCGGTGCGGATAGCCGCTGCCGTCGACCTTTTCGTGGTGGTGCAGGCAGACGTCGAGGGTGGTTTCGCCGACGCCGCGCCCCTCCTGCAGCATCTTCCAGCCCTCCTCGGGATGCGACTTGACGCAGACGAACTCGGAATCGGTGAGCTTGCCCGGCTTGTTCAGGATGTCGAGCGGAATCGCCATCTTCCCGATGTCGTGGAGCAGCCCGGCCAATCCGACCTCGCGGATCATCTTCTCGTCCAGCCCGAGTTCGCGCCCCAGCGCGACCATCAGTGCGCAGACGGCCACGGAATGCATGTAGGTGTAGTCGTCCTTGGTCTTGAGCCGCGCCAGGCTGATCAGGGCACCCGGATTGCGCAGAACCGAGCCGGCAATCTCCTCGACCAGCGGGCCGGCCGATTCGGCGTCGATCGCCTGGCCCATGCGGGCTTCCTGGAACATCGAGGTGACGGCCTCCTTCGCCGTCGACACGATGCGTGCCGCACGCTGCAGTTCGGCGGCGGCCTCCACCCTGGCGGGCGGCGCCGGCAGCTCCTCGGGCGCCACGACAGGCGCCGGTTCGGCCGCTGGTTCGGGGGCGGCTTGGGCAACCACGGGCGGCGCGACGTCGAGACCCTTCGCGGTATCGATCCACACGTCGCGGATCCCCGATTCGACGATGCGGCGGATGTCCTTCGGGTCGGTGATCTTGAAACTGGTGCGCCAGAACGGGTGCTCGAGCCAGGAGCCGCACAACTCCTGCAGGAACATGCCGGTGCGCAATTGGCCGGTGGAGATTCGCTTCAGCATCGTTTTGTGGCGATTCCAAGGGTTGTCGTTATCGTCCTGTAACGGCGCAAGAACGAAGATCTGAACCGGCCGGGAAGGCGCATGAACAGGCGCTCTTCAGGCATGCACCGCGACACGCCAGGCGGGACGCCGGCTCCGGAAATGGCACGCCTGAAACGGCCATCCCATGCGGACCTCAGGCCTGCCATTCCTGCGAGACCCAGATCGGCGCACCTCCGCGGCGCGCCGGCGCGACAGACACCTCCTGTATAATTCTTGGCCGAGCAATCCCGCCCCGCCGCAATGAACGTCCTGTTCGAGGAAGACGGCAGCTTCAAGACCGCCGCAATCCTCACCGATAACGACACTTCCCTGCAGGTCGAAACCGCCTCCGGCAAGCGCGCCAAGATCAAGGCGGCCAACGTGCTGCTGCGGTTTCGCGAACCGGGCTGTGCTGGCCTGCTCGACGCCGCCGAGTCCCAAGCCGAAACGATCGAAACCGAATTCCTCTACGAGGTCTGCGGCGACGCCGAGTTCGCTTTCGGCGAGCTCGCCCGCGAGTACTACGGACACGAACCGGGCGCGGTGGAATCCACCGCGATCCTGCTGCGCCTGCATGCTGCGCCGATCTGGTTTCACCGCAAGGGAAAGGGCCGCTTCCGCAAGGCGCCGCCAGAGATCCTGCAGGCCGCGCTGGCCGGGCTGGAGAAGAAGAAACACCAGGCCGCAGCCATCGAGCGCATGACCGCCGACCTGCTCGCCGGCCGCCTGCCGGCAGAGTTCGCGCCGCTGATCGAGCAGTTGCTCTACAAACCGGATCGCAACCGCCTCGAGGCCAAGGCACTCGAAGCCGCCTGCGGCGAAAGCGGCGCATCTGCGCCGAAACTGTTGGCGCGCGCCGGCGGCATCGCCAGCGCGCACGACTACCATCTTGGCCGCTTCCTGTTCGAGCAGTTCCCCGAAGGCACCGACTTTCCGACGCACGAAGTAGCCGCCGAACCCGGCGACCTGCCGCTCGCCGGCGTACGCGCCTTTTCGATCGACGACGCGCACACCACCGAGATCGACGATGCGCTGTCGGTCACGCCGACGGCGGACGGCTGGCGCATCGGCATCCACATCGCAGCGCCCGGATTGGGTTTCGCGCCGGGCTCGCCGCTCGACGCAATCGCGCGCCGCCGGCTGTCTACGGTCTATATGCCGGGACGCAAGATCACCATGCTGCCGGACGGGCTGGTCGAACGTTACACGCTGGCCGCCGGCGGCTGTCCAGCCGCGCTCTCGCTCTACCTCGACGTAGGCAGAGACCTGGTGCTGCGCGGCCACGAATCGCGCATCGAGTGCGTGCCGATCGCTGCCAACCTGCGCCACCACGACATCGAACCGCTGTTCAACGACGAGACTGTCGCCGCCGGCACGGTGCCGCCCTTCGAATTCCGCGACGAACTCCTGCTGCTGTGGCAGCTTGCCAACGTGTTCGAAGCCGGGCGCGGCAAGCCGGCTGCCAACCAGCTGGGCAAGGATTACAACTTCCGCGTCGACTGGACGGCCGGCGATGGCGATGGTCCGGGTCGCATCGAGATCGAGGAGCGCAAGCGCGGCAGCCCGCTCGACAAACTGGTGGCCGAAATGATGATCGTCGCCAACAGCACCTGGGGCCGCATGCTGGACGAGGCGAAGGTGCCCGGCCTCTACCGCGCGCAGAACGGCGGCAAGGTGCGCATGACCACCCAGGCGGCGCCTCACGAGGGGCTCGGCGTCGATTGTTATGCCTGGTCGACCAGCCCGCTGCGCCGCTATGTAGACCTGGTGAACCAGTGGCAGATGATCGCGCTGCTGCGCAGCGAAACCGCGCCCTTCGCACCAAAGTCCGACGCGCTGCTCACCGCGATGCGCGACTTCGAGCTCACCTATGCCGCCTATGCCGAATTCCAGCGCAACATGGAACGCTGGTGGTGCCTGCGCTGGCTGCGCCAGCAGGGCCAGACGCGCGTGCCCGCCCGCGTGCTGCGCGAAAGTCTGGTGCGTTGCACCCATCTGCCGCTGGTGCTGCGCGTGCCCTCGCTGCCGGCGCTGGATGCGGGAACCCCGGTCATCCTTGAAGTCGAAGCGATCGACCTGATGGATGCCGAGATCCGCGCCCGATTCCTCGAATTGGCGCCGGAAAGCCCTGCTGACGAGATGGAGCCGGAAGCCGCGCCGGAGTAGAATCCGGGCCCATGTCGAAGCCCGCGCAGGCCGCAAAACCTATCGTCGCTCCAGCCGATCCGGCCGCGAAGCCGGCGTCGAACCGCCCGGGCAAGCCGCGCGCCAAACCGGCAGGCGGCAAGCCCAGGGCGAGGTCGTCGATTCCGCGCCCGGTGTGGCGCGGCATGCTTTCCAACCCCGACAACCGGCTGCAATTGGCGATCACCGCGTCGCTGTTCGTGCATGCGATCGTACTGACGCTGCACTTCAAGTTTCCCGACGCCTCGATCTTCCGCCACAAGGACAGCCAGCTCGAGGTGGTACTGGTCAACTCCAAGAGTTCGACGCGCCCGGAACAGGCCGATGCGCGCGCGCAGAACAACCTCGACGGCGGCGGCAACACCGACGAGGACCGCCGCGCCAAGACGCCGCTGCCCGCTTCGCACCAGAAGCGCGACGGCGATTCGCTGGTCGAAGCCCAGCGCCGCGTGCAGCAGCTCGAGGCGATGCAGCAGAAGCTGATGACGCAGGCCAAGGCCCAAACCGCGGTGATCGCCGAGCAGCAGATCAAGAGCGAGCAGCCCGAACCGCCTGCCCCGGTATCCGGCTCGGATCTGGCGACCAGCGCGCTGGCGATCGCGCGGCTGGAAGCGCAGATCGACAAGAATTTCGAGGAGTACCAGAAGCGGCCGAGAAAGAAGTTCATCGGCGCGCGCACCTCGGAATACCGCTTTGCCCAGTACGTCGAAGACTGGCGCCAGAAGATCGAGCGCGTCGGTACGCTCAACTATCCCGACGCCGCGCGCGGCCGGCTCTACGGCAGCCTGCTGCTTTCGGTCATCATCAAGTCCGACGGCACGGTGCAGAGCGTAGACATCCACCGCTCATCGGGGCAAAAGGTGCTGGACGAGGCAGCGCGACGGATCGTGCAACTCGCCTCGCCATACGCGCCATTCCCTGCCGACATCAAACGCGACACCGACATCATCGAGATCACCCGCACATGGACCTTCACCAACGGCGACCGGCTGGCCGCCGAATGATCGTTTCATGACCGACCGCTACGCCGTCATCGGCAATCCGATCGCCCACAGCAAGTCGCCCCGCATCCACGCGGCATTCGCGCGCCAGACCGGGCAGGACATGCGTTACGAGGCCCTGCTCGCGCCACTGGACGGCTTCGCGGCCACGGTACGCGACTTCCTCGCCGCCGGCGGGCGCGGCATGAACGTGACCGTGCCTTTCAAGCTCGAAGCCTTCGCGCTCGCCAATCGGCACACGCCCCGCGCCGAGGCCGCTCGCGCGGTGAATACGCTGCGTTTCGACGACGGCGCAATCCTCGGCGACAACACCGACGGCGCCGGCCTGGTGGCCGACCTCATGCGCAACCTCGGCTGCACGTTGCGGGGGCGCCGCATCCTGCTGCTCGGCGCGGGCGGTGCGGCGCGCGGTGTGGTGCTGCCGCTGCTCGGTGAATTGCCCGCCGAACTGGTAATTGCCAACCGCACGGAAGCGCGCGCCATCGAACTTCGCGATGCATTCTCCCCGCATGGCCCGGTGACCGCCTTGCCCTTCGGCGCGCTGGCCGGACGCCACTTCGACGTGGTGGTGAATGCCACGAGCGCCAGCCTGAACGATGCCGCACCAGGCATTCCCGACTGCCTTTATGCGCCGGGCTCGACGGCCTACGACATGATGTATGGCAAGGGCCTGACGCCGTTCCTGGAACAGGCGCGACGGCAGGGCGCTAGCCGCCTGGCCGACGGCCTCGGCATGCTGGTCGAGCAGGCGGCGGAATCCTTCCTGCTGTGGCGCGGCGTGCGGCCCGATACCGCACCGGTACTCGTGGAACTGGGCGGCGAACTGCAGCGATGACGCGCGTCGGCCGCTGGATCAAGCGCGCGCTGCTGCTCGCGCTGCTCGCCTTCGTCGCCCTGCAGAGCTGGTACCTGCTGCACATCTTCTACTGGCGTTACGCGGATCCGCACATGACGAGCTTCATGGAGATCCGCCTCGAGGAGATGCGCGAATCCGACCCGCGCGCCTTCATCCGCCAGAGCTGGGTGCCCTACGAGCGCATCTCGCTCCACGCCAAGCGGGCCGTCGTCGCGGCCGAGGACGACAAGTTCATCGATCACGAGGGATTCGACTGGGAAGGCATGCAGAAGGCGATCGAGAAGAATCAGAAGAAAGGCAAAGTCGTGGCCGGCGGCTCGACGATTTCGCAGCAACTGGCGAAGAACCTGTTCCTGTCGCCGTCCAAGACGCCCTGGCGCAAGATGCAGGAAGCGCTGATCACCCTGATGCTCGAATCGGTGCTGGACAAGCGGCGCATCCTCGAGATCTACCTGAACGTGGTCGAATGGGGCAGCGGCATATTCGGCATCGAGGCGGCGGCGCAGCGCTACTACGGCATCCCGTCCGCGCAGCTCAACGCGGCACAGGCCGCGCACCTCGCGGTGATGCTGCCCAACCCGCGCAAGTACGAAGCGAAGTTCGGCCCGCGCCTGCAGGCGCACGCCGGGCGCATTCAGGGCCGCATGCCGGGCGCCGATGTGCCCTGAGGCCGCGATCCGTCCTTAGACGCGAATCGCGTCGCACCGCCCGATACTGCAGTCATAGTGCGAAAGTTGTGTTGCCACAGGTAGGCGTCTGCGGCACAGTAGTGCTCACAAAAACAACCGACAGAGAGAACGTGGCTCCGGCATGGTCATGATTGCTCGGACACTTGGTTTCACGGGGATGCTGTTCCTCCTGCTGCTGAGTGGGCGACTCGGCGCGGCCGAGGTGGGTGTCGTCACGGTCGCCGAGGGCGCGATCCGCGTGATGCGCGGCACCATGGCGCTCCAGGCCGCGCAGGGCGCGCGGGTACAGCCGGGCGACATCCTCGAAACCGACAATCGCGGCATCGGCGTGGTCGAATTCGGCGACGGACTGATCCTCGGCCTGGGACCGGGCACGCGCCTTTTTCTCCCCGAGACGACATCACGCGGCCGCGGGGCCGAACCCGGCCAGCCCATCATCCTGCTCGCCGGCTGGCTCAAAGCCGAAGCCGGCAAGCAGGCGCCGGCCGATGGTTACCGCATCCTTGCGCCGGCGCTGGGGGTGGCAATACGCGAAGCAAGGCTTCTCGCCCGGGCGTCGGCACCCAGCGCCAGCCTGTTTCTCGAATCCGGCGCCGGGCGCCTGCTCGAACCGGATGCCGCCGGCAAGACCACCCGCGGCGCCGAACTGGGCCCGGGCCAATTCGCGCAGCGCGCGCCGGCGCAGCGTCCGGTTATCCTCGATCGGCCGGCGACCGAATTCCTTGCATCCATGCCGCGCAGCTTTCGCGATGCCCTGCCCGCCCGGCCTGCGCTGTTGAAGACCGCGGCGGTGGCGCCCAGGGTCGAACGCGAGGTCCGCTACGATGACGTGCGGGACTGGCTCCAGTTGCCCGCGGCATGGCGTGGCGAGTTGACGAAGCGTCTCGCGGTGCGGCTGCGCGATCCGGATTTCCGCGCGGCGGCGATCGCCAACGCACCGAGCCATCCCGAATGGCATTCGATACTTTTCCCGCCGCGCCCGCCCGAAGGCGCGCCTGCCCAACAATAGCCGGAAGCTCAGGAGACGTCGTCACATGAAACTCATCGTCAAGTTCAATCTCGTGCTCCTGATGGTGTTCCTGCTCGGCATGGCCGCCACGGCCTACGTTTCGCACGAACTGCTGCACGCCAATGCAAGGTCGGAGATCCGCGAGAATGCGCGCATCCTGATGGACTCGGCACTAGCGGTACGCAAGTACACCAGCGAGCAGATCAAGCCGCTGCTGGAAACCCAGATGAAGTACGAGTTCCTGCCGCAGTCGGTGCCGAGCTATTCGGCCACAGAGTATTTCTCCGAGATCCATCGCAAGTTTCCCGAGTATTCGTACAAGGAGGCAGCGCTCAACCCGACCAATCCGCGCGACCGCGCGGCCGACTGGGAGGCGGACATCGTGCACGCCTTCCGCTCGGACGATGCGAAGACCGAAGTCTTCGGCGAACGCGACACGCCGAACGGCCGCACGCTCTTTCTTGCCCGGCCGCTGAAGATCAAGGATCCGGCCTGCCTGCTGTGCCACAGCACGGTCGAGATCGCACCCAAGACCATGCTGGACAAGTACGGCACGGCCAACGGTTTCGGCTGGAACCTGAACGAGACGATCGGTGCGCAAGTGGTGTCGGTGCCGATGCAGGTGCCGATCGAGCGCGCGAACAACGCCTTCAAGGTGTTCATGGCGCTGTTCGGCATGGTGTTCGCCTTCCTCTTCGTGTCGATGAACCTGCTCTTGTGGCTACTGGTGGTGCGGCCGGTGAATCGCCTGGCGCGCATCGCCGACCAAGTCAGCCTGGGCGACATGGATGCGCCGGAATTCGTGGTCAAGGGCCGCGACGAGATCGCACGCCTGGGCGAATCGTTCAACCGCATGAAGAAGAGCCTGGTGCAGGCCTTCAAGATGATTTCCGGCTGATCGGCGGAGCGAACGCATGAAACACCCGCACCGCCTCGGCAAGTACGAGATCACCAGCGTGCTCGGCAAGGGCGGCATGGGAACGGTCTATCTCGGCCGCGACCCGATCATCGACCGCAGCGTGGCGCTCAAGACAATCCGCAAGGATCTGCTCGAGGACAGCGGCCCGGAGATCGTGCGCCGCTTCCGCAACGAGGCGCGCGCCGCGGGACGGCTCAACCACCCCGGCATCGTCGCGATCTATGACTACGGAGAGGAAGGCGACTATGCCTTCATCGCCATGGAGTACATCGAAGGTTGCGAGCTGCGAGTGCTGTTGCGCGAGAAGGTCGCGCTACCGATCGCCGACACCTGCGGCTTCATGCTGCAGTTGCTCGAGGCGCTCGCCTACGCGCACGGCGCAGGCGTGATCCATCGCGACGTGAAGCCCTCGAACGCGATGATCACGCGCGGCGGCAAGCTCAAGCTTGCCGACTTCGGCATCGCCCGGATCGACGATTCGAGCCTGACGCGCGTCGGCACCATGATGGGCACGCCGGGCTACATGGCACCCGAGCATTTCAAGCTCGATTCGATCGACCATCGCGCAGACCTGTTTTCCGCCGGCGTGATCTTCTACGAGATGCTGACCCACGAGCGGCCCTTCGCCGGGCCGCAGGAAGCGATCGTGCATCGCATCTGCAACGAGGCGGAACGGCCACCGTCCGAGGTTGTGCCCGGGCTGTCGCCGCGCTTCGACAAGGTGGTGGCGCGTGCGCTGGCAAAAGACCCCGCCCAGCGCTTCCAGAATGCCGACGAGTTCGCCGGCGCGATTCGCGCAGCCCACGAATCGGCCTTCTCGGCCGCGCCCAGCGCGGACGTGTCGGAGAGCACGATCATGGTCACGATGGCCCTGATGCAACAGCCGCGACGCTCCGGCGCCGGTTCGCAGCAGGCGAACACGCAGTCCTCGGCATCGCTGTGGCAGGACGAAACGCTGCGCACCATCGAGCGCCAGCTCGCCGCGTTCATCGGCCCGGTGGCGCGCCTCCATGTCCGCAGCGCCTCGACGCAGACCAGCGATTTCGGACAATTGTGCGCCATGCTCGCCGAAAATCTGGATACGGATGCGGCACGGCACTCGTTCCTGAGCGAAGCGCGCAAGCTCAAGCTCGATACCGGCTACGCAACTCCCGCCGCCGGCACGGGCACGCCCGCCGGCGGACGCAGCAACACGCAGACACGCCACACCTCCACGCCGGTGTCGAGCGGGCTTTCGTCGATCCCGGTCACGCCCGAAGCCGTCGAACGTGCGGCACGCGCGCTGGCCCATTACATCGGCCCGATCGCCAACGTGCTCGCGCGCAAGGCGGCCGGCCAGGCCACGGACGAGGCACATCTTTATACGCTGCTCGCGGCGCACCTCGCCGGCGGCGACCGCGACGCGTTTCTGGGCCAGCTCAAGCGTCCGCTGCACTGACCGGCCGCACACCGCGGCAACGCCGCGCCCCGCCCGCACGAACGCGCCCGCGATCGCAAACATGGCGCAATGCCGTGCAACATCGCAGGGCGGGCTCAACGCCGAGGCGGTAGAATCTCGCACCTTTGTTGCACCTGCACCTCGCCGAGCGTTTCCGTTCCATGGCCGACACCGAAGAGCTCCTGCACCAGGAAGACGTCCAGCAGCGCCTGCGCGAAGTGCAGGATCTGCTGTCGCGCCATCGCCTGGTCGAGAACCTGGTGCAGCGACAGGAGATGAACAAGCACGACATCGTCGAGAACCTGGTTCACAAGCAGCACACGGTCGAACTGTCGCGCAAGCTGGCCGACATGCACCCGGCAGACGTTGCCTTCGTACTGGAAGCGCTGCCGCTGGAAGACCGCCTGATCGTCTGGGATCTGATCGAGGCCGACCGCCAGGGCGAGGTGCTGCTCGAAGTGTCGGACGCCGTCCGCGAGACGCTGATCCGCTCGATGGAACCCAACGAGCTGGTCGCCGCGGCGGAAACGCTGGACGCCGACGAGCTGGCCGACCTCGCGCCCGACCTGCCGCAGGAGGTCATGCAGGATGTCTATCTCGCGCTCGACACCGAAGAGCGCGAGCAGCTGCGGGCGGCCATGTCCTACCCGGAAGACTCGGTCGGCGCGCTGATGGATTTCGAGATGGTGACGGTGCGCGAGGACGTGACGCTGGAAGTCGTGCTGCGCTACCTGCGCCGTTTCGACGAACTGCCCGACCACACCGACCAGTTGTTCGTGATCGATCGCGAAGAACACCTGCAGGGTGTACTGCCGTTCAACCTGCTGCTGGTCAACGATCCGGAAATCGAAGTATCGACCATCATGCAGACCGACATGATGGCACTGCACCCGGACGACAAGGCCGATGCGGCGGCGCAGGCCTTCGAGCGCTACGACCTCGTCTCGGCGCCGGTGGTCGATCCGGAAAATCGACTGGTCGGGCGCGTCACGGTCAATGCGGTAATGGACTTCATCCGCGAAGATGCCGAATCGGACATGCTGGCACAGGCCGGCCTGAAGGAGGAGGAGGACATCTTCGCCTCGGTCTGGAGTTCGGTGAAGAACCGCTGGGCCTGGCTGGCGATCAACCTCGTCACGGCGTTCATCGCCTCGCGCGTGATCGGCGCCTTCGAAAGTTCGATCGAGAAGCTCGCGGCGCTCGCCGCGCTGATGCCGATCGTGGCCGGCATCGGCGGCAACTCCGGCAACCAGACGATCACCATGATCGTGCGCGCCATCGCGCTGGGCCAGGTCGAGCAGGATGCGGCGCGCAAGCTGTTCCGCAAGGAAATCGGCGTGGCCGGCCTGAACGGGCTGATCTGGGGCGGACTGCTGGGCGTGATCGTCTGGCTGCTCTACGGCAGCGTCAAGCTCGGGCTGGTGATGACCTCGGCGATGACGCTGAATCTGGTGCTGGCCGCCACGGTCGGCGTGATGATCCCGATGACGATGGCGCGTCTCGGGCGCGATCCGGCCGTCGGCGCCAGCGTGCTGATCACCGCCGTCACCGACTCGGGCGGTTTCTTCATCTTCCTTGGCCTGGCCAGCCTGCTTCTGCTCTGAAACGACGGGCCGGCGTGCGGGAACGACGCCGGCGCCAGAACCCTCATTGCCCCCGCCCTGCAACCCGCATGGAATGGCGTTCTTCAGCCTGCCCGCCCGGTGAGGCAATATTTATGCAGCTTTCGTGGCATGCATGCCCAGGATCGAGCATCCATGAGGGCCACAGCCGGCCCCATGAAAAATCCGTTGCACGCCCCTGCGTTGTTCAGAACAGCGGCGCCGGTAGCGGCAGTTGCGGCAGATCCGGCGGCGGCACCGCATCCGGCGTGGCGATGAAATCCGCGCAGGCACGCAGCACGGCGCGATCGCGCAGGATGCGGTTGTGCCCCAGACCGTGCGTACGCACGAGGTGCGCGCGCGGCATCAGCCGCGACAGGCGCTGTGCGTTGGCGAAAGGCACCTGTCGATCCTGTGCATCGTGGAGGAACAGCGCCGGTGTCGAGACGCGCGCCAGTTCCTCGATGCGGTCGATGTCGTCAAAGGCAATGCCGTAGCGGCGTTCCACGACGGCGCGCAGCGCGTCCAGCACGCGCGGCGTCAGCCCCAGTTGGCGGCCGAAGCTGCGCAGGTGATCGCGGATCGAAGCCGGCGTGCCGAGGAACACGACACGTTCCAGGCACAACCCGCGGCGCAGCGCCAGCCCCAGCGCGGCTGCCCCGAGCGAATGACCGACGGCACCGTGGAACGGGCCGTGGGTGCGCGACAGGGCATGCAGCGTGCGCTCGAAATCCGGCAACGCAACCGGCCCGGCGCCACTTTCGCCGTGGCCCGGCTGGTCGAACCAGACGACACGATATCCTGCCTCGCGCAGCGGCGCGACGAATCCCGCCATCTGCGCCCCGCGACCGCCCCATCCATGCGCCAACAGCACGGCAGGCGCATCCGGCGCACCGTCATGCCACACGGCAAGGTGATGCCGACCGACCGTGACCGTTTCACGCCGCGCATCCGGCGCCTGCGCTCCGCGGTGCGCATGCCGCGGCGGCAGGGTAAACAGGCGCTCTGCCTGCGCCTTCGCCAGCCGGGGGACGATGCGCGATGTCGCTGCAAAATACGCGCGCAGGGCAGCAGCGGCAGGCAAAAACCGCACGAGCGTGCTTTTTAAAGGCGATAGCGTGGCACTCGTCATGGCGAAGCTCCTCTCGTCAGGGGGTGGCGGCTGCGACCAGCCGTTCGAAGGCGGCGCGCGCACGCGCCGCCGACACGTCGCGCTTCATCAGGCGACTGCCGTGGTAGTAGGCGAAGATGACGCCCAGCATGTCGAACACGAATTGGGCGACATCCAGATTGGGCCGCAGATGGCCCTGCCCCATCGCCAACTCGACCGCCCGGGCGAGTTCGCGCTCGAGCCGCTCGTAATGCCAGACCACGGCGTCGCGCACCGCGCCCGGCCTGTCGTCGAATTCGATTGCTGCCGCCTGCATCGGACATCCGTGCCCGAGGCCGCTGCGCACGGTCCAGTCGAGCCAGCCGTCGAACAGCGCGCGGATGCGCGGTAGGCCGCGCGGCGCCTTGAGTGCTGGCGCAAAAACCATCTCGGTGAAGCGAGCCGCCGCGGCTTCGATCGCCGCGACCTGCAGTTCCTCGCGCGAGCCGAAATGGGCGAACAGGCCGCTTTTCGACAAACCCGTGCGTTCGGCCAGCGAGCCGATGGTGAGCGATTCAAAGCCGAACTCGCTCGCCTGCGCGACAGCGGCTTCGAGTATCAGGTTGCGCGTGTCTTCGCCTTTTCCCATGCGCGCATGGTACGAACGGTCGTTCTATTTGTCAACCGGACCTGCGGCCGATGGGACCGCGCGACGGCGCAAGGCCGTCAAGTGCTCAGCACACCAACTTCCAGTTCGGCGAACCAATCGATGAAGCGACGCACATCCTCGCCCTGGTAGATGGCGCCGTGCTGGGGGCACAGCATGTCGATGTCCATTCTCGAAACGCGCTCGCACCAATCGAGCTTGGCGCGGTTCGAACCCATCCAGCGCCGATGGAATCCTTCCGCGTGCTTGATGTGGGCATCGAAATTCTTGACCACCAGTTCGTCCTCGCCCGGCGGCAGCAGCGCCGCCCCGACATCGCCCGAGAACAGAATGCGCGCAAGCGGATCGTAGAGGTGAAAGTTGCCGGACGAATGCAGGTAGTGCGCAGGCACGGCTTCGAGCGTCGCCGCGCCCACGGCAAGCTTGGCGCCACCGTCCGGAATTGCGACGAACGTGTCGGCATTTCCGCCGAAATGAGGGATAAAAGACGCCCAAAGCCATGAGACATGACACTTGATGCGCGGGTTGAACTCGAGCCACAGGGCGAGCGAAGAGATGATGTCCGGATCCTGGTGCGAGGCGAAGATCGTCTCGATCTGGCGCGGGTCGAACTGCTCGCTGACGGCGGAAAACACGGCCGGAAAGATCTCGGTGCCGCCGGGATCGCACAGCACGGCGTGGCCGTCGTGTGCGATGAGGTATTCGTTGGTGTCGATCAGGTAATCGGGCCGCTCGGGATCGCGCGTGATTGCAAGCCACCGGTGACTGCCTTCGCTGTAAATGACGCCTGCCTTTTTCATCTCGCGCTGCCTCGATCAGGTTTTCGCCAGGGCTTCGAGCGACTTGCGGATCGACTCCACGGTGCGGTCGAAGTCGTTCGACACTTGGGTCAGCGCCTCGGCGAAACTGCCGCCGTAGGCCGCTTCTATTTTTGCCGACCGGGCAAGCACCCCACCCAGATCGACGCGCTGGCGCATTTCGTCCAGTGCCATGTTGAGGCGGCGCTGCCGTTCGCGCAGTTCGTTTTCGAGCGTTTGCAGCGTCTCCGCGTTGCGCGCGATGGCGGTGTCGATGGCCTCTTCGCCCCGCGCGACACCCATGGCCCGCAGGCGCGACAGGTTCTCGACCGTTCTCTCGCAGCGCAGGCGGCTCGAAACGATGGTGACCGACGCGGAGGTCAGTCCGCGCAGCGTCTTCATGACGCTGCCGAGGTCGACGGCAAAACTGCGCAGCTCATTGGAAAGAACGCCGAACCCGAGCGCCGACTGCCCGGCCTGTTTAGCGAGAAAGATCGCGTTGAGTGCCATCAGGTTGATCGAGAACGCGGTCGCGACGACCGCCTTGATGTGCTCGTTGACGCGTACGATGCGCTGGAGCTCACCGGCATGGGCGGCCGCAACTGCCGCTTCGGACACCGTATTCAGAACGTTCATGGATCGCCGGCCGAATGCCGGTTCAGACTGTCATCAGCACATCAACGGCCGCCGGCCGCACGGCTTGAGGCTCGCGCAACGCTCAGACCCATCTTGCGGCCAACCCGCCCGATGCCTCATGCAGTGCCCCCATGAGCGTGCGCGCGGCGAGAAACTGCGACTTGAGCGTGAAATCGAACAAGGCTAGCTGATCCTGGGCGCAGGCTTCCGCGAACGTGGCCGCGTCACCGGGTGCAAGATCAAGCCAGGCGTCGACCTCTCCGCCGTACCGCGCCAGGCGCATGCGTGCCTTGCGGGCAATCCGCAGCATTGCGGCGTTTTCGGCAAGGAAATGGACGAACAGCGCATCCACCTGCCGGTTGCGTGCGAACGTGACCGCACGTGCAAAAAGCGCGCTGCCAATCCCCCGTTTCCGATACGCCGGCAACACGCTCACGCCGAACTCGGCATTGCTGCGCACCATGGCAACATGGGCCACACCGGCAAGGCGCACCTCGCCATCGAGGACGCCGAACACCCCGTCGCTGTCGAAATCGATGTCGTCCACATACGCGACGATCGAGGGCAGGGCCAACGCATGGCCGAAGCGCAGGCGCAAATCCTCCTTCGACAAGCAGAGGAAATGGTCGACCAGCTCGTCTCGAAGCTTGGCGGGCAACGGCAGCATCGGATTGGTCGTCATGACGTTTCGATGCGGAACGGCGATATTGATTCCCGCCCCGCAGCCGGAATCGCAACGAAAGTGCGACTAGCCCTGCCGAATCGCGGCGAATGCCTCCCGCGCCAGCGCCACCGTCGTCTCGATATCCGCCGGCGAATGGGCCGCAGAAACGAAACCGGCCTCGAATGCGGAAGGCGCCAGATACACCCCGCGGTCGAGCATGGCATGGAAGAAACGGTTGAAGCGCTCGCGGTCGGATTGCATCACTTCGGCGTAGCTTGCCGGAAGGCCGTCGCGGAAATAGATGCCGAACATGCCGCCGACCGACTGCGCACGGAACGCGATTTCCGCCTCGCGCGCGGCCGCTTCGAGCCCATCGACGAGTCGCGCGGCGGTTTGCCCAAGGCGATCGTGAAATCCCGGCTCGCCCACGATCTTGAGCGTGGCCAGGCCCGCCGCGACCGCAACCGGATTGCCCGAAAGCGTGCCGGCCTGATAGACCGGACCGAGCGGCGCGATGTGCTGCATGACGTCGCGCCGGCCGCCGAAGGCGCCGACCGGCATGCCGCCGCCGATCACCTTGCCCAGCGTCGTAAGGTCCGGCGTGATGCCATGAAGCCCCTGCGCGCCCTGCGGGCCGACGCGAAAACCGGTCATCACTTCGTCGTAAATCAGCAGCGAGCCGTGCTGCGAGCACAGCTCGCGCAAGCGGCGGATGAATGCCGGCGAGGGCTGGATCAGGTTCATGTTCCCGACCACCGGCTCGAGGATGACAGCCGCGATGCGATCGGCAGCCCGCGCGAAGGTATCTTCGAGCTGTCCGATATCGTTGTAGTCGAGCACCAGCGTGTGCTTGGCGAAATCCTCGGGCACCCCCCCGGAACTGGGATTGCCGAAGGTGAGCAGGCCGCTGCCCGCCTTGACCAGCAGGCTGTCTGCGTGGCCGTGATAGCAGCCCTCGAACTTGACGATCGCGTCGCGGCCGGTAAAGCCGCGCGCCAGACGAATCGCGCTCATCGTGGCCTCGGTGCCCGAGCTCACCAGGCGCACCATCTCGAGGCTCGGCAGCATCGCACACAGGAGTTCGGCCAGTTCGACCTCGGCCTCGGTCGGCGCGCCGAACGACAACCCCTGTGCGGCGGCGCGCTGGACGGCGTCGATCACCGCGGGATGGGCGTGCCCCACGATCGCCGGCCCCCAGGAGCCGACAAAGTCGATGTATTCCTTGCCGTCGGCATCCACCAGCCGGGATCCGGCGCCCGAGACGAAGAAGCGCGGGGTGCCGCCGACCGAACGGAATGCACGGACGGGCGAGTTGACGCCACCGGGAATTGTCTTCTGGGCGCGTGCGAAAAGTTGCTCATTATTGTTCATGCAAGGGCTCCATTCAGGCGAACAGCGCGGCATAGGCCGCCGCACGCGACGTGATATCCGGATTGTCGAACAGGTCAGACACGACTGCCAGCAGATCCGCACCCGATGCGATCAGGCCTGGCGCATTTGCCAGCGTGATGCCGCCGATGGCGGCCACGCGCACGCCGCATTCGCGTGCCTTCGCCAGCACGTCGTGCAGCACCGGCGGGGCATGCGGTTTCGTCGCCGATGCGAAAACCGCACCGATGCCAACGATCTCGGCACCTGCCGCACGGGCCGCGCGAACCCGCGCAAGGTCGCCATAGCATGAAATGCCGAGCAGGCGATCCGGGCCGATGCGGGACCGGACCGGCGCACAATCGCCGTCATCCCGCCCAAGATGTACGCCGTCGGCATCGATCTGCACGGCGAGATCGAGGTCGTCGTTGATGATCAGCGGCACCGCTGCCTGGCGGCAGACGGCCCGCAGGGCAAGCGCCTGTTCCCGGCGCAGGTCGGCCGAAGCCGTCTTGTTGCGGTACTGGACCAGTGCCGCGCCGCCGGCCACGGCCGCCGCAACCGCACGGGTCAGGCGCGCCGTGTCCTGCCAGTCTGGCGTGACCGCGTAGAGGCCGCGCAGGCGATCAATCGCTGGATGGCTCATCCTCGGATTCGCGCGCCCAGAAGAATCGGTCAGGAAAGTGCTGCCCCATTCCGGGACGGAAGCCTCCGGCGAGCGCCTGCCATGTGTACTCCTGCGCGTCCCGAACGGCATCGGGAATGTCGAGCCCGTTCGCCAGATTTGCCGCGATAGCAGATGCGAGCGTGCAGCCGGACCCATGGTACGAGCCCGGCAAGCGGTCCCAACTGTCGGCACGCACCACGCCGGCATCGGAATACAGGGTATTGATGACTTTGGGCGTGGTTTCGTGCGTGCCGGTGACAAGCACGTATTCGCTGCCGGCATCGACCAGCCTTCGCGCGCACTCCGCAAGGTCGGGATCATCGTCCTCGATGTCCTCGTCCAGCGCCAGGCGGCGCGCCTCTAGGCTGTTCGGCGTCAGGATCGTGGTCTGCGGCAGCAGGAGTTCGGTCAGCGCGGCGATGATCTCCTCGCTGGCCAGCTCGTCGCCCCGACCAGACGCGAGCACCGGATCAAGGATCAGGGGAATGTGCGGGTAGTCGGACAGGATCTCGGCAATCGCGGCAATGTTTTCGACGCTCCCCAGCATGCCGATCTTGAACGCGGCGACCGGCATGTCCTCAAGCAGCGCCCTGGCCTGGTCTGCCACCCAGTCGGCGTCGACCGGAAACAGCGCCTCGACGCCAGCCGAATCCTGCACGGTGATGGCAGTGACGACGGACAACGGATGGCAGCCCATGCTCGAGAGGGTCATGATGTCCGCCTGAAGGCCGGCGCCGCCCGTCGGGTCGGAACCCGCAAAGGTCAAAACGATCGGCGGCACGAGTTCGTGCGGCCCGGGGATGGTCGAGACGGAACTGGACATGGGGAACGGTTGGATGAGAAGGAACCGTCAGGGAAGCAACCGACCGCCACTCGCCGGCAGTCCGCAGCAGACCGATGGTTTGTTGCAGTAAGATCTTGAAGATTCTAACCGAAAACGCCACGACACCATGACGATGACTGCCCAGGCTCCATACAAGTCCTACATGTGCCTGATCTGCGGACTGATCTACGAGGAAGAGAAGGGAAGCCCGGCGGAAGGCATTGCGCCGGGCACGCGCTGGGAGGACGTGCCGCCCAACTGGACCTGCCCGGAATGCGGCGCACGCAAGGACGATTTCGAGCTCGTCGAAATTTAGCTGCGTCGCAACAAACGCCGCAGCCGGGATTTCTGACAACAAAATCACGTTATTGGTCCTATAGATAGGCGCGACATCGGAGAAAAAGGTATAGAATCCTTCCCGATTCGTGGGTGACGACCATCCTTGAGGCAAGAGTGTCTCGGAGGTCGAATTAGCATACCGAGGAGAAGGCGTGGCTGATACCGCAAATCTCAGCGGCATCAAGGTCATGGTGATCGACGACAGCAACACGATCCGTCGAAGCGCCGAGATCTTTCTTGTGCAGGCCGGCTGTCAGGTCATCCTGGCCGAAGATGGCTTCGATGCGCTTGCCAAGATCGCCGACCACCATCCCGACGTGATTTTCGTCGACATCATGATGCCGCGCCTAGACGGATACCAGACGTGTGCGCTCATCAAGAAGAACCCCCGTTTCGGAACGACGCCGGTCGTGATGCTCTCGTCCAAGGACGGCCTCTTCGATCGCGCGCGCGGGCGCATGGTCGGGTCGGACGAATACCTCACCAAACCTTTCACGAAGGACAGTCTGTTGAAGGCGGTGGCGTCGCACACATCGTCCGCCCCCTGATTCGCGTACTCATTCCCGAGGCTTTATCCATGCCGATCCAGAAAATCCTTGTTGTCGACGATTCGCCGACGGAGCGTTTTGCACTGAATGAGTTTCTCAGCCGGCAGGGTTTCAATGTGGTGACCGCGGAAAGCGGTGAGGAAGCAATTGCCAAGGCGCGCAGCGAGAACCCGGATCTGATACTGATGGATGTCGTGATGCCAGGCATCAACGGCTATCAGGCAACCCGCACGATCTCGCGCGACGAGGCGACTCGCAGCATTCCCATCATCATGTGCACCAGCAAGGGGCAGGATACAGACAAGATCTGGGGCATGCGTCAGGGCGCGCAAGCCTATATGGTCAAGCCGATCGACCATGAGGCCCTGCTCTCCAAGATCCAGGAACTGGGCTGATCCGGACGGAATCAGATATGGCGAAGAAGATCAGCCTGCGCGAATTCCAGGAAACCCTGGTCAAGCGCCTCACGACGGCTCAGCAGGGTCAAACCACGCATGCTGCGCTTGGCGTGCAGGCCGGCCGGGAGTACTGGCTGCTCGACCTGACCGAATCGGGTGAAATCATTCCGACACCGCCCCTCTCGCACGTCCCGCTAACCCAACCCTGGTTCAGGGGTCTGGCGAACATTCGCGGCAGCCTCTACAGCGTCGTGGACTTTGCCGCTTTCCAGGGCGGAGAACCAACGCCTGCTTCAGCCGAATCACGCCTGCTGCTGGTCGGTGCGCGCCTGGGCCTTAACAGCGCAATTCTCGTCACACGTGCGCTCGGACTGCGCAACATGGATGAGTTCGAACCGGCCGACCGGAAGGATGAATCGCGCCCGTGGGTCGGCGATGCGTTCGTCGACCTGCAGGGCCGGCCGTGGAACAAGCTCCTCGTGCGCAATCTGGTGATGCAACCACGGTTTTTGGACGTAGGTATTTGAACATCCCGCAACCTTTTTTCCTTGGCCCGTCGGGCCGCACGGAGAACGGAAGATGGCATTGAAACTCCCGGCGCTTGGCACGGATACCGTAACGGAAGACAGCGGTAGCGAGAGAACCTTGATCGTTCCCCCCAGCCAGAGCGTGCCGGCGCCGGCAACCGCGCCGGCGGCGCTCCCGTTGATCGGCGGACGGCCGACGCAGGAACAGTTCAAGATCCTTGCGGCGGCAGTCGCGATATCGGTCCTGCTTGCGCTCGTCATGCTCATGCTGACCGCACGCAGCAACAGTCATAGCGCGAGCTACATTTCGGCAGCCGGCCAGATGCGCATGCTGTCCCAGCGCATCGCGAAATCCGCACAGGTTTCGCTGCTCGGCAACCAGGCGGCGCTGACCGAATTGAGCACAAGCCGAACCAAGTTCTCGGAGCTCCTGCAAGCGGTTTCGCAGGGCGGACCGGTCGACGAGCGTTCCGTGCCGGCCAGCCCGGCCGGCGTCGCGCCGCAACTCGATGCGCTGACTGCGGAATGGGAAAAGACCGACCGCAACGTCAGCATGGTGCTGTCGCAGGAGAAGAACCTGGTTGCCCTGGGCAACGCGGTTTCGGCGATCAACTCCAAGAATCCGCAGTTGCTCGAACTGGCGGAACAGGTCGCCGCGCTCAAGCTGCAGGTCGGCGCCAACGCACGCGAAATTGCGACGGCCAATCAGGTGGTGATGCTCACGCAGCGTATCGCGAAGAACGCAAACCAGTTGCTGGTCGGCGATGCGATCGCGCCCGAGGTTGCCTTCCTGCTCGGCAAGGACAGCACCAATTTCCGGCAATTGATCAACGGACTGACCAACGGCTCCGAGGCGTTGCGCATTGGCGCGGCAAACGACCCCGACACCAAGGAACGCCTGAGCCGCCTCGACAAGGCGGCACAGGAGAATGAACAGGCGATCAGCAGCATCCTGTCGAGCGTCCAGCCGCTGGTACAGGCCAAGCAGGCCGGCAGCGCAATCGTTCGTGACAGCGGCGCCCTGTTCGATGCCGCAGACAAGCTCGATCAAGCCTACGACGCCCGATTCGGCGGCATATCGCTGACCACGCTTCTCGCCGTCGTGTTCGGCATGCTGGCACTCGGCGCGGTGTTCCTGATGGCACGCCTCTACAACAACGACATCCAGCGGCGGCGCCAGGAAGCGGAAGAGCAAATGGCCCGCTCCGAAGAAGAACGCAGCGGCGCCCAACAGGCGATTCTGCGGTTGATGAACGAGATGGGCGATCTGGCGGACGGCGACCTGACGGTCAGGACGACGGTGACGGAAGACATCACGGGCGCGATTGCCGATTCGGTCAATTACACGATTGAAGAACTGCGCGTGCTGGTACGACGCATCAACGACGCCGCACAGCGCGTATCGGCGGCAACCACGTCGGCCCAGCGTACTTCGAGCGAACTGCTTGCCGCAACCGAGCGCCAGTCGCAGGAAATTACCGAAGCGGGCGACGCCGTCCTGTCGATGGCCCGGTCGATCAGCGAAGTATCGAACAACGCCAACCAGTCGGCCCAGGTTGCACGCCAGTCGCTGGAAGCTGCCGAGAAGGGCGCGCTGGCCGTGTCCAACTCGATTCGCGGCATGAATGACATTCGCGATCAGATCCAGGAAACCTCGAAGCGGATCAAGCGCCTCGGCGAATCCTCGCAGGAGATCGGCGAAATCGTGGAACTGATCTCCGACATTACCGAACAGACCAACGTGCTCGCGCTGAACGCGGCCATCCAGGCGGCGAGCGCAGGCGAAGCGGGTCGCGGATTCACGGTGGTTGCGGAGGAAGTCCAGCGACTTGCGGAACGTTCTGCAGAAGCGACCAAGCAGATTGCCGCCATCGTGAAAACCATTCAGACCGACACCCAGGATGCCGTATCCGCGATGGAGAACTCGACGCGCGGCGTGGTCGACGGGGCGAAACTTTCCGACAACGCGGGCCAGGCGCTGGCAGAGATTTCCGAGGTGTCGCAACGACTCGCGAGCCTGATCGAACAGATCACCCTGCAGACCCAGCAACAGGCGGGCAAGGCAACCCAAGTTGCGCAAACCATGAAGAGCATTTTGCGCGTAACCGAGCAGACGACGCAGGGAACGCAGGAAACCGCAGTGTCGATCGGCCAGCTTGCAGAACTGGCCGTGGAACTCAAGGGTTCGGTCTCGGGCTTCAAGGTCTAAACCCCTTCCCCACGAAAGCAGCATGTGAGGCTGACATGAATCTTGGCGCCGCCGAAACGGATCTGGGCCCCCTCTCCTGGGTAAAGGGAGAAATCGACATTGCGCTCGGACGGAGTTTCGACGCCTTGTCGCTGGCTGCCGAGGGCGAGCAGGCCCAGCTGCGGACGGCACAGACGCATCTTCACCAGGCGCACGGCGCCCTGTCGATCGTCGGACTGGACGGGCTGACGCAATTTTCCGAAGCGCTCGAACAGCTGATCGGCAGCATGGCCGACGGTTCGCTTGCATCCGGTGGAATCGCCCTTGCAGGGCGGAGCATTTCGGCGCTGCGCCAGTTTCTCGACGATCTCGCTGCAGGCGCACCCAATCAGCCCTTGAGGCTGGGCGGCCTGTACAAGGAAATCCAGATTGCACGCGGCCAGCCGGCACCCGCTCCGAGCGACCTGTTCTACCCCGACCTCATGTTGCGCCCGCCGCGGCGCGACGTGCCGGCACAGCCGTTGTCGCCCAAACAAATGCGGCTGGAACGGGCGCGTCTCGAACGTGGCTTGCTGGAAGTGTTCCGCGGCAAGACCGGCATCGGTCTGCAGTTCATGCGAACGGCCATCGCCAATGTCGAGCGCGCGCAAACACTGCCTGCGACACGCGCGCTCTGGTGGGCGTCTCTCGGTCTCTTCGATGCGCTGCTGAGCGGCGACGTCGCCGTCACGCCACCCATCAAGAAATTGTGCGCACGCATTGACGGGCAGATGCGCAAGCTTGCCGAGGGTTCGACCGTAGTCGGCGAAAGGCTGATGCGCGACGTGCTCTATCACGTCGCCGCAGCGCCCGCGACGACCCCTCTACTGCGTGAGATCAAGTCTGCCTACAAGCTCGATGCGCTGATTCCATCGCCCGACACCTCGCTGGAAGGCTCCTCGCTCAAGCCCTTGCTGCGCGCCCTGCGGGAGCGCCTAGGTGAAGCCAAGGACGCCTGGAACCGCTTCGGTGCCGGTGCAGCGGTCGCGCTGCCGCAGTTCGAAGAGAAGATTCGCTCGCTTCGGAGCGAAATGAATGCACTCGGGCGCACCGAGTTTGCCGCCCTTGCCAGCGCGATCGACGATACGACGCAATGGCTGCGCAAGGATCCCTTGCGCCATAGCGATGAAATCGCGATGGAAATGGCGACCGCCCTGCTCGTGCTCGAGACGGGCCTCGAACAGTTCGCCCAGCCGGGTTCCGATTTCGCACGGCAAAGCACGACGATGGTGGCGCGGCTGAGCACGGTCCAGAGTGGTGAAGTGCTGCCGGCCGCTCAGATACCGCTACTGAACGAACTCTCGCGGCGTGCGCAAGAGCGCCTGCTGATGGCGCAGGTAGCGCGTGAAATCCAGGCCAGCCTCGGTCAGATCGAACAGGCGCTCGATGCGTTCTTCCGCGATCCGACCCAGAGCGCCGGTCTCGAAAAGCTCGACGCACCGCTCAAGCAGGTTGAGGGCGCACTCGCGATGCTCGGGGAGATCCGGGCCATCACTGTCCTGCGCGAAGCCGGTGCGCAAATCAAGGATTTCTGCCAGCTCGGCGCACTCGCCGACGCCCAGCAGTTCGAGTCCGTCGCCCACAAGCTGTCCGCGATCGGTTTCTACGTCGATTCGCTGCAGTACGGCAGTGCGGATCTGGAAAACCTGCTTTCGCCGGGAAGCAAGCCGGCAGCAGTCGAAGAATCAGCTGCAAGCTCCGCCATGGAAGACGAGCTTGCCCAGCAGGTGAGGGACGCACAGGCCCTCGCGGCGCAGCTCAAGGACAAACCCGAGGACGACGGCCTGCGCGAGGAACTGAAGCAGAACCTCGAGACCATCCGCAAGGACGCGACGATCGTCGCGGATTCAGCACTGGAGCAGCAGGCACGCGACGCTCTGCAGGCACTGGAAACCAGCCCCGACGCCGAGTTCGATGCGACGGCGACCAACATTCAGGCACTGCTCGCAAACGCCACTCCCGAACCGGCCGCCCCCCCCGCCCCGTCCGCCGACACGACGCGTCTCGCGGAATCGACCGAAGAAGAAATCGATGCGGAACTGCTCGAGATCTTCCTGCAGGAGGCACACGAAGTCCTCGCGACCATTGGCGACAACATCGAGCCGGCGCGCAACAACCCGGGAGACCGCGAAGTCCTGACGACGATCCGTCGGGGTTTCCACACGCTCAAGGGGAGTAGCCGCATGGTCGGCCTCAAGGAGTTCGGCGAGGCGGCCTGGGGCATCGAGCAGGTCATGAACCGCGTGCTGCAGGCGGACGATGCGATTGCAACGCCCTCGTTGCTGGCCTTGGTCGGCGACGCGCGGGAGCAGTTTGCCGCATGGGTGCATCAGCTGGAATCGGGCGGTCCGACGCATCGCGACGCATCCGAACTGATGGCGCAGGCGGAGAGAGTGAAGGCTGGAGATCAGGCAACCGAGCCGGAAATACTCGCGCCCACGCTTCCGAGCATGGAAATGCCGGCTGCGGCAATACCCGCCGTACCGCCGGAGCACGAGGCTTCGCCCTTCGCGGAAACCATCGCGATGGGCGACCAGCTCTATATCGGACGCGACGAGGAATTCGCGCGTCCGAATGAAGGCGAGCCCGAAATCCTGATGCCGGAGCTGTCCTTCCCGGACAGCAGCATGAAGGATGGACTCGACCTCGAAGCATCGACGATCCTCGATATCGAGACGCTGGCCGCGCTCGGCGACGAGGCCGCCAACGAACAGCAGGAAATCGAAATCGTTCCCCTCGAAGGGCCGGAGGACGAACTGTCCCTGCTCGACCAGTCGGCGACAGAGCCAGATGCAGTCGTGCTCGGGAATCGCACCATCTCGTCGGGGCTTCTCGAGATGTTCCTCACCGAGGCGCGCGGGCACATTGCCACCCTGCGCCGAGAACTTGCCCGCCTGCACGTCAACCCGGCTTTGCTGCCGCCTGAACCTGCAGTGCGCGCTGCGCATACGCTGGCCGGCATCGCCAGCACCATCGGCGCCGATTCGATCCATGATCTCGGGCGTGCGCTGGAAGGGGCCCAGGCCCGTTTGGTACGAGCGGATCTGGCACCGAACGCCGAACACTCGGCGCTCCTGAACAACGTCGCAAGCGTTCTGGAAGGCATGGTCGGATCGATTGCCGAACGGCAGTTGCCGCCCCCCGCCCCCGACCTCATCGATCAGCTTTCCGCAATCGCTGCAGCCCCCTTCAAGGCAGAGGTGGTCCAGCTTCGTGTCGTCAGCCCGCCGTTCACGCCCGAACAGCCCGCCGAGCAGCCTGAGCCGATCCCTGAATCCGTTGCCGAGGCGCCGACGCGCGAACCGGCCCCTCAGGATGCCGAGGACCAACCATCCGAAGCGGAACACGTTGCGGAACCCCTGCCGCAATCGGCATCGACGGCAACGCCGGAACCTGCAGTTGTCGAACTGCCCGCCGGGGCCGGGATTGCGGAAGAACCCGTCGCCATACAGGCTGCAGCAGCCGAGTTCGTACCTGCCGCGGAACTGCCTACGCCCCACGAGGAGCGGCGCCGCAAGCTGCGTCTGTCGGATGATCTCGACTTGCAACTGCTTCCCCTGTTCCTGGAGGAAGCTGACGACCTCCAGCGTGAAATCGGGATGGAATTGCGCCAATGGCGCAGCGAGCCCGAAGCCATGGAGCACGCGCAATCGCTTGCTCGTCTGTTGCACACGCTCAAGGGCAGCGCCCGCATGGCCGGCGCGATGGGCCTGGGCGAACTCGTTCATGCGATGGAATCGCGCGTCGAGCAATGCAGCGCCGAAGACATCGCATCGACTGCCTTCCTCGACGAGGTCGAAACCTCCTACGACCATGCCGGCGCGATGATCGAGCGCCTGCGTGGCGGCGAGCCTTCGGTTCCGGCCCCGGCGCCGACGGTTGCCGAACCGGTTGCGCTTGCGGCCACGGCGATATCGACCGCGACCATGGAGGATCTCGAAACCGAACTTGCGGCACAGCGGGCCATGGTTCGCGTCCGCGCCGAGTTGATCGACCGCTTCGTCAACGAGGCAGGCGAGATCAGCATCGCGCGCACCCGCGTGGAGGGCGAAATGCGCACCCTGCGCGGATCGCTGCTCGACCTGACCGAGAACGTGATCCGCCTGCGCAACCAGTTGCGCGAAATCGAGATTCAGGCCGAATCCCAGATGCAATCGCGTATTGCACAAGCCCAGGCACGCGACACGGATTTCGATCCGCTGGAGATGGACCGCTATACGCGGTTGCAGGAAGTCACGCGCATGATGGCCGAGTCGGTAAACGACGTGACCACCGTGCAGCACAACCTGCTGCGCAACCTCGATGCAGCGGACGCTGCCCTGATCTCGCAGTCACGCCTGAATCGCGACCTGCACCAAGGCCTCATGAGCATGCGCCTGATGCCTTTCGATTCGATTGCGGAACGACTCTACCGCGTCGTGCGGCAGACGGCGAAGGATCAGGGCAAGAAGGTGAACCTCGACCTGCGCGGCGGTCAGATCGAAATCGACCGGGGCGTTCTCGACAAGATGACTGCACCGATCGAGCACCTGCTGCGGAATTCGGTGACCCACGGCATCGAATCGCGCGAAGTTCGCGCCCACCGCGGTAAGCCGGAAATCGGCCAGATCGTTCTTGCGCTCACGCAGGAGGGCAACGACGTCGCCATCACCATGACCGACGATGGCGGTGGCCTGGACTTTGATCGCATTCGTGCAAAAGGCCTGGCCCTCGGCATGCTGCAGCCAGAGCAGACCCACGACGAAGCCGTGCTGACCAATCTCATCTTCGCGCCGGGTTTCTCAACCGCCGAGCAACTGACCGAGGTCGCGGGTCGTGGCGTCGGGATGGACGTGGTACAGAGCGAGACGGCAACGGTGGGAGGGCGCATCGAGGTGCGTTCCGATGCCGGTGTCGGCGCCCGGTTCTCCATCGTGCTACCGCAAACGACCGCGGTCACGCAGGCGCTGCTCGTGACGGCAGCCGGCAAGACCTACGCCATTCCCTCGGCCATGGTCGAGCAGGTTCGCGAACTCAAGCAAGCCGTGCTCGACAAGATCATCGCCGACGGCGCGGCTGAATGGATGGAGGAGCGCTATCCGTACCATTACCTGCCCCGCCTGCTTGGTGACTACGAAAGCGTACCGGAAGTTTCCCGGTTGAGCTGGGTGCTGCTGTTGCGCGCCGGCGCGCAACGCGTCGCACTGCGGGTAGATGCCCTGCGCGGCAATCAGGAAATCGTGCTCAAGAAGACGGGGCCGCAACTGGCGCGCGTCATCGGCGTCGCCGGTGCCACGGTACTGGGCGACGGGGAGATTGTGCTGATGCTCAACCCGATCGCGCTCGCCGGCCGCGAACTGCGCGCACCGCAGCATGCCAAGGCCGTTGCACCGCGCCTGGAACCGGCCCGCCTGCCGACGGTGATGGTGGTCGACGATTCCCTTACCGTTCGCAAGATCACCGGCCGTCTGCTCGAGCGCTCGGGCTATCACGTCGTCACGGCGAAGGACGGCGTCGACGCCCTCGAGCAGTTGATCGATACCGTACCCGACGTGATGCTGGTCGATATCGAAATGCCGCGCATGGATGGCTTCGACCTGACGCGAAACGTGCGGGCTGACGAGCGGACGAAGAAGATCCCGATCATCATGATCACCTCGCGCATCGCCGACAAGCATCGCAACTATGCGAAAGAGATCGGCGTCAATCACTACCTGGGCAAGCCCTACCAGGAAGAAGAACTGCTGCAAATGATCGGCAGTTACGCCAAGGCGCCCGCAACTGCCTGATGCATTGCGGGGCTCCGCCCCGCAATCCGCTTTCGCCTCTCCAGTTCCCGACGCCCTGCGCTACTCGCCACCCGCCGCCTTAACCACCTTGTAACGCACCAGTGTGCGCGCACGTGCGACAGCGTGCTCGACCAGCGGCGCGGGATAGTCGGTTCCGATGCGACACCCGGCGACCTGCTGCTCGGCCTCGCTCATCAACCACGGTGCGTGGATGCGCTTGTCCGGCACGTGGACAAGTTCCGGCACGTAGCGACGAATGAATGCGCCGGTGGCGTCGAAGCGCTCCGACTGGGTCACCGGATTGAAGATGCGAAAGTAGGGCTGCGCATCGCAGCCGGTCGACGCCGCCCATTGCCAGCCGCCATTGTTCGACGCGAGGTCGAAATCGTTGAGTTGCCGCGCGAACCACGCCTCACCCTGGCGCCAGTCGATGCCGAGGTCCTTGACCAGAAAGGATGCCGCCACCATGCGCAAGCGGTTATGCATGTAGCCGGTGGCGTCTAGCTGGCGCATCGCGGCATCGACCAGCGGATAGCCGGTGCGGCCTTCGCACCACGCGGCATACCAGTCCGGGCGCTGGTCGAATTGCACGGCATCGTATTCCGGCCGGAACGACGCACCGACGACATGCGGATTGAGAGCGAGAATCATGTGGTAGAAATCGCGCCACACCAACTCGTTGAGCCAGATCTCGGCACCCTTGCTGCCGTGGAGCATGCGCACGTGGGCCTCGCGCGCCAGTTCGCGAATCGAGATGGTGCCGAAGCGCAAGTGGGTCGACAGGTAGGAGGGCCCCTTGATCGCCGGGTAGTCGCGCCGCTCGTGGTAGGCGTCGATGCGTGCCAGGAAATCGGCAAACAGCGAACGGGCACCCGTCATGCCGCAGGGCAGTTTCAACGCATGAAGGTTCGTCGGTTCGAAACCGATCTGCGCCAATGTCGGGATGGCCGCACTCTCCGGCGGTGGTGCAAGCCTGGGGTGCGCGTCGCACGGATGCGGGGCAAGGTCCCGCGGCGTGAGCTGTCGCATCCAGGCATTGCGATAGGGCGTGTAAACCGAAAAGGGCTTGCCGGCGCCGCTCAGCACCTCGCGGCGCTCGAAGATCACCTGATCCTTGAACGTGCGCAGCGCCACGCCTTGCGACTCGAGCGCCTTGCCGACTGTGGCGTCGCGCGCAACCGCCTGTGGTTCGTAATCGCGGTTGCAGAACACCGCCGCGACACCAAGTTCGTGCGCCAGGCGCGGAATCACGTCGCGTGCTGCGCCTTGACGCACGATCAGGCCCCCGCCCTTTTTGCCCAACTGTTCGTCGAGTTCGACCAGGCTGTCGCGGATGAATTCGACACGCCGGTCCGTCCGCGATGCGAGGGCGTCGAGAATCTCGGTATCGAACACGAATGCGCAGTACACCCGCTCGAACTCGGCAAGTGCGTGCGACAGCGCCGTGTGGTCGAAGTCGCGCAGATCGCGTCGAAACCAGACCAGCGCGGCAGGTGGGGTGAATTTCATGGGATGCTCGGTCGAGGCGCCGGCATGCGGCCGGATTTGTTTGCGCATGCTGCGCACCGTCTCGCATCATGCCGCGTTGCCGGAACGCAGTAAACACGGACATCTCGGGCATGGCATGCCGCTTGGCCAATAACCACGCCGGTTCCAAGGCGCCAGGCTTGAAGATCGAACACCCATGCGCCTCCTGACCTGCACAAGCCATGACGGACGGACAACCCGGCCGAAACATGCGATCCCGCCGCGGGCGCCGGTTTGAACTGCATTGCGCCACGGCGGTAAAATCACGGTCGTGATCAAACCGCCCGAAATCAACGTCAATCTGACGAACCACTTTCTGATCGCCATGCCCGCCATGGTGGATCCGAACTTTTCCCGCACGCTGACCTTCATCTGCGAGCATTCGGATCAGGGCGCGCTTGGCGTAATCGTCAATCGTCCGCTCGACATGTCGCTCGACACGCTGTTCGAACGCGTCGATCTCAAGCTCGAAAGCGAACGCTTCCAGGACATGCCGGTGTATTTCGGCGGCCCGGTCCAGACCGACCGCGGCTTCGTGCTGCACCGGCCGGCAGGGAGCTGGAACTCCACGCTTGCAATCGGCGAGACGCTTGCTTTGACATCCTCGCGCGACATCCTCGAGGCCTTTGGCCATGAAGGCGAACCACAACAGGTACTGGTCACGCTCGGCTACGCCGGCTGGTCGGCCGGCCAGCTCGAGCACGAACTGGCGCAGAATGCCTGGCTCACGGTGCCGGCCGAACACGCCATCATGTTCGACCTGCCTCCGGAGGAGCGCCTGCCGGCCGCAATGCAGTTGCTGGGTATCGATTTCGCGAACCTTTCCGAAGTCGCCGGGCATGCGTGACCACAGCGCACTGCCCGCCTTGACCGATCCCAGCCAAACCCCCGTTCCCGCCGCTTCAGCCACGGTGCTCGCTTTCGACTTCGGCGAAGCGCGCATCGGCGTCGCGGTGGGCGAAACCCTTGTTGGCAGCGCCCGTCCGCTGATCACGATCGCCGAGCCGTCAAACGTCGCGCGTTTTGCAGCGATTGCGCGGCTTGTCGAGGAATGGCAGCCGGCCCGGCTCGTTGTCGGGCTTCCGCAAAACGACGACGGAAGCGAGCATGCGATGAGCGCACGATGCCAGCGCTTCGCCAACCAGTTGCAGGGCCGCTTCGGCGTTCCGGTCACGCTGGTGGACGAGCGCTATAGCTCGCTCGAGGCCGACACCGATCTGCAACAGCGCGGGCTGCGGTGGCAGGCACGCAAGCCGCTCCTCGATGCACATGCGGCACAGGTGATTCTTCAAAGCTATCTTCAGGATCAACATGGAACTTCCCGAGGCTGAACGACTGATCGTCGAACTCGTCGCGCAGATGCGCCCGGCCATCACGCCGGACACGGCACTGGTCGGCATCCACACCGGCGGCGTCTGGCTCGCCGAGCGTCTGCATGCCGAACTGGGACTCGAAGCGCCGCTGGGCAGCATCGATGTTGCGTTTTACCGCGACGACCTCGACAGCCGCGGCCTGCACGCCAAGGCCCGCCGGTCCGAGATTCCGTTCGATGTCGAGGGACGGCCGGTGGTCATCGTCGATGACGTGCTCTATACCGGCCGTACCACGCGCGCCGCGCTCAACGAACTGTTCGACTACGGCAGGCCGGCGCGCGTCGATCTCGCGGTGCTCGTCGATCGTGGCGGGCGCGAGTTGCCAATCGAGGCGCGCTATTGTGCGCATCGGCTCGAGCGGCCACTGCCGCCCAACCGCAACCTGCAACTGGACCGTGGCGACGACGGCCTGTTTTCGCTGCGCCTGATCGAAGCCAAATAGCCTCCGACGACAATGGCCAAGAACCCGCAACTCAACGCCAACGGCGAACTCAAGCACCTGCTCTCGATCGAGGGCCTGCCGCGCGACATCATCAGCGCGATTCTGGATACGGCAGAACCCTTCACCGAGGTCGCCGAACGCGAGGTGAAGAAGCTCCCGCTGCTGCGTGGCAAGAGCGTGTTCAACCTGTTCTTCGAGAACTCGACGCGCACGCGCACCACATTCGAGATTGCAGCAAAACGTCTGTCCGCCGACGTGATCAACCTCAACGTCTCGACCTCGTCGACCAACAAGGGCGAAACCCTGCTCGACACGGTGGACAACCTGGTCGCGATGCAGGCCGACATGTTCGTCGTGCGGCACGCGTCGAGCGGCGCCCCCTACCTGATCGCACAGCATCTCGAATCGACCAATCGGCCGAACGTACACGTCGTGAATGCCGGCGACGGCCGCCATGCCCATCCGACGCAGGGTTTGCTGGACATGTACACCATCCGCCACTTCAAGCGCGATTTCACGCAACTAACGGTGGCGATCATCGGTGACATCCTGCATTCGCGCGTGGCGCGCAGCCAGATCCATGCGTTGACCACGCTGGGCGTGCCCGAAGTGCGCGCGATCGGCCCCAAGACGCTGCTGCCGACTGATGTCGAGCGGCTCGGCGTGCGCGTGTTCCATGACATGCGCGAGGGGCTGAAGGGTGTCGACGTGGTCATGATGCTGCGGCTGCAGAACGAACGCATGACCGGTTCGCTGCTGCCCAGCCCGCAGGAGTATTTCAAGTTCTTCGGCCTTACGGAGGAGAAACTCGCGCTCGCCAAACCGGACGCGATCGTGCTGCATCCGGGGCCGATGAACCGTGGCGTCGAGATCGATTCCGCAGTGGCGGACGGCGTTCAGGCCGTGATCCTGCCGCAGGTGACTTTCGGCATTGCCGTACGCATGGCGGTAATGAGCATGCTGGCTCGTGGATGACAGGATGAAGATACATATCAGGAACGGACACGTCGTCGACCCGGCAAACCGGATCGACGCCAGACAGGATCTTTTCATCGCCGCCGGACGCATCGTTGCGGTCGGCCAAGCGCCGGAAGGCTTCACTGCCAACCGGACCGTCGATGCTGCGGGGTTGATCGTCGCCCCGGGCTTGGTCGACCTCTCCGCCCGCCTGCGCGAACCGGGGTTCGAATACAAGGCAACGCTGGAGTCGGAGCTTGGCGCCGCGGTCGCCGGCGGCGTAACCAGCCTGGCCTGTCCGCCGGACACCGACCCGCCGCTCGATGAACCGGGCCTGGTCGAGATGCTCAAGCACCGCGCACGAAACCTCAATCTGGCCCACGTCTATCCGCACGGTGCGCTGACCGTGAAACTCAAGGGCCAGACGCTGACGGAAATGGGCGAACTTGCCGAGGCGGGTTGCGTGGCCTTCAGCCAGGCAAACACCGTGGTGCAGGACACCCAGGTGTTGATGCGCGCCCTGCAATACGCCGCGACCTTCGGCTACAGCGTGTGGCTGCAGCCGCAGGACAGCTATCTGGCCAAGGAAGGCGTGGCGCACGATGGCGAGGTCGCCTCGCGCCTGGGCCTGGCTGGTATTCCCGTGCTGGCGGAAACCGTGGCCATCGCGACCGTCGTGCAACTGGTTCGTGCCACCGGAGTGCATGTGCACTTTGCCCGGATTTCCAGCGCGGCCGGCCTGCGCATGATCGAGGAAGCACGCGCCGAGGGCCTGAAGGTGACCTGCGACGTCTCGATCAACCACCTGCATCTGTGCGACGTCGATATCGGCTACTTCAATGCGCATTGCCGCATGGAACCGCCCTTGCGCGCCCAGTCCGACCGGGAGGCGCTGCGTCGCGGGCTCGCCGAGGGGCGAATTGACGCGGTGTGTTCGGACCATACGCCGGTCGACGACGACGCGAAGCAACTGCCATTTGCCGAAGCGGAAACGGGCGCAACCGGGCTCGAGCTTCTGCTGCCGCTCACGCTCAAGTGGGCACAGGAAATGAAACTGCCGCTGTCGACCGCGCTTGCCCGCATCACGTCCGATGCAGCGCGCATTCTCGGCATCCCCGCGGGAACGCTCTCGCCCGGCGCAAACGCGGACATCTGCATATTCGACCCGCGCGCCGATTCCCGTATCTCCCGCGAATCGCTGAGAAGCCAGGGCAAGAACACGCCGTTCCTCGGCCTGGAACTGGCCGGACTGACGCGCTACACCCTCGCAGCAGGCCACGTCGTGTTCGAGCGCTAGTATCTCCTCGACCCAGGTCGATGGATGTAGCGGTCGGCCTGCATGGCGTGGCAGGGCGCCAGGGGTTCCGACAGACGTGACCCGCGGGAAACGGACCGTTCAGGCCGGGATGCGTGCCTCCAGTTCACGCAGTGCGGCGCTGACGGAATCCGTCTGCGCGCGCACCACCCAGTCTTCGCCGAATTTGCTGCACATATGTACGACCGGTGCGGGTTCGAGAAAGGCGGTGTCACCCGAGCTGTGCCCGATTGCTATGACATCCCCGCCGCAGTCGGACCATGTTCGGACACAGCGGCGCACGCGATCGGCGATTCCCGATACAGGCAAGCGGCGCATCCAGTGGCAGCCTTCGACGATCAGCAGACCCGGTCGAATGTTGGCCTCGCGCGCTGCAACAGGACTACCCATTTCAAGCCGCTCGACGAGGGCAGTAACTGCGTCGAGCGGCGCGTGGGACAAAACGGTACAGCGCAGATAGCTGAGATGGCTTTCTGTCACGCCCGGGGCGGCAAGCCCGGGGCGCAGCAACTGCCCGTCCATATCCGTGATTCTGCGAGAGTAGGAATCGATCTCCGGATCGAGAGCGATCAGGACTGCCCGGGCACCGCCGGCCAGCGCCTTACGCAGCCGGTCGCACACGAATTCGATCCTGTCGGCACCCGGTGGCGCAGCGATTCTCAACAGATTGCCTGTGTACTTGTCGGACACGCCGTACGACTCGACAAAGAACGGAGAATCATTCTAGGAGCGCCGGCTCGAGAGGCCCGCCAAAGTTCTCACGGGTGGCAGCAATCAACCGGCCAGCCCGGCGCCTTGCTCAAGCGTCCGGCCGACTCAGCGCCGCGACGACCGTATCGACATCTGCCGATGCGACGCGGAGACGCTTCTGCCGCGAGGAAAGGCCGCTCACTATCGAAACGCGGGGGCGCGGCAAACCGAGCAGTCGGGCGATGAATGCTGTCAGCTCCGCGTTGGCCTTCCCGTCGACGGGCGGCGCCCCGAGGCGCAGCTTGAGCGACGACCCGTGTTCGCCGACGATCGCCGATCGTGCCGCGCCGGGCTGGACGTGGACGCAAATCACCACATCATCGCCGTCGCGCCGCAGCCAGACGGGTGCGGTGGTCACATGAGTACGGGAAGCAGAGACAGCCTCACCTGACCGATGACCATCAGCACGATCTGCAGGATGAGCAGCAGCACCAGGGGTGACAAGTCGATGTTGGCGATCGGGGGAATGATTTTCTGGAATGGCCGCAGGAACGGGCGCGCGAGGTTGTTGAGAATGGGCGAGATTGGCGAGTAAGGGCTGATCCAGGAAAGCACGGCCGACATGATCACGATGATGATCAAAAGCCAGACCGACAGCCGGATCACCTCCAGCACACCGACCGCGAGCACGATCGCAGCAAGCCGCACCGGGTCGATGCCGATCGGCGAACCGCGCAACCACAGCACCACGGCGATTTCGATCGCTTGCAGAATGACGGCCGGCACGAGACTTGACAGATCCAGCCCGCCCAGACTCGGCACGAAACGCCGCAGCGGCAGCACCAGCCAATTGGTCAATTGCGTGACGAACCCGCCGATCTGGTTGCGGAACGACACCCGCATCCATTGCATGTAGAACCGCAACAGGAGGGTGATCGAAAGCAGGCTAATCACCGCATCGACGATCATCAGGAAGATGGTGGTCAGCATCGTTCAGCCCCCGGCGCCCAGTTCGTCGCCAAGCACCTTGCCGCGGACGCAGGCTGCAGCGACCGCCCGAGAAATCGCAGCGGCAACCTTATCGGCATCGAGAGATTTCAGCGCCGCTTCGGTGGTGCCGCCCTTCGACGTCACCCGCTCGCGCAGCACGGTCGGCGATTCGTTCGATTCGGCAGCCAGTTTGGTGGCGCCCGAGAAGGTCTCGATCGCGAGCTTCCTGGCCGTATCCGGCGAAAAACCCAGCGCCTCGCCCGCCGCCTGCAGCGCCTCGATGAAATAGAAAACGTAGGCCGGCCCGCTGCCGGAGACTGCCGTCACCGCGTCCATCTGCGATTCATCGTCGATCCAGACGGTCTGGCCGACTGCAGCCAGCACCGCATCCGCCGTGCGGCGCTGTTCGTGGTCGACCGATTCGTCCGCGCATAGCCCGGCGATGCCCGCACCCACCAGCGCCGGCGTATTCGGCATCGCACGCACGATGCAGCGATAGTCGCCGAGCCAGCGTGCAATGTCGACCATGCGGACGCCCGCAGCGATGCTCAAGACGAGTTGGCGGGAAAGCCGCCCGGCGAGCGGTGCGAGCGCATCGCGGAGTTGTTGCGGCTTGACCGCGAGGACGAGCACGTCACAAGCCAGCACCGCATCGTCCGCAACGGCGGCGCAGCGCACGCCGAACTGCTCGGTCAGGCGCTCGCGCGCGGGCGGAACCAGTTCGACAACCTGTATCGCCGCAGCCGAATAGCCGCGCTTGAGCATGCCGCCGATCAATGCGGCCGCCATGTTTCCACCGCCGATAAAGCTGATTTTCATCCTGTCGTTCCGTTTGCCGGATTTCGCGCGCCAAAAATTGCCGAGCCGACACGCACGATGGTCGCCCCCTCCTCGATGGCAAGTTCGAGGTCCGACGACATTCCCATTGATAGCGTATCAAGCCCGAGCCCGTCCGTGTTCAGCGCATCGCGCAGGCTGCGCAATTCCGCATAGCGGCGACGCAGCAGCGCAGCATCCGGCGTGGGCTCGGGAATGGTCATCAGACCGCGTAGACGCAGGCGCGGCAACATCGCGACGGCGTGCGCCAGGTCCGACACCGAATTCCGGTCAGCCCCGCCCTTGGTCGCTTCGCCACTCAAGTTGACCTGAATGCAGACGTTGAGCGGTGGGAGATGGGCGTCGCGCGCCTCGGAGAGGCGCTGCGCAATCTTGTATCGGTCAATACCATGCACCCAGTTGAAGTGCGAGGCGACAAGCCGCGTCTTGTTACTTTGCAACGGCCCGGTGAAATGCCAATCGATGTCGAGGCCGGCGAGTTCCGTGATCTTTTCGACGGCCTCCTGCACATAGTTTTCGCCGAAACTGCGCTGTCCTGCAAAATACGCCTCTTGTATGCTTGGTGTCGGAAACGTCTTGGAGATGGCAAGCAGGAGTACACTCGCCGGGGGGCGACGGGCTTGACGGCACGCCGCGTCGATACGCTGCATGACCGTTTGCAGGTTGGCTTGGATTGTTGTCATAATTCATTGAAATCAGTGCAAAATTATAGCATCCGACAAACGCGCACTGCGCCCGGATGCGGCGCTGCGAGCATTTGCTGCGCATGGACAGGGAATGGCGAATGGATATCACCGAACTGCTGGCTTTTGCCGTAAAGAACAAGGCATCCGATCTGCACCTGTCGTCTGGCCTGCCGCCGATGATTCGCGTGCACGGCGACATTCGCCGCATCAACCTTCCGCCCATGGAACACAAGGACGTCCATGGCATGGTGTACGACATCATGAACGACGGCCAGCGGAAGGTTTACGAAGAACATTTCGAGTGCGACTTCTCCTTCGCGGTTCCAAACCTCGCACGATTCCGCGTCAATGCCTACGTGCAAATGCGTGGCGCCGGCGCGGTATTCAGGACGATCCCCTCCAAGGTATTGACGCTCGAGGAACTCGAAGCGCCGAAGATCTTCAAGGAAATCTCCAACCAGCCACGCGGCATCGTGCTGGTTACCGGCCCGACCGGTTCGGGCAAGTCGACCACGCTGGCAGCGATGATCGACTACGTGAACGATAACGAGTACGGCCACATCCTCACCATCGAGGATCCGATCGAGTTCGTGCACGAATCGAAGCGCTGTCTGATCAACCAGCGCGAAGTCGGCAAGGACACCCTGTCGTTCAACAATGCCCTGCGGTCAGCGCTGCGGGAAGATCCGGACGTGATCCTGGTTGGCGAAATGCGCGACCTCGAGACGATCCGGTTGGCGCTGACTGCCGCCGAAACCGGACACCTCGTGTTTGGCACCCTTCACACCAGTTCGGCTGCCAAAACGATCGACCGTATCGTCGACGTGTTTCCTGCTGCGGAAAAAGACATGGTCCGTGCGATGCTGTCCGAGTCGCTGCGTGCCGTCATCGCGCAGACCCTGCTCAAGACGAAGGACGGCTCGGGTCGCGTTGCCGCCCACGAGATCATGATCGGCACCCCCGCGATTCGCAACCTGATTCGCGAGAACAAGATCGCGCAGATGTACTCGATGATCCAGACCGGCCAGAACGCGGGCATGCAGACCCTCGACCAGTGCCTGCTCGATCTCGTCCGCCGCAACGTCGTATCCGCGGCCGAAGCCCGTGTGCGCGCGCAGAACAAGGACAGCTTCGCAGCTTGACCCGGCCCGGGCCTAACAGTGCGCAGGCGGAAAATGGTATCGCCCCGGCCGTAACAGCAGGAGAACCAGTATGGAACGCGATCAGGCCCTGAAGTTCATGCATGACCTGCTGAGGCTGATGATCAGCAAGAGGGGATCCGACCTGTTCATCACAGCAGGCTTCCCGCCGGCAATAAAGATCGACGGCAAGATTACCCCGCAATCGAATCAGACCTTGAGTCCGCAACACACGGCCGAACTCGCCCGCTCGATCATGAACGATCGGCAGGCGGCAGAATTCGAATCGACCAAGGAATGCAACTTCGCGATCTCGCCAACTGGCATCGGTCGCTTCCGCGTCAACGCCTTCGTCCAGCAGGGCCGCATCGGCTGCGTGCTGCGCACAATTCAACAGAAGATTCCGACCTTCGACGAGCTCGGCATGCCGCCAGTCCTCAAGGACATCGCGATGACAAAGCGCGGACTGGTGATCTTCGTCGGCGGCACTGGCACCGGCAAGACCACGTCGCTTGCGGCGTTGGTCGATTACCGGAACACGAACACGTTCGGCCACATCGTGACGGTGGAGGATCCGATCGAATACGTGCATGACCACAAGAATTGCATCGTCACGCAACGCGAGATCGGCGTCGATACCGACTCCTGGGGCGCTGCACTCAAGAACACGTTGCGGCAGGCACCGGACGTGATCCTCATGGGCGAGATCCGCGATCGCGAGACGATGGACTACGCAATCGCCTTTGCCGAAACCGGACACCTATGCCTCGCCACGCTGCATGCCAACAGTGCCAACCAGGCGATCGACCGGATCATCAACTTCTTCCCGGAAGAGCGCAGGCCCCAGCTGCTGATGGACCTCTCGCTCAACCTGCGCGCGATGGTGTCGCAACGTCTGCTGCCGATGAAGAACAGCAAGGGGCGCGTGCCGGCGGTGGAGATCATGCTCAACTCACCGCTGATCGCCGATCTCGTCTTCAAGGGTGAGGTATCCGAGATCAAGGATGTGATGAAGCGTTCGCGCGAGCTTGGCATGCAGACCTTCGACATGGCGCTGTTCGAATTGCACGAAGCGGACAAGATCACCTACGAAGACGCGCTGCGTAACGCCGATTCGGTCAACGACCTGCGCCTGACGATCAAGCTTCAGGGCAAGGAATCGAAAGACCGCGATCTCACTGCGGGCGTGGGACACCTCGACATCATCTGATTCGCGTCCCCGGCGCAGTCAGTCGGCGGCGCCGCGGGACTTGTCGAGTTTACCGGCGACGATCCTGTATTCGTAAAGCCGGCACTCGAGAGCGCCGTTGTATAGAGGCGTCCGCTTGGTTGCCTTCAAACCGATCAGCTTCGGCAGATTCTCGTCCCCGGAGAAAAAATAGCATCGCCACCCCGAGAACCGCTGCTTGAGCGCATCCCCCAGCCGCGGATACATCGCATCCAGCAGCTTCTGTTCGCCAAGACGCACCCCATAAGGTGGGTTCGCAACCATCACGCCAGTCGGTGCAGGTGCGGTCACGGCAAGGATGTCGGCATCGACAACCTTGATCTTGCCGTCCAGGCTGGCGTACTGCAGATTGCGGCGGGCCCGGTCGGCCTCAACCGGATCGTTGTCGGCACCGCCGATTTTGAACTCGACATCGCGTCGCGACGAGCGTGCTTCCGTCACCAGCGATTTCCACATCGGCTGATCGAAGCGGCGGAAACGCTCGAACCCGAAGTTGCGCCCCAGACCAGGCGCAATATCGAGCGCTATTTGCGCAGCCTCGAGCAGGAAGGTTCCACTGCCGCACATCGGATCAAATAGCGTCTCATCGGGCTTCCATCCCGAAAGCAGCAGAATGCCCGCGGCGAGATTCTCCTTGAGTGGCGCCTCGACCTTGGCGCGCTTCATGCCTCGCTTGTACAAGGGTTCACCCGAGGTGTCCAGATACAACATGGCCTGGTGTTCGTCGACGAACACATGAATGCGCATGTCCGGATTCGCGGTGTCGACGCTCGGCCGCCTGCCGAGCGCAGCACGAAATGCGTCGCATATGGCGTCCTTGGTGCGCAGCGCGAGAAACTCGAGGCTCTTCAGAGGACTGCGAATTGCAGTGACATAAACTCGGATCGTCAGATCGACGGCAAACCATTCGTGCCATGGCAGGCCACGCGCGAGCGCATAGATGTCGTCTTCGGTCCGATAGTCGCCATGTGCAACGCGCCATAGCACGCGAGTCGCCAGGCGACTCCACAGATTGATCCTGTAGCACACACGCCAATCCGCAACGAAATGCACGCCCCCGGGCACTGGCGTCACGGCCGTTGCGGAAAGCCCGCCAATCTCGTCCGCCAACAAGGCCTCGAGTCCGCGCGGACAAGGTGCGAAGAACTGCTGAGGTCCAAGGTACAGACCTGCGGTGGCGTTCAGCGAGGAAGCCGGACCGGGAACGACTCTTCGCAAACGAGATTGGGTCACGGACTCCACCTGTTCAGAACGGCTTGAAGATGACAAGCCAGACAACGATGAACAACACGATAACCGGCAGTTCATTGAACCACCGGAACCACACATGTCCGCGCTCGACCGTCCCTGAGGCGAAGCGGTGCAGCAGGCGACCGCAGTAAAGGTGATATGCGATCAGCGCCACCACCAGCAGTGTCTTTGCATGCAGCCACCCGCCGGCGAATCCGAATCCGAACCAAAGCCACAATCCGAGCACCACTGCCAGTATCCCGAGCGGCGTCATGAAACGATACAACTTGCCCGCCATCAGCAGCAGCCGCGCGCGCTCCGCCGTGCTATCGACCGGCACCATGGCCAGGTTCACAAAGATGCGGGGAAGGTAGAACAAGCCAGCGAACCAGCTTACAACGAATACGATGTGCAGCGTCTTGATCCAGAGCATGGGACGCACTCCGCTCAGAAGTTCCAGTCAACAGCAAGTTCCTCGCCGCGCGCGATCCGTTTGCCCGCGCCTCCGATCACGATGGCGTTCTGCCCGAATACGGTGCCATGTTCGCGGCTAGCCCGGAACTCATTCAGCGTCGCGAGGGGTTCGCCGGCACGATCACGTACGCCGAGATAGGGATCAACCGTGGTGATGATGCAGCGCGCACACGGCTTCACGATCCGCAGCACAATGCCGCTTGTCGTGCGCAACTCATGTACATGGTCCTCGTCGAACGCGTCCAACCCCTCGATCGTCAGGTTCGGTCGGAATCGCCGCATTACTGCAGGCGCGACGCCCTTCTCGACAAGCCGTTCGTTGAGCGAGGTCAGTGACGCGTCAGCGACGACCAGCATGGAGAATCCGTCGGAGAACTGGCTAGTGGCGCCGCTGTCTCCGGCGTAGTCCGTGTCGCTCAGACGCGGAACAGCACCATCGAAGGCCACTAACCGGCATTGGACACCGACAACATCGGAAAACCATCTTGCCACTTTATCCCCGGTATCGATGGCCGAACAGGTGTCGCGCCAAACCGTGACAGACACCCTTTCGCCGTCGCTCTCGAGAGGAATTTCAATGTCGGACATACCGGGCGCAGACGCGCTCAACGCATCATCGCCCAGCGCCGTTCCAATCAGCGCCATCCCCGGGAACTGGCGTTGGGTGAGAAAGCGACCATCGGTGTCCACCAGCATCCAATGACGATCCCACGCAAGACCATCACGGGTCAGCAACGACGTTTCGCACTCGATACCGCGACAGGATTTGATCGGATATATCCACAGACCGCTGACCTCGGCCATTCAGCGCTCCCGCAGATGGCGCAGACCATCGGTGATGGTCGGATAGCGCAGCCGTACTCGCAACTCTCGCTTCACGCGCGCGTTGAGGATACGACGCGATTCGGACATGAACGACAAAGTCATCGGCGAAAGCCTTCCGACCGCTTCGGAGCGTTCGACGCGCGGCGGGCGGGGCAGATTCAGCGCATCGGCGACCTGGTCGAAATAGTCGCCCATTCGGAGTGCGCTGTCGTCACAGGCATTGAATACCCTGCCCGATCCGGCACGAAAGAGCGCAAGTCCGGCCAATCGGGCCAGATCGTCCGCGTGAATGTGGTTCGTGAACACGTCGTCCTGCCGAGCAAGGACCGGGTCGCCACGCTTGAGACGCTCGACCGGCAGACGATCGGCAGCATAAATGCCCGGAGCACGCAGGATCGCGACGCCACAACCATGCCGCCCACCAAATCGGCGCAGCACGCTCTCAGCATCCACCCGGCGCCTTGCCCTTGCAGTGGCCGCGCGCACTGGACGCGTTTCCGGCACCGCCTCGCCCATGCAATCGCCATAAACGCCAGTGGTGGAAATGTAGGAAATCCGCTGTGGTAGACTCGATCGGAACGAGAGGGCGGCAACCAGACGACGCGTTCTTCCGTCGCGCGAATTCTGCTCCGGCGGCGGTGCAGTGTGAAGGATGCAATGCGCAACACCGGCAAGTCTGCGCAGTGAATTCGGTCTATCTAGGTCTGCGAACAACGGAACGGCGCCCAGTTTCCGGGCAATCGCTTTGTCGGACGCGTTCCGAACCACGGCGTACACGCGAAAGCGCTTCGTCAGCCAAGGCATGGCACGCTTGGCCACATCTCCGTAGCCGATGATAAGCAGTCTTCTCACTAGCCAATTATCTCACGACGCGATTGAGGAATCGTTCAAGCCATGACGGTGAAGATCAGCATCACGCCCAGCGGGCATAGCTACGACGCAGACCCCGCGCAAACTGTCCTGCAATCGGCACTGGACGCGGGTTTCATCCTTCCATACGGATGTCGCAACGGTGCGTGCGGGACCTGCAAGGGCAGAATCCTGTCGGGCGACTTCGATCTCGGCGACTTCCAGGACAAGGCGTTGACTGCGGAAGATCGAGCAAGAGGCTACGCCCTGTTCTGCTGCGCCAAACCGCGAACCGACCTCACGATCGAATGCCGCGAAGTCGGATCCCTTAGAGACATACCGATTCGCACCCTGCCCTGCCGCGTGCAGAAGATCGAACGGCCTGCGGAGGACGTCTCAATCCTGTATCTGAAGTTGCCGGCAAATGAGCGTCTGCAGTTCCTGCCCGGGCAGTACATCGACTTCCTTCTGAAGGACGGCAGGCGTCGCAGTTTCTCGCTGGCTAACGCCCCTCACGACGACGAATTCCTGCAACTGCATATCCGCCACGTCCCGGGGGGTCAATTCACCGACCATGTATTCGGAGCGATGAAGGAACGCGACATATTGCGACTGGAAGGCCCGCTGGGCAGTTTCTACCTTCGTGAGGACGAGAAGAGTGGCAAGAAACCGATCCTGCTGCTCGCCGGCGGCACCGGATTTGCGCCGATCAAGGCCATCGTCGAACATGCCCGCCACCATCGGATGGAACGTCCCATGACCCTCTACTGGGGCGCACGCGACCGCACCGGACTCTATCTCGACGACCTGGCCCAGGAATGGACAAAAACCATCCCGGGATTCAAGTATGTCTCCGTTGTGTCCGATAACCCATCCGAGGACAAGTGGCAGGGCAGAATCGGCCTCGTGCATCAGGCAGTCATGGCCGATCTGCCCGATCTGTCGCAGCATCAGGTGTATGCCTGCGGCGCGCCGGGAATGATCGACGCTGCCCGGCGCGATTTCGTCGGGCACTGCCACTTGCCAGACAGCGAGTTTTTTGCGGACTCTTTCACTTTCGCCGCCGATAGCCAACCAGCCTGATGAGCGTACTGCTTACCCACGAACCGGTCGTCAACAAATCCCGTGCGATAACCGCGAATCGGCTCATCGTTCACGCCCCTTCAATGGAAGCGGCGTGCGACGCATTGAATGAGATTGCGTCGAGTTGGCCCATGGAACGCACCGTGCTGCTCGGGCTGGGAAACATCGCCCCGGATGCGACACTGGTCGAATGGGAATTGCCCGAGAATACTTTGGTCGAATTGCCTGCCACTTTTCTTGCAACGCAGGAAGGTCTGGATCTGGCGACTGCAATGCACGACAAGGGCACCGGAATCTGTGTGACGGGCGCAGGACATGGCGAGAAACTGCCTGGCAATCTATCTTTTCGATTCGGGCTCGTGGACGTTGTGGCGCACCCCAGGGTGCTGCACGGAATCGGTGTCCCGCTTGCTGTAGGACTCGGCAACGCCGCCGGATTCGATGCCGCGGTTTCAGCCGGCTTCGCCGGCGCAACCGGATGGTTCTTCCTGAATGGTTCGCCAAAGGCGCATCGGCTTACACCCGGTCACGCGCAGATCGTGCGAGTGCTCAATCTCGTGCGCCGCGATGCCGAGGTGAAGGAAATCGAAACCGCGCTCAAACAGGATGTGGCGCTGTCTTTCAAGCTGTTGCGATACATCAATTCGGCCGGCTTCGGGCTGCCTGTCGAAATCCAGTCCTTCCGCCACGCGGTAACCATGCTCGGCTACGAAAAGCTGAACAAATGGTTGTCGCTTTTGCTGGTGACCGCAAGCAAGGAACCCGGCGCACCCGCAATCATGCAGGCGGCAATCACGCGCGGCCGCTTCATGGAGCAGATCGGGCAAGTGTTCTTCGACAAGTCTGAACACGACAATCTGTTCATTACCGGCGCGTTTTCACTGCTCAACGTCTTGCTAGGCGCGACCATGGACGCCGTATTGACGGAAATGCACCTGCCAGATTCCATCGTGGCAGCATTGACCGGCCGCGGCGGCGTTTACAAACCTTTCCTCGAACTCGCCCGCGCGTGCGAAGACAACCCCAAGCTGCTCGCGACCCAGGCGCACAACCTCGGCGTCGACCTTCAGGCGATCAATCGCGCACAACTCGCCGCCGTTTCCTTCGCGGACACCCTCCAGAACGACTAATGAACGCTCGGGCGATCGATAGGCAGGAAACATCTTGCGATCAATTATTTTGATATAAATTGAAACAAAATTTGATTTTTCATTATACTGCATTGCAGTAATTTAGAAGCTACACTGTCTTTAATAAAGCTTCTAACTTCTGGAAAACTGCAATGGAATCAATATTAGGGGCGATTTTCTGCCTTGGATTGGCGTTTTCTGCAAACGCAGCAACGACGGAACGTGCCATAGAATACGCGCCGGCAGACTATTTGGTATTTGTGGACAAACCGACTGGCTTTGCCTTCATTCGGACGCCCTATGGATGGAAGTTCGTGCGCAAGATCGAATCGACCCAACTGGCCGAACAAGCCGCTCAACTGCAGGTGGCGCTGAACGACAAGCGCTAGTTGCACCCCGGCGCCTCGCGACCCTCCTCCCGCCTGGCGCCGGACCTGCCTACGGCACGTCCGTGTTGCATCACTCGCCGCCCAGATAGGCCTCGCGAACCTTCGGATTGTCGAGCAGCATGGCAGAACTGTCGGCCAGCACAATCAGTCCGCTATCCATCACATAGCCGCGCGACGATACCGACAAGGCAAGTTTCGCGTTCTGTTCCACCAGCAGGATGGCCACTCCTTCCGCGGCAATCGTCTGGATGACCTCGAAGACTTTTTGAACCATGATGGGTGCCAACCCCATCGACGGCTCGTCGAGCAGAAGCAGCTTGGGTCGCGCCATGAGCGCGCGCCCGATCGCCAGCATCTGCTGCTCCCCGCCAGACAAGGTTCCGGCAAGCTGCGATGCACGCTCCTCGAGGCGCGGCAGCAACCCCAACACGCGCTGGAGATCCGATTCGATCTCGCCGCGGTCGTCGCGACAATAGGCGCCCATCGCGAGGTTCTCGAGCACGCTCAGGCGCGCAAACACGCCGCGCCCCTCGGGTACGAGTGCGAGCCCCTCGCCAATCAAACGGTGGGCGGGCCACTGCACGATGTCATCCCCACGATAGCGAATCTCGCCATGGGCCGGCAGCATGCGGGCCAGCGCTTTCAACGTACTTGTCTTGCCCGCACCATTGCAGCCGATCAGGCAGACGGTTTCGCGGTCTGCGATGTCGAGATCGACACCCTTGACCGCCGCAATGCCTCCATAGGCAACGCGCAGTTCTCGCACCTTGAGCATCAGTCGATCGCTCCGCCCAGATACGCCTCGATCACCTTCGGATCGCGTTGCACGACCTCCGGCACATCCTCTGCGATTTTCTCGCCATACTCAAGTACAGCCACCCGGTCACACAATCCCATGACGAGCTTCACGTCGTGTTCGATCAGGAGCAAGGTCACACCGTCAGCCCGGATCGACTCGATCAGCAAGCGCAACCCGGCGGTCTCCGTCGCGTTCATACCCGCCGCGGGTTCGTCGAGGGCAAGCAGCCTGGGTTCGGTAGCAAGCGCACGCGCGATTTCGAGGCGCCGCTGTTCACCGTAGGAGAGATTGCGCGCAAGATCGTTGGCGCGTGACTCGACGCCCACATACTGGAGCAGCCGGTGCGCACGATCCGTAATGGCGGCCTCTTCCGCCCGCGTTGCCGCCGTCCGCAGTACGGCACCGATCACGCCGGCACGGCTGCGCAGGTGTCGCCCCACCATGACGTTCTCCAGCGCCGTCATGTTTCCGAACAGACGAATGTTCTGGAACGTGCGAGCGATACCCTGTTGCGTTACTTCGTGCGGAACACCGATATTCAAGCGCGTACCATCAAGGATCACCTCGCCCGCGTCGGCTGCGTAGAGCCCGGTAAGCACATTGAAGAAGGTTGTCTTGCCTGCACCGTTGGGGCCAATCAGCCCATAGATCTCCCCACGCCGAATGGTCAGCGACACGTTCTGCAGCGCCTGGACGCCACCGAAACGTTTGCCTATCCCGCTGGCTGCGAGCAGCACGTCACTCACTTCGCCCCTCCGCAGCTTCGCGTGCAACCGCCAGTTCCCGCTTGCGCGTGGCCGAGGGCCAGAGCCCGGCTGGCCGATAGAGCATGACGAGGATCAGCGCGAGGCCGAACAGCAGCATGCGCAGGGATTCGGGAGGAATCAGAACCTTGCCGAACAGCGCCGTCTGGACCGGCACCGCGCCATACCGCAGCGCTTCTGGCAAAACCGTCAGCAGTATCCCGCCGAAAATGACACCTGGAATGTGGCCCATCCCGCCCAGGACAACCATGCACAGCACCATGATCGACTCGAGGAGCGTAAAGCTCTCCGGACTGACGAACTGCTGAAAACCCGCGAACAGGCCCCCCGCCACGCCACCGAACGAGGCGCCCATTGCAAAAGCGAGCAGCTTTATGTTGCGCGTATTGATTCCGCACGACTTGGCCGCGATCTCGTCTTCGCGGATGGCAACCCACGCGCGACCGATGCGGGAATCCTCCAGGCGTATCGACACGAAAACCACGGCCAGCGTCGCAATCAGAAACAGGTAGTAGTAGAGGTAGACGGAAGGGATGACGAAACCGGCCACTTCGACACTTCGCCCGAGCGACACGCCACCGATTGAGATCGGATCGATCTGGGTAATGCCCTGCGGGCCGTTGGTCAGATTCACAGGCCGATTCAGGTTGTTCATGAAGATGCGGATGATCTCGCCGAACCCGAGCGTGACGATTGCAAGGTAATCACCCCGGAGACGCAAGGTCGGCGCCCCGAGAATCACGCCGAAGGTTCCTGCAACCAGCGCACCCAGCGGCAGAATGACCCAGACCGGCCAATGCAATCCGGGTGCGAGCGCCGGAAACGCCACAGCAAGATGCGGAGAACTCAACAGCGCATACAAATAGGCACCGACTGCATAAAACGCGATATAGCCGAGATCGAGCAGCCCCGCGAAACCGACCACGATGTTCAGCCCCAGGGCAAGCATGATGTAAAGCAGCGCGAAATCCAGAACTCGCACCCATGCCGTACCCGCGCCGGCACCGACCACGAAGGGCATGATCGCAAGACCGATCCCGAGCACGACTGCGCCCGCCCTGGCCATACGCGGATCGCGCCGCGCTCCGAGCAGCGAACTCACTGGATTCGTCTCCGCTGGTCGCCGGAGCTCCACGCAGACTGCAAGGCACCGACCGTGCGCAGCCGATTTGCCGTCGATCCGCGCTTCGCCGGCCCTTCCGCCAGGAATCTCATGCGCGCTCCGAAACCCTTTCGCCCATCAGGCCGGAGGGGCGAAGGACGAGAACGAGGATCAACACAAGGAAGGCGAAGACGTCGCGATAGTTCGACCCAAGCACGCCGCCGGTCAGGTCACCGATGTAGCCGGATCCAAGCGATTCGATAAGACCGAGCAGGATGCCGCCAAGCATCGCGCCGGCCAGGTTGCCGATGCCGCCAAGCACCGCAGCCGTGAAGGCCTTCAGGCCCAGCATGAAACCCATGCTGTAGTGCGCGATCGAGTAGTTCGCACTGACCATGACACCCGCCAGCGCCCCTAGCGCGGAACCTATGACGAACGTGAAACTGATGATGCGATTGACGTTCACCCCCATGAGGCTGGCGATGGACGGATTCTCGGCCGTGGCCCGCATTGCGCGACCGATGCGCGTGCGCTGAACCAACAAAACGAGTCCGCCCATGGTCAGCGCCGCAACGGCGATGATGGCGATCTGAAGATCGTTGATGGATGCGCCCATCAAACTATGGGGCGCAGTCGAAAGCAGGGGCGGAAAAGAGAGGTAGGTACTTCCCCATCCGAGCATCATCAACTGCTGCAACACGATCGACACGCCGATTGCGGTAATCAGAGGCGCGAGACGCGGCGCGTTGCGCAGCGGACGATAGGCAACGCGTTCGATGACGAATCCAAGGGCCATGCAGACCGGCACCGCGCCCATCAGGCCAAAAAGCACGATTACCGGCCCGGGCAACCCGGTTCCTGCAAGCGCCTTCACGATCGACAGCGCAGTCAAGGCACCGACCATGACGACTTCGCCGTGCGCAAAGTTGATCAGCCCAAGAATGCCGTAGACCATCGTGTAGCCAAGCGCCACCAGCGCATAGATGCTGCCGAGCACCAGACCATTGATGATCTGCTGAATGAGGGTATCCATATCCCCGAATGATCAGCCGGCGCGCATTTTCATGCGGCGAATCATAGCAAAGCGCAGCTGCAGCCGTATCCGGCCGACAAAGCCGCGCGATCCATCCATCGTGTCCAACTGCACAGGCATTACTTGGCTTCTTGCGGCAACGCGATCCCGATATCATCGCGCGAACAAAGAATCCCGTCCTGTCTCGATGACATCGAATTCCATTCCGCGCGACCCCGTCGAGCTTGCCTACTACGGCGAGTTCATTCCCGGACATTCTCCGGAAGAGGCACGCCGCAAACTGACTGTCGCGCTCGCAATTCCGCCTGACCAGGTCGATGCCGTGTTCTCGGGTCGCCGGGTCGTTCTCAAGAAGTCGGTGCCGGCGAGCGAAGCGGACCGCTTCCTGGCAAAGCTCGAAAGCATCGGCATACTCGCCCGCAGCGAAGCTGAGCGCCCCCAAGCCGCCTCGACGGCCCCTGCCACGCCAGAGAATTCGCCCCGGTCTGACCTTGCCCCTGCGCTGGCGCTCACAGAAGAACCGCCAAAGACCTCACCAGGCGCCCCGGCAGAAGAAGTGGCATGCCCGAAATGCGGCACCCGGCAGCCAAAGCGGAACCTGTGCAGCAACTGCTCGACCGACATGCCGCGCTACGCAGCCGCCCAAAAGACAATCAAGGCTGAAGAACGAGAAACCAAGCTGGCCGCGCTCCGAAGTACGACGCAACCACAAGGTCCGGGCCGCGAGGTGCCGGACGCCGACTACGCGCTCGAAGGCGCGAGTCTGCTCGGAACCGATTTCGGGGGAAGAATCGGGCGCATCGCTTACCTGGTAGGCGGATTCATCCTCTCCGGTTTGCTGATATTCGGCCTCGTCGCAAGCTTGAAAAGCGGATTCTGGCTGCTTCTGCTGCCTCTGCTGTTCGGCGCCTTGTTCGTTTCCCTCAGACTAACCGTACTGCGCTGCCACGATCTGAACTGGAGCGGCTGGTGGTCGCTGCTGATGCTGATCCCATATGCGGGCTCGTTGTTCAACTTGGTGCTGCTCTTTGTCCCAGGCACGCGCGGCAGCAACGACTTCGGACGCCCGTCGCACCCGCCGGGCATGCCGGCGCTCGGGATCAGCGTGCTCGTGATTGCGCTAGCCGGGCTGCTCGCGGCGCCACAGATCTCACGCCTGGAGCCCATGCTGGCTTCCTACGGCATCGACGGCGCGAGACCAGCCGGGGAGCCGCTCGCCGCACTCGAGCACTACGACCCGCGCAGCAATACGGTCGTCATGTATTCGCTCACCACATGCGGTTACTGTGCCGCGAAGCGTCGGGAATTCGACGAACTGGGCATACGTTACACCGAGCTTTTCATCGACGCGGATCAGTCTGCGCGCTCTCAGCTCGACATGAGGCTGGAACAGGCAAATTTCGCGCGCCAGACCTACGGCACGCCAATAGTCGATGTGAATGGCATTCTGCTGCCGAACAACCCGCCGATCGAAGACATCGCACGCCATCTCCGCGGGCGAAGCAGCTAAGCCGCCACACCGCGACCGAAAAAACGGCGCCCGCAGGCGCCGTTTTGTCACTCGAGCAACATCGTTTTTGTCACTTTTTGTCGCCCGCGGGCTTCGATGAATCAGACGCTGCGGCTGGTATCGCTGCAGCATTGCCGCCGACGGTCTCGATCGCCTCCCATTTGCCGCTCTTCACCGCGTAGATGGTCAGCGGGCCATCCTTGAGGTCGCCTTTTTCGTCGAACGCGATCGGCCCGATAACGCCGTTAAGCTGCGTCTTCGGCATCTCTGCGAGTATCCGCGCCGGGTCGGCCGAGCCGGCCCGCTTCATCGCTTCGACGATGACGAACACCGCATCGTAGCCCATGGGCGCAAACAGCTCGACCTCGGCGTTGAACTTGGCCTTGAATTTGTCGAGGAAAGTTTTTCCGCCCGGCATCTTTTCCTTGGGCAGCCCGGGGATCGACGCCATCGCACCTTCCGAGGCATCGCCGGCCAACTTCAGGAAGTTCGGCGTCTGCATTCCGTCGCCCCCGAGCAACTTGGCCTTGATGCCGAGCCCCGCCATCTGCTTGGCCATTGGCCCGGCCTGCGTGTCGATTCCGCCGAAGAACACGAGATCGGGGTTCTTGGATTTGATCGCCGTGAGGATGGCGGTGAAATCCGTATCCTTGTCGGTCGTGTGTTCATGCGCCACGATGGTTGCGCCCAACGCGGTCGCCTTCGCCTCGAACGCGTTGGCAAGCCCTTGGCCATAGGCGGTGGAGTCGTCGATCACGGCAATATTCTTCGCACCGAGTGTTCCAACCGCATACTGCGCACACACCGGCCCTTGCTGGTCGTCATTGGCAACCACGCGGTAGGTCGTCTTGAAACCCTGCTGGGTGTACTTCGGGTTGGTCGATCCCGGCGAAATCTGGACGACACCCGCGTCGGAGTAGATCTTGGAGGCCGGAATCGACGCGCCCGAGTTGAAGTGGCCGACCACCGCAACCACCTTGGCATCGACCAGTTTCTGCGCAACGGTCGTCGCCTTGGTCGGGTTGGCCTCGTCATCCTCGGCCAGCAGTTCGAGTTTGACCTTCTTCCCGCCGATCGTCAGCCCGCTCGCGTTGATGTCATCCACCGCGAGTTGCGTACCGTTCTTGATGTCGATGCCGATGTGCGCCTGCGGCCCGGTCAAGGGAGAAGCTGCACCGATCCGCACCACGCTGACTTCGCTGTCCCGCGTCGCAGCGGACGCGCGCTCTTCCTTCTTACCGCAGGCTGCAAGAACCCCTGCCCCGAGTAGTACGAGGACAAGATTCCTGATCGGAAATTTCATGGACGGTTCTCCGGTAATAAGGGGCGACAGCGCAAAAATGCGACGGCGATTGTGCGGTGCGTCGTCTGGGCATGTCAATCGGAATGGGAATGCGGGTCAATGCTTCCCGAAAATGAAAAAGGCCAGCCTCAAGGCTGGCCTTTGACACGGGATGCCCGCAATTACATCGCGAGAATCCACTTGACGAGCGTCTTGGCCTCGTCGGCGCTGACTTGCGGGTTCGGCGGCATCGGCACCTGGCCCCACACGCCGGAACCACCCTTGACAACCTTCTCGGCGAGTTTGGCTTCTGCACCCTTGTCGGCCTTGTATTTGGCGGCGACTTCCTTGTAGGCCGGGCCGACCAGTTTCTTGTCCACCGCGTGGCAGGCAAGGCAGTTCTTCTTCTGGGCAAGCTCCTGGCTCGCCATGACGGGCGCGGCGACCAGCAGACCGGCGGCGACCGAAGCGATGATGGCAATCTTCATGGTGTTGATCTTCCCTTCACTGTGTGGTTGAACCCGGGAGCGGAGTCTACCCGATGTGCCGGGGCTTGCATACGCGCTCCAGTTCCGCCCAATCGCTGATCGGCGGCAGGCAAGTAACGCCCGAACAGACCCACGCGTTGACGCCCGGTAGCAATGGGCGATCAAGCGCCACCGGCAGATCGCCGGCGGCCTCCGCAAGCGGGACGACGAGGACGGAAGGCCCGGTCCGCCCAGCCAATCCTGCGCGCCACGCTTCCACCTCGTCGCGCGGGCCGCGAAGAATGACGATCGTCGGCGGTTCCAGAAACTCCTCGAGCGCAGCCATGTAGCTGGAAAGCCCACCGGGCGTACTGCACGCAAGATGAAACCCGCAGCGGACACAGCGTTCTGCAGCCAGGAGGTAGCGTGGCTCGCCGACCAGGTGCCCGATACGCTGCAAGGCAAGCGCAGCGATCGAGTTTCCCGAGGGCGTGGCATTGTCGTGTACTGAACGCGGACGGACGATCAAGGTCTCGTGATCGTGGCTCGTGAAATGGAAACCACCGTGTTCGGAATCCTCGAACTGGTCAAGCAGAACGTCAGCAAGTTCGCGCGCCCATACGAGATCCTCGGGCCGAAAATCGACCTGGATCAATTCCAGCATCGCAGCAAGCAGGAACGCGTAGTCATCGAGGTAGGCGTTCAGATGGGCGCGCCCGTCCTTGCCGGTCGCCAGCAGGCGACCGTCTGCCCACAGCGTTTCGCGGATCGTGTCCAGCGCACGACGCGCCGAGTCGACCCACTCCGGATGGCCGAGCAGGGAGCCGGCGCGTGCCAGGCTCTCCAACATCAGGGCGTTCCAGCTCGTCAGCAGCTTGTCATCTCGGCCCGGTGCAACGCGCCGCGCGCGCGCCGACAACAGCTTCTGCCGGCCACACCTCAGTAGGCGCTCGCATTCCGCCGGATCCAACTTGAAGTCTGCCGCGACGTCCTCGACGTCGCGCACAGCAAAAAGGTGCCACTCGCGTCCCTCAAAATTGGGCGCTCGATCGAGGCCGAATCGCCGCGCGAACAACGGGTATTCGGAGTCGGATAGAACGGCGCGCGCGGCAGCCGGTGTCCAGAGGTAGTAGTTGCCTTCTCCGCCTTCCGAATCGGCGTCGAGCGACGATCCGTACCCGGCGGGCAGAATTGCCATATCGCGCAACACCCACGCCGCCGTCTCTTCCGCAACTTCGCGATAGCGCAGCTCGTGGGTCAGGACGAATGCTTCCGCATACAAGCGCAGCATTTGCGCATTGTCGTACAGCATCTTCTCGAAGTGCGGAATCATCCAGCGCTCGTCGACGCTGTAACGGCAGAAGCCGCCGCCGAGATGGTCGTAAATCCCGCCGGCAGCCATCCGATCCAGCGTCGTGAGGAACATTTGTTTCGCACGCACATCAGCATCGACCAGGCATCGGCGCAGCAGAAACGCCAGGTCCGTCGGATGCGGAAACTTGGGCGCCGCACCGAATCCTCCATTGACCGAATCGAAGCTCGCTTCGATCTCGTCGAACAGCTTCCCCAACGGGCGGCGGTCCGGATCGACGCAGTCCGGTCCGTCGCTGTCGCCGGGTTCCCGGGACAGCGCGTTAGATGCCAAGGCCGCCCGCAGACTGGCGTTTTGCGACTCGATATCCTCGCGACGCACGCGAAAGACCGTGGAAACCCTTTCGAGCAGCTCGGGGAACGCCGGCAAGCCGTAACGTGGCGTCTTCGGAAAATAGGTTCCGCCGAAAAACGGCGTGCCGTCCGGCGTCAGGAACAAGGTCAATGGCCATCCGCCGTGCCGTCCGGTCAGCATTTGATGGGCTGCCTGATAAATCTGATCGAGATCCGGGCGCTCCTCACGGTCAACCTTGACGTTGACGAAGCCCGCATTCATCGCAGCGGCGACGGCCTCATCCTCGAAGCACTCATGGGCCATGACATGGCACCAGTGGCAGGCGGAATAGCCGATGGACAGCAGGATCGGCCTGTTGCCCGCTCTGGCGAGAGCAAGCGCTTCCCCTCCCCAGGGAAACCAATCGACGGGGTTGTCGGCGTGCTGCAACAGATACGGGGATGTCTGCTCGATCAGGCGGTTGGGCATGGCGAACGCTCGATGCGGTTACGCGCTATTCCGACTCTAGCACCCGTTCACATCCGGTTTGAGCGAATCGCCGTCCCTGATCGGATCGTCAGCGACGCCAAGAAATCCCGATATCCGGAAATTAACTTTTTTATTCATGACATTACAGACAATCGGCCAATTTTGCTGCGACGCACAAAAAGTTCTTGCATTCCGAGCCGGAGTCCGTATAATCGATTCATGTTGCAACGCAGCAAACCATACGGCCGAGCAGCCCGCCTGGTTCCAGTCTGCGCAAATCCGATTCCGAATCTTGCCAAGGAGATTGCCATGCCCGTCAATACCGAAAAGTTCGCCGATGCCGCAAAGTCGAATCTCGATTCCGTTCTCACCATCGCCGGCACCGCGTTCAGCTGCGTCGAGCGCCTCGCGGCCCTGAACCTGAACACCAGCCGCAACGTTCTCGCCTCGGCGGTCGACAGCAGCAAGGCACTGCTCGGCGTCAAGAACGTCGAGGAACTGGCTGCCGTCCAGATCGACGTTGCCCGCCCGGCGCTGGAAAACGTCATTTCCTACTCGCGTGCCGCCTACGCCATCTGCGTCGAAACCGCTGAAGAACTGAACAAGATCGTCGACGCGCAACTCAACGTGCTGAAGGCCGAGACTGTCGCCGCAATCGACGTCGCCCTGAAGTCGGCGCCGGCCGGCTCGGAGCCCGCGGTCGCCATGTTCAAGTCGACGCTGGCCGCCACCGACTCCGCATACGGCGCGTTCGCCAAGGCCGCCAAGCAGGTCGGCGAAATGGCCGAATCGAGCCTCACGGTCGCGACGGACAACGCGGTCAAGGCGCTCACCAACGTGACCGCCCTGCCGAAGGGCAAGAAGAAGGCAGCCTGAGGATCGGCTTGCCAGAGGGAAGGACGGGCGCCGCAAGGCGCCCGTCTTGTTTCTAGAAGCGCATTCTCACGCTCATGCGGAAGGTGCGAGGTTCGGCCGGATGCAGATGCATGTCCTGCACCGGCGCAACCTCGCCGGCCAGCCGCGATTCGTACAGATACTCGATGTCATTGACCCTGCGGTCGAACAGGTTCAGCGCATCGAAAGTCACCTGCAGCGCGCTGTTGATGCGGTAGCCGGCGCGCAGATTGACCAAGGTCGAACCGCTGGAGCGCACTGAATTGTCTTCGGTCAGCGAACGCGGCCCGAAATAGCGCAGGCGCAATCCGCCGTACCACGGCCCCACGTCGTCTAGCCCAACCCCGAGCGAGGCTACCCGCTCGATCGCGCCGGGTATGCGATCACCAGCCGGATCGGCATCGCGAAAGCGCGCAATCGAAACCGATACGTCGCCGTCTATCGTCAGCCAAGGCAGCGGATGATAGTAGGCGGACCACTCCACCCCCTGGCGCCGGCTCGGGCGGCTCGCCTCGGTGGTGCCCGCGTCGCCAACGAACAGCAACTCCGATGCGATGTCGAGACGCCATAGCGCCAGTGTCGTCTGCAACCCCGGCAGTGGCGCAGAGCGCATGCCCACCTCGTATCCCTTGGCTCGCACCAGAGGCGTCACCCGATCGACGGCGCCGAGAAACCCCGGATCGCGCGGATCTGGATTGACGCGCGTCGTCGCGCCGCGCGCATCGTTGCTGTGGAAACCGCTGCCGGCGTTGAGATAGAACTCCGTGCCGGCCCACGGCCCGAACACCAGGCTCGCCTTGGGTCCGCCGATGTCGTCGTGCGCCCGTCCCGAATTCTCCGCACGGTCGCTATGCACATCGAATCGATAGAAATCGTGCCGCCAGCCCAGCGTGCTGCGCAACCAGGGCGTCCATTGGGTTGCATTCTGCGCAAAAACACCGAGGCTGCTCTGTTCGACGCGGTCTTCGCGGATCGTCGTCAGTCGGTCGCCCCGGCTGGTCAGGTAAAGCGCCACCGGATCGATGCGATCGTGTCGCGTGACGAAGCCGACCGTGTTCTCCAGGTCGAAACCCGCGGCCTTGGCAAACCGGGTCTGCACGCCGCTTGCGCCGAATACGCGCCGGCGATCGGCCTGCTCGAACTGATCGCCTTCGACCGGATTGTCGAGGAAGTACGTGAAATTGGAGACCAGTTTGAGCCGGTAGTCCATCGCGTAGACGTTGCCCCGCGTCGCCGTATCGCTGCCGCTGCGCGCCCAGTCTGCCGACAGGCTGTAACGGTGCGTGCTGCCGCCGTCGCTTGCGTCGAGGGAACCATAACGGCCGATCAATCCGCTGTCGATCGCTCGCTGCGCCACCTGGTCGGTCGAACGCCACTGCGCCCGATATGCCATGCCCGTGATCGACCAGCCGTCGTTTGCCGTGCCGCGGCTGTATCGCAACACCCCGTTTAACTTGCCGAAGTTCTCGGAGATCTGCCACGGGCCATTGCTTTCGTACCATTCCAGGCCATACAGCAGCGCGCCGCCGGCCACTTCCGGAGAACCGGCCAGCAATGCGCGGCGATAGCCGTTTTCTCCGAAACCGAGATCGCCGAAGCTGTGCGGCAGCGTGCGGAAATAGTCGATGCGCGCGCTGCCGGCCGCCGCGAAGTCGCCGTCCTCCGCCGCATACGGGCCCTTGCGGTAGCGCACGCGCTCGACCATTTCGGGAATCAGGAAGTTCAGATCCGAGTAGCCCTGTCCGTGGCCGTGGGTTGGCATATTCACCGGCATGCCGTTCACAATGGTGGCGAAATCGGTCCCGTGGTCGAGGTTGAAGCCGCGCAGGAAATACTGGTTGGCTTTACCGTCGCCGCTGTGCTGCGTGATGATCACGCCCGGCACTACTTCCAGCACCTCGCCCGGACGCAGCAGCGGCCGTGTCTCGAGCTGCTTCGCGGTAACCGTGCCCTCGGTCGCGCTGTCCGCCGTGCCGATCAGTTCGTTGACGCCGGCCTTCACCTGCACCGTATCGAGCGTCGGCACGCCGGCAGCATGCGCGCCAGCAGCGCCGAGCGCTGCAACCAACCCCGCAACCAGGCGCCACTTGAAACCTCCAGCGCGCATGGTCGAAGTCTGTGTAAGTGGATTTTTCATTTGTTCACACCCGGGAAAAAGGCAGCCCGACGACGGCGTGAGGCGTTTCAAATCGATCGGGTCAGCTTGCGGATGTCGTTACCGCCGACACGTCGGCGGCAGGACTTTCGATGCGTGCAAGGCGCACAGCGAAGACGTAGCTGCTCGCGACGCAGAACACGACAGCGGCACCGAAGAGCATGTCCCGCCCTTGGGCCCAGGAATCCACCGCGGGAGAAATGAACTTCGCCGCACCGAACGCCGCGACCAGCAGCGACATTGACGAAACGACCAGGCTCATCACGCGCGACGCGACCAGTGCGACCTGATCGGCACGCGCGATCAGGCGCGAGATCCACAAGCCGTTGACGCCGTCGGTCACCAGCATGCCGAGCATGAACATCAGGCCCAGCGAAAGCGCATGTTCCCAGCCGCCGAACTGCGTGGCCGTCAAAGCGAAAAGCGCAGCTTGGCTCAGCGTATCGAAAGAAAGCGCGAACAACGCACCGACCAGCATGACCCAACCCGGCCGCGACGAATGCGCAAGCCGCCCAAGCCAGCGCCCCTTGATGCCGACAGGCGCAACGACCTCATGCGGTTGCGCCGCGGTCACGGCGCGCAGATTGACCAGCCCGAGTGCCGTCAGGAAGCCGATGGAAATCCAGGCGCCGGCCGTCTCCACCCAGGCCGGGACTTCCCAGCGCTGCGCCAGCGTGCTGACGACAAGCGCGATCCCGACCACGACCGCGCCGTGTCCGAGCGAGAACAGTGTGCCGCAATAGCGTGCGATGCGCGGGTTCGCGCGCGCATTGAAGCGGGTCAGTCCATCGATGGTCGCCAGATGGTCGGCGTCAAAGCCGTGCTTGATGCCGAGCATGAAGACCAGCGTCGCCAGGGTGGTCAAATCGGTCGGCAGGGCGTGCATCGTCTTCCTCGCGCGGCATTGTTGGTATGAAGAATATAACAAAGCTCATACAACTTTCATGCCCGGCGCGAACGCACCGACGGCGCCAGAGATTTTCATTTCAGTTCAGAGGACTGCAGTTGCAGGAGCAGCGCTGGAGAACGGTTTGCCGACAAGCGGGTTACCGCCACCCCTGCCAATTCGAAAACCGCACGTTCAATCGGCTCGCGGCAGCCTGAGGCGGAATACGGCGCCGCCATCGGGATGGTTGAAAACCTCGAGCTTGCCGCCGTGGCGCTCGACGATGCCGTAGGAAATGGCCAAGCCAAGGCCGGTTCCTTTGCCGACCGCCTTGGTGGTGAAGAAGGGGTCGAAGATCTGGGGCAGGATGTGCGGATCGATCCCGGCGCCGTTGTCGTGGAAGTTCACTTCGATCTCGCGATCGACGATGCATGCGGCAATGTCGAGATTCGGCGCAGTCTGGCTCGCGGTTGCATCGAAGGCGTTCTGCACCAGATTCATCACCACCTGCTGCATCTGCCCGGACGACCCGAGCATGGGCAGCGCGCCGGGTAGGTCGAGCGTGACATTGAAGCGCTCCGACGCGGCCTTGCTCACCCAATGCACCGAACGCTCGATCACGTCCTTGAGGTCGAAGGCACTGTTCTCGTCGCGATCCACGGCCGAGAAACGCTTGAGCCCGTCGACGATGTCGCGTGTGCGCTCGGCGCCTTCGATCGTGCCTTCAATCAGCGGCGCCAGATCCTCGATGATGCGGTCGATGCGCAGCTCGGCACGCAGTTCGGCAACGCGTTCGGGCGACAGACCGCCATGCACGCCCTCGAGATAGCTCTGCAAGCGGCTAGCGTAGCGCTGCAGCGCATGCACGTTGCCGATGATGAAGCTGATAGGGTTGTTCAGCTCGTGCGCGACGCCCGCGACCAGACGGCCGAGCGACGCCATTTTCTCGGAGTGCAGCAGTTGCTGCTGGGTACGCTTGAGGTCGTCGTGCGCCTGGCGCAACGCGTGGTAAGCGCGGCGCAGCTCCCCGACCGGTCGCCCGGTGACCACCATGCCGAGCATCTTGCCAACCGAAGAGTAGCGTGGCGTGCAGTTGAGCGAAACCGGTATCGCCGAGCCGTCAGCGGCACGCAGCTGCAACTCGCAATCGTGTGCCGTCTCTGCACTGTAGCCCGGAAACATTCGCTGCGCGGTCTGGCGCGACACTTCGTCGGCGCACAGGTCGAACAGCGAGGTACCGCGCAGGGAGTCGGCCGTACGCCCGGTGAAATCGACCAGGGAACGATTGACGTCTTCGATTGTGCCATTGCGGCTGCATACGACGAGGATGTCCGACATCGAGGTCAGCACGCTCATCACGAACTGCTGGGTTTCCTCGAGCGTGGCGTTCTTCTCTTCGAGTGCAACCTCGTACTGGAGCAGGTCGCTGTAAACCTCGTCCATCTTCTGGATCACGTCGATCCAGACGTTCTCGTCCAGCATCTGCGGCCGCTCCGTGCCGTCCGCGAAGAGTTGCAGCGGCGAGGGAACCGGCGGAAGCCCCGATTGGCGGTCGCGGGGCATCAGCTGCGCGGCTTGAGGTGGGTATGGCCACGGCCGCTCGGATGGCGATATCGTGCGCCGGCCTGCAGATCGACCGTCACCAGGTTCAGGCTGCCATGACGCACGCCGCGTTCGGCGACCATCGCTTCGGCGAAGCGGCGGACGTCCGACGTCTGCCCGCGCAGGATCACGCTCTCGATGCAGTTCTCGTGATCGAGGTGCGCGTGCATGGTCGAAATGCACAGATCGTGATGATCATGCTGCAAGCCGGTCAGACGCTCGGCCAGCTCGCGTTCATGATGGTTGTACACGTAGCTGAGGTTGGCGACGCAATGCGGCGCCTGCTCGGTTTTCTGACGATACTGCTCGAGCTGGCTGCGCAGGATGTCGCGCACCGCCTCTGAGCGGTTGCTGTAGCCGCGCGCCGCGATCAGCCGGTCGAATTCGCGCGCGAGGTCTTCATCCAGCGATATGGTGAAGCGTTCCATGGTCGCCCCTGGTGGACTCAGTGCACCGTGCACACCATGCACGGATCGAAGGAGCGTACCACGTGCTGGATCGCCGGCGCCGCACCGTCCCCTGCAGCCACGCCGACCAGCGCCTGTTCCAGCGCTCCCGGCACGCCCGTCGCGTCGCGCGGCGAAAAGTTCCAGGTCGTAGGCGCCACGATCTGGTAATTGGCGATGCGCCCGCGGCGAATCGAAAGCCAGTGCCCCAGGGCCCCGCGTGCCGCCTCGACCATGCCGACTGAATCAGCCTCGTCGGGCAAGGAGCCGGTCTCGCAGAAAGGCGCCCCGGGTTGCAGTGCCTTCGCCCACCGCTCCATCTGCGGCAACACCAGTGCGATCTCCAGCAGGCGGCACACCACGCGCGCATGGACGCTGCCGCCCGATCGAGCCAGTTCACGCGCCAGCGGATGGCCCTGCACGGCAAGTCTCGCGAGCGCGCCGGTCTCCGCCACACGGCCGTTCCATCGCGGCGCCTTGCACCAGGTGTAGGCCCCGGCCTTGTCCGCTTGCGGCAAGGTCGCGCCCTGGGCCGGATTGCGCGCCGCATCCTCGCCGGCAAGCCAGGCGTGGCTCACGTCCTCGGTAATCGCTTCGGACAGCAGTTCGTGCAGATCACCGTCCCATACACCCCTGCGCAACAGGCGCCCGCCCTCGAACGCATAGCTGCCATGGCTCAGGTAAACCCCGGGCCCCGCCCCGATTCGATCGAGCCCGCAGTCGCGCGCCAGTTCGAGGTAGCGGCGGAAGTCACTGTGTGCAACCGGGCGCGCATCGCGCCAGGCATCCAGCGCGGCACAGTTGTCGAGCGCAGCAATTGCCTCGAGCGCGTCGCCGAACAACGTGCGCTCCAGGTATGCGCGGAAGGCTCGGAGCAAGGCAATGATGCGTATGCGTTCCGATGCGTCCACGGGCCGCGTCGAGCCGCCCGGCTGCAACGCCAGCGTATGCGGCCACTTGCCCGCCATGAAACCCTGCAGCTCCAGGAAATCGCGGCGCGCCGGCAGGACTTCCGCCGCCGCGCTACCGCTCACCGCCTTGAAGCGCGAAACCGCCTCGGCGTGCCAGACGCGCTTCGCGTAGGCCTCGCGCGCGAAATCCGGCATGAAGAACAGATAGAAATGACTGAAGTGGTCGGCCAGGTTTTCGCAGCCTGCGATCAGGTTATGGGCCAGTTCGCCATTGACCGGCGCCGACACGCACATCGCCTGCGACAGCGCGGCCGCTGCGGCGGCCGATTGCGAAACCGAGCAGATGCCGCAGATACGTGGCACGAACATCAGGGCATCGAGCGGGTGCTTGCCCAGCAGGATCTGCTCGAAGCCGCGGAAAAGCGGCGAATTCACCTGCGCACTGCGTACCACGCCATCTTCGACATCGAGCGTCACCTCGAGGTCACCCTCGACGCGGTTGAAGGGGCCAACGATCAGGCGCGACATGATTTTTCCGGGTCGAGTCGCCGGAAACCCTGCGATGCGGCGCAGATCCGCAAAGACGACATCCGGCGACCCGTCATTTGAGTCCGGTGCGCTTGATAGCCGGCGTCACCGCGGCATGGTCCGACGTCGCATTCTCGCGCACGCGCTTCGGCGTCGCGGATTTCGACAGCGCGGCAAGCGCCACGAACCAGGCGCGCGGCATGTCGGTCGGCAGCCCGATGGGGATGCCGGCGATCTTCGGCGTCTCACCGAACGGATGGCCCGGCTCCTCGAACCCCGGCTCGGTACAACTGATGCAGGCATAACCGCCGTTGGTGCACGAACCGCTGCCGTTCCAGGCGCGCGTGTTGCAGTCCGCATGCGCCTGGGTGCCCTTGCACCCGAGGTTCTCCATCAGGCATCCCAACTGCGAAGGCGCCTCCGCGCTGGCCTTGAATTCGTAGTACTCGTTGCGCGAGCAGCCATGGTGTACCAGTTGATCGGCGTAGAACCGTGGCCGCCCGATCGCGTCCACATCGCGCGCGCCGAAATCGCCGAGCGCGACGGCCAGCAAGGTGTCCGTCACCCATCCCGGATGCGTCGGACAGCCGGCGATGTTGATCACGCGCTCGCCGTTGCCCGATGCATACTGCGGGCCAAGCGCGCCGCCAAGCTGGGCACCGTCGTACTGCAGGCCGCAGGCGTCGGCCGGATTTGCACCGGCCGCCGTCACGCCGCCGTAGGCGGCGCAGGTGCCGACCGCCAGTGTCCAGCGGGCGCGCCGCGCGAGCCGGCGCACCCAGTCGATCATCGGCACGCCGGTACCGGCCAGCATGTGAAAGCGGCCGCTGCCGTTCGGGCCACGCAGCAACGCACCCTCGACGCACAGGATATCGAGTGCTGTACGCCCGTCGGCACAGTCCTCGAGCAGCGCCGTCACCTCGTCGCAACTCGCCTCGGAAAGACTCGGATGCCACAGCAGGTTGATGCCCGCATCGTCCAGCATCTGCACCACATTGGCGGCGTCCGAACACAGCAGCGACATGGTACAACCGCCGCAGCCGCCGGACTGGAGCCAGAGCAGATTGAGTCTGGCGTCACTCACGATGCGCTCCGATCTGCAGCATGCTGGCCGACACGCGCCGCGGAATCCTTCGCAACGCCTGGCTGGAAGGCGCATGGGCAGGCGCGTTCCAGCCACTCCGCGCCACGCGGGCCGCGGGATGGGGCATGCAGCTGTGCAGGGCTGCGAAGCGCCGATCCATGCGCCTTCCAGCCCTGCCTCCCGATGACGACGATGCGCTCCATGCTCTGCCCGCGCCGTACTCAGTTCGCCTTGTCCAGTCCGTAACGCGACAGCTTGCTGCGCAAGCCGACGCGCGACAGCCCGAGTTCCGCAGCGGCGCGGGTCTTGTTCCAGCGATGGCGGATCAGCGTCTCGCGCAGCACACGGGCTTCGAGCGCCTCCATGCGATCCTTGAGATTGCCATCGATGCCAGTCAGCACGTCGAGGTCGCGCTCTTCCTCTTCGCGCGCGGCGTGCAGCACCCGCGTCGACAAGTGCTCGGCGCCGATCACTGCGCCGTCCGAAAGCGCCAGCATGCGCAGGATCTCGTTCTGCAATTCCCGTACGTTGCCGGGCCAGCGATAGGCTCTCAGGCACTCGATCACGTTCGGCGCGAATCCCTCCACGTCGCGCCCCAGCGTGATCGCGGAACGGGACAGGAAGCCCTGCGCGATCAATGGAATGTCCATCGGCCGTTCGCGCAGCGGCGGCACCTGCAGCGCGACCGTCGCGATGCGGTAGTAGAGATCCTCGCGGAAGCGACCTTCTCGCACTTCCAGTTCGAGGTCGCGGTTGGTCGCGGCAACGACGCGCACATCCACCGCCTGCGGCCGCGGGCTGCCGAGCGGGCGCACCTCGCCTTCCTGCAGCACGCGCAGCAGCTTGGCCTGGAAAGCCGGCGAGGTCTCGCCGATCTCGTCGAGGAACAGCGTACCGCCGTTGGCCTGCTGGAACAGGCCGATGCGATCCTCGAACGCGCCGGTGAAGGCACCGCGCTTGTAACCGAACAGTTCCGATTCCAGCAACTGGTCGGGCAGCGCGGCACAGTTCTCGGTGACGAAAGGCCGCTCGGCACGGCCGCTCTGGTAGTGCAGTGCGCGCGCCAGCAGCTCCTTGCCGGTACCCGATTCGCCGCTGAGCAGGATTGACACGTCGTACGGCGCCACCTTCTGCACCATCGCGCAGAGCCGGTTCATCGGCGAGCCTTCGGTGCGCGCGATCGAATCGACGCCGAAGCGGTGCTTCGCCTGGGTGCGCTGCACGTCGACGCGCCGCTTGAGCACGGGCTCGGCGGCCCGCAGATCGAGCGACAGGCGCTGATTCTCCTGCTGCAACCGGTGCAGCTCGGCCGCGCCCTTGAGCGTCAGCAACAGCTGGTCGGGCTGCCAGGGCTTGAGCATGTACTGGTAAATGCCCGCATCGTTGATGCCGGCGATGATGTCCTCGGCATCGGTATAGCCCGAGATGATGATGCGGACGGTATCCGGCCATTGCGCCCGCACGCGCTTGAGGAACTGCACGCCCGATGTGCCCGGCATGCGCTGGTCGCACAAGATGAGCTGGATGAACTCGCGCTCCATGATCACCTGCGCCTCGTCGGCGCCAGAGGCGGTGAACACCTCGAACTCCTCTTCCAGCGTGCGGCGCAGCGATTCCTGCGAGCGCACCTCATCGTCGACCACCAGCACCGATGGCAGACGCGGCGGCTTGCCGAGCGGTGCGTTCATGCGGCGCCCTCCGGCACGCACCAGCCCAGCTCGCGATGCAGCGCCAAGTGACGCGGCGTCCACGAATTCGGGCTCTTGGCGACGAAGTGAAAGCGCGCAACGTGATAGCTAGGATCAAAGCCGTAGAAGTTGCGCCGCATGTTGGCAAGCTCCTCGTCGCGATAGATGGCCAGGGGCTTGGTCTTCTCGTCATCCGCACGCCGCGCACGTTTGGCTTCGAGCCGTGCCGCGAAATCCGGCGCCTGCGCGAGCGCAGACGCACGTTCCGCGACCTCCTCTGCAAACCCGGCGGGCGGCGCGTCGATGCAGGCGTCGACCATTTCCTCGCGCAGGGCCTGCGGCGCCGGCAACGGCATCCGGTTGCCGACGATGCGACGCGCACGATCGGCGCCGACACGGCGCGGCAGCAGGTAAGTCCAGTACTCGGAACCGTAGAGGTTGCCCATGTTCTTGTAGTGGGGGTTGAGGATCACGCCGGCACGCGCCCACACCCTATCTGCAGCCAGCGCCAGAAAGGCGCCGCCCGCGCCGGCATTGCCGCACAACGCGGCGACGGTCAGATGGGTATCGGTTTCGATCACGTCGCGCGCGAAATCGTCGATCGCATTGATGTTGTCCCACGAGGCGTCGGCGGGACTGCCTGCCGCCTCGATCATGTTGAGATGGATGCCGTTGCTCCAGTAATCCGTTCCCCCTTCGAGGACGATGACCCGCGTCGGCCGCGAACGCGCGAACGCATAGGCCTGGCGCAGGCGGCTGCATTGTTCGGTCGACATCGCACCGTTGTAGAACTCGAAGGCGAGAAAGCCGACCTGCCCCTGTTCGCGGTAGCGCAACTCGCCCCATTGACCGTCGTCGCGCATCAGGGGCGCAGCGCTCTCCGGCAGCGCAGCCGTCTCCCGCGGGAACGCAACCGTCGCCGGCAACTTGAAACTGCCCGCACGGTCCGCACGCTTGACGTGCCCGATCCACAGCGCGCCGTCGCGCGTAAGTCGCAGCAATGCGCCATCGCGGCGCGCGACGATGTCGCCGGCGGTACCGGCCGGCCGCTGCGCCTCGGCATGTACGTCGAACAGGTTGCACGCAATGCCGAACAGGGAATCCGCGACACCGGGAAAACCATCGGCGGCATTGATCTTCGCCACGATGGTTGCCGTGTCGTCGGTCGACCAGTCGATGCGCCGATCTTCCTGGCGCATCAGCGGACGCAACTGCCCGCGCGCCACGGCCCGGGCCAGCGGCAACGGCCTGAAGCCGGGTGCGGCAAAGCGTTCCACCGCAGCCAGTACCGCTCGTGTCGCCGACTCCGTGACCTCGTTGCGATAGAGGCTGGATTTCTTGGCGCAGCGCATCGGAAAGGTTTCGGCTGCCCAGATGTCACCGGCATCCATTTCGGCATTCGCCTGCAGCACCGTGACACCCCATTCGCGCTCGCCGGCCTGTATCGCCCAGTCGAGCGCCGACGGCCCACGATCGCCGACGATGCCAGGATGTACGACGAGGCAGACATGGCGCGACCAGATCGAGGCCGGGATGGCGCGACGCAGGTAAGGCGCGACGATCAGCTCGGGTCGGAACAGCGCAACGGCTTCCTCGGCCACGCTGTCGGAGATGTCGAACTCGATCGAGACCACGTGGCCGCGCGCGCGCAATTCGCTGAACAGGCGCTGGGTCAGGCTGTTGAAACTGTGGGTCAGGAACAGGATGCGCATGGTCGGCGGCTCAGCAGATGCGCGGCAGTTGTTCGCCCGAAAGGCAATCGACGATGCGCCGGCCGCCGAAGCCGGTCGTCATCTGCACGAAGTGGTGTGGGTCGGCGTGCACCTGACCGATGCGCGCGGCATTGGCACCGAGCGGATGCGCGCGCATCGCGGCGAGCAGCAGGTCGGCGTGTTCCGACGCGCAGATCGCGATCAGCTTGCCTTCGTTGGCGACGTAAAGCGGATCAAGTCCCAGCAACTCGCATGCTGCATTGACCTGCGGCTGGACCGGAATCGCGGCCTCGTCGAGCATCATGCCGACGCCGGCCTGCCTGGCGATCTCGTTCAGCGTCGTGGCAAGACCGCCGCGCGTCGGGTCGCGCAGCACATGGATGTCGGGCACCGCTTCTATCATCGAGGCAACGAGACCATGCAGCGCCGCGGTGTCGGACACGATCTCGGTATCGAACGCGAGCGACTCGCGCTTGCTCATGATGGCCATGCCGTGATCGCCGATGAAGCCGGAAACGAGGATCGCATCGCCCGCCTGCGCGCGATCGCCGGATATGTTCACACCCGGTGGCACCACGCCGACGCCGGTCGTGGTGATGAACACACCGTCGCCCTTGCCCTGCTCCACCACCTTGGTGTCGCCAGTGACGATCGGCACGCCGGCTTCGCGCGCCGCGGTGGCCATCGACTCGACGATGCGCGCAAGCTCTGACAGTGCGAACCCTTCCTCGATGATGAAACTCGCCGACAGATAGAGCGGCTTTGCGCCGGCCATGGCAACGTCGTTGATGGTCCCATGTACAGACAGGCAGCCGATGTCGCCGCCGGGAAAGAACAGCGGCGAGACGACATGCGAATCGGTCGCCATGACCATGCGCCCGCCCTGGATCGCGAAGCTCGCCTGGTCGTTCTGCTGGCGCAGCCATTCGTTGTCGAAAGCCTTGAGGAACAGTTCCTCGATCAGCTGTGCCATCGCGCGGCCACCCGCGCCGTGGCTCATATCCACACGACCGTGCTTCAAGTCGAGCGGGCGGACATAGCCTTTCTTCACTTCCGACATCACATCATCCTTCTGCCGCGACCAACGGAATGTCGCGAAAACGGCCATAGGTGAAATGCGCCGCGCAGGCGCCTTCGGACGACACCATGCACGATCCCATCGGGTTTTCCGGGGTACATACGGTGGCAAACAGCTTGCAATCCTGCGGTTTCTTCACGCCGCGCAGGATCGCGCCGCATTCGCAGGCCTTATTGTCGGGCACCGAGCGGTATTCAAGCGCGAATTTCGCTTCGGCATCATGCGCCGCAAACTCGCGCCGGATGCACAGCGCGGAATACGGCACCTCGCCAAGGCCGCGCCACTCGAAACTGCGGCGCAGTTCAAACACGTCGCCGACAAGCCGCTGGGCCTTGAGGTTGCCCTCGCGCGTGACTGCACGGGTAAATTCGTTTTCCACCTCGGCGCGCCCTTCGTTGACCTGGCGCACCAGCATGCGGATCGCCTGCATCACGTCGAGCGGCTCGAAACCTGCGATCACCACCGGCTTGCGGTATTCCTCGGCGAAGAATTCATAGGGTTGCGAGCCGATCACGGTGCTCACATGCGCCGGACCGACGAAACCGTCGAGCGGCACGGTACCGTACTGGCGCACCTCGGGCGATTCGAGGATGTTGGAAATGGCCGCAGGCGTCAGCACGTGGTTGCACAGCACGCTGAAATTGCCGATGCCTTCCGCCTTCGCCTGGCGGATCACCAGCGCAGTGGGCGGTGTCGTGGTCTCGAAACCGATAGCGAAGAACACGACCTCGCGTTGCGGCTCGGCGCGGGCCAGCGCCAGTGCGTCCGCAGCCGAATAGATCATGCGGATGTCGGCACCGCGCGCCTTGGCCTTGAGCAGCGAAAGGCTTTCCGAAGCCGGCACGCGCAGGCAGTCGCCATAGGTGCAGATGGTGACGCCTCGATCGAGCGCGAGTTGGATCGCCAGGTCGATGCGGCCGATCGGCAGCACGCAAACCGGGCAGCCGGGACCGTGGATCATGCGCACGTTGGGCGGCAGCAGGTCGGTCACGCCGTAGCGCGAGATCGCATGCGTGTGGCCGCCGCAGAATTCCATAAAGCTGTAGTTGCGTTGCGGATGCGCTTCCTGCGCGATGGCCGCCGCCAGCCCGCGCGCGACCTCGCCATCCCTGAACTCGTCGACGTACTTCATTGCGGCGGCAAGGCCTCGGAAATCTCCGCGAACAGTGCGAGCGTCCTGGCCGCTTCTTCCGGATCGAGTTTCGACAGGGCATATCCGACGTGCACGATCACGTAATCGCCCACGTCCGCCCCATCGATCAGCGCGAGCGACACCTCCTTGCGCACGCCACCGAGATCCACGACAGCCATGTCGCCGTCGAGCTTCTGCGTGATGCGTGCAGGTATGGCAAGACACATGTTGCGATTACTCCTTGAAGTGTTGTGCCGCGACCCAAGCCTGCCCGAGCGAGAGTCCGCCGTCGTTCGGTGGCACCGCCGATGCGCACAGCACGACAAGTCCGTGCGCCTCGAGTCGCGCACGCAGGCCGTGCGACAGGATCCGGTTGAGGAAACACCCGCCCCCCAGCACGACGGTGCCCACGCCGAGGCGCTGTGCCGCCCTGCCGATCCACGCATCGAGCGCGGCGATCAGCGTCGCGTGGAAACGCGCCGCACCCCTCGTGGCATCGCGTTCATGCGACAGCGCATCGAGCAGCGGCAACAGATCGAGCGTGCCATCGGCATCGACACGGTAGGCGTCTTCTGCCTCGACGTCACCGTACTCTTCCGCCAAACCTTCGAGCAGCATCGCAGCCTGTCCTTCGAAGGACATCGCATCGCGCACGCCGAGCAAGCCGGCAGCTGCGTCGAACCAGCGCCCGGCGCTGCTTGTTGCCGGGCAGCGCGTGGCGTTCTCCAGCATCTGCGTGATGGCGGGCGCGGCACCAACGTGGGCGAACCGCCGGCCGATGTCATCACCGCGCCCCATCGCATGCAGGGCGCTCGCCGCCATGCGCCAGGGTTCGCGCGCTGCACGATCCGCCCCGGGCAGCGCCAGCCGGCGCAGATGGCCCAAGCGCTCGAACTGCGCCCCGCTCACATGCAGCAACTCGCCGCCCCATGCCTCTCCGTCGCTCCCCAACCCGACACCATCGAGCGCCACCCCCAGGACGGATGTTTCGCAGCGGTGCTCGGCCAGTACCGCTGCGATGTGGGCGTGATGGTGCTGAACGCCGATCCGCGGCAAAGAACGGGCCGCGGCCAGATCAGCCGCTGCCCGCGTGCTGAAGAAATCCGGGTGCAGGTCGTGGGCAATGAATCGGGGCGTCACATCGAGCACTTTCAGCATGTGCTCGACCGTCTCGATCAGAGCCTCGCAGGTCGCCGCATTGTCGAGATCGCCGATGTGCGGCGAGACAAACGCCTCGTTTCCGCGCGTTAGCGTGATGCTGTTCTTGTACCAGCCACCGAAGGCGAGAATCGGCGGTGCTCCGCACGCAAGGCGGACCGGCTGTGGCGTGAAACCGCGCGCGCGGCGCACGAAATGCATCGCGGCACGCGGCGGGGGCGCGGCCGCGGCCCCCGCCGCGACGACAACTGGCGTCTCGATACTGCTCGCCGTCACCACGCTGTCGTCGCACCGGGCGGCGATTTCACGGTCATGCATGAGAAACAGATCGGCAATGTCATGCAGCCGATCGATCGCTTCGTCGTTGCGCGAAACCAGCGGCTCGCCATGCGGATTGGCGCTCGTCATGACGAGCGCAAGAGGTTGCACCGAATCGAGCCATGCGGTGCCGGTAAGGCGTCCGGCGGCCTGATGAAAGAGCAAATACTGGAGCGGAGTATAGGGCAACATCACACCCAGCCACGCAACCCCAGGCGCGATGCCTGCTAGCGCTTCGTCCGCGCCAGGGCGCTTGCGCAGCAGCACGATCGGTCGCTCTGGCGATTCGAGAACGGCGCGCTCGTGCTCCCCGAGCATGACGAAATCACGCGCCGACGCGACGCCGGCGAACATGACGGCAAAAGGCTTCTCCTCGCGCTGCTTGCGCGACCGCAGGCGAGCGACAGCCTCGGGATCTCGCGCATCGCATGCCAGGTGAAAGCCACCGAGGCCCTTCACCGCAACAATGCCGCCGTTCTGGATGGCGGCGAGCGCCGCGAAGACGGGATCGGCATTTGCAAGTTCGATGCCGTCCCGGTCGGAGATCCACAGGCGAGGACCGCAGACCGGACAGGCATTCGGCTCGGCGTGGAATCGACGATGCATCGGATCGCAATACTCGCCCGCACAAGCAGGACACTGCTCGAACGCCGACATAGTGGTGTTCGCGCGATCGTAGGGCAGGCTGCGCGTGATGGTGTAGCGGGGGCCGCATTGCGTGCAATTGATGAACGGATAACGATAGCGCCTGTCGCGCGGATTGAACAACTCGGCCAGGCAGTCATCGCAAACCGCGCTATCCGGGCCGATCGCGGTTCTGAGTCGTCCGTCCGACGCCGGGCTGCTGTCGGCGATGACGAACCCCTCGCGCTGCGCTTCGCAGCCGCAGGATTCGATCTCGACTTCGTCGATGCGCGATCTCGGGGGTGCTTCGCGTTCGAGGCGTTCGCGAAACACGGCGAGTGCGGTCGGCTTGCCGCAGACTTCGATGAACACGCCGTCACCGTCGTTGCGCACGTAGCCCTGGAGATTGAGATCTGTCGCCAGCCGCCATACGTAGGGCCGGAACCCGACACCCTGCACCAGTCCGCGGCAGCGGATGTGCAGGGCGCTGGTTCGGGTGCGCGGATCCATCAGCATCGGCGCTCAGCGCTTGAGGCGCGCAAGTTCCGCCTCTAGGGCAGCAATGCGGCCTTTCATGGCAGCAATGCTGTCGGCACGCCTGGCGCGCTGTGCGACGACACCCTGCTCGATCCAGGCGAGCCATTCGTCGAACCCTTCGCCAGTTGTCGACGAGGTGTGGATCACCTTCAGTTCCGGATTGACCCTGCGTGCATATTCGATCGCGAGCTTGGCATTGAAGGTCAGGTGAGGCAGCAGATCGACCTTGTTGAGCAGCATCACGCTCGCGGCGCGGAACATGTCGGGGTATTTGAGCGGCTTGTCTTCGCCCTCGGTCACCGAGAGGATGACCACCTTGTGCGCTTCGCCGAGATCGAAGGCCGCCGGACAGACGAGATTGCCGACGTTCTCGATCATCAGCGCCGAGCCCTCCTCGAGCCCGAGCTGGTCCAGCGCACGGCCGACCATGTGCGCGTCGAGATGGCAGCCCTTGCCGGTGTTGATCTGGATGGCACGCGCACCGGTCGACCGAATCCTTTCGGCATCGAAACTGGTCTGCTGGTCACCCTCGACAACGGCAACCGGCAACCGGCCCTTCAGCGATTCGATCGTGCGTATGAGCAGCGTGGTCTTGCCCGAACCGGGGCTGGATACGAGATTCAGCGCGAAGACGCCGAGTTCGTCGAATCGCACGCGGTTGCCGGCGGCGTAATCGTTGTTCTTCGACAGGATGTCGCGCTCGATCTGCACCATCTTCGCCTGCGTCATGCCCGGTGCGTGCGCACCTGCGGGGCCCGTGCCGAAATCGATCAGGTCCGCTTCGGCATGCACATGTTCATGCGTCTCGCCATGGTCGTAGTCGTGCAGGTCGCCGTGGCCATGGCCGTGCTGGTGCGAATGCACCGTACCGTCCGCGTGGCGATGTGCATGCACGTGACCCTCATGGCCGTGGCCATGCTCGCCGGTGTGCTCGTGCTCGTGCAAGTGTTCGCTGCCATCCGCGTGCCGGTGCACGTGCGTGTGGCCTTGTGCGTGGCTGTGCGTCGTGTGGGCATGCACGTGACGATAGACGGTGCCGTCGGCGGCCACGTGCTCATGCTCGTGCTGGTGGGCATGGTCGTGATCGTGCTCGCCCTCGATTCGCGTTTCGCCGGCGCCGCAACCGCATGTGGTACACATTCCTGATCTCCTTCAAACGTCCGACCCGCCCGGGTCAGTCGACTTCCATGTCCTTGACGCGCATCTCGAGGCCTGCCGTCGGCTGCACCTGGTAGCTGCCGCAGCGTGGACAGGCCTCGTAGAGCGCGGCGAGGGGTACCGTCTGCGCGCATTGCATGCACCATCCCGCGCCTGGCACGGCATCTATCTCGAGATGCGCACCCTGCGCGAGGGTGTCGCGTACGACGGCATCGAAACAGAACCGCAACGCCTCGACTTCCACCGACGAAAGCTGACCGATTTCGAGCCGCACGCTGCGCACGCGGCTTACCCCTTGTGCGTGTGCGGTTTCTTCCACGACTTGAAGGATGCCTTCGGCGAGCGACATTTCATGCATGGCTGACGTCGATACGATAGGCCACGCAGGGGTCCAACGCGAGCACCATAGCACGCAGCCTTTGCAGCAGTTGCGCATCGCTGTCGAAGCGCGCGCCGACGAATTCGCGCACCATCGCGCCAGCGGGATGGAAGTTCCATTCCGTCGGCGCCACGATCGCGTAGCGTCCGATCCGGTCGCCCTGCATCTCGACGCGGTGCATCAGCAGTCCGCGGGCGGTGCGGATTCTCGCAAGCCCGATTCCCGGCCCGATTCCATGGCTGTCGATTACGGGCTGAGTAACGGCCCGATTGCCCGCAAGATCAAGCACGCAGTCGACCAGTGCGCCGATGCGCGCGACCACGCGCGCAGCGAGATTCCGGCCTTGACCGAGCAGACGCGATACCAGCGGAAGCGCATGTCCGTGCGCCAGCGCCCCGGTCTCGCAGGCATGATCGTCGTACGTCGGCGTATGACAGAACGCTTCCAAGTCCATCACCTGCGTGGCGCCGGAAAGCGCAGCCGCAGACAAGTCGGGCAATAAAACGGGCGCACGAATCCGGCCGGCCGGTGCCACCGCATCGAATGCGGACAAAGCCTGCAGCATCGGACCCCATTCGCGCGCCGCGGCCGGTTCCAGCAGGGCTGCATCGTCGTCGAGTTCGAGCCATTGCGCGAGCGGCAACGGCAGCAAGGTCCGGTCGCAGTAGTCTACGAGCTCGGACGCAAGCTGGCGACAGCACCCGGCTTCCGCCTCCTCGCGCGCAGCGGCGCAGCGGCGGTACCAGCGCGCGAAAGCGTCACGCAATGGCGGCAATGACAGCAGCGCGGGCCAATCGAGCATCAGGCGCCAAAGGTGTTCTTGGATGGCCTCTAGCCGGACCCGGCGCGTTCTCTTGTCCCGTTCCGAATCCGGGGTGTGTTCGCCAATCGCGGCCTCGATCGCGACGCTGGCGGCAATCTGCTGCGCATGCCCGCATAGCGAGAACAGCATGGGAACGAGCCGCGCGACGTCGGCGGGCGTGCGCCCTGCCAACACGCGCGAAGCCTGCGGGCGCGTCGAGGCAAGCTCGACCGCACGAACCTCGCCATCGGCCACGCGTACTCCGATGGACAGCTCCCCGGCAACGCTCATGCCGCGCCCATCATCGGCCGCCGCGCAGGAACGTGCGCCTGGACATCGGCCGCTCGGCAACCGATTTGCCTTCGGCCCGAGCACGCTCGAGCTGCTCGGCCGCGGCCTGGCTCCCGGCGCGCGGATCGGGCTCCGCTTCCATCAAGGCCCGTATGGCAGCCAGTGCAGTATTGACCGCGTCGGCCTGGGTTTCGAACTGCAGCACCGGGGAGAACAACGAGCAAGTCTGGTAATGGCCGATCCCCTCTTCGTTACCGCCCATGAAATCGTAGTGACCCGACGGGAACGACCAGGTCTGGCGCTCGTCCACCGCGAGCGGGCGCACGTTGCCGCCCTCTCCGGGCAAAAGCATCAAGTTGATCGACCACGGCGTAACCAGTACGCCCAGCCACTCACCCTGCCAGGCGCGCCAACCGACCGTGTCCACCTCCATGTCCGGATTCAGTATCGGCAAGTCCGCCATGCGCGTGTGCCAGATGCGCTCGAATGCCGCACGCAGCACCGGGGCAGGATTTTCCCGATGCGGCTGCGGCGCCGGCACGGCCGGCGATGCGCCGCGCGTGGCCGCAGGCGGGTTCATCGCGTTGCCCGGCGTTTCCGACATTCGCTCCACCCAATCTGTCCTATGGCCACCATTCTCTCCCGCCGAACGCTATGCGTCACCGCCGAGAACCATGAATTTGTGGCGCGGCGCATCGCAGTTGGGACATGTCCAGTGATCTGGCAATTGCGCAAACGGGGTGCCAGGCGGAACCTGGCCGATGGAATCGCCAGCCTCGGGATCGTAGACCCACCAGCAGATTCCGCATTCGAGACGCGCTTCGGGAGAGATTTTGTCCCCGTCGCCCAGATAGGATCCTTCGAACATGGCGATACCCTTGCCGCTCAGATGTCGGCCGAGACGGCGATCCATTCTTCCAGCCGCTCGACGGAGTCGGTGTAGTCCTCCTTCGCCGCAAGAGCGACCTCCGGAACGTCCACGATCTCGAGCGTGTTGAGGATCATGTGATCCATGCTGTTGAAATACTGCACCCACCACACGTTCGTAACGCCGGTGCTGCTGATGCGACAGTTGCCGTACCCTCGCGACAGTATCACCGTCGAGCCGGCACCGAGCGATTTCGCGAGGTAATCGAGGTCATCCGGCGTCATCGGCAGCAAGGTCAAATTGATGATGCGCGCTTCGTCGCCCGAACGATGGCTGCAGGCCGCGTCAAGCACTTCGGCCAACACGGCGGGCGCGTTCATTGCCCCCGGAGGCGGCGGCTCGGCACTGACTTCGGTCGATGCGCTGCGGCGAGCACCTTCGACGATGAGGCGCGGGATGGCGCATGCCTCGACCGTATCGCGTGCGATACCGCCGTCAGTTGCCAGCTGCAGCACCCGCCACACGCCGGCAAACGCGGTCTCCTGAACGCGACAATCGACGGCACCACGACTATACGCGGCAACCTCGCCCTCGCCGAGCAGGTCGTTGATCGCGGCACGCACGCGCATGTCGGTCGAGGACAGATCGATGGACGGATAGTCGGACACGCCGAAGCCCGTGGCACGCATGCGATCGAGCAGATTGCGCGCCAGATCGAGCGCCTCGTCCCTCAGGGCGGGATCAACGTCGTCCCGCAAGCCCGGCATGCTGAAGGTATGCATGTCCTTCGGCATGTCCATGTACTCGAGATTCTCGTCCTCTTGCTGCGAACCCGGACCAAACGTGACGACCGGCAGGGGAAACGGCTTCATGGCTTTCCTTTCTTCGGGGGCATGCAACGCGCTCAGTGACAACCGGACGCCGTGGCAGACGCGACCGGGATGCCGATCGACGGTGCACGCCCCGCCGGCCTGGCCAGCATCGCAGCAACCTCGTCGACGAACTCGCTCCAGTCGCGCATGCCTTCGATGGCACCGACATACTGGCCGGCACGCTGGAACACCATTGCCGGCCACCGGGTGATGCCGAACCGCGCCTTCGCAAGCTGACTCTCTTCCGGATCAAGCACTGCACAGCGAATCCGCCCTGCATGTGCCTTGATTACTTCGGGCAGGACGACAACGACGTCGAGCGTTTCGGGAACCCGGACCGGATCGTAGGTCAGCAAGACGACGCTGTCCCCCTCGGCGACGGCGAAGCCGTCGATGCCCGCTGCATTGATGCGTGTAAAGCCATGCTGCTCGACCAGTCGATCGATGAAGCCGGCGAGCGCGAACGCTGCTGTCGGAGTTGAACTGTTCATGCGTCTTCCTTGTTGAGTTGGGCCTGCAGATGGGGCGGCAATTGCGGTTCCCGCCCGGCCAGGTCTTCGAAGAAGCCATCGAAGTCGGCGGAACCTCCGAGAACGGCCTGCAGGCCATCCAGTGCGCGGTTGATCTGGCGGGCACGCGTCTCGTTGATGACCTCCCGCGCCGCGCCTAGGTAGGTGAGCAACCAGGAGCCGGCGTCGACGTCGCCAACCAGCAAGGTGTCGACACGGATTTCGCCGTCCCGCCCCTCGCATAGGGCGTGCGTTCCCTCCATGCGCAGTACGCGAACCGGAATGCCGATGCACATTTCAATCCCGTCCCTTGAAAAACCGATCATCTCCGACACGGCAGGCTTCCACCTCGCTTGGTCGTCCGGTCTCGTAGGCGTCGAGCGAAAGACTGCCTGCGTTGAGGCGCGCTTCGGCATCTCGATCTGCGCGCGGCCGCAGTTCGATGCCGCGCGCACGCAGCCAGTCACTGGCCAGGCGAACCGCCGGCCCGACCTGCGCCTTGACCTCGTCACGCAAGCTGCCGCCGTAGTCTTCGAGCTCCACCGGCTGACACCCGATCAGGACGAGCTCGTCGGGATAGCGCCCGACCAGCTGGGCTGCGGCAAGCACCTCCTGGAAACCGGTCTGGTGCAGGCTCATCTTCTTCGCGCCCATGAAGGCCGGCACGTCCCGGCCCTCGAGTTGCTTCAACGTTCCGGGCTGGAAGCCGAAATCGATCGCATCGAATACGACGAGTTTTTTCGCCGCCTCGACATAGGGCAGCAGATACAGACCCTGCGTGCCGCCGTCCATGACAAGCACGTTGTCGGGCGCGTCGAAAGCCGAATCGAAAGCTTCGACGCATCGCACGCCGAACCCCTCGTCAGCCCAAAGAAGGTTTCCGATGCCCAGCACGAGTACGTCGTGAGAGAGTGTATTCATGTCCGCCGCTTCCAGTAACGTGTTACGTCACACAAGTTGCGTGCCAGACATTGCGGACGAGGAAAATACTTTGTTTACATGACGTTATAACTTCTCCAGCAGCGGCCCGAAAGGGCATCGCACTGCACAAGTTTCCAGTTCGCCGGCAGACTGAAAAGTTGGTTGCCAGCTATTGCGCGGATTGCCGAAAGGTTCTCCAGGCACGGTGCATGTCCCAAGCGGTCTGGAGTTCGATCCACAGCGTGGCATCGGTTCCGAAGAAGATAGCAAGCCGGATCGCGGTATCGGGCGTGATCGATCGCCGGCCGCGGATCAGCTCGTTGACCCTTCTGCGGGAGACACCCATCGCGCGCGCAAGGGCGTCCTGGGTAATACCTGCGGGTTGCATGAAGCGGGATTCAAGAAAATGCCCCGGGGAAACCGGTCGCCGCGCGCTTCGCATCAGAACCGCGGTGCCGCGGTAAGAAGAAGCGCGCGCGGAAACCGGTTCCGCGCGCGAACTCCACGTTTTGGTGGAAGTGGAGGAGACACTGGCACTTGCGATCGACTGCATCGTTGGAACCCCGGACACGTCGAGCCAACCGGTTGCAGACCTGCGTATCCGCAACCGAACATGCCGTCGTCACTTACAACAGTCGTGCCACCGGCAACGAGATTGAAAACTGCGTATTTTCAATACGATGGAATCGCGGGGGCGGAACGGGCCGATAACCCTGCTGCCACATTCCCCGGCGAGCCGAAAGGCCGGTTTCCGCAAGCCCTGGCTACTTGAACAGGCGGAACGCTTTCCTGGCCGGCTTATCGACCGGGGGCAGCGGCAATCCCTGACCGTCGACGAGATAGCCTTCACGCGTCGCGTCCGAGAAGATCTCGTCGACGAGCTTCATGTCAAGCGGCAGCACCCGCTCTATGGTTTCGTATGCCACACCGACTTTTGACATGCGTTCCAGAATGCCCAGCATCTCTGCCGTGACCGGATACCGTGCAAGATTCGGGGAGCGCAAGAAACGCAACAGTTTTCCGCGGAACGGGTGACCAACCGGGGAATCGAGTTCCGTCGGTGCCGGAGGCGGCGCGGTGACGGCCACCGGCTTGGGACTGCGTGCCGCGACACCAGGCGTCGCCTGGCGTGGCGCGACCGGGCCGCGCGCAACAGCGAGATCGAGCAGCCGCATCAATCGCGCGGCCTTGACGGGTTTCAGCAGCAGCCCCGCTTCGCCTGCAGGAACCGCCGGCGCATCGTCGCCGACAAGCTGTATGACTTTGGCCTCGCGCAGGGATGCCTGCGGTGTGGCAAGCAGGGACCGCGTCATGTCGACCAACCAGACATCCGCCGAGCCCAGTGCGCTTACCCAGCCCCATGACTCCGGACGCAGCTTGACGACGGCGCGCACGACGATTGCGTCGCGCTCCTCGAGATTGTCCAACCCGATCGAGAAATTCATGTCCCCTCCGAATGCATGTGCGAATTCTATGCATCCGTGCCAGCGCCTGCGTCGACTTTGTCACGGGACACGACAGCTTTGACGGCAGAAAACAATGCGGCAGGCAGTATTACCTGCCTGCCGCAAGCCGTTACATCCGGCGTTACAGCCGCTCTCGCTGCAGTTCTGATGCGCTCCCGAAGGGAGCCACCATCATTCCTTGAACATGCGGAATCCACTTATCATGGTGCTGATCATGCTCTGCCGGCCCATGATGTCCTCGCGAATTGCCGCATAGACATGGACGATCACGAACAGGATGATCAGCCACATGCCGACGTGATGCCAGGTGTGCAGGTTCTGCGAGTTGCCGAACAGCGGAAGCAGCCAGCTCGTGAACATCGAATGGGACCAGTGTCCCGCCTGCGCACCCTCACCGTACATCGCAAACCCGGTCGCAATCATGAACACGACCGTAACCAGGAAGAGGAACACCATCGACAGGCGCGCCAGCGGATTGTGCCCGACATAGCGGTTCGGATACGGGCGCAGGAACATGTACCACTTGAGCATCGAAAACAGTTCGCGCCAATAGGCCCCGGTAAGCAGCGGGACCGAGAACAGCTCGCGCGCATGGTGGTTGCCCACGAACGCCCAGTAAACACGCACCAGAAGACCTACCGCGAGCACATACCCGGCCGCAAAATGCGCGAAACGGATGTAGCCGAACACGAAGTTCTCGCTCGCTTCGCCGGCAATCGTCCACGGCGGCGAGCCGATCAGGTACCCGCTCGCCGACAGCACGACGATGCACAAAGCATTGATCCAGTGCCAGGCACGCACCGGAGCCTCATAGACGTAGATCGACTTGAGCGACGCCGCGTGGGCGACCGCCGAGTCGTCGACGCCGGTGACGGTCGACATATCCTGTGACATGGCGGTCTCCCTTAGCGAACCTTGATCGTCGCCATCTCCTGCCCGTCGGCCGACATGACGTGCGTGGAGCAAGCGAGGCAAGGATCGAAACTGTGGATGGTGCGCAGGATCTCCAAAGGCTGATCAGCCACCGCGACCGGCGTATTCATCAGAGAGGCTTCGAACGCACCGATCTGCCCCTTCGAATCACGCGGGCTGCCGTTCCAGGTCGTCGGCACGACACACTGATAGTTGTCGATCTTGGTGTCCTTGATGCGCACCCAGTGCCCCAGCGCACCGCGCGGTGCCTCGGTGAAGCCGACCCCCTTGGCATCCTTGGGCCACTTCGACGGCTCCCACTTCTCGACATTGGCCGTCGCGGTGTCACCTGCCTTGATGTTGGCGATCAGCTTGTCGAAGAAGTATTTTTGCTTCTGCGCCGCCCACGAGGCTTCGAGCGCGCGCGCAGCCGTGCGGCCGAGCGTGGAGAAGATCGCCGTCAGCGGCAGACCGAGATCCTTGAGCAGCTTGTCGACCGGCTCCTTGAATTCGGGTTTCTTCTGCGCATAACCGATCACGTATCGCGCCAGAGGCCCGACTTCCATGGCATGTCCGCGCCAGCGCGGCGACTTGATCCACGAGTACTTGGCCCCTTCGTCGAGCGCCTCGATGCGGGTTCTCGTTCCCTTGGTGTTCGGTCCGAGCACGTAGTTGGGTTCGGTGATGCCGTCCCAGGGATGCAGGCCCTTCGACTCGTCCGGGTACTTGTACCAGGAGTGGTTGACGAACTCCTGAATCTGCTGCGGATCGCGGTGATCGACTTCATGCACCTCGTTGAGGTTGCCGTTGATGATCGCACCGCGCGGCATCAGCAGGTTCTTTGCCGAGTAGTCGTTTGCTCGGTCTGGCACGTCGCCGTAGGCGAGAACCGACTGCCCCGAGAGGCCGCCGCCGTGCAGCCAGTCCTTGTAGAAGCTGGCGATCGCTATGACATCCGGGATGTAGACCTTGTCGATGAACTCGATGGAGTCGTTGATGATCTTCGACACCATGTTCAGGCGCTCCATGTTGATCGCGCCGACGGCACCCACGCCATCGAGATTGATCGCACACGGCATGCCGCCCACCAGCCAGTTCGGATGCGGATTCTTGCCGCCGAAGATGGTGTGGATCTTGACGATCTCCTTCTGGAAATCGAGTGCTTCGAGATAGTGGGTCACCGCCATCAGGTTGGCTTCGGGCGGCAGCTTGTAGGCCGGATTGCCCCAGTAGCCGTTCATGAACGGGCCGAGCTGGCCGGACTCGACGAATTTCTTCAGCCGGTTCTGGATGTCGCGGAAATAGCCGGGCGAGGACATCGGCCAGCTCGAAATGCTCTGCGCAAGCTCGGAAGTCTTCTTGGGATCCGCCTTGAGCGCCGACACGACGTCTACCCAATCCAGCGCGTGCAGGTGGTAGAAATGTACGAGGTGGTCATGGATCTGCAGGTTGAGCTGCATGATGTTCCGGATGCTGTTCGCATTCTCGGGAATCGTGATCCCCAGCGCGTCTTCCACCGCGCGCACGCTGGTCAGGGCATGTGTGCCCGTACATACGCCGCAGATCCGTTCGGTAAACGCCCAAGCGTCGCGCGGATCGCGCCCTTTCAGAATCACCTCGAGGCCGCGCCACATGGTGCCGGTCGACACCGCGTTGCGAATCACGTTGTTGCTGTCGAGGTTGACTTCGACGCGCATGTGGCCTTCGATTCGGCATACCGGGTCGACGACGACCCGCTTGCCGCCGTTATCGATCTTGAAGCCCTGAGTCTCGTAGACACCCATGATTACTTGACCTCCGATTTCTGCTGAACGCCGCTCTTGGCACGCATCAGCGCGCTGACTGCCGCATGCGCGGCGACGGCTGCGCCGGCCACCGCGGCCGCCGTACCGCCAACCTTGTCGGCGTTGGCCTCGATGCCGAATTCCTTGATGTTGGTAAGCCGGTCGTAGAACGAGCCCTTGTCCCAGAAACCGTCTTCCGAACAGCCGATGCATCCGTGACCGGACTGGATCGGGAAGGACACACCTTCGTTCCAGCGCGTGGTCGAACAGGCGTTGTAGGTGGTCGGGCCCTTGCAGCCCATCTTGTAGAGGCAATAGCCCCTGCGCGCGGACTCGTCATCCCATTGTTCGACGAACTGGCCGGCATCGAAGTGCGGGCGGCGATAGCACTTGTCGTGGATACGCTGACCGTAGAACATCTTCGGACGCCCCTGACGATCGAGTTCCGGCAAGCGGTCGAAGGTCAGCATGTAGGTCACGACACCCGTCATCACCTCGGCGATCGGCGGGCAGCCCGGCACCTTGACGATCGGCTTGTCGGTAATGACTTGGTGCACCGGCGTGGCGCGTGTCGGATTCGGCTTGGCGGCCTGCACACAGCCCCAGGATGCGCATGCACCCCACGCAATCACCGCCTTGGCGTCGGCGACCGTTTCCTTCAGCACTTCGACGAACGGGCGCCCGCCATGAATGCAGAACATGCCATCTTCATTGAGCGGCGGGTTGCCCTCGACGGCAACAATGTAGTTGCCCTTGTACTTCTTCTTGACCTCTTCGATGATCGCCTCTGCCTGGTGCCCGGCAGCCGCCATCAGCGTGTCGTCATAGTCGAGCGAGAGCATCGACAACACGACGTCCTTGGTCAGGGGGTGGGCCGAACGGATGAACGACTCCGAGCAGCAGGTGCACTCCAGGCCGTGCAGCCAGATCACCGGCGTGCGCGGCTTGGTTTCGAGCGCATGCGCAATCCGCGGCGCGTAAGCCGACCCGAGGCCGAGCGACGTCGCCGTCAGGCTGCAGAACTTGAGGAAGCTGCGGCGTGTGATCCCTTGCCGGCGCAGCACTTCGTAAAAGGTTTCGACCATCGGTTTGCCTCCCGAACCAGTTTTTATGGCTGCCCGCTACCGACGGACTGAAATCGGCCTTGCCGGTAGATTCATCTCGAACAGTTGCCGGGGCACCAATTACAAGAAGCGTGCCAAATACCAAAAGACTGGATTTGGGATTTTCCAACAAACAGTTAGGGGAAATCTGCGCGATCGATGCGCGGCGCGGCCCGCAAGGCCTGAATACATGGCTTGCAGCCCGCCGGAAACTTCAATTGCAGTATCCGCGCATACTGGAACGCTTGCTGCACTGCAACCGAAGAACGGGAAAGTGGGGCTAGTTGCTACCCAGTCTTCCCCTCAGGAACAGGCGCCGGGAGGCCAATGGGGGCTGCGCCGGATTCTCCGGTTCGGGCATGGGACGAGGTGCCGGCGCAGTCATCAACACTGTCATCGCATCTTCCGCTGCCGCTCGGGCCGCGGCCATGTCGGCAATGGCAGTCACGGGCGCAATCAGAGGGCAGTACTGGAACGCTGGCAGGTCGGATTCGCCAGCATCGGCGATGAATTCGATCGGCCCGGCCGGGAGTCCGACAAGACGGCGCTCACCTGCCGGAATGTCTTCCCACAGCGTTCCGCCTCCCGGCACCAGCATCAGTTGCAGGCACCACGGCGTCACCACGATACCGAGCCAGTCGCCGTCGACGCGCTGAAAATCCATCACTGCGACATCGAGCGCGGGATTCAGGAATGGCAGCCCCGCCATCCTCTCCGCGTATACCCTGCGGAAATAGCGCTCGACCTGCAGCGCCGGCTGCTCGCCCCACGGCTGCGCGACGACGATCGGCGGGGGCGCCAGCGCAGGCTTACGCAGTCTCGTATTCATTCGATCCGAGAGGATCCGCCGCTTGGCGAGACAGACCGTCCAGACTGGCTGCGAGTTCGGCAAGGGCCTCCTCGATCAGCACGAGCGCATCCGGGTCCACCACGTCTTTCGCAAAGCCCAGATTCGCCAGTACCCACGTGCCGATCGGCTGCGGGCCGAGCAGCAGCATGTTGAGGCATTCCCGCCGGCCGTGACGCTCGGCGGTGGCCACACTGCCGTCGTCCGTCTGCCATTCAACCACCTGCATCGGGATGGACAGGCACATCAGGCTGCCTCGCGCAACGAATCCATCGGCACACCCTCTGCCGCGAGAATCGACCCGATCCGGGCAACCGCGGCCGGCAGCAAAGCCTGCACCGGCCCGGTCATATCCATTCCCAACGACATCGAAACCGGCTGCACCCCGATGACGACGACCTTGCGCGGCGCCCGCCCGGTCAGGTGCAGAGTGGCAAGCACGTCCGACAGCCCCACCTGATGCGGCGAGAGCTTGGTGCGAAAGAAAGCCGGCACCTGATCGTCCTCGAGCACGACGAGGCTCCCCGGTTCGGCACCGACACGCACACAATCCGCGATGACGAGAAGATCGAGGTTCTCGAGATCCTCGAGCATCTCCATCGCGCACGTCCCGCCGTCGAGCACCTGTACCCATGGGGGCAACAGGTGGCTCGCCGCAAACGCTTCGACGATGCGTACACCGACACCCTCGTCGCTCAACAGGATGTTGCCCACACCAAGCAACACCACGCGACGCAATGCTTCAGAACGCGTCTCGGTGGCCATGCTTCAGGCCGCCTTGACGCGCACGACCTCGCCCTGCTCGGTGTCCAGAACATGGACCGCACATGCAAGGCAGGGATCGAAGGAATGCACGGTTCGCAGCACCTCGAGCGGTTTTTCGGGATCGGCGACCGGGTTGTCGAGCAGGCAGGCCTCGTACGCACCCGGCTGGTCCTTCTCATTGCGCGGCGCGGCGTTCCAGGTCGTCGGCACCACGCACTGATAGTTGGCGATCTTGCCGTCGCGAATCACCACCCAGTGCGACAGCACGCCACGCGGCGCCTCGTGGAAACCGACGCCCATCTGCTCACCCTTCGGGAAGGTCGGCCGGTTGAAGGTCTTGAGGTCCCCCTTCGCCATGTTGGCTATCAGCAGATCCCACTGGTGCGCGAGTTCGTCCGACTGGACGGCGCACGAGATGGCGCGCGCCGCATGGCGCCCGATCGTCGAGTGCAGCGCCTCGACCCCCACCTGCGCCTTCGCGATCGCTGACACGCGTTCCAGCGTGGCGGTTGCGTATTTCTTGGTCGGCTCGTGCCCGGCGGCGAGCATCGCCAGCACGCGCGGCAACGGCCCGACCTGCATCGGCTTGCCGTAGAAGGTCGGCGACTTCAACCACGAGTACTTGCCGTCCTCCTGGAAGTCGGTGTATTTCGGCTTGGTCTCGCCCTGGTAGGGATGCAGCGACTTGTCGTCGCCCGAGCCGTATTCGTACCACGAGTGCTTGACCGCCTCACTCACGCCCTTGCGGAAGTACTCGTCGTTGAACGTGTTGATCTGCCTGAACGTGTCGAGCTTGCCGTTCTCGATATGCCCGCCGGGCAGCGCGAACTTCTCGCCCTTGCCGTCGAGCGGAATGTCCGGCACGCACAGGTAATCGGTAATGCCGCGGCCGACCTTGGTCCAGTCAGCATAGAAGGCACCGATCGCGGCGACGTCGACGAGGTAGACGTTCTTGATGAAGTCGTCGAGCTTGACGATCCACTCCTTCACGGCAAGCAGTCGCTCCATCGTCAGCACCGACTGCGAATCGACCGCCAGCGGATTGGCGACGCCGCCGACGGCAACGTTCTGGATGTGCGGCGACTTCGATCCGAGCACCGAGACGATCTTGTTCGCATAGCGCTGCACCTCGAGCGCCTGCAGGTAGTGCGCGACCGCAATCAGATTCACCTCGGGCGGCAGCTTCATCGCCGGGTGGCCCCAATAGCCGTTGGTGAAGATGCCGAGTTGTCCCGTGCCGACGAAGCCAGACAGGCGCTCCTTCACCTTGGCGAACTCGTGCTTGCTGTTGCCGGACCAGTTCGACAGGCTCTCGGCAAGGCTCGACGCCTTTTCCGGATCGGCCTTCAGGGCCGAGACCACATCGACCCAGTCGAGTGCGGACAGGTGGTAGAAATGAACGATGTGGTCATGGATCGCATGCGCCAGAATGATCAGGTTGCGGATGTAGTTCGCATTGACCGGAATCTCCAGCTGCAGAGCGTTCTCGACCGCCCGGACGGAGGCGATCGCATGCACCGTGGTGCATACACCGCAGATGCGCTGGGTGATCGTCCAGGCATCGCGCGGATCGCGACCGATCAGGATGTTCTCGACGCCGCGCCACATCTGGCCCGACGCCCAGGCTTTCTTGACGCGTCCGTTGTCGACCTGCACGTCCACCCGCAAGTGGCCCTCGATGCGCGTCACGGGGTCGATGGTGATGCGTTGGCTCATGATGATCTCTCCTCAGTGTGCTGCCGCTGCGGCGTGGTCTTCGCGCGGAAGCACCGGGAAACGCCGGGTGATGATGATGTAGCCGAGAACCTCGATGGCGAACATGCCGATGGTGACCAGCATTTCCGGCACCGACGGGAAGTAGTTCCAGCCCTCGCCGGTCATGTAGCCGATGAGGAATGCGTTGATCCGCAACAGCACGCCGCCGAGCATCAAAGCCACGCCGGCGAGGAACAGGTTGGCCGGGTTGCGCCGCTTCCCCTCGCTGCCGAGCAGCGCGAAGGGCAGCACGAAGCAGACCGTTTCGACCCAGAACATCAGCGCCTGCAGGCTGGGCTCGAAGGCCCGGCCGAGCGCACCGCGAATCAGGATGTCGCCGAAACGCACCACGAGGAACACGCCGAGCAGCCCCAGCATGATCTTCGACAGCGGCGTGAGCAGGTGCATCTCGATCGAGCGCCGATAGCCCGCCGCTGCGACGCAGGACTCGAACAGCACCACCGCATAGCCCATGACGATTGCCGAGATCAGGAAGATCAGCGGAAGCACGATCGACTGCCACAGCGGATGGATCTGCGTTCCCATCACGACCAGTAGCGAGCCGAGCGACGACTGGTGCATCATCGGCAACACCGTGCCCAACGCGATGAAGAAGAACATCATCCTGTCGAGCTTGCGCCGTGCATCGTGCAGCCCCCACTTCTCGAGGAAGGCCGGCGAGAACTCGATCCACATCACGACGATGTAGAGCGAGATGCACGCTGCGACTTCGAACATCACCGAGTTCGGCGACGCATAGCCCGGCCACAGGATGTGCCAGAAATTCCACCAGCGGCCCAGATCGAAAAGCACGCCGACGCCCGCCAGGGTGTAGCCGAGCAGGCTGGCCAGCAGCGCCGGGCGCACCAGCGCGTGATATCGGCCACGGTTGAAGATGTAGACCAACATGGCAACCGAGAAGCCGCCGCAGGCGAAGGCCGAGCCGATCACCACATCGGCCACCACCCAGATGCCCCATGGATAGCCGTCGTTGAGATTCGTCACCGAACCCAGACCGGAAACGAAACGGACGCCGAGTACCGCGATCGCCACGCCGATCAGCACGGCACAGCTCACCGTCACCGGATTGGCGAGCCGCCCGCCCACCGGGGCCGGCATTGCATGATCATGCACGCTCATCGCGCACCTCCTCGTCGTGTTCGCCAGCCGGCTTCACGTTGCGCTTCGCCACGTAGGCCATCGCACCCAGCACCACCAGCGGCAGCACGAGACCGCCATACAAGGTGTGCTGCAGCGTTTCCGATTGCGAGGCGAATGACCGATCCGGCAATGTCGGTTGGCCGAGTTTCTCGAACGACACGGCGGCGAGCTTGAGCATCTGCGTACCGCCGATCTCGGTCTCGCCGTAAGTGCGCTGGATATAGCGCGCCGCAGCGCCCTCCCAACTGCGGTCAGGGCCGCCCGAGATGTTGCCGCGGGGAAAGCGCGTCGCCTGACCCGGCTTGAGCGCCAACCGGCGCTTGGCCTCGACCTTGAGGTCAGCAACCTTGCCATACAGCGTGGCTCCGGTCGGGCACACCTCGGCACAAGCGGCGTAATGACCATCCTTCACCCGATGGCGGCACAGCTCGCACTTGGCGATCTTGCCGGTGGGCGACGAATAGTCGTACTTCGGTATGCCGAACGGGCAGGCGGCAACGCAGTAGCGGCACCCGATGCAGGCGTCTGCGTCGTACTGGACGATGCCGGTCACCGGATCCTTGGTCATTGCCGTCACCGGGCAGGCCGAGACGCACGAGGGATCGACGCAGTGCAGGCAGGACGATTTCATGAACGCGTAGCCGCCCTGCTCTGCATCCTTCACCGTCGCGGCGCCGTCCTTGTAGGCCTTGATGACGTTGAAGGTGCGCGCATTGGTGTCGAGCGGCAGATCCCAAGGCGAATCGTCCGGCGTGTTGTAGTCGAGCGGAAGATTGTTCTCGCGCTTGCAGGCCGCCACGCAGGCCTTGCAGCCCACGCACAGCGTCGAGTCGAACAGCAGACCGACCGCATCCGGAGAAATCTGCGCATTGCTGCGCGCCTGCACCGGCGGGCACACGGCGGCACCGGCCACCGCCGCGCTACCGGTCAGCGCGCGCTTGAAGAACTCGCGACGGGTGCTCATGGCTACACCCGCCCGGTCCGGTCTTGCGGCTTGCCGTCCTCTGCGGACGCCTGTTCGTTCGACTTGCCCAGCTTGCGCGAAAACACGGCCGTGGCACCGGCAGCCGCACCGGCGACCGCAGCCAGCACTGCCGCCGCGCCAACAGTCACGCCCTTGCCCTGGTTCTCGACGATGCCCGGATACGACACAGGCGGTTCGACATTCTTCACCTTTGCGAGCGTATGGATCGGCTTGGCGAAGCCGACCCCCTGCTCCGTGCACCCGATGCAGGGATGGCCGCAACCCACCGGCCAGGTGCCGGCACCGGCGTCGCCGAACAATGCAGTCGGGCAGTTCGCGTACGTTTCGGGCCCCTTGCACCCGAGCTTGTAGAGACACCAGCCCTTGCGATGCCCGTCGTCGCCGAACTCGATCGCGAAGCGGCCCGCGTCGAAGTGCGCGCGGCGCTCGCAGTTCTCATGCACCAGGCGCGAATAGGCGAACAGCGGCCGGCCGAGCTTGTCGATCGGCGGCAATTGGCCGAAGGTCAGGAAGTGCACGACCGTGGCGAGGAAGTTGTACGGATTGGGCGGACAGCCCGGTATCGTCACCACCGGCTTGTCGATGATCTTGTTGACGCCGACCGCACCGGTCGGATTGGGATCGGTCGATGGCATGCCGCCCCAGGACGCGCAGGAGCCGATCGCGATCACCGCGGCGGCATCGGCCGCGCATTCCCGCGTCAGTTCGATGGCAGTCTTGTTGCCGACCTTGCAGTAGATGCCGTTGTCGCGCGTCGGAATCGCGCCCTCGATCACCAGCAGGTACTTGCCCTTGTTGGCTGCCATCGCGGCCTTGCGCGCGGCCTCCACCTGGTGGCCGGCGGCGGCAAACAGTGTCTCGTGATAGTCGAGCGAGATGACGTCGAGGATGAGCCGCTCGAGCGTCGGGTGTTCGGCGCGCAACATCGACTCGGTGCAGCCGGTGCACTCCTGGAAATGCAGCCAGATCACCGACGGTCGCTTTGCCTTCTCGACCGCTTGCTGAACCGCGGCGTGCGCCCCGGCAGGCAAGCCGAGGGTCGTCGCCAGCGTGGCGCAAAACTGCATGAAATCGCGTCGAGACAAGCCGAAGCGTTTTTCCGCCATGGCGTCCAGCGCGAGAGTTGAATCAGCAACGGTCGGATCGGCAGAGCCCATCTCGTCCCCTCCCACGAACGACTGCACGCTGTTGGGGTACGCGCAGCCTGAAGCGGGTATGCGTCGGCGCCTGCCAGAGGGGCGCGCGATCGATATGTGAGCAAAAGGGTTACAAGAACCGTGCCCTACCTTCGGCGGGTGGATTTCATGCAATAAAACATGTACATAAGGATTTCGATCGAACCAATTGTCGACAAATGCGATGGCAGGGCGCCCGCCAGGCTGGAAGCCTTGTTTCCACTTTTAGAAACATGCCAAACGGGTTCATGCGGACGATTATCATGAATAATTTATTGATGAATCTAGACTTGTTCCAAAACATCGCACGAGCGCCTTTACTGCAGCCCTTCCTTGTGGAAACTTTGGCGATAACAATGTTTCCATTTCCTTGATCTGAATCAACCCGCACGTGCCGCCGTACCGACGCGCGGTTTGCGGCACGTGCGAATGCCGGCGCGCAGCGCCGGCTCCCGATGCGACAATCGGCTCACCAACCTGTCGAGGCCCATTGACGCAATGACTGCTGCCATCACCCGACCCGGAACGCTGACCCTTTACGGCTGCCCCAACACCCGCTCCCTGCGCGCAGCCTGGGCGCTGGAGGAAGCCGGCGCCGATTACGGCTACGTGAAGATCGACCTGATGAAAGGCCAGGGCCGATCGGCGGAATTCCTCGCGATCAACCCCGGCGGCAAGGTGCCCGCACTGTTCGACGATGGTCAGGTGATCACCGAGTCGGGCGCGATCCTCACGCATATCGGGGAACGACACCCCGCCTCGGGCCTGATTCCCGGCCTCGACTCGCCGAAACGGCGTGCGGCTTGTTTCGAGTGGTTGTTTTTCGTGATCGCCGAACTGGAGCAACCGCTCTGGACCATCGCCAAGCATCGATTCGCCCTGCCTGCGGATCTGCGCGTGCCGCAGATCGAAGCCACGGCAGTGAAGGAATTCCAGCGCGCAGTGAATGTCGCGCAGGTTCGCCTGGGCGAACGCGAGTTCGCGCTCGGCGATGCATTCAGCGCCGCCGACATCCTGCTCGCCCACACCGTTGCATGGGCGAAATCGGCGCGCGTGCCTTTCGAATCGGCCGCACTCGAAGCGCATTTCGCGCGCAGTTGGGCGCGCACTGCACGGGAGCGCGCCGACGCGCGCGAGCGGGCACCCACCTGAAGGGCACAACGCGCCCGCAAAAGACAGAGGGCCGCGCTTGCGGCCCTCTTCTTCCCGTCCCGCCTTTGCGACCGCTCAGCGCTGCAACTGCGTGATGTCGCGCACCGCGCCGGTGTCGGCGCTGGTGGTCATCGCGGCATAGGCCTGCAGGGCCGCCGAGACGTGGCGCACGCGGTTCTCCGGCTTCCATGCGCTGGCGCCACGCGCCTGCTGCAGCGAACGACGACGCTCGAGCTGCTCGTCGCTGATTGCCAGGTTGATGCTGCGATTCGGAATGTCGATCTCGATCGTGTCGCCGTTTTCGATCAGCGCGATCTCGCCGCCCATCGCCGCCTCCGGGCTGACGTGCCCAATCGACAGGCCCGACGTGCCGCCGGAGAAGCGGCCGTCGGTCAGCAGCGCGCACTGCTTGCCCAGTCCCTTGCTCTTCAGGTAACTCGTCGGATAGAGCATCTCCTGCATGCCCGGCCCGCCCTTCGGGCCTTCGTAGCGGATCACGACGACATCGCCGGCCTTCACCTCGTCGCCGAGAATGCCGGCCACCGCGTCTTCCTGGCTTTCATAGACGCGCGCGGTGCCGGTGAATTTCAGGATCGAATCGTCGACGCCGGCCGTTTTCACGATGCAGCCGTTGCGCGCGATGTTGCCGTGGAGCACGGCCAGGCCGCCATCCTGCGAAAAGGCGTGCGCCTTGTTGCGGATCACGCCGTGTTCGCGGTCGGCATCCAGCGTCTCGTAACGGCGGTTCTGCGAAAACGCGGTCTGCGTCGGCACGCCGCCCGGCGCGGCACGGAAGAAATCCTTCACTGCCGTGCTGGTGGTCGTCACGATGTCGTAGCGCTCGAGCGCCTCGCCGAGCGTCTTGGCATGCACGGTCGGCACGTCGCGATGGAGCAGCCCGGCGCGGTCGAGTTCGGCCAGGATGCCCATGATGCCGCCGGCCCGGTGCACATCCTCCATATGCACGTCGGATTTCGCCGGCGCGACTTTCGACAGGCAGGGCACACGGCGCGAAAGCCGATCGATGTCCTTCATGGTGAAGTCGACGCCGGCCTCGCGTGCGGCAGCCAGCAGATGCAGCACGGTGTTGGTCGAACCGCCCATCGAGACGTCGAGGCTCATCGCGTTCTCGAAGGCCTGGAAACTGGCGATCGAGCGCGGCAACACGCTGGCGTCGTTGCCTTCGTAATAACGGCGCGCGAGTTCCACCGCCAGCCGGCCGGCGCGCAGGAACAGTTCCTTGCGATCGGCGTGCGTGGCCACGATCGAGCCGTTGCCCGGCAGCGACAGCCCGAGCGCCTCGGTCAGGCAGTTCATCGAATTGGCGGTGAACATGCCCGAGCACGACCCGCAGGTCGGGCAGGCGGAACGCTCGTACTCCTCGGCCTCCTCGTCGGAGCAGCCGGGGTCGGCACCCTTGACCATGGCGTCGATCAGGTCGACCGCGATGATCTTCTGGCCCCAGTTCACCTTGCCGGCCTCCATCGGCCCGCCCGAGACGAACACCGCCGGGACGTTCAGGCGCAGCGCGGCCATCAGCATGCCCGGGGTGATCTTGTCGCAGTTCGAGATGCACACCAGCGCATCGGCGCAGTGCGCATTGACCATGTACTCGACCGAGTCGGCGATCAGCTCGCGCGAGGGCAGCGAGTACAGCATGCCGCCGTGGCCCATGGCAATGCCGTCGTCCACCGCGATGGTGTTGAATTCCTTGGCGACGCCGCCGGCAGCCTCGATCTCGCGCGCGACCATCTGGCCGAGATCCTTCAGGTGCACGTGGCCGGGCACGAACTGCGTGAAGCTGTTGGCGATGGCAATGATCGGCTTGCCGAAATCGCCGTCCTTCATGCCGGTGGCGCGCCACAGCGCACGCGCGCCGGCCATGTTGCGTCCGTGGGTGGAAGTGCGGGAACGGTAGTCGGGCATGGTCTTCTCTCGTATCTCGTAAATGCCGCGCCATCGGCGGACGCGGATCAAGTCATCAATTCTAGCCCAGTGCCGACCTGCGATCCCGGCGAGCGGCCTCGCTGCGGCCCGCTGGCTGGGCCGCATCAGGCTGCGAGTAGAATACGCCCTCCGCCGTTCCCCGTTCCGCTGCTGCCGCCAGACCCCATGCTCGTCCATCCGCAATTCGACCCCGTCGCCATCGCCATCGGCCCCATCGCCATCCGCTGGTACGGGCTGATGTACCTCGTCGCCTTCATGCTCTTCATGTGGCTGGGGCGCATCCGGGCGCGGCGCATGGTGCTTTCGGGCTGGATTCCGCGCGACATCGACGATCTGCTGTTCTTCGGCGTGCTCGGCGTGATCCTCGGCGGGCGGCTCGGCTACGTGCTGTTCTACAAACCCGCCTATTACCTGGCGAACCCGCTCGAGATCCTTGCCGTCTGGCAGGGCGGCATGAGCTTCCACGGCGGCTTTCTCGGCGTGCTGATCGCGGTGTGGTTCTACGCCCGGCACAGCGAGCGGCGCTGGCTGGACGTCACCGATTTCATCGCCCCGCTGGTGCCGCTCGGGCTGGCTGCCGGCCGCATGGGCAACTTCATCAACGCCGAACTCGTCGGCCGCGTCACCACCGGCCCGTGGGCGATGGTGTTTCCCAACGTGGACAACCTGCCGCGCCACCCCTCGCAGCTCTACCAGTTCGCGCTGGAGGGCGTGGCGCTGTTCGCACTGCTGTGGTGGTTCGCGGCCTCGCCGCGGCCGCGCGGCGCAGTCTCCGGCGCCTTCCTGCTGGGCTACGGCGTGTTCCGCTTCATCGCCGAATTCGGCCGCGAGCCGGACGACTTCCTCGGCCTGCTGGCGCTGAATCTCTCGATGGGCCAATGGCTGTCGCTGCCCATGATCGCAGCGGGCATCGCCATGCTCGCCTGGGCCTACCGCAAACGCTGATCGGCCAAAGGCCGCATGGACAGGGCGTCTTCAGCCCGCCCGCCCTGCGGACCGCGCGCAATGGCGCGGGTGGGCATGCCTGCCACGGGAGTGACCATCCATGCGGGTCGTGGCGCGGCCGATCAAAAAAAACGGGCGCCCGAGGGCGCCCGAATATCTCAGTGGAGTGACGCTCAGTAGTGGTAGGCCGTCTCGCCGTGGGCGGTGAGGTCGAGGCCTTCACGTTCTTCGTCTTCAGCGACACGCAGGCCGATGAAGATATCGATCAGTTTCAGGGCGACGAAGGAGACCACCGCCGACACCACGATCGCCGTCAGCACGGCCTGGCACTGCACCCAGACCTGGCCGCTGATCGAGTATTCGGTGCTGGCCGCATTGGCGACGTAGTCGAAGATGCCGGCGCCCCCGAGCGAGGGCGCGGCGAAGATGCCGGTCGCGATCGCGCCCCAGATGCCGCCGAGGCCATGCACGCCGAACACGTCGAGCGCGTCGTCCGCGCCGAGCATCTTCTTCAGGCCGGACACGCCCCACAGGCACAGCGGTGCCACGACCAGTCCGATGACCAGCGCGCCCTTGATGCCGACGAAGCCGCAGGCCGGGGTGATCGCCACCAGGCCGGCGACCGCACCCGAGGCCGCACCGAGCATCGAGGGCTTGCCCTTGAAGATGGCCTCGAAGAAGCACCAGGACAGCGTGGCCATCGCGGTGGCGGCGAGCGTGTTGATGAAGGCCAGCGCGGCCGTGCCGGAGGCTTCGAGGTTGGAGCCGACGTTGAAGCCGAACCAGCCCACCCACAGCAGCGAGGCGCCGATCATGGTCATGGTCAGGCTGTGCGGGGCCATCGATTCCTTGCCGTAGCCAATGCGCTTGCCGATCACGAGGGCTGCCACCAGGCCGGCGACACCGGCGTTGATGTGCACCACCGTGCCGCCTGCGAAGTCGAGCGCGCCCTTGGCCCACAGCCAGCCGGCGTTGGCCGTCACGTTGGCCAGCGTCGCGGCATCGGTGATCGCATCGGGGCCGTCCCAGAACCAGACCATGTGCGCCATCGGCAGATAGGCGAAGGTGAACCAGATCGCCATGAAGATCAGCACCGCGGAGAACTTCATGCGTTCCGCGAAGGCGCCGATGATCAGCGCCGGGGTGATCGCCGCGAAGGTTGCCTGGAACACCACGAACATCATCTCGGGAATGTAGACGCCCTTGCTGAAGGTCGCCCCGCCGCCGGCGAGATTCACGGTGTCGAGGAAGGCCTTCGAAAGCCCGCCGAAGAACGCGTTGCCGCCCGTGAACGCGACGCTGTAGCCGTAGATCACCCACAGCACGACGATCAGCGAGAAGGTGACGAACACCTGCATCAGGATCGACAGCATGTTCTTCGAGCGGACCAGACCGCCGTAGAACAGCGCCAGGCCCGGGATGATCATCAGGATGACCAGCACGGTGGCGATGTACATGAACGTGGTGTCGCCTTTGTTGGGATCCGGCAGCGCAGGGGCCGCTGCCGGCGCCGCTTCGGCCGGCGCAGCGGTGGCCGCGGCGGGTGCTTCTGCCGCGGCCGGAGCGGCGGGCGCAGGCGCGGCTTCGGCCGGCTTGGCTTCGGCCGCCGGCGCGGCCGGCTTGTCCTCGGCCATCGCGCCGCCGGCAAAGCCGACGGCAAGCGCCGTCAGCAGTACTGCGAGAAACTTCTTCATGTCCATTTCTCCCTTAGAGCGCGTCGACGCCGGTTTCACCGGTGCGGATGCGGATGACCTGCTCGAGTTCGAAGACGAAGATCTTGCCGTCGCCGATCTTGCCGGTGCTGGCGGACTTCTCGATCGACTCGATGACCTGATCGAGCAGCTCGTCCTTGATGGCGGCTTCGATCTTCACCTTGGGCAGGAAATCGACGACGTACTCCGCGCCACGGTACAGCTCGGTGTGGCCCTTCTGCCGGCCGAAGCCCTTGACCTCGGTGACGGTGATGCCCTGCACGCCGATGGCGGACAGCGCCTCACGCACTTCGTCAAGCTTGAACGGCTTGATGATGGCGGTGACCAGTTTCATGAGTGCTTCCCCTGTTGAGAGCCGCGCGGCGCGACCGCGCGGCTTCGATTGCAAGTAAACCGTTGTTGCGGATCAGAACGTGCGCTTGATGTAGACCGTCGTCTGGTCCTGCGCGATGTTCTTCGGATACACGCCGCCCTGCTTGGTGCTGCCGTAGCCGAAATCGGACGCGCTGCTGGTGTCGGTGTAGATCAGCCCGACTTCGGTGCCGGCCAGCTTCGGACCGAGCTTGCCGAGGTCGTAGGCCACGCTCACGCGCCAGTCGTCGTAGGAATAAGCGCTGTCGTTCGACTCGGTGAGCGGCAGGGCACGGTCGCTGCCCTTGTACTTCTGGATGCCGTAGTGCGCACCGACGGTGACGCCGCTCTCGCCGATCGGCACGGCGACCGAGAGATCCCAGTAATCGGTGCCGCGCGCATCGCGCACACCGAACGCCTTCTTCGAGATCACGTTCGAGTACTTGAGGGTGATCCACTTCCAGCCGCCGGCGATGTAGGCCTCGGTCGTGTCCGCCTTGACGAAGCCGGCGGTCGTGTCGCCCGGATACCAGTACTGCAGCAGGCCGACGTCATAGGTGAAATCACCGACCGCACCCTTGTAGCCGCCGTAGATGTCGATCTCGGCACTGCCGCCGGCCTTGTACGAGCCGTTGTCGCGCAGCCAGGCGATGTTCGAACCCCACAGGCCGACATAGACGCCGCTGGCGTGCGAGTAGTCGAACCCCCCCTGCAGCGCCACTTCCTCGTTGGTCTGCGTCAGGCCGCGGAACACGTACTGGCTGAACAGACCCACGTTGCCGGTGAAGGTGTGCGGAGAAGCCGGTTCATCGGCCGCAGATGCCTGGTTCGAAACGGACAGGGCCGCTGCGAGAGCGGTTGCAAGCAGCGAGAATTTGCGCATCGTTATCACTCCTCAAGGTTCAATAGAAATCTGCAAGGCTATCAAGGCAGAAAATGTGCCTGACGCGAAAACGTCTTTATATTCATAGTGTTATTTATAAAGATTGATTTTTGCCGCGCCAGGCCACCGCAAGCCCGCACAAGCTTGAGGCGCACCAGTTCCGTGTTTTGCACCAAGCCGGTGCGCATGTCGGCCGCGACAGACGCCGGGCGCCCCTGTGCTAAAGTGGTCGCCCCGAATCGGAGAAACCCATGCTCAATCCGAAGTTCTTCGAAGAGTTGTCCGGCAAGATCAGCCAACTCGTCGCCAGCAGCCCTGCCGGCGAGTTCGAGAAGAACGCCCGGGCGGCAATGACGAGCGCCTTTGCGCGCCTCGACCTGGTCACGCGCGAGGAATTCGACGTCCAGCGCGAACTGCTGTCACGCTGCCGCCAGAAACTGGCCGAGCTGGAATCGCGCGTCGCCGCGCTGGAAGGCCGGAACACCGAAGGCCGGGACAGCGGAAGCTGAGATCCGGCTGCTGCGGCAAGACCGCCAGCCCGGGTGCCGGCCTCGTTTCTGACCGCGTTTCCGGCCACGGAACTTTCCGGCCCGGGAATAGTCCTAGTTCGTACTACTTGTCCTCGACGGGAATATTGATCGTGGCTGAAGCCGACGCCAAATTCATGCGCACGCTGCGCGAACTCGCGCGCTGCTACCAGGCCTTCGAATCCTTTTCGGAGGCGCACATCCGCGCCACTGGGCTGACCTCGGCCCAGTTCGACATCATCGCGACCCTCGGCAACACCCGGGGCTTGAGCTTCAAGGACTTGGGCGAGCGCACGCTGATCACGAAGGGCACGCTCACCGGCGTGATCGACCGGCTCGAGGCGCGCGAGCTGGTGCGCCGCACCGAGTGCCCGCACGACGGCCGCAGCCAGATCGTGGTGCTGACGTCGGCGGGCGAAAAGCTCTTCCGGCGCATCTTCCCCGCCCACATGGCCCATCTCTCGAGCGCGTTCGCAGCCGTGCCGGAAACCCAGCTCCTGCACACCGAACTGACGCTGCGCCGGCTGCGCGAGCTGTTCGAGGCCGCGCACGAGCTGTCGCTCGAAGAAGCCGAAATGACCGGGGCTGCCCGCTCCCGCCCACGCAGGGCGGCCTGATGACGAACGGATTGTCGCAAGGCCGCTACACGGCCACCGCCGTCACGCTGCACTGGCTGGTTGCGCTCGGCATCTTCGGCGCGTTTTCGCTCGGCCTGTACATGCACGAGCTGCCGCTTTCGCCGACCAAGCTCAAGCTGTACTCGTATCACAAGTGGGCCGGCGTCACGATCTTCCTGTTCGTCCTGATCCGCCTGGCGTGGCGCGCCACGCACCCGCCGCCGCCGCTGCCGGCCGCAATGCCGGCCTGGCAGCGAACGGTTGCGCACGCACTGCATCACCTGCTGTATCTGCTGATGGTCGCGATACCGATCACCGGCTGGCTGATGAGCTCCGCCAAGGGTTTCCAGACCGTGTGGTTCGGCCTCGTGCCGCTGCCCGACCTGCTCGACAAGAACAAGGAACTCGGCGACACGCTGGCCCTGGTGCACAAGACGCTCAACCTCACCATGGCCGCGCTCGTCATTTCGCATGTGGCAGCGGCGGTGAAGCACCACGTTTTCGATCGCGACGACGTGCTGGCGCGCATGCTGCCCTTCCTCGACAACAACAAGGTGACCCGATGACCCGATTTGCAGCGATTCTTCTTGCCGGCTTCATGTTCGCCGGCATCGCCGGAGCGGCCGAACTCGGCCCGATCCAGGCGGACAAGAGCAGGCTCGCCTTCGTTTCGAAGCAGATGGGCGTGCCGGTGGAAGGCGAGTTCCGCAAGTTCGCCGTCCAGATGAGTTTCGATCCCGCCAAGCCTGAGGCCGGCAAGGCGCAGATCGAAATCGACATGGCGAGTATCGATGCCGGCAGCGCCGAGGCCAACGAGGAAGTCGTCGGCAAGAACTGGTTCAACGTGAAGCAGTTTCCCAAGGCAAGCTTCGTTTCCAGCAGCGTCAAGGCGCTCGGCGGCAACAAGTTCGAGGTCGCAGGCAAGCTCACCATCCGCGACAAGACGCGCGACGTCGCAGCGCCGTTCACCATGGCCCAGCAGGGCGCCAACGCCCAGTTCGAAGGCACTTTCACAATCAAGCGCGCCGACTTCGGCATCGGCCAGGGCGCGTGGGCCGACTTCGACACGGTCGCCAACGAAGTGCAGATCAAATTCAAGTTCGTCGCGGCGGCAAAGAAGTAGCGCCACCCGGAAACCGTATCCGACACCAACAAGGAGAATCCCATGAAGCAACTCGCTGTCGGCATCATTGCCGCGGCCCTCGCCGGCTCGGCCGTCGCTGCCGAAACTTTCACCCTCGACACGCGGCATACCTTCCCGGTGTTCGAGATCAACCACCTCGGTTTCTCGACGCAGCGCGGCCGCTTCAACAAGACCGAAGGCAAGATCACGCTCGATCGCGCCGCCAAGTCCGGCAGCGTCGAAGTCAAGATCGACAGCGCCTCGATCGACATGGGCCTCGACGAATGGGACAAGCACATGCGCGGCGAGGATTTCTTCAATGCCGAACAGTTCCCCACGATGAACTTCAAGGCCGACAAGTTCAGTTTCGACGGTGACAAGCCGGTCGCCGCAGAAGGCACGCTGACCCTGCTCGGCGTCGCCAGGCCGGTGACGCTGAAGATCGCCGGGTTTACGTGCGGCACGCACCCGATCAACAAGAAAGCCCTTTGTGCGGCTGACATCAGCACGACCATCAAGCGTTCCGAATGGGGCATGAAGAAATACCTGCCCGCGGTATCGGACGACGTGACGATCAAGATCCCGGTCGAGGCGTTCAAGGACTGAGGTACGGTGTGCTTGCCAGTGAAACGGGGCGCCGGCGCGCCCCGTTTCACTTTTGCGGCGAACCATGCGCTAGACTCGCGCCATATCCTGTTCGCATCCCGCCCATGTCGCTCGCAGTACTGCGCAGCCGCGCCCTTGCCGGAATGGACGCTCCGGAAGTCACGGTCGAAGTCCATCTCGCCAACGGTCTTCCCAACTTCACCCTGGTCGGCCTGCCGGACACCGAGGTCAAGGAAGCGCGCGACCGCGTGCGCGCGGCGATCCAGACCTCGCGTTTCGAGTTCCCGGCGCGACGCATCACCGTCAATCTGGCGCCTGCCGACCTGCCCAAGGAATCCGGCCGTTTCGACCTGCCGATCGCGCTCGGCCTGCTGATCGCATCCGGCCAGCTCGATGCGCAGCACCTGGACCAGTACGAGTTCGCCGGCGAACTTTCGCTGACCGGCGCACTGCGTCCGATTCGCGGCGCACTCGCCATGTCCTGGTGCGGCAGCCGCGACGGGCATGCGCTCGTTCTGCCGGCCGCGAGCGCCGACGAGGCCGCACTGGTACGCGATGCCCATGTGATTGCAGCAGGCTCGCTGCTCGAAGTCGTGGCGCATCTTGCCGGCCACACCCCGATTGCGCGTCACGCATCGCCCGTCCCCGCCGCACTGGCGAGCTATCCCGATCTTGGGGAAGTCAAGGGCCAGCAACAGGCCAAACGAGCACTCGAAGTCGCCGCAGCCGGCGGCCACAGCCTGCTGATGGTCGGCCCGCCCGGCACCGGCAAGTCGATGCTGGCGCAGCGCTTTCCCGGCCTGCTCCCACCGCTGACCGAAGACGAAGCGATGCAGGCGGCAGCGGTGCAGTCGATCGCAGGCAGCTTTCGCAGCGAGCGGTTCCTGCAACGCAGCTATCGCGCGCCGCATCACACCGCATCGAGTGCGGCGCTGGTCGGTGGCGGCGGCGATCCGCGCCCCGGCGAGATTTCCCTCGCACACCACGGCGTGCTGTTCCTCGACGAGCTGCCCGAATTCGATCGCCGCGTACTCGAAGCGCTACGCGAGCCGCTCGAGACGGGGCACGTCAGCATCGCGCGCGCGGCACGGCGCGTCGACTTCCCGGCGCGTTTCCAGCTCGTCGCGGCGATGAACCCCTGCCCCTGCGGTTACCTCGGCAGCGCGCGCTGCCGCTGCACGCCCGATCAGGTCGCGCGCTACCGCGCCAAGCTGTCAGGGCCGCTGCTCGATCGCATCGACATGACGCTCGAAGTGCCGGCGCTGTCGCAGCAGGAATTGCAGTCCGCGGCAGACGGCGAATCCAGCGATGCGGTGCGCAACCGCGTGATTGCAGCCCGCGACCGCCAACTCGAACGCCAAGGCAAGCCCAACGCGGCACTGGCCAGCGGCGAGATCGACGCCCTGTGCGCGCCCGACGAGGCGGGTGCGAAACTGCTGTCCGCGGCACTGGTGCGCCTGAAGCTCTCGGCGCGCGCCTACCACCGCGTGCTCAAGCTGGCACGAACCGTCGCGGATCTTGCGGGTGCGGCACGGATTGCAAGTCCGCATGTCGCCGAAGCCATCCACTATCGTCGCAATCTCGGCGACAATTGACCGTCGGAAACGTGAATCGAGGTTAGCAATGTCGTCTGCAATTCCCGCACGCCGCCAATCGGGATGGGTTGTCTGGCTGCTCGTCGTCGTACTGGTCGTCGGCGTGCTGTTCGCCGGCTACACCTGGACGGTGCTGAGCTGGAGCTATTCGCAGGGCGAACGCGCAGGCTATGTGCAGAAGTTTTCCCGCAAGGGCTGGATCTGCAAGACCTGGGAGGGCGAACTCGCGATGGTGACGATGCCCGGCACGCTGGCCGACAAGTTCGAATTCTCGGTGCGCGACGACGTCGTCGCCGCGAAGATCAACGAGACCATGGGCCGGCGCGTATCGCTTGCCTATGACCAGCACATCGGCGTGCCGACATCCTGTTTCGGCGAGACGCAGCACTTCGTCAAGGGCGTCAAGCCGGTGGAGGCGCTCGAGTATCAGACGCCGCCGGGCACCCAGCCTGCCGTGCCCGTCGCTCCGGCAGCGGCGCCGGCGGGCAAGTGACTGCGCCAGCCGACGACGGATCGCCGCGGGCCGCCAACCACGCCGGGCTCGCGGTGCTGCTCGCGCTGCTTGCGGCGATCGGCCCCTTCACGATCGACACCTATCTGCCTGCTTTCCCGACCATCGGCAGGTCGCTCGCGGCGACCGAACTCGAGGTGCAGCAGACCTTGACCGCCTACCTGGCGCCGTTCGCGTTCATGACCTTGTGGCACGGCTCGATCTCGGATGCGCTGGGTCGCCGCGTGGTTGTGCTGGTCAGCCTGCTCGGCTTCGCGGCGGCCTCCGCCGTGTGCATGCTGGCGCCGAATATCGAGACGCTGTGGCTCGGCCGTGCCCTGCAGGGCATCACTTCGGGTGCCGGCATGGTGGTCGGCCGCGCCATCGTGCGCGACCTGCTTTCGGGCGCCGAGGCGCAGAAGCTGATGGCACGCATCGCGATGATCTTCGCCATCTCGCCGGCCGTGGCACCGATCATCGGCGGCTGGATCTACGTCGCACTCGGGTGGCGCGCGACTTTCGGTTTCCTGCTGCTGTTCGGTTTGCTGCTGTGTCTTGCCTGCTGGCGCTACCTGCCCGAAACGCTGCCGCCGGACAAACGCCACAGCCTGCATCCGGTGACACTCGGACGGGCTTACCTGCATGCCTTCACGCACCGCCAGTTCCTGCTTCTGATCGCTGCATTGTCGGTGAACTTCGGCGGCTTCTTTCTTTACGTGCTGTCGGCCCCGAAGTTCCTGATCGAGCATCTCGGCGTTTCGCCGCAGGGATTCGGCACCCTGTTCGTGCCGACCGTGCTCGGCATGATGGCCGGTTCGTACATCTCGGGCCGCGTGGCCGGAAAACTCACGCCGCTGCGCACGGTGTCGATCGCCTACGCCATCATGCTGGCGGCCGTCGTGCTCAATGTGCTGCTCAACACCTTCGCTGCACCTGGCGTGCCGCAAAGCATCGTGCCGATCCCGCTCTACAACATCGGCATGGCGCTGGCGATGCCCAACCTGACGCTGCTCGGCCTCGAGCAGTTGCCGCAACGCGGGCTTGCCGCCAGTTGCCAAAGCTTCGCGCAGAGCACGACGACCTCGCTGGCGGCGGCATTCGTCGTGCCGCTGTTGTGGGGATCGCCGCTGGCGCTGGCGCTCGGCATGGCGTGCTTTCTCGGGCTCGGATTGCTGTGCTTCACGCTCTATGCGCTCGCGCCCCACAGGCCGGCGCAGGCGGGGTGAAGAAACCTCAGTCGCGTTGCGCAGCCGGCATCACAAACACGTCGGCGCCAGAGCCGGCATCGGTCTTGGCCGCCAGCGCCTGCATGGCCGCGGCGAACTCGCCCTGCAGGCGCATCATCGCCGCGGCGCTATCGCGTCCGTAGTGGACGACTTCATAACTCACCGGTTCGTCGAGCGCGCTGCGATTGCGCGGCTGGAAATGCTGCCAGGCGGTCTCGACGAGGTGCTTGCGCCGGCTGTCCACGAAAACGATCTCGTCGCGATCGATGATGGCCAGCACCTGCATGCTGCGTATCGGCACGAACACGGCATCGCCACCGCGCGCGAACAGCGTGTGGGCCAGGTTGTACACCGGCGCAGGCAGACTGCGCGGCTCGCGTGCCAATTCCGGCCCCCGATGCAGTTCGATCTTCAACGTGGTGTCAGCACTGCACCCACGGCAGGCGATCATGGCGCCAGCCGTTGATAGAGTTGCGCCGGTGATGGTCGTTGAGGTCACCCTCGAAACCATGCAACACGTTGTAGACCTGCGTGAAGCCGGCCTGCTCGAGGGCCTCGCCGGCGGTCTCGGAACGGTTGCCGCTGCGGCAGATCAGCACCAACGGGCGGTCGACGCTGGCTGCCTTGCGCACGTGGGCGACGAAATGGGGGTTGATGTCCCAGTCGGGCCCGTCGTTCCAAGGAATCATGATCGCGCCGACGGGATGGCCGACGAACAGGAATTCCATTTCGCTGCGCACGTCGATCAGCAGCGCATTGGGCGTTTCCTGCATGAACTGGTAGGCTTCCTTGGGCATCAGGTGCTTCATCGCGCAACCCCGCAACGTAGAACGGATGAGACGATTCTAATACTGCCTCGGGAGGAATGCCGGTGCGCAAGCTTTTCGCGATGTTCGCGGCCCTCGCGGCCACCCTTGCCGGCTGCGGCGACAGGCCGCATCTGCAGGCGCAGTTGAAGGCGGGCGTGTCCACTGCCCGCGACGTGCGCGACGCGATGGGTCCGCCGTCGATGGAGTGGAAGCAGTCGGACGGCAGCACGATCTGGGAATTCACCCGCATGCCGGCCGGCAAGAAGAATTTCATGGCGACCATCGGTCCGGACGAGGTACTGCGCGAACTGGTGCAGGTGGTGACCGAGGAGAACTTCGGGCGCGTCAAGCCGGGCATGGGCAAGGACGAACTGCGCCGCCTGCTCGGCAAGCCAACCGAAACGGCGCGCCTGCCTCTCAAGCCGGTCGAGGTCTGGTCCTGGGCCTACGACGACGTCTTTCCGCGCGAGATGTTTTTCGACGTCAATCTGGACGCCGACGGCAAGGTGATCGACACCAGCCGACGCAACGAACATCGCGGCTGACGCCGCCTCCCTTACAAACCGCACCCCTGCAGGCCGCGCGTACAGGCGCTTTCAGGTCGGTCCGCCCGGAACTCGACGCAGGACGAGGCTCTTGAGCATGGCACGGCCAGGATGGCCATCACATGCGCCCTCCAGGGCATGCGGCGCGAAGAAATGCCGCAACGCACGACCGTCCGTCTTGGCAGCCCGGAAGCAAGCGGATAAAATCCGCTCATTGTCGAGGAGCGCTGCGACCCGCTTGCACCGATGCGGGCCAGGCTCGACAACCGATCAACGGCGCTCACGAACCCCAGCCGGTTTGTAGCGCCGTTTCTCATTGGGTTTCCGCGCATCCGGCCAGCCGTCAGAGAGGCACTACGATGCAACCCGATCGCACATCCGAACTTGCCGCCCTGCTCGAATCGCGCATCCTGATCCTGGATGGCGCGATGGGCACGATGATCCAGCAGCACAAGCTCGGCGAGGCCGACTATCGCGGCGCGCACTTCAAGGATCACGCGAAGGATCTCAAGGGCAACAACGACCTGCTGGTGCTGACGCGGCCCGACGTGGTCGGCGGCATCCACCGCGCCTATCTGGAAGCCGGCGCCGACATCATCGAAACCTGCAGCTTCAACGCCACGCGCGTCTCGCAGGCGGAGTACAGCCTCGCGGACATTGCCTACGAACTCAACGTCGAGGCGGCGCGGCTGGTGCGCACGCTGTGCGACGAATTCACCGCCGCCAACCCTGCCAAGCCGCGCTTCTGCGCCGGCGTGCTTGGGCCGACCTCGCGCACGCTGTCGATTTCGCCCGACGTCAACGATCCGGGTTTCCGCAACATCAGCTTCGATGCGCTGGTCGGCGATTACTACGACTCCGCGCGCGGCCTGCTCGACGGCGGCGCCGACATCCTGCTGATCGAGACCATCTTCGACACGCTCAACGCCAAGGCAGCGGTGTTCGCGATCGAGAAGCTGTTCGAGGATCTCGGCAAGCGCTGGCCGGTGATGATCTCCGGCACCATCACCGATGCGTCCGGCCGCACGCTTTCCGGCCAGACCGCGGAGGCGTTCTGGAATTCGCTTTCGCACATGCAGCCGGTGAGCTTCGGCCTCAACTGCGCCCTCGGCGCTCGGGAACTGCGCGCCTACGTCGAAGAACTGTCGCACGTCTGCGACTGCTTCGTCTCCGCGCACCCGAACGCGGGCCTGCCCAATCCGCTCTCGCCGACCGGCTACGACGAAACGCCCGAGCAGCTCGCCGCCGAGATCGTCGAGTGGGCGCGCAGCGGGCTGGTGAACATCGTCGGCGGCTGTTGCGGCACTTCGCCGGCGCACATCGCGGCGATCGCCAGCGCCGTGGCGCAGGTCGCGCCGCGCGCGCGCCCGCCGATCGAGAAGAAGCTGCGCCTGTCGGGCCTGGAGCCGTTCAACGTCGGCGCCGATTCGCTGTTCGTCAATGTCGGCGAGCGCACCAACGTCACCGGCTCGCGCGCGTTCGCGAAGATGATCCTCGAAGGCCGCTACGACGATGCGCTGGCCGTTGCACGCCAGCAGGTGGAGAACGGCGCGCAGGTCATCGACATCAACATGGACGAGGCGATGCTCGACTCCAAGGCGGCGATGGAGCGCTTTCTCAAGCTCATCGCCTCGGAGCCGGACATCTCCCGGGTGCCGATCATGCTCGACTCCTCCAAGTGGGAGGTGATCGAGGCCGGCCTCAAGTGCATCCAGGGCAAGGGCATCGTGAACTCCATCTCCATGAAGGAGGGCGAGGCCGAGTTTCTGCGTCAGGCGCGCCTGTGCCGCCAGTACGGTGCGGCGGTGATCGTGATGGCCTTCGACGAGAAGGGCCAGGCCGACACCTTCGCCCGCAAGACCGAGATCTGCAAGCGTGCCTACGACCTGCTGGTGGGTATCGGCTTTCCGCCGGAAGACATCATCTTCGACCCGAACATCTTTGCCATCGCCACCGGCATCGAGGAACACGACAACTACGCCGTGGACTTCATCAACGCCGTGGCCTGGATCCGGCAGAACCTGCCCTACGCCAAGATCAGCGGCGGCGTCTCCAACGTGTCCTTCAGCTTCCGCGGCAATGACGCGGTGCGCGAGGCCATCCACACCGTCTTCCTTTACCACGCCATCAAGGCCGGCATGAGCATGGGCATCGTCAATGCCGGCATGCTCGGTGTTTACGATGATCTGGAGCCCGAGCTGCGGGCCAAGGTCGAGGACGTGGTGCTCAACGCCCACCCGGGGGCGGGCGAGGCCCTGGTGGAGTTCGCCCAGACCGTGAAGGAGGGCAAGGCCAAGGATGCCGGCCCCGACCTGAGCTGGCGCGAGCAGCCCGTCGAGGCCCGCCTCAGCCATGCCTTGGTCAAGGGCATCACCGACTTCGTGGTGGCGGACACCGAAGAAGTCCGCGCCAAGCTGGAAGCGGAGGGCAAGCCGCCCCTGGCCGTGATCGAAGGCCCGCTGATGGCCGGCATGAACGTGGTGGGCGACCTCTTCGGCGCCGGCAAGATGTTCCTGCCCCAGGTGGTCAAGTCGGCCCGCGTGATGAAGCAGGCCGTGGCCCACCTGATCCCCTATATCGAGGCCGAGAAGCTGCGTACCGGCGCTACCAGCAAGGGCAAGATCGTCATCGCCACGGTGAAGGGTGACGTGCACGACATCGGCAAGAACATCGTCGGCGTGGTGCTGGGCTGCAACGGCTACGATGTGGTGGACCTGGGCGTGATGGTGCCCTGCGACAGGATCCTCAACGCCGCCCGCGAACACGGTGCCCAGGCCATCGGCCTGTCCGGCCTGATCACCCCGTCCCTGGAGGAGATGAGCCATGTGGCGTCGGAGATGCAGCGCCAGGGCTTCGATGTGCCGCTGCTGATCGGCGGCGCCACCACCAGCCGCGCCCATACGGCGATCAAGATCGCCCCTCACTATGACAAGCCGGTGATCTACGTGCCCGACGCCTCCCGCGCCGTGGGCGTGGTCACCAGCCTGCTGTCCGAAGGCCAGAGCGCCAGCTACGCCGCCGAGGTGGCGGCCGACTACGCCAAGCTGCGTGCCCAGCACGCCCAGAAGAAGGGCGTGACCCTGGTGAAGCTGGCCGAGGCCCGCGCCAACGCCTTCAAGTGGAACGCCGATCCGGCCTATGTGCCGCCGGTGCCCGCCGAGCTGGGCATCCAGGCCTTCGACATCGACCTGGCGGAGCTGGTGGATTACATCGACTGGGGCCCCTTCTTCCAGACCTGGGACCTGGCCGGCAGCTATCCGAAGATCCTCCACGACGAGATCGTCGGCGAGACCGCCCGCGAGCTGAAGTCCGATGCCGAAGTGATGCTGGCCCGCATGGTCGCCGAGCAGGACACCAACCCGTGGATCAAGGCCAGGGCGGTGTTCGGCCTGTTTCCGGCCAACGCCGTGGGTGACGACATCGAGATCTACGCCGACGAATCGCGCGAGCAGGTGCTGATGAGTTGGCACGGCCTGCGTCAGCAGCATGAGCGCCCCGAGGGCAAGCCCAACTATTGCCTGGCCGACTTCGTGGCCGGCAAGGACAGTGGTGTGGCCGACTACGTGGGCGCCTTCGCCGTTACCGCCGGCCTGGGCATCGAGGGCCGCCTGGCGGCCTACGAACGGACCCACGATGACTACCATGCGATCATGCTCAAGGCCCTGGCCGACCGTTTCGCCGAGGCTGCCGCTGAATGGCTGCACGCCCGGGTGCGCAAGGCGTTCTGGGCCTACACCCCGGCCGAGACCCTGAGTTGCGATGAGCTGATCAAGGAGGCCTACCAGGGCATCCGCCCGGCCCCCGGCTATCCGGCCTGCCCGGATCACACTGTCAAGGGCGATCTCTTCAAGCTGCTCGACGCCCCTGCCCGGGCCGACATGCACCTCACAGAGAGCTTCGCCATGACCCCGGCGGCAGCGGTGAGCGGCTTCTACCTCGCCCATCCGGACAGCCACTACTTCGCGGTCAGCAAGATCGGCCGCGACCAGCTGGAAGACTGGGCCGGGCGCAGCGGGATGAGCGTGGCCGAAGCCGAGAAGTGGCTGGCGCCGCTGCTGTGACGGCCTATCCTGTTCGGCGACGGGTGTTTATGCCCAGGTGCTAAAATCAATCTGCCGGGCGTACGGCGCTGATCGTAGTTGCCTGTCCATCAGCATACGATGGGGAGTTGAACCAAAGTGAGAGTAGACGCAAATCCGATTCTGAACGCGCCATACGCCGAGCCGGAGCGCCACTACGCGACTGACCTTCAGGGAAACCTGAATTACAAGGATATTCGTGAAGGTCGCCGCCTCTTCACGCCGGATGTTCCACAGGTACCACTTGGTCAGCAGGCGCAGGGCAGCATGTTTGACCTCAACGATCTCAAGAGCGAGTTCGGAGAACACCTTGTTAACCAGATGCGTGAGCAGATCCGTGACTGGCGCCAGTCCGCCTATCGGGGTGTCACTAGTCGGGTAACGCGAGACCTGCTTGGCTATTGGTTTGCCAATCCGGAGCGCGCGCCGCACCAGAAGCTCTTTTTTGCCCAGCAGGAGGCCGTTGAAACCGCCATCTGGCTCAACGAAGTGGCTGAAAAATCCAATTCCGGGACGCACATTCTCAGTCAGTTACGCCAGCGTCAGGCAACTGCGGGCGGCGCTCCCGTCGATCAATTGCCCCGTCAGGCCTTCAAGATGGCGACCGGTAGCGGCAAAACGGTTGTCATGGCCTGCTTGATTCTCTACCACTACCTCAACCGACGCGAATACCGCAACGACACCCGCTACTGCGATTATTTCCTCGTCGTCGCGCCCGGCATCACCATTCGTGATCGGCTCAAAGTTTTGATTCCGGATGCCCGCCACGACAGTCCGCAGGATGCACAAGACTATTACCGTCAGCGCTACCTGCTCCCGCCGTCTTACCGCGCGGCCCTTGGGGAACTCGCCCATAGGCTGATCGTGACCAATTACCACGAATTTCTGCCGCGCCAGCTTTCGGGCAACAAGAAGACGCCCTTTGACGGCAAGCTCGATGAAGACGGCAACAAGGTTAAAAGCTGCGAAGACGAAAATCTTGTGTTGCGCCGCGTGCTCGGCAGTTTCAAGCCGGGTCGGCGACTGCTTGTCATCAACGACGAAGCCCACCACTGCTACCTGCCGCTTGCCAAAGGCAAGGACACTGAACTTGATAACTCCGAAACCGAGAACGAACGCGCTGCTGTCTGGTTCTCGGGCATCCGTGCTGTAGCGCAGCGTTTCAAGCTGCGTGCCGTCTATGACCTATCGGCCACACCCTACTTCCTTTCGGGTTCCGGCTATCCCGCCTATTCGCTGTTCCCGTGGACGGTCAGCGATTTCGGATTGATCGAAGCTATCGAGTCGGGTCTGGTCAAGATTCCCTTCCTGCCGGTCGATGACAGTAGCCACGCCATCGACGAGCCCATCCTCAAGAACCTCTACGAGAACTGCAAGGGTGAGTTACCCAAAAAAGGTCAGCGCAAGGCTCGCAAGGATGCCGACAACGATGAGGCCAAATTCGAGGCTGCGCCGCATCTGCCCGGTATCGTCCGTTCAGCCCTCGAGCAGTTCTATAACCACTACGAAGAATACGAGCGCGGCCAGCGCAAGAAGGGCGAAATCAAGGCCGACATGTTCACGGCGCCGCCAGTCTTCATCGTCGTCTGTAACAACACCACGGTGTCGCGCGAGGTTTTCAAGGAAATCGCCGGCTACGAGCGCATTGACGAAAACGGCCAGACATCCGTCGTAGCCGGTCGGCTGCCGCTGTTCTCAAATTTTGACCCGAATACCGGTCGGCCACTGAATCGTCCGCCCACCCTGCTCATCGACAGCGATGCCCTCGAACACTCCGGCCAGATCGACGACAGTTTCAAGAAGGTATTCGGCCCGGAAATCGAACGTTTCAAGCGCGAATACCGGCAACGTCACCCCGACAAGAGCATCGAACAACTCACCGATGGGGATTTGCTGCGTGAAGTCGTCAACACAGTAGGCAAGCCCGATACACTCGGTGCCCACATTCGCTGCGTGGTTTCCGTGTCGATGCTGACCGAAGGCTGGGACGCCAATACCGTCACCCACGTCATGGGGCTGCGCGCCTTCGGCTCGCAACTGCTTTGTGAGCAGGTCGCCGGCCGGGCCCTGCGCCGCCGGCACTACTACATCGACCCCAAGACCGGCAAATTCCCGCCCGAATACGCTCACATCATTGGTGTCCCCTTCAAGTTGTTCAAGGCCGGGAAGAGCAGTCAGGTCGAGGTGCCGGATTACGCCCTCCTGCGCGCGTTGCCGGAGCGCTCATCGCTTGAAATCCGCTTTCCCAACCTTATCGGCTATCGCCTCGAAACTGACAGCAGCGAACTCAAGGCCGATTTCACCGCGACACCGGACTACTTTGTCGACACCAACACTCAGCCGGTCGAAACCACCCTCGGCACGGCTGTCTCCAGTGATACCCAAACCCTGCGCGCCAAGCTCGAAGACCTGCGCGACCAGCAAGTCATCTACACGCTGACCAAGGAATACCTACTGCGCGTACACGACGAAAAGCAGCGCAACGACCTGCGTCTCTTCCAGCAGGTCAAAACGATTGTCGGCCAGTGGTACGAGCAAAAGCTCAAGCTCAAGGGTGAAGACGATCCCATCTACAAGCGCCTTGTCATCTACGACGACCCGCAGCCCATCGTCGAGAGCATCAATCGCGGCATCATCGCCCATGCCGCGGAGCGGGAGCGCGTGCTGCCCATCCTCAACCACTACAACCCGCTCGGCACTACCGCCCACGTCTTCGGCCACACCAGCAAGAAAACATGGCCAACCAAGAAAAGCCAT
>JAEUNL010000011.1 GCA_016791115.1 Rhodocyclaceae bacterium
CCGCGCTCCTCGGGCAGGGCGAGGCAGCCGAAGAGCAGCTCGCCGTCCTCGCGGTAGCGCAGCGCCCCGCTCTGGCCGGCGCGCGGCAGTGCGCTGCTGCGCCAGGCCTCGCACACGGTATGGCCGGCGCCCAGCACCGGCAGATCGACCTGGGCGCAGGGCAGCGCGCAGCCCTCGCCCAGGGCTTCGCCGTAGCACAGCAGCCCGAGCGTGTGCGCCGGCAGCGCCGTGCCGGCGTCGGCAAGCAGTTCGAAGGCCAGTTCCGGCAACTCGCGGTTCATGGCGCCGCGCCTGCCCCGGCATCATCGACGCGGATATTGTTGCGGCGCGCGCGCCAGGCGCCGATCGTGCGCCGCAGGTTGGCGGCCGAAAACACGTAGTACAGCGTGCGGAAGGCGTACAGCGCCGGCTTGTAGGGCGTGTCGCGGAAGATGTCGCCGGCCAGGATCGACAGCAGCGCCTCTTTCATGCGCAGCGTGTTGCGCGGGTTCATGAACAGATGCCGCATCGTCGGATTGGTGACGCGGAAGATGAACCACGAGAACTCCTTCGGGCCGTGGCGCATCGCGCGGTCGAAGGCCGCCAGCGCCTGCGGCGCCCGTGCCGGCTCGCGCAGGCAGGCGTCCACGGTGTCGGCGCCGGTGAATGCGCTTTGCATCGCCAGCATCACGCCCGAGGAGAACACCGGATCGATGAAGGCATAGGCATCGCCCAGCAGCAGGTAGTCCGGGCCGTGCGTGTGCGCATTGACGTACGAATAGTTGCCGGTGGCCTCCACCTCGCTGGCGATGCTCGCGCCCGCCAGCCGCGCGATGAGCTTCGGGCACTGCGCGATGGTGTCGAGGAAGTACTCGCGCAGCGGCTTGTCGCGCCGCTTCATGTAGTAGGGCCAGGTCACCGCGCCGATGCTGGTCAGGCCGTCCGACAGCGGAATGAACCAGAACCAGCCGTGGTCGAACCAGAAAATCGAGATGTTGCCTTCGTCCCGGCCGTCGTGCCGCGTCGCGCCGGCGAAGTGCGCATACATCGCGCTGCTGTTGTGCCTGGGGTGGCGCTGCTTGGTCTTGAAGCGGTTGGCGAGGAAAGTGTCGCGGCCCGAGGCGTCGACCAGGAAGCGGCAGCGCCAGGTGTGCACGGTGCCGTCGTCATGTTCGGCGCGTACCGTGGCGCCCTGCCCGCCGGGCGCGAAATCGACCTCGCGCACGCGTGCGCCCTCGATCGCCTGCGCGCCGTTGCGCGCGGCGTTGCGGAACAGGATCTCGTCGAATTGCGAGCGGCGCACCTGGTAGGCGTAGGGCATGCTCTTGTCCCACGCGTCGGCGAAATGGAAGGTGCTGGTGTGGTCGTGCCAGGGCGAGACGAACTCGGCGCCCCACTTCATCATGCCGATCTGCTTAACCTCGTCGGCCACGCCCAGCGTCTCGAGCAGCGGCAGGTTGGCCGGCAGCAGCGATTCGCCGATGTGGAAACGCGGGTGGTGCGACTTCTCCAGCAGCACCACCTTCCAGCCGCGCCGCGCCAGCAGCGTCGCCGCCGTCGAGCCGGCCGGCCCGCCGCCGATGACGAGAATGTCGCAGTCGGTCGCCGTCGACGTGTCGGTCAGTTCGGCCTCCTGCCCGGCTGTTTGCATCGCGCACCTGTTCCGTGATTGTTGCCTGAGCGCCGATTCTAACCGCTCGCCGCATCCGGCAAACCGCCCCGCCGCGATGCCGTGCGGATTCAGGGGCTGCCGGCGCCGTCCTTGCCGCCGGGGGCGCGGCGCGGCGCCTCGCACTGCGTCGGGTCGGCGAGGAACAGCCAGCCGGCTGCCAGCACCGCGGGAATCGCCGCGAACCATGCCGAATCGCCGCTCAGCAGCCAGCCGGCCGCGCCGATCGCCAAGCCGAGCGCGATGCAGGCCAACAGCCAGCCGAGGCGCGCGCGCAGCCTCATGCGCGCCAACGGCCGCATCTCACAGCCATCGGCGCACCGTGGCCATGTAGTGCGCGAATTGCGGCCCGAACCGGGCGAGCAGCAGGCGCTCCTCCGGTGCGATCTGGAAGCGGTTCAGGTATGCGACGAACAAGGGCAGCAGCAAAGGCGCCGCCGCATTCGCCAGCCACAGCGCCCAGCCCGCGAGCAGCACCAGCATGCCGAGATACATCGGATTGCGCGAGACGCGGTAGATGCCGCCCGACACCAGCATCGCGGTCGCGTCGGGCGTCAGCGGATTCACCGTGGTGCCATGGCGGCGGAAGGTCGCGACGCCGGCCGTCGCGATGCCGATGCCGGCGCCCGCAAGCACGACGGCACCCGCGAGGCGGCCGGGCAGCGCGAAGTCGAGCGACGGCAGCAGTCGCGCGCAGCCGAACATCGCCGCGGCGCACAGCGCGACCAGGAGCAGCGGCGGAATGCGCAGTTCGAGTGTCCTGTCGCCCGCGATCATGCGCGATTCCCGCGGTCGGCGGCGTCCGTCACGCCCCGCCGCCAGGCAAGTGCCGACGTCTCCACAGCCGAGAGAAACCACAGGAACGGCAGCGCGACCAGCGCAATGACCTCGTTGCCGAACATGTCACCCGGATGGCGCGGCCACGTCGAGTCCATCACCGCCCGGACGGTCGCCGCGAACATCACCGCGATCGGCAGCGCGGAAAGTATCGGATGTCGCAACATGGCGTCTCCAGCGCGCTCAAGTGGCCGCTTTGACGTTCCGGCGCGGCACGGCGGGTTTGCGGCGTTTCAGATTTTCCTCGACGCGATGCCGCACGATGCGCGCAATGAGATCGAGCGGCAGCGGCGCATCGAGCGGCAGTTGCACGGTGCCCTTCGAGGTGCGATAGCCCTGCAGCTCGGCCGCGAACGCGGCGATGCCCGACGCGCCCGGATACAGCCCGACGTGGTTGGCGAAGGCCGCGAAGTGGACCAGGTTGCCGTGCAGGTGGAAGGTCGGGATGCCGTAGCTGATCTTCTCGCTGGCGCCGGGCGCGGCAGCCGCGATCGTTGCGCGGATCTGCTGCAGCATCGGCTGCACTGCCGGCGCGCAGCCGGCGATGTAGTCGTCGATGCTCGCGGGGATGGCGCGCGCGGTCATGCCGCACCCGCCATCCTGGGGCTGCAAGGCGGGAATACGCCCGCCCCATGCCCTGCGGGGCGCATGGATGAGCGCTCTGCGGCATGGCAGGCCGGTATGGCGCATGGATGCTTGGCCCTGGGCCGGGCATGCCCAAAAAGCCCGCTCCGCCTGCCCTGCGGGCCGGGTCGAAAAAGCACAACGCGAATGCGCATGGGTCTGGCCTTACGCCGGCACGTCGCCTTCGACCAGCCGCGCGAGCAGCGCCAGCGATTCCTGCCAGCCGAGGTAGCACATCTCGGCCGGGATCGCCGCGGGGATGCCCTCCTGCACGATGCCGACGTCGGTGCCGCAACTCACCGGCCGCAGCGTCACGGTGGTCTGCATCTCGCCCGGCAGGTTCGGATCGTCGAAGCTTGCGCTGTAGCGGATGCGTTCGCCCGGCACGAGTTCGCGGTACTCGCCGCCGAACGAATGGCTGTGGCCGCTGGCGAAGTGCGTGAAGGACATCGCGTAGCGTCCGCCCACCTGCGCATCCATGCGCTGCACGCTGCAGGTATAGCCGTAGGGCGGCAGCCATTTGGCCATCGCCGCGGGGGTGAGGAAGGCGCGATACACGCGCTCGGGCGGGCATCGCAGCACGCGATGCAGGGTGACGGTGTTCGTGCTCATCCCGGTTTCTCCTTTGGGTGGGTATCGTTCTTCACGTCTTGTTTGCGATGCGTTCGCGCAGGTGTTCCTCCTGCTCGCGCAGTTCCGGCGTGAGTGCCTCGCCGAAATCCTCGGCATCGAAGATCTGCCGGATCTCGATCTCCGATTCGCCCGGCATCGGGTTCGGGCAGCGCTTCACCCAGGCTATCGCCTCCTGCAGCGAAGTGCATTGCCAGATCCAGTAACCGGCGACCAGTTCCTTCGTTTCGGCGAACGGCCCGTCGATCACCAGGCGCTGCGTGCCCGAAAAGCGCACCCGCGCGCCCTTCGCACTCGGATGCAGGCCCTCGCCCGCCTGCATGATGCCGGCGTTCACCAGTTCCTCGTTGTAGCGGCCCATCTCGGCCAGCAACTGCTCGTCCGGCATCACGCCCGCCTCGCTCTCGCGGCTTGCCTTGACGATCACCATGAAGCGCATGTCGGTCTCCTTCGGTCGGCGGGTCGGAATCGTCGCATTGCCTGCCAGGGACGCAGCCGCATCGGCGATGCCGACAGGCGCGCCGGCCTGCGCGCGAAACAAATGCGTCCGCCGACAGGCTGCCGCGGACGCGGGCCGGCGGCTATGCGCCCGCTTCGCCGCCCGCTTCGCCGCCCGCTTCGCCGCCCGCTTCGCCGCCCGCTTCGCCGCCCGCTTCGCCGCCCCCCTCGCCGCCCCCCTCGCCGCCCCCCTCGCCGCCCGTGCGCAGCTCGGCCGCGAGTCGATCCAGGTTCTGCTCGTTCGCCGGCTCGACGATACGGCGCACGCTCGCCGCCACCGCGGGGTCTTCGAACGCCTGCTCCCACGACAGATGCGTTCCGCTGCCCGCCGGCGTCAAGGCGATGGTCAGCACGAAACGCGGCGGCGAGATATGGTCGATGCGCACCCGCGCGCCGGGCACGATGTCGGCGAACGCGGATTCGTTCCGATACCGCTTACCGTCCGGCCCGACCATGGTGAACTGCCAGCGCCCGCCCGGCGCGAACTCGAACACGTCGAACTCGTTGGTGAAGCCGTCCGGCCCCCACCAGCGTGCCAGGCGCTGCGGGTCGCGGATGGCGTCGAACACGGCCGTTACCGTGGCAGAGAGAACGCGCGATGTGCGAAAGACGGACACGATGGCTCCTGGAGTGGCGATATTCCGACGCGCGCCAGCGGCGGCCGGCACCGCGCATTGCGCAGCTTCCAGCATAGCGGCGGCGGTCGACAATTCCAGCCCGCCTGTACGGGAAGCGGCGGTGGCGCCGTGGCCTCTTGTCATGATGCGTGACGGCGCGCACCTCAGTCGTCGGTGATCAGGGCGAGCTGCGCCGTTGTCGCGGCGATCGGCACCGCCACGCGCGCCCTGACGAACGCCAGCAGGCTGGCGCTGCGCCGGAACGACGTGAGCGGCAGGCTGATCACCTGGCGCGGGCCCGCCACCAGCGCAAGCTCGACGTTCGACTTGTAGGTGTTCAGGTCCGCGCGGCGGATCTGCGCCCAGGTGAACACCCGCCAGCCGCGCCACGTGAACACGCGAAACGACGAATCGAGGAAGCGGAAGCGATATGCACCGAAGACCATGTAGAGCAGGATGAAGTAGCCGCCCGCGAGGTACAGGGCCAGCAGCAGCGCCTGCTGGGCCAATGCCAGCAACGCGTCGGAACCGCTCATGCCCAGATCCCGGAACACCATGACGGTGACAAACCCGAACCCGCAGACATAGCCGAGCGAAAAGAGGAGAAGACCGGCCCGTGCGCCTTGCGGGCCGAAATCGTGTGAAGTGGGCTGCGTCATGGATGGCGCGCCAGGTCGAATGGTCAGTTCCAGCGCGGCTGGGTGACCAGCAGCAAGAGCAGGAACACCCCGCCCACCAGCGCGGGCAGTGCGGAGACGGACAGCGCGGCAATCGCCGGGCCGAACCGCCCGCGCGCGCGCAGGCTGCGGCCAGCCCACAGGCTGAGTCCCGCGCCTGCGAGCAGCGCGACCCACAGCACGATGTTGAACGACGCTACCGAGCCGTCGCCGACCCCGACGACGAAGAACACGATCGCGACCGCATTCGTGACAACGGAACCCGCAAGGCTGCCGGCATACAGCACACGCTGCGCCCGCGACGCGCCGGCTGCCCGCGCCCGGCTTCCCGGCCAGCCGAGCGCAGCGTCGAGCGCGGGTTCGATGTCGCGCACGGGCATGCTGCGACCATCGAGCGTTGCGACCTTGGCATCGCAATCCACGGCCACCGTCAACTCGGGCGGTTGGTGCGATCCGGGGTACTTGCGCAACTTGAGCACGACCACCGCGGGCGATTCCCAGGCGGCGTCCACCAGCGACCAATGCACGTCACGCAGGCTCATGACGGTGGTGCCCGTCTGATCCTCGATGTGCGGCGTGTCGATCCAGATCGACATGCGAACATCCCAGGATTGCGTGACCACCGCGTAACGGCCGTCCGGCGAGGGATGGCGTGCGCCGAAATCCGGGCTGGCGGCGGCGGGCGATTCGGCGCTCACGGCTTCAGCAGCACGAACGCCAGGGCGGCGACCAATGCGGCGGCAATGCAGGCGCCTGCGACCGTCACGCGCAGCAGGCGCACGCGGTTCAGTTCGGCGCGCTGCACCAGTTGCGCATTCTGCTCGGCCAGCGCCTTGATCAGCTCGGTCGACGCTTCCATCTGTTCCTGCAGGGCGCCGACGGACAGTTCGAGATCGCGCACTCTGGATTGCAGCAGCGCCACGTCCGACAGCGGCGCGCCATCGGCCGGCCGGGGCGCGTCATCGGCGGCAGCTTGCGGCTTGCGCAGCCGGGACCACAGCTTCGCTGCGCCGTCGGCAACCTTGGGCGCGTTCTCGATGACCTGACCCCAGGGGATGTTGGAAAGTACCGTGAGCAAGGTTCCGGTCGACATGGGCAACTCCGGCGGCGATGGCGCGACTGCGGCGGCAAATGCCTATCGTATCCCGTATCCCGTATTCCCGGCCGGGCAGGGCGCCGCGCATCTTCGCGACCGCGCATCCGGGCTAGACGCCCGCCGGGAGTTTCGAACGCATCGCCTTCCGGCGGTCGATCCGGCGCCCGTCGACGATGAACGTGCCGTCCCCCACCGCGTGCAGCGTGCGGGTCTCCTTGCGGGTCGCGTCCACCCAGGCGGCAACGCCTTCCAGCACCACGATGTCGTGCTTCTTCACGATGTCGACCACCCGGCATTCGATGTTCGCCACGCATTCCGCAATCAGGGGCGCGCGCACCCGCTTCGCCTTCGCCGGCGTCAGGCCGAAGCGCGCGAATTTGTCCGTGTCCGCGCCGGAACACGTGCCCACGCCCACTACCGGGTCGATCAGGTCCACCGTCGGGATCGCGATCACGCATTCCTTCGTTCGTCGAAGCGCGGCATAGGAATGGTTCCACGGCCCGGTGGTGATGGCGAACCGCGGCGTGAAATCCACCACCATGGTCCACGAAATCGTCATCACGTTGTCCTTGCCGCCGTCGTGCGTCGTGACGAGGACCACCGGTCCCGGTTCCAGCAGCGTGAACGCCTTGCCGATCTGCAGCGATTTCATCATCGTCGTGTCCGATCCGGTGTGTGTGATTCGCGGTGCTGCGGCCTGCGGGTGCGGGCGCAACGCGCAATCCCGTCAATCGCCGAATGCCGCCCCCGGGGCCGCCATCGCCGGAAGGCGTTGCGCATGGTTTCCCGGGTTTTACCGTACATCGGCCGGTCATGGCGGGCCGCACCCGCGCGCAACCATGCCGACAGCCCTTCCGGCAGCTTCACGCCTGCCGCTTGTAGCGATTGGCACGGCGTGCGCAGATTCCACGTCGGCACGGGCCACCAAGAGTCCGACCCGGACGCCGGATGGTCGGCTGAATGCGTTTGGCAATCGCCAGACCGATCGATCGCAACTCCTGCCTCTCGAGGGAGCTCAGGTACGAAAGGGTTGGGCGTCACCGCCATTGACACCCGCGCTCAATTAGAAGCGGCCTGTCGACGACTTTTCCGACGGCCTCCGCTTCCGCAGTTCCACCACGCGACAGCACGGGCAGCTTGAGCCTTGGGTCCAGGCGCAGGTTGTAACGGGAACCGGGAATCAGCGTGACTTGCATGACGAAGCAGTCGATGTATTGGGGCACGAACGGAAAGCCGTACGGGAGTTCGCTCAGCCAGAGTATGTGCGTACCGGCCGGGAGGGAGTAGGCAAGAGGCCGCAAGTGGTTCGATACCTGGACGCTCGGTAGAAGCGCGCCATCCACGGCGCGCAGTAGAACCGGCTCGGCAGGATCGATGCGTAGCGTTGACGCGTTCGAGGTGTCGTCAGGTTGCGCACCGCTGACTTGCACCGGGGGCGGCGAAAGTGCGGCACACCCTCCAGGAACGAGTGTGAGCCAGGCCGCAAAGACCCGACAGGTGGAGCTTGAATACCTGCTGAACCGCGCACGCAACTCGTGAGGCCTGTCGTTTAGGCTGAGCGGACCCGCCGGCGTGGCGCTGCGCTCGGGCAAAGCGTCAGGCCGCACTCTTGTGGAGCCAAACGGCCACGGCAATGGCACCAAGCCCGACCTGCAGCCACCACGTGCCCTTGACCACTGTGCCAAGCCCTGCAATCGAAGCGGCCTTGCTCCTGGCAAGCAGGCCAAGTACGAAAACGACGAAAAAGGAGATGGCCCAGGCGAACCAGGCAACGCCAATGCCCATGCAGCCGAAGCCCTCGCACCGCAGGCGGAGGATGCCAACCGCTGCCGCAACGAGGGCCGCAACTGCACCGACGTAGATGACCCCGAGCGCCTTCTTCATGCCGGCCGCTGGCCCTTCCGTGTCGACGCTCTGACGGTGGACATGGAATGAATGCGCTTCGCCGCTGTCGGGTGACAGCGGACGTCAACCTTGGTGTGCCCGAACTTTGCCATGCCGGTGGAGGTCCCGCTCCAGTGATGGGATGGACTCCCCTGTTTCTTGCGCGCCAAACTGGCGGCACCGGTGCTCGCGGGAACGGGGATCGGTCATCACAGGAGGAGTCCGAAATGCATGCTACTACCGTCGCGGTGGATCTGGCCAAGAGTGTATTCCA
>JAEUNL010000068.1 GCA_016791115.1 Rhodocyclaceae bacterium
TCAGCCCGAGCACCGACATGTTGTCGGTGTTCATCACGCCGTGCATGAAGCCGATCGCCTGCCAGTGCGCCACCAGTTCGGCGGTGCGTTGCGCCACGTCGCGCAGCAGCGCCTCGCAGGGTTTCGGCGCCTCGCGCAGTGCGGGGCGGAAGCGCTCGATCACGTAATCGGCCAGCAGTTTGAGTTCCGCATCGCGATCCTTCGAACTCCAGTGCTCGAACGAGCCGAAGCGCACGAAGGACGGCGCCACCCGCGTCACCACCGCGGCGGTCTCGATCGTCTCGCGCTGCACCGGCGCGTCCGAGCCGACCACGCACAGCGCGCGCGTGGTCGGCACGCCGAGCCCCGCCATCGCCTCGGAACAAAGGAACTCGCGGATCGACGAACGCAGCACCGCGCGGCCGTCGGCAAAGCGTGAATAGGGCGTCTGCCCGGCGCCCTTGAGCTGGATCTCCAGCGTGCCCGCTGGCGTGGCCACGCCGCCCAGCAGGTGCGCGCGGCCGTCGCCCAGCTGGCCGGCCCACACGCCGAACTGGTGGCCCGAATACACCGCCGCCAGCGGCTCGCTGCCCGGCGGCAGGCGGTTGCCGGCAAAGGTCTCGGCGAACGCGGGGCGGGCGAATTCGGCCGGGTCGAGGCCCAGCATCGCCGCCACCTCGTCGCTCGCACCGACCAAGTAGGGATCGGGCAGCGACCACGGCGCCAGCCGCGTGTGGAAGGCCTCCGGCAGGCGCGCGAAATGGTTGTCGAAGGGCAGCGCGTCGAGCGTCGTGCCGAGCAGCAGGTCGGTCAGGTCGGGGGCGTTCATCGGGGTCGGGTAAGGGGTTCTATGGTTCTCGTGATCGAGATGGATTGTCGCAAATCCCACAAGTTCAATCCGGTGGCCGGAATTCGAACAGCGCCGGGTGGCGGCGCCGGTAATCCGCCAGCCACATCAGCGTGGCCGGCACCAGCGAGCGCGCGGCGAACCACAGCGTCTCGTCGGCCTGCGCATCGGCCTGGCGCAGGCGCGCGCCGATCGCAATCCAGCCGTCCCAGTCGATCTGCGCGAGCTGCGTCCGCAGTTCGGGCGGCGTGTTGGCCGCCGTGTCGGCGATGTTGCGGATCAGCCGCCGCACCTCGGCGCGCGTCACGCGCGAACGCAGGAATTCGGCTTCGCTCAGGCCGTCCACCAGCACGGCGGTGTCGTGCCCGGCGCGCTCGATGATGGCAAGCAATGCACTGCTGTACATGCGTGTCGTGCGCTTTGTCGGTCGTAACCTCGGTTCAGCCCGCGACGCAATTTGCACGCCTGCGCCAAACCTGCCAGCGCTCGCGGCCCTGGAACACCGCGAGCGAATCCTCCACCGCCTCGTCGGCGATGCGCTCGAAGGCCGGCGCCAGCAGCGCATCCAGCGCCGCCGGCTCGATCGCGAACGGCGGGCCCTTCGGCTCGCTGCCGAGGAAAAAGTAGCCCGCCAGCAGTCCGCCCGGTGCCAGCAGTTCCGCGCAGCGTGCGGCGTAGGCGGCCCACAGGTGGCGCGGCAGCGCACACAGGAAGGCGCGCTCGTAGATCAGGTCGAAGGGCTGCGCCGGCGCGAAGGCGAAGAAGTCCGCCAGCATCAGCCGCGCCGCGAACGGCCCCATCAGCGGGCGCGCATGGTCGATCGCCGCGGGGCTGAAGTCGATCGCCAGCACATCCCATCCGCATTGGCACAGGTGGCGCGCCTCCCACGCATGGCCGCAGCCCGGCACCAGCACGCGCGGCGGCGTCTCGCTGCGCCCGGGCCATGCGTCAACGAAATCCTGCAAGGCACGCGGCACCCCGCCGGCATTCCACGGCGTCGTGCCCTCGCGGTAACGCTTCTCCCAGAAATCGGGCAGGGCAGGGTTCTGGTGGTCGGGCTTGTCGGGGCTCATGCGCTGCTCATGCCGGGCTCGTGCGGCGATCCATCGTCCAAGCCCGCATTGTCGCCGCATCCGGCACGCACCGCGCGCGATTGACAGCGCCCCCTTGCTCCCCCACGATGGCGCCCCCTGCCCGGAGCCCCGTCATGACCGCAACGCCCGCCACGCCCGATCCAGCCGCCTCGCCCGTTCCGCCCGACCCGCTCGCCGCGCTGGTTGCGCCCGACGACCAGCGCAAGGCCGCGCGCATGGCGCAGGACGCCTTCGCCCAGGTGTTCCGCCGCTCGGTCGGCGAAGAAGGGGAAGAGGGGAAAGTGAGGGCGGACGATGGCGGCGACGCGCTCGCCGTCGCCCTCGCCAACTGGAGCAAGGCCGCCGGCAGCGAGCAGGGCGCCGCGCTGCGCCTCGCGCTGCTGCTCACCGGCCTCGACCAGTGGGGCCTGGCGTGGACGCAGGCCTTCGGCCTCGCCGCGCTGCCCGGACTCAGCGAACTCGTCGGCCGCCTGCGCACCGGCCTCGACCCGCAGGCCGACGCGCGCTTCCTCGCGCAGTTCGACGCCATCGCGCGCGCCGAAGAAAATGCCATCGACTTCAAGGTCGAGCTGCGGCGCGGCATCCACTTGGCGCTTTGGCACGCCGCCATCGCCGGCGACGAACGCGACGAAGCCCTGCGCCTCACCGGCCAGCTCGGCGGCCTGATGCTCGCCCTCGTCAAGGCCATGCCCCAGACCGGCTGGCGCCTCGTCGCCGACGCGCTCGCCCACATCCAGATCCGCTGCCTCGCCGAAGGCCTGGCCGCCGACGGCATCGGCCAGGAAGCCACCCAGGCCCTGTTCGCCGCCCTCTCGCGCGAACTGCCCGTCGCCCACCGCGACGCCGTCATGGGCTACGCCACCCAGGCCGCCGTGCAGTGGCAACTGGCGAGGAGGGCGCATTGATCGCGTGCAAGTCGTGACACGCTGAGTCGCGCCAGCAATCTCAACGGATTGCGCGCGGAAGGGGCCAACGTGTGTGCAGGGCGGCAAGAAGCAAAAAAGTTTTCGGTGTAGCGCTGGACGGCATGGCCGCCAATTCAGCGCAGCAACGATTCTCAGAGAATTTGCCGATAGCGGGGAATTGGCCGTAACGGCGATTCAACCGCTATGTTGATGACATCTGTTCTCAGCGAGTAGTGGGAGTTCGGCGAAAACAATGGCGGCTGCCGCTTATGGGCCATAGCTACCGTTCGGAGTTGTGTAACGACACGGTGCGGACTCCGGTCGCGTTGACCTACCGCGCAGATCTGCGTTGACGGCTTCTAGTGCATCGTGCTGGTTTTGATCATGAACTTCTTCGAGCATTGGTCAGGCGATCACGCCTTCGCTGCGCTCAGTCCTCACACTGCAGTCAGCTAGCGCAATCTCCGGTTGATTTTCGCTTCGGTATCCTCCTGAACAGCTTCCCGCTCGTAGGTCTCCGTCAGCTTCATAAGCAGTTCGGAAGCCACGTACGGCGACGACATCCGAATCTGCTGCGCCCACCTTCTGTACTTCTCGGCCAGTTCGCGTTCCTGGTCCCCGCCGGGACCTCGGGGATGAACCCCTCGCGAGTTGTACACGCCGGTATGCGCTCCGCGCATCATGTCCTCGGACTGGATATCTTCCATCACAGTTCTCACCTCTTCACAAGGCCAGGCGCCGTCGTTGCCAATTTGCGCCGAGGCAAGCAGTTCTCCGATCACAACATCAGCGATTCCGATGCGCGACAGCTCGGCGCAGGACTTGCGCACGGTTTCGGTCCACTTCGCCAGGCGCTCGGCGTCAATGCTCCCTTGTTCGTCGCTTCCAGGTATCCTTTTCAGTGCTTGTATGAGCTTGTATCCCCGTTCAGCCAAGGATTTTGCTTTTTCTGCGTCAATCCTGAATTCAGGAGGGTCTTCCCCGCGGTCCTTGCGCTTATACGTCCATACGATGGCTTGGACCAGTACTTCAGGGTGATCCTCGATGTAATGCTCTAGGTTCGGGATTGCGGACTTGGCATGCCGGTCCCACGCGCGGTCAAGCACGTCTAGGTACGCGAATTCGAGGCCAGCCTTCTGTTCGAGTGACAGTTCGGAAGTCTTGTTGATGCATTCGAAGGCCCTTTCGACGTGGTAGTGTTCAAGCAGGTATTCACCCGCCTTGTCGTCGCCGTCCCGTGCCATGACCGTGAGAAGTTGGAACAGCGTGCAGACCGGCAGCTTTTCTGGGTGATGCTTGACGAGTGCGAACGCTGCGCGTGGTCGCCGGGCCTTCATGAGCATGTCGACCGCCTTGGCGATCTCCGCATGGTTGTCCCGCATCCAGCCGGGAACGACCTCCTTCCAGTACCGTGTTTCAACCGCCTCTCCATATGAGGAGACCAGCGACCAAGTGCCGTCGCCGAAGGGCGCAAGCGCCAGGAGACGGACCGCGTTCTTGGGACCAATCGCGGTAATGGAAGACCTTAAGAATGCTTGGCGTTTCTGGTCGTCAGACATCGCTCCTAAGACGCCTTGGATCAGCCATTCCGACGCACGGGCCGCTGGCTCGCTCTCGCTCCGTTTCTGAAAGGCCAGGGTGACGAGAGCGAGCAGTTCTTCCTCATCCAGCACACACTCGGCCGCAAGGGCGCCGATGGTTCCCGATGCTCCGCTACGGATTGCCGTATCGAGCAAGCCGACGATGCCATACTGCCCGTGGATTTCTTTCAGCGCATCGGCCCGCTGTTTCCGGATCCGCGTCTCGCGCTCTTCATAGTCAATATTCTCTAGGTCTTCGAGCTCGTCGGCAGACTCGTCGATCCAAGTGCCCTTGAAGAGCCACGCGTGCTTGTCGAGGAGATTGCTCGGTTCAAGCGCGGCATAGATGTGCTTTGCAGCGGCCGTTACGCGGGATTGCTTATTGCGTTTCTTCGCACGCAGCGTTGCGCGGCGGGATAACGTCGAGACTCGAATCTTCTCGCGTAACGCAATCTTGTCGCTGTCGCTTGCGGTCTTCGCCCATGCCTCGGCCAGCGCCCATACGCGATCCTGGTCGGCGTCCGTCAGGGCATGGAGGCGGTCGATTAGGTCTGACAGCATCGAGACCGAGTAGCGTGCCTGAGATAAGGCTAGCTCTATCATTTTGTCCGCGAACTCCAATATCGGCCCCCAAGTCGGAAACGGCTCACCGTGGCCGTATCCGTCCGGGCGCCACGTCGGCTTGTGGCTGTAGTCCCCGACTTGATGGTGATTGCCGAACTGCGCGACGCAAAGCGTCCAGGCGACATCCGGGAATTTGTTGAACAGGACTTTTACCAGCGCCAGGCGCTCGTCATTATTGGCTGCGGTCTGGGGCATCCATGATCGGAATATCGCTGCCAGCGAATGCGCCGGTTTGTTGACCCAGTTGTCGTTGATCTCGATCTGCGCGAGACGTGCGAGGATCATCACCGTACGAGGAAGCGTCTCCGGATTCCATGCGAGCCCTTCCAACGCCCAAAGCAGTCCAGTGCGGCTGGGACTGCCGAATATGCCGGACCCGACGGGACGGAGGAGGCCGAAAACTGCCGGACTTCTTGTCTTCAGGTCGCGCTCGATGATCGAGAGAAATTCGGTCGGCGCCGCTTCAGCGTAGAGCGGCAGGTCGCGGTCGTTGGCTTCAAGAATGCGCGTCGTGAGTGGATCGCTAAGCAGGTCGCGGACTACCAGGGCCGCCTCGACCGCCGTGTCGATCCCCAGGCGTGCCTTGAAAAGACCCACGCCGTGAACGGCCAGGAGGACGAGCGTTTCCGAAATGCCTCGACGGAACGCTGGCGAGAATTCCCGAGTTTTTCCGTGAATGGACGCGGCCCATCGCTGGTCTTCGGCGAGATCAAGGGACGGGTCGTCCTCGCCCAGCACCATCCGTGCGACGTCGAAGTACCGCTTCAGGTCATCGCGGGTGACATAGCGAGCGATGGCGTAGAGCAGGTCGATCTTCGAGACGACCCCGCGATATGTTCCGATGGACCAGAGCGGTGAGTCGTTCAGTTGGATCAGGCGCTGGCAGTCCTTTTCCATCGCTTCGTATGCGCGGTCGCCGGCTAGCAGGGACAGCCCTGCCTTGTCGGTTTCGTTTAGCACGTGCCACGCGCCTACTAGCATGAACGCGATTAGGTTTTCCGGGGCGTGTTGCTGTGTTGCCCAAAGCGGCATTCGTACGGCCTCGACGGTCGCGAGCCGGCGGCGCAGGACGGTCAGTGAGCGTCCCGACTCGTTTGCTAGACTCTTGACCTCGTCGCGGTTCTTGCCGATGCCTTTAAGCGCGGAATCGAATGTTTCGAAACTGACGGGCTCGAGAACGATGTCTGGTTCAGCGTTGACGGAGTTCCTGGGGTACACCACGATGGAGTGCATTTGTTCAGCATACGGCGCGAGTTCAACTTCGACATCGCGCGAGTGCACTACTGGAATGAATGGCCTCGTCCCACCTGCAAGTTTCGGCAAGACCCCGGCTTTATCGAAAACCAGGATCCGGTACCGATAAGGTTCCAGTTCGGCACATCCTTCAGAGCCAAAGCATTGGGCAACGAAGGCCAGCGCTTCGTCGGTGGAGTCCGCTGCGACCACGATTGGACCTGTGGGCGCCTTCGCAAGGCGGGAAGCGAGCCTGCGCTTCGCGTCCTCGATGGCCGAACTGAACAGCGCGCCGGGCAGCGGCGGAGTCGCCACGTTCGCCCAGTCTGTCCAGCACCGGTCGAGCGAGCGGACGTCCTGCGCAGGGGATCCCGTCTCGTTGGCAAACCATGCCTGGCCGGGCAGAGACTGTTCCATCCACTGTTCCAGGTCGCTGGAGTCGTAGGCCCGGACGTCCTTCCAGGAACCTTCTTGCTTCTTTTCACTAACCCAAGCGTTCTTGCCGGCCCATCTGCGGGGAGTGACGAAAACGAATTCCATTGATGCCCTGTCGTTTGCATCAGTTGCAGCTACGCTTTTCTTGTAATCCTTGTCCGCCTTCGCCTTAGGATCCTCGTTGGTGCCGAACTCCCAACCCGAGCAGCCAGCCGGCACCCAAGTAGTTGCCTCGTTCGCCACGATTCGACCGTCCCAGCCGGCGCGCTGGGAGTCGTCGTTACCCGGGAAATCGACTTCCGAGAGTCCGCTACCTGTCGAATGGACCAAGGTCCTCATGAATACCGCGAACCTGCTGCGCGCGGCGATGTTGTGCGAAGCCCAGTTCTCTATGTCGTTGGCCTTGATTGCGAGGAACGGGGGGACATACGCTTTCGCGTTCGTCGGGACACTCTTCTGCCTAGCCTTGAAAGCGTCGTACTGAGCCTGCATTTCGAGCAGATCTTTCCTAGGGAATCCGAATGCCTTCTCGATGCGGGTCGCCATATCGGCAGTGAGGGACGCTTTCCCGTTAATCAGGTTGGAAAGAGCCGGACGTCCGACGCCAATCAGCTCGGCGGCTTTTGTCACGGACATCTTTTCCGGGAAAACCTCTGCCTTGATGCGTTCGCCTGGATGGCGAACTTCGCTGGTGTCCATATATTTTCAATTATGTTGCCTATGGGTCGATGACGGCAAGCGCATCGTATTGTGTAGCGCTACACAATACGATATTTTGTTGTATTTCGCGTTGGAGTCAAACATAGCCTGGCGAACATTGAATAATCAGTCAGCAAGCATGAACCAATCGATGGCTGCAGCAGATCGGAAGGCGGACCAACCTGTCGGAGCTTGTGAGTGCCCGCTTAGGCCGATTATGTAGATGCCTCGATTATGTTGAGCTTCCCGAGATGCAGTTCGGGGAAGGTCGTGGCGATGGGCTTTTGCGGGTCGGGGATGTAGTCCTGAGCTCGACATAATTTCAGCGCTCTCCTGAAGTGGAGTTTCC
>JAEUNL010000021.1 GCA_016791115.1 Rhodocyclaceae bacterium
GGTCGTCGCGGCAGACATCGGCGAGCAGGAAGACGGCGCGGGCGCGGGAACGGCGGCGCAAGGTGTCCTGCACCGCCGGCAGATCGGCGCGGTTGCGCACATACACCTTCAACGCCAGATCATCGAGCGCATAGCCGCCGCGGGCGCTCCGCGCATTGGCCACCGCCAGCACGGCCTGCAGGTTCGTCAGCGTCTCGGCCGTCTGCGCCGCCGCATCCCCCGCATGCATCGTGCGATGCCCCACGATACTCGCCGTCCCCGACACGAACAGCGTCTCCCCCGAAGCCCCCGGCAACAACGTGGCCCGCGCAAAGGTCGGCGCCCGCGGCCCGTAATCGGCCGGATAATCGTAAGCCGGAATCTGGCGCGGATTCTCCAGCGCCAGCGGCGCCTGGCGCGAAGCCAGAAACGCCACCACCAGCGGCCCGTCCGCCGTGCCCAGCGCACAGGCCGCCGGCACCGCCGCGCTGCGCGCCCGGCCGGCCAGCTCGAAGCCCTCGTGGCGCCCCACGTTGAACTGGCGGTAGCGCTCCAGCCCGCCGCTCGTCCCGTTGATCTGCGCCAGATAATTCCAGCAGCGCACCAGATGCGCGTAGCCCAGCCGGTCGAGCAGCGCGAAGGCCTGCGCATAGGCGCTGCGCGCAAGCTCGCGCAGCGAACCCACCGCCCCGCGCTCCTCGGGCAGGGCCAGGCAGCCGAACAGCAGCTCGCCGTCCTCGCGGTAGCGCAGCGCCCCGCTCTGGCCGGCGCGCGGCAGTGCGCTGCTGCGCCAGGCCTCGCACACGGTATGGCCGGCGCCCAGCACCGGCAGATCGACTTGGGCGCAGGGCAGCGCGCAGCCCTCGCCCCGGGCTTCGCCGTAGCACAGCAGCCCGAGCGTGTGCGCCGGCAGCGCCGTGCCGGCGTCGGCAAGCAGTTCGAAGGCCAGTTCCGGCAACTCGCGGTTCATGGCGCCGCGCCTGCCGTCCGGGCATGTGCCGGCATGGCATCGATCGAGTTCATGCGGGGGAATTCTAAACGCTTGGCAAACAGCATGCGACTTGGCCGATGCCCGTCGCATGGCGGCTACTGGGACGCCTCATCCTCCTGCCGGAGTTGCTCCTGGAGACGCCGCAGCAAGGGTTGCTTCTGGAGTTCGATGTCCTTGATGCGCGCGAAGGCAAGATCGATCTGGGACTGCAATTCCTCTTCGCGATCCGAAGCCTTGCGCCGCGCGGCTTCGACCTGCTCCATGGTAAGGCCGGGGCCCCGGCTATGGATGCTGTCGACGCTGCGCCGATTGGCTTCGAGCGTGGACTGCAGCGTTTTGATCTGGTCATATGTGGCCGACAGCTCCTGATTGAGGACGCCCAGCGCATTCTGGACCCGCCGCATTGCCTCGTCTGCATTTTTCGACTGGGCGAATGCGTGCCCCGCCGCTGTCGCGAGCGCGATGGCCAACAATGCGGCACGGATCATGTTCATTTGCAGTCCTTGTCAGGTCACCGTTTCAGCGTTCTTCGCTAACGGTGGCGCCTTGTCGCGCCAAAAATCCGCCGATTACGGCGTGCGGCCGGCTGCGATCTCCTTTTCGCGGTAAAGCCGGATCACTTCGTCGTCAGACTTGCCCTTTGCTTCGTTGCCAAGGCGCAGGCGATAGTCGCGCGCCATGCTGGCTTTGGCAACCGCCTGCATCTCTTGCGCTTCGCGGCGATGTGCTTCGTCGGCAGCCTTGTCGCGCGCAGCGGCCTGTGCACGCTCTCGCTCGAGAGCGGCTGCGACGCTCGAATCATCTGCGGAACGGGCCGCTATCGAAACCAGCAACCCCAGAACGCAGACACCAGCCAGATATTCCTTCATCATTTACCCCCGGGCTTAGCACACGCATTTCAGGTTGCGTGCATGGATCCAGTCTCGGGCCCATGCCAAGTCTATCCTGCACGAGGCACGCCAGTCGAGTCCGACAAGCCGCGCTGCGAAGTTGGTCGTAACGCCGCGGCAATGCCTCCTGTCGTCCAGTCGCGACAAGTTGTGACGGTGTGGACTCTGTCGAGTGCCATGCTCGATCAATGCGGATCGATCGTGACGTTGGAGAGATAGACCATAGGAACCGATTTCGAGTACGCGACACGGCAGTCAAGAACCGGCTAAACGAAACCGTTCGCGGCGGTTGCATTCCAGACTTGGCGACTTCAACTGCAATCGTGCGTGCGCAAAGTGGCCGTAGATCCGTCGATATGCCGCTGCTCACCGTGGCACCCCGCCGATCCGCACGACGGTGGTTTCCGTCATGTCTGTTCGATTGCAATAACACGACCCGGCGAAGCCTTGAAGGCTGTCGACGACATATGTCTTCAAATTCGAAAGGCATACATTGCGACACACTACGTAACACATTTGTGACCATTGGTTGCCGGCGCGTGATCGGAAGCACGTCGGCATCCATTAGATTCGGTTACCGTGTCGCCGAATCGAATTGCATCGGAGCGGCCCGACGATGTCGGGCGCGTCCGGGACGCAATTATCCATAACAAGGAACGCAAGGAATTGGATGCACAAGTCATGGACGCAACGATAGACAGTGGCACGTCCGAGTTCATTGCGGGCCACTGGCTGCTCGGACTGGTCAGGGGCGCGGCAGAGAACCGTGCGCCTCTTCGCATCCAGAGCGAGCGCAACGGCAGCATCGTCGTCATTCCTGAAATGGATGCGTTCATCGCCGATCGCGAGTCCTTGCCGGCACTGTGCCACCTTCCGCGCCAGGCATTCTCGGTGGTTCCGGTCGGCAGCGCCGAGGTCCACTCGATCGTGCATGGCACCGCAAGGCCGTTGAGCGAACTCTACTGGCATGCGGCTTACTGGGCATGCGACGGTCGGTTGCCGGAAGGACGTTTTCGACACGACGTGGTTCAACTCGTGCGCTGGCCGAACCTGACGCGCTTGCCTTATGACGAGAACTTCATGCGCATTTGTGCGCTGTTGTCGCGGCATCCGACGTCAGTGATGCTGGCCACCCGAATTCTCAAGATCCCGGCTGCCGAGATGAATCGCTTCTACTGTGCCGCCTATTACGCCGGCATGGTGAAGGTAAAGAACCAGCGCGATCCGAACCTCGGTCCCGTATCCGAAAACCCGCCGCTGAGCGAACCGCAACCGGCCGCGCCGCCGAAAAACGCAGGCTTGCTCGGCAAGCTGTTCAAGCGCCTGGTCGGAATCTGATTGCCATGGAACACAAGATCATTTTCACCGGCCCCGTCGGTGCTGGCAAGACGACTGCGATCGGCGCGATCAGCGATATCGAGGTCGTCGGCACGGAATCCCGCGCGACCGACGACGTTCGGCAACGCAAGGACAACACGACCGTTGCGATGGACTATGGCGTGATCAACCTGGGCGATGGCAGCAAGGTCCATCTGTACGGCACGCCGGGGCAGGAGCGCTTCAGCTTCATGTGGGACATTCTGACGCGCGGCGGGATCGGCCTGGTTCTGTTGATCGACAATGCGCGGCCCGATCCGCTCGCCGACCTCTCGTTCTACGTCAATGCATTCCGCAAGTTCATCGGCGAAACGGGCAACGCACTCGTCGTCGGGATCACCCGCATGGACATGTCGGCGCATCCGACCATCGAGCAGTTCCAGGAGTGGCTGGCCAGGGAGAAGCTCGTCGTGCCTGTGTTCGAGATCGACGGCCGTGACCGCGACGACGTGAAGCAACTCATGCTTTCCCTGCTCGCCATTCTTGACCCGAGTGCGCAGCGTGACGCCTGAACTGATCGCGGACGTGCAAATGCCGGTCCTCGCGCTGCGCGAGTTCGGTGTTGCGTTCGGCGAGCGAGTCGTGCTGAGCAGCATCGACCTGGTTGTTCCGGAACGCGGCGTCATGGTGCTGCTGGGGCCGTCGGGCACGGGGAAATCGACACTGCTGCGTACCCTGGCCGGATTCAACAGCGCCAATCCGTCCCTGCGGGTTTGGGGGCATGCCGAATATCAGGGCGAGATGTGGGGAGCCAAGGAACACCCGTCGCTAGTTGCGCAAAGCGCACGGTTGCTGATGTCTTCCGTGCTCGAGAACATCCTGTCGCACCTGCCGGAGCGCAGCCAGCTCACCAAGCCTGATCAGCGCGACCTCGCGCGCCGATTGCTGGCCCGCGCAGGGCTCGACGATCTTGCCGAAAGGCTCGATGCTCCCGTGGAGCAGCTTCCGCTCTGGCAGCAGCGCCAGATTGCCATCCTGCGCATGGTCGCCGGCAGCCCGCGCCTGCTTTGCGTCGACGAGCCGACGGTCGGGTTGTCCGAAGGTGAAGCTGCATCTGTCCTGCGCTTTCTGCGTGCGGAAGGAGAGCATCGCGCCGTCATGGTCGTCCTGCACAACCAGAACGAGGCGCGTGTTCTCGGCGGAACGGCCGCGCTGATTGCCGGCGGGCGCGTGATCGAGGTGCAATCGACCGATTCATTTCTGGAACAACCGCTCAGCGATGCGGGGCGCGACTTCGTGCGCAGCGGAAGTTGCGCCGTGCCGGCGCCGGATGCCGTGGCCGAGGAACTCGACGAGGGTGTGGAACCGCCGCCACCCTTGCCACCCGCCGCGCGCCAGTTCGTCAGTGATGCATTCGGGCCGCGGGGGTTCCTCTGGCTCAAGAAAGGGCAACTCGCCGGCACGCCGAAGCCGGGCGTGGTGCGCGACATCGACCACGACCTGCGTGCGCTGCGCCGCGTCGGAGTGGACACATTGATCACGCTGACCGAAACGCCGCTTGAGGACCCGGCACTTGCCGAATTCGGCATCGCGATGCGCTGGTTTCCGGTTCCGGACATGCACGCCCCATCCATCGAGCAGGCGATAGCGCTGTGCGAAGCGCTCGACTCGCTGATCGACGAAGGCCGCGTTGTTGCCGTGCATTGCCTGGCAGGATTGGGCCGCACGGGTACGGTGCTCGCCGCCTATCTGATTTGGGAGGGCCAGGAGGCCCTCGGCGCGCTTGATGCGGTGCGCCGGATCGAGCCGCGTTGGGTGCAGTCGGAGCGGCAGGTCGCATTTTTGCAGGAATTCGCTGCCGAGCTGCAGTCGGGCACGGCACAAAGGTCATCGGTGCGACAGGCACGGATGGTTTCGATTCAACAATGACGAACCCGAGTTCGTCGAATTTCCCACCCAGCTGAGAAAGGAAACACCATGGCATCGACCCTCGACAATGCGCTGCAAAAGGCAGTCACCAACGTTCCCGAATGCGTCGCCGCAGGCTATGTCGACTTGTCGACCGGCATGCTGCTCGCGATCAAGACTGTCGACTCGCATCCGTCGGAGATTCTTGAACTGCTCGCCGCCGCGACGGCCGACCTGTTCCAGGGCACCAACGTCGGCACGATCGAAAAGATGTTCAAGAAGGCACGCGGCGTGCGCGACGACGGCCATCATTATTTCCAGGAGATCATCGTCAACTCCGACAACCTGATTCACGTCTTCATGCGTGGCAAGACGAACAACGAGCATGTGGTCACCTTTGTCTGCCGCAAGTCGGCGAACCTTGGCATGGTGCTGACCAAGGCACGTTCGAGCCTGCCCGACATCGAAGCGACGATGTAATCGACGCCGCTCATTGCAGCACAACCGCCATCGCACGAGCGCGGTGGCGGGTGCGCCCGGTCGTCGACCGGGTGGTACGGCATCCTTCCGGTACGAGACACCTATGCAACCCGATTCAAAGCTGGCCCAGTTGATCCGTTCATTGCTGCGAAACCTGGCGGCAGCCAACGCGGATATCGAATCTTCCGCCGTCATTTCGACCGATGGGCTGGTCATCGCAACGGTGCTGCACCAGGGGGTGGATTCAGACCGCTTCGGTGCCATGTGCGCGTCGCTGCTGGCGCTGGCCGAACGCGCCGCGGATGAAGTCGGTCGCGGTCGCCTCAAGCAGACGCTGGTGGAAGGCGAACAGGGAAGCATGTTGCTGGTGCAGGCGGGCGACGAAGCCGTGCTGGCCATCGCAGCGAAAACCACGGTGAACCTCGGGCGTGTTTTCCTGGATGCGCGGCGTGCCGCGACCAAGGTCGCCGAACTGCTCGCGCTGCGTACCCCCTGAATCTGACCGAACGGAGAACGACCATGCCGACTCCCGCATCGCAGACCTTTTCCACACCCGATGCCGGATCTGCCGCCCCGTGGTTGCGCCGGGCGGGCAAGTTCGGCTTCTGGTTCTTTTTCATCAAGGGCTTGTGCTGGCTTGCCGTACCGGGTGCGCTGGCATGGCTGGGCGTCGGCTTCTGAGCGCGACGCGAAGTTACCCGAAACGACTGCCGGATCCCGATTCATGCCGCTCCTGAACTTCGAACACCAGACGCTGACCTGCCGCGACGATGAAAGCGTGCTCGACGCACTCCTGCGTCGCGGCATCAACGTGCCTTTCTCCTGCCGCAAGGGCGTCTGCCATGTCTGTCTGCAGCACTGCAGCGAAGGACCGATTCCCGCCGAATCCCAGGCCGGACTACGCACGAGCCTGATCGAAGGCCGCCACTTCCTGCCCTGCATGTGCAAACCGCAGGCCGACATGCGGATCGGCATGCCGGTGCGCTCGGAACTGTTCCAGACGGCGCAGGTAGTCGGAAAGACCATGCTGAGCGAGGACGTCTGTCGCATTTTGCTCGAACCCGCAGCCCAGCTCGATTACCGTGCGGGCCAGTTCATCAATCTGCGCCGCGACGACGGCGTGATCCGCAGCTACTCGCTGGCCGGCCTGCCCAACGACTACCTGCTCGAGCTGCACATCCAGCGCATGGACAATGGTGTGCTCAGCAACTGGCTGATCGACGCGCTCGAAGTCGGCAGCGAGATCGAATTCCAGGGACCGGAAGGCGACTGCGTCCTGCCCGAAGGGGGAAGGCCGCGCGCCCTCCTGCTCGTGGGCAGCGGCAGCGGCCTCGCACCACTGGTCGGCATCGCGCGCGAAGCGCTGGCGGGCGGCGGAGAGCAGGAAATCAGGCTCGTCCACGCGGCGAAGTCTGCATCCGGGCACTATCTGCACGACACGCTCACGCAGATGCAGCGCAACCATCCCGGGCTGCGCTACATCGCCTGCCTGGCTCCGGATGCGGTGGCCGTCGACGGCCAGGGGAGGGTCCGTGGCGCCGTCCTCGACGTGGCGCTGCCGGATGCGGCGTCGGTGGCTGGCTGCGAAATGTTCATCGCCGGCAGTCCCGATTTCGTCGAGCGCGTGCGTGGGCGCGCACTCGAACTCGGCGTGCCTGCCGAGTCGATACACGCCGACCCGTTCGTCATGCGCGACCTGCGTAAATCGGACCGCACGGCCGATCACTCACACACCAACCAACGCAGCGCTGCCGCTGATCGTGCGGCCGAAACGGATGCCGGCCCGAAGGATCCGCCGCCCAGCCCGGCGCTCTGGTCGGCGCTCGGCGAGGGCCCGCTGTTACACGATATCCTGGCCGACTTCTACACGCGCGTATTCGCCGACGAACGCCTGGCGCCGTTTTTCCACGCGACCACGCGGCAGCGCTCCATCGAGAAGCAGTACCTGTTCCTTCGTCAGGTCTTCACCGGTGAGAAAGTCTTCTTCGGCGACCGGCCGCGCAATGCGCACCACTGGATGGTGATCTCGGACGAATTGTTCGACTACCGCATGCGCCTGCTCGAACGCTGCATGCGCGACCATGGGCTGGCCGAGGCATTTGTCGCGCAATGGACCGGGGCCGAGGAATTCTATCGGTCGCAGATCGTCAAGTCGGCGCCGATTCCGCGCGTAATGAACGGCGTCGCCCTGCCGCTCGACGGTTTCGGCGAAGTGACGCTCGATTCCGGCACGCTGTGCGACGCCTGCGCGCGCGAGGTCCATGCTGGCGAGCACGTGCGCTATCACCTGCGCCTGGGCACCACCTACTGCAGCGACTGCATGGGCGCCGCTGCGCCGGCCGTGGCGGCGTAAACCGGAAGGACGACCCGTCGCCATGACTTCGACCCCCGATCGCTACCTGATTCCGCGACCGCGCGGCGTGAGCTGGGCGGTCGGCTCGCGCAATGACGACATTGCGCGCCGGCTGATCCTCGATCTGCTCGGCGGCGCTGCCGAGCGCCCGATGGATCTCGCGGCGCTTGCCGCTTGCTACGGCATGTCCGACGTCGCCGCGTTCGGCAAGCTGCTGTTCAAGTTGCAACGCGAGACCTTCCTGACTGCGGGTCTCGAGCCGCTGTGCCTGCCGGCCGTCGATTCGTTCAACGAGGCGATCAACGACTGCCTGGCCCGCTTCGCAGTGTCCGGTTCGGCGGTCCTGGCGACGGACGACGGCCTGTGCTACGGCCGGGCCGGTGCCTCGGTCAGCGATGCCAATCTGATTTCGAGCACCGCCTATCGCATGTTCTCCATGCGACAGCGCCTGCGCCGTGCGATGTCGGACCGCATGGTGGATTCCGACGCGCTCGACGCGACCGGCGCCTACGTGATCGAGGATCTGCAGCTCATGCCCGTTCACACCGGCAGCCGATTGTTCTACCTTGTCACGGTCGGACAACCCGATTTCACCAACGGCGCCTACGTCGCGCTGGTTTCCCTGCTTCTTCGCCGATACAAGCGCCATGTCGCACACTGACAAGAATGTAGTCTCGAGTGAAGTGCTGCAGAACGCCATGTCGGCGCAGGACAGCGAGCGGGCGGTGCGCGAGGTGCTCGATTTCCTGCTGCGTTCCAGCACCGATATCGAGACCTGCCTGCTCGTCACCCACGACGGCTTCATGATCGACTGGACTGGCGACGATTCGCGCGAGCGCGCCGAACGCGCCGGCATCGCTTCGACCGACCTGTTCGCGCGCTGCGGCGCAATGGCGCGCGAAATGCGCGAAGGCCGGCTCGAGCAGGTCGTGCTCAAGCGCGATACCCAGCTCGTGGTGATCCAGTCGGTCAACCAGATCACCGAACTGGTTGTGCTGTGCAAGCCCGAGTGCAGCCTCGGGCTCGCGCTGACTGAAACCGAGTACGCGGCCTCGCGGCTCAGCGGGCTGCTGGTGTAGTCGAGGCCACGCCCCGCGTCCGTCGTCCGTTCCTGCTGCGCCCCTTCCCGGGCTGGCCATGCCTGCGCCGGCCTGCCCTGCAAGACGCATGGATGCTCACTCTGCAGCATGCCTGCCGTGCAAGCCGCATGCGAGCGCGGCCCTGGCGCTGCCTGCCCTGAAACGACCGTCCTGCCTGCCTCGCAGGTCGACGCATTGTCACGCTTCACCCCATCCTCGACTCGTGAGCCGATCGATTCACCATGCTGTAACACGCATGCCGTAAACAGGTGCCCGGTATCGAACAACCCCACCAGGAGCACCCGATGAAAGGCAAATTGCATCCGCGCAACGACGCGACGCTCAATCCCTCCGGCAACGAATCCATCCGCGAACTGATCGAGCGCGTCGACCAGGGACGGCGGCGCTTCGTGCAGGGCTCGGCCAGCGCCACACTGCTCGCCTCGGCCGGCGGGCTAACCCTGTCGGGCGTGGTCACCAGCGTCGAGGCAACCAGTCTGGCGCGTGCGGATCGCGGGCGCGGCGTTGGCATCGGCTTCCAACCGGTGCCCGCCGACACGCTGCCGCTTGCCGATCAGGTCGCGGTGCCGGACGGCTACACCGCAAAGGTACTCGTCGCCTGGGGCGACCCGATCGTGCGCGGCGGTGCCGACTACAAACCCGACGCCAGCAACAGCGCGGCCGAGCAGCTCAAGCAGTTCGGCATGCACAACGACGGCATGCACTTCTTTCCCTTCCCGGGCTGGTACGGCAACGGTGTGCTGTGCGTGAATAACGAATACACCGACGAGGATCTGCTCTACCCGGACGGCCAGGTCGGCGGCGGCTACACGCTGGAGAAGTGTCGCAAGTCGCAGTCGGCCCACGGCGTCTCCCTGCTCGAGATCGGCAAGCGGCGCGGCGAGTGGGCGGTACTCCCGCACTCGCGATTCGGGCGCCGCATCACCGCCAACACGCCGGTGAAGATTGCCGGCCCGGCCGCCGGCCATGCCCTGCTCAAGGCAAACGAATACGACATCACGCTCGAGGCCACCACGCCGACCGGCGAATCGACCGATGGATTGCGCGGACACGGCACCATCAACAACTGCGCCAACGGCATCACGCCCTGGGGCACCTACCTCACATGCGAAGAGAACTGGAACGGCAACTTCGGTTCCAGTTCTGCGGTGCCGGCCGCCGATTCCGGTGAACGCGGCAAGCTCTACAATCGTTACGGCGTCACCGCCAACGGCAACGGCTACCTGTGGCACACGGTGGATGAACGCTTCGACATCGCGAAAAATCCCAACGAGCCGAACATGTTCGGATGGATCGTCGAGATCGACCCCTTCGATCCCGATTCGAAACCCGTCAAGCGCACCGCGCTCGGCCGCTTCAAGCACGAGAGCTGCCAGTACGTGCTCGACAAGCGCAATAACCTCGCCTTCTACATGGGCGACGACGAGCGCAACGAGTACATCTACAAGTTCGTCTGCGCAGAGAAGTATCGCCCCGGCCTGCATCGCTTCCACCGCAGCCCGCTCGACAACGGCACGCTGTTCGTCGCGCGTTTCACGAGCGACACCGGTTCGGTTGCCGACACCTTCCGCGGCCAGTGGATCCCGCTGCTGCCGGGCACGTCCGGCATCGATGGCGTGGCCCTGCGCGACAACCCGAACTTCGCCGGTGCAGATGATGCAGAGGTGCTGGCAAAGATCCTGATCAAGACGCGCATGGCGGCGGACGCCGTCGGCGCGACGATGATGGACCGCCCGGAATGGACCGGCGCGCGCCCTCGCCGCGACGGCTTCGACCGCATCGAGCTCTACTGCACGTTGACCAACAACAACCGTCGCGGCTCGAGCGCTTCGCCAAGCAGCAACAAGCCTGACGGTTCGACCACGGCGGGTTCGTCACGTCCGGCGGTGGACGCGGCCAACCCGCGCGCCAACAACATCTACGGCCACATCATTCGCTGGCGCGAGGATGGCGATTCCGTCAATGCCACCGGCTTCGAGTGGGATCTCTTCGTCCAGTGCGGCGACAGTGCGACGACCAAGGCACCGGCGGCGCAGTATGCCGGTAACATCGTCGACGATCCGGACGGGTCCTGCGATTTCGGGGCGCCCGACGGCCTCTGGTTCGATCCCTACGGCCGGCTCTGGGTGCAGACCGACCAGGTTGGCAATGCGCAGGGCGACTGGGTGAACATCGGCGCAAACTGCATGGTATGCGCCGACCCGGAGACCAGGGAAATGCGTCGCTTCCTCACCGGCCCGGCCAACTGCGAAGTCACCGGCATCACCATGGCACCAGACGGCCGCACCTTGTTCGTCGGCATCCAGCACCCGGGCGAGGGCGGCACCGCAGCGAACCCGACAGAGTTCTCCGCCTGGCCGTCGAGCCAGTGGGCAACGCGTGCCGACGGCAAGCCCTTGCCGGTGGGCCGCCCGCGCAGCGCGGTGGTGGCCATCACGCGCGATGACGGGGGGATCATCGGCGCCTGACTTCCTTGCGTCCTTTCCTGCCCCATCAGGATGGCCCGGTTTGCGATGCGAACCGGGCTTTTTTCCGCTCGTCGGTTTCATGATCCCGGAGCGCAACGTCCTGATCGTGCGCATGAATGGTTGATTTTTGTCATGTTTTCAATGTCAATTCATTGTTTCTCTGGAATTTGTATCTTGGTTTGTTAAGCATCTGCTAATTTGGCTTGCATAATCTTCGATGACATCGCCGGGCGAAAGCGCTGCTGCTTCGCGCCATTCGAACGGCACGGACATCGATCGACACAAGGGGACGGCAGATGAAGGACGGACTTACCGCACGACGGGCGGCGCTGATAGCCATTCTGGCGCTGGCATGGGTTTCCGCGCCTGCGGGTGCGGGCACCTGGGCGCAACCCACCCAGTTGGCAGCGATGACGCTGACCAATCTTCCGGCCAACAACGCGTCGGTGGCAGTCGGACCGAACGGCGAGGCCGTCGCCGTCTGGATCAACGAGGCGAACTATGCCGTTCAGTACGCCACCCAGAGTGCAGCGGGTGCCTGGTCCGCCGGCAAGACGCTCTACAGCGCTTCCGTGACGAACGGCGAGACGACAACGAGTGCGCGCGTTGCGATCGGCCCGGACGGGGCTGCAACCGTCGTCTTCGGCTCCACGACGCCAGGCAAGCTGCAGTACTGCGTCGCAGGCGGACGCGTCGTGCGCTGCCTGGGCCCGAGCACGAGCTACGCCAAGACGGCGACGCTCGCGAGCGGTGCGGCGGCCTGGACCAGGGCGGCCAACCTCTCGGCGAAGGGAATCGCCGTCGAAGCAACCCGCATCGGGCTCGACGCAGCGGGAAATGCGATCGCAACCTGGTCACAGGTCGACACCGCGGGTGCGCCGACCGTACTCCAGTCGGCAACCCGACCGGCCGGCGCCGCCTGGAGTGCGCCGCAGGTGCTGCATGGCACGGGCGCCGCGATCGCCAACGCGGTCCTTGCCGTGGGGTCAAACGGTGCCGCGATCGTCGCGTGGCAGGAGAAAGTCGATGCCACGACGGTTGCGCTGCGCAGTCGCCACGCGGCAAGCCCCGGTGTCTGGGACGACACGATCGACGACGTCGCCACGCTGGCTGCCCTGAGCAGCGCGGTGCGTGGTGCGGTCGACGGACTCGGCCAGGCGGCGTTGACCTGGGACTCAAGCTACGGAATCCAGTGGGCGCGCCGCACGGCGCGCACCGGATGGAGCATTCCGGAGAATCTCGTCTCGGCACCCGGCAACCTCTACGGCTGGAGCGGACCCTTTGCCGCCCATGCACCCGACATCGCACTCGATACGGCCGGCAACGTTCTTCTGTCGTGGCTCGAAACCGAGTATGCGACAGGCATATGGGCCGTGCAGGCAAAGACCCTGATGACCGACGGCCGGGAAATACAGTCGTCGATCGAGGCCGATTCGTTGTCGTACCCGCACGTCGCCTATGCACCCGACGGTACATTCGCATCGCTCGCATGGGTCAACAACTTCGATGGCATTGCCTACGCTGCTGCCTGCATGCCGGGCGCGGCGTGTGGCCCTGCGCAGCCGGTCGGTCCGGCTCTGTGGGGCACCGAGGTCGCAATCGGCGCGGGCAACGCGCTCAAGGCCAGTGCGGTCGTGCTGGCGAACACCGCTACGCGCTACAAGTACAAGTACACCGGATCGGCCTATCGCTGATCCGGCGCTCCCCGGAACGAAACGTGCCGCCGCACGCGGCGGCACGGTGGCGGCTTTCACTGCGCTTCGGCTGCACGCCACAGATACCACGTCGCCACGCTGCGATATGGCGCCCAGCGTGTGCCGATCTCGCCCAGTTCGCGCGGCTTGACCGGATCGTCGCGGCCGGCGGCGCGCACATAACCCTTGCGCACCCCGTAGTCATCCACCGGCAGCACATCGAGCCGGCCGAGCGTGAAAATCAGCAGCATCTCGACCGTCCAGCGCCCGATGCCCTTCACCTGTGTCAGGCGCTCGATGATCGCCTCGTCGCCGGCTCGGGCAATGGCCGAGCGCCGGAGCGGCACGACGCCGGTTCGGGCATGCAGTGCGATATCGCGGATGTAGCCTGCCTTCTGGCGTGAGAGTCCGGCCGAACGCAGCAGCTCTTCGCTGGCGCCAAGTAATGCGTCGGGCCCAGGAAATTGTGCTTCCGGGAACAGGTCGACGAAGCGCTCCATGATTTTTCCGGCGACATGCCCGGTGAGCTGTTGGTAGATCACCGCGCGCACCAGCGCCTCGTAAGGCGAGCGCTTCCATGCCGGTTCGAGTCCGCAGGGTCCGTGCGCCCGCACCAGCCGGCGCATCAGCGGGTCGGTCCGGCCGAGGTGCCTGTCCGCGATTTCGAGCTGTTTCGGATAATCCCTTCGCGACACCGCCTAGACCCTAGATGTGCGGTGCCGAGAAGGCGAAGATGCGCGAGAAGTATGTGCGGCAGCGTCCGCAGGCATACAGGCAGGCGCTCGCGCGGCTATCGCGATGACTTGGATCGTAGTACATCGACATGAGGCGTCCGCAATGGCGGCAACGTGGGGGATTCAGCTTCATGCGCCATACCACCAGCAGCATGCCGAGCACGCCGCCGAACCACGTGCCGCGACGAGGCCGATGTGCCAGCTCTTGCACTGCCCGTATGCGGCGAGCACCGCCGTCGCGAGTCCGAGCAAGGTCGGCGCGCGGAAATCTTCCTCCCATTGCGCGGGCCTTGCAGATCCAGCGTGTAACCAGGGAAATCCGCCGGACGACGCCATGCGAGTTTGCCGGGACCAAACATGCGGGCATTCGAGACCGATCGAAGAGAATGTCGGAAGTGTGCCGCGATCCGCGGTGGGCAGCAATCCCGCCGATTTGCGCGGCATCAACGGATCTCTTTGCCGCAGGTGTTAGGGTCGCCGGCATGGCGAAGTCGAGATTTCGCGCATGACGCGTCCCGACGGCATCAGCATGGCGCGGCTGACGGCGGAGGCCGCGCTCGACAGTCTTGGATCGGGTCGGTCGGGTCTGGGTGCGGCCGAGTCGGCTCGCCGCCTGGCGGCGTTCGGCCCGAACCGCGTCGAAGCGGCCCGGCGCGATCCAGTCTGGCTGGTTCTGGCGCGCGAGTTCTCCCATTTCTTTGCGTTGATCCTGTGGGTTGCCGCTGGACTTGCATTGTTCGCCGAGCACTACGACCCGGGTCAGGGCATGCTCGAACTGGGCGTGGCGATCATCGGCGTGATCATCGTCAATGGCCTGTTTTCCTTCTGGCAGGCGCATCGCGCCGAGCGCGCGCTGTCGGCCTTGCGCAATCTGCTGCCGCAACAGGTCGAGGTGGTGCGGGACGGCGTTGCACGCATCGTGCCCGCCGAGGATATCGTCCCGGGCGACGTCCTGCTGCTCGGCGAGGGAAAACTGGTTCCGGCAGACTGTCGTGTCATCGAATCGTGGGGCGTGCGAGTCAATCTGGCCACCGTGACCGGTGAGTCGCTGCCCAAGGCGCGCAGCGCGGAACCCGATACGGCGGCGGATCCGCTTGCCGCGCACAACCTGTTGCTGGCCGGCACGTCCATCGTCTCCGGCGAGTGTCGCGCGCTGGCTTACGCCACTGGGATGAATACCGAGTTCGGGCGCATCGCCCATCTCACGCAGACGGCCGGCGAAAGCGAGTCTCCGCTGCAGCGCGAGATACGCCATGTCTCGCGCATCGTCGCCCTGCTTGCCTCGGCGCTCGGTCTGGTGTTCTTCGCCATCGGCCAGGCGATCGGGCTGCCTTTCTGGGCCAGCTTCATGTTCGGCATCGGCATCATCGTCGCGAATGTGCCCGAGGGGCTGCTGCCGACGGTGACGCTGGCCCTGGCGCTGGCCACGCAGCGCATGGCGCGGCGCAACGCGCTGGTGCGGCATCTGCCGGCTGTCGAAACCCTCGGCAGCGCAACCGTGATCCTCACCGACAAGACCGGCACGCTGACACAGAACCGCATGAGCGTGCGCGAAGTGTTCATCGGCGGTCGCCACCGGCTTGCCGCGGAGCGCTGGCCGCACGGCGACGACGCTCGCCTGCGCGACGTGGCGCGCAACTGCCACAGCCTGAAATTTCCCGATGGCGTGCCGAGCGGCGACCCGATGGAAATCGCGCTCTGGCAGTTTGCCGGTGCCGGGCATGGTCTCGTCGAGCGCATCGGAGAATTCGCGTTCGAGGCAGATCGCAAGCGCATGTCGGTGATCACCCGCGCAGGCGGGACCGCCGCCTTGTGGTGCAAGGGCGCGCCGGAAACCGTGCTGCCGCTGTGCGCCGGCTGGCTGGACGAAGCGGCGACCTCGCGCGCGCTCGACGCGGAGGTGCGCGCCGACCTGCGGCGTGCGCAACTCGACATGGCTGACCGGGGGCTGCGGGTGCTCGCCCTGGCCTGGAAGCCGCTTGTACCCGGCGAGCATGGAGCGGAGTGCGGACTCGAGTTCTGCGGCCTGATCGGCCTGGAAGATCCGCCGCGCCCGGATGTGCGCGATGCCGTGACGCGTTGCCACGAAGCTGGCGTACGCGTGGTCATGGTCACCGGCGATCATCCCCACACCGCGCTTGCACTGGCGCGCGACATCGGCATGGTGCGCGGTGCTGCGCCGCGCGTGCTCACCGGCGAGCAGGTGCGCAACCTCGGCGACGCCGAACTGCAACTTGCGCTCGACGCGCCGGAGATCCTGTTTGCACGCGTCACTGCGGAGCAAAAGATGCGCGTGGTGCAGGCCATGCAGAACAAGGGGGACATCGTCGCAGCGACGGGCGACGGCGTGAACGACGCGCCGGCCCTGCGCACCGCCGACATCGGCATTGCGATGGGCCTGGGCGGCACTGATGTCGCACGCGAGGCCGCAGACATCGTGCTGCTCGACGACCACTTTGCCACCATCGTCAATGCGATCGAGGAAGGGCGTGCGGTTTACGAAAACATCCGCAAATTCCTCACCTACATCCTGACCTCGAACATTCCCGAGATCGTGCCCTATCTTGCCTTCGTGCTGCTGCGCATTCCGCTGCCGCTGACGGTGATTCAGATCCTTGCTGTCGACCTCGGCACCGATCTGCTGCCTGCGCTGGCTCTCGGTGCCGAACCACCCCATGCGGAACTGATGAAGCGCCCGCCGCGCAAACCTGGCGGACGACTGTTGTCGTGGCCGCTGCTGGCGCGCGCCTACCTGTTTCTCGGCCCGCTCGAAGCGCTTGCGGCCATGGCCGCCTTCTTCTTCGTGCTCGAAGGCGCGGGTTGGCAGTACGGCACGACGCTGGATTCGGGCGACCCGCTCTACCGTCAGGCGACGACGGCCTGCCTGGCGGGCATCGTGCTCGCGCAGATGGCGAACCTGTTCGTCTGCCGTCACCCTTCGTTGCCGTTCTGGCGCTTCCCGCTGCTGCGCAACCCGCTGCTGCCGATCGGTCTCGCCATCGAACTCGCGCTGCTGCTCGCCATCGTCTACACGCCGATCGGCAACCGCGCCTTCGGCACGCAGCCGCTGCCTCTCGAGGTGTGGCTTTACGCCGCGCCGTTCGCGCTGGCGCTCGTCGCGGCGGAGGAACTGCGCAAGCGAATGATGCGGCGCACGACGCCGCCGGCGTGACGACCGTTCCGCCGCTGTAGTATCGTCTGCGGACAACCCGGCGCCGCGCCGGCACAAGAACGAAGGGAGACAACCGTGGGCAAGAACATCGGCAAGTCGGTCGGCGCGGGCGGCGCCAATATGTTCGAAGACGTGCGCGTGGTCCAGTACCTGCTCAACTGCGTGCCGGTTGGCAGCGGTGGTCCGCAGAAGGAACTGGTCATCGACGGCATCGCCGGACCGCTGACCAAATCGGCCATCAACGGCTTCCAGTCGAAAAAGCTCGGTTTTTGCGACGGGCGCGTCGATCCCGGCGGACGCACCATCACCGCATTGCAGGTGTTCGACCCCTATCCCAATCAGGATCTCGCGCCTGCCCCCGCTGCAAAGTCTGCGTCCGGCGGCGCGAATGGCGGTTCAGGCAAACAGACAGGCGGCTACGGCGGTTCAGGCAAACAGACCGGCAGCTACGGCGGTTCGTCCAATCAGACGGGCGGATACGGAGGCTATGGCGCTGGCGGCTCGCTCAAGGATACCGGCGGTTACGGCTCGGGCGGCAAGATGGACGGCGGTTCGTCGGGTTCGGGCATCGGTGGCAGCATGGCCGCCAACGATCCATGGGGTTACTACAATCCGGCCAGCCCGTACTACATGAAGGCCGGTTATGAGCCGAGCAGCGGCGGCATCAAGTCGGGTTCCGGCAAGTCCGACGGCGGCTGGGATGGCTACGGCGGCAAATCAACCGGCAATTCGTCGAACGATCCCTGGGGCTATTACAACCCGGCGAGCCCGTACTACATGAAGGCCGGCTACGAGCCGGGCAACTGGTACGGGAGCAAGTCCGGCAGCGACGGCGGCGGCAAGTCGGCATAGCGCGCGATGGACGCGGAACACGAACTCACCGCGTTCGTGCGCGAGGTCGTCATCCCCGGCGGCCCCGACGCAGTACCGCGGATCGAGCCGCGCCATTGCCGCTTCCGCCTCGCCGCGGACCTTTCGCCGATCCATCGCTGGGGCATCTTCGCCGACGAGCCGATTCCGGCGCGGCGGCGCGTGATCGAGTACACCGGCGCTCGCATCGACCGTGACGAGGTTGCAAGGCGCAGTGTCCGGACCCACCTCTACATTTTCTGGTTCGGGCAGCAGGGCGCGCTCGATGGTGCCATCGGCGGCAGCGGCGCGGAGTTCATCAACCACTGCTGCGATCCGAATCTGTACGCGCGGGTGGCGCGCGGACACATCCACCTCGTCAGCCGGCGGCGCATCGAGGCGGGCGAGGAACTGACGCTGGACTACCGCATTGTCGGCGGCGCGCCGCTGCGCTGCCGTTGCGGCTCGCCGCTGTGCCGGGGCTACATGAACAAACCATGGCAGCCGTCATGATCGATGCGGCCGGTCCGCGCTACTATTCCGGCTGGGTCGGACCATGCGGGAGAACGAGATGACGGACGGACGGATGCAGTTTGGCTTCACCTTCGGCAAGCCGGCGGGCGCGCATCGCGTGGAGGATGACGACCCGTTCCGCATCCTCGTGCTGGCCGATCTCGGCGGCAGCGCCCTGCCGTTCGAGCTGCGCAAGCCGCTGCGCGTCGATATCGACAACGTCGACGCCATCTTCGCGCGCATCGCGCCGCGCTTGCAGTTGAACCTCGATGGCGCGCAGGTGGAGATTGGCTTTTCCGCGCTCGACGATTTCCACCCCGACCGCCTGTTCGCGCGGCTGGCGCCGTTCGTTGCCCTGCGCCAGTTGCGCAGCGAACTGGCCGACCCGGCGCAGTTCCGCCGCGCTGCCGCGGCGCTCGGCGCCCCCACCGCCCCAGCTGCTGCGCCTCATGCAACCGAAGTCGATGCCGGTGACATCGAGCGCCTGCTCGGCCGCAAGCCGAGTGCACCAGCCTCGCCGGTCGCGCCCGCTGCAGCAGCAGTCGATGTCGCGAGCTGGATACGCGGCATCGTCGCGCCGCACGTGGTGCCCGACATTGCCGGCGAACAGGCGCAACTGATCGCTGCAGTCGATGCGGCCATCGCCGAACAGATGCGGCGCATGCTGCACCATCCGGCCTTCCAGGCGCTCGAAGCCAACTGGCGTGGCCTCGACCGGCTGGTGCGCGAGCTCGAGCTCGACGAGGCGCTGCAGCTCTTCCTGCTCGATGCGCCGCGCGCCGCGCTCGCGCAGGATGTTGCACACCATGCCGCCGACCTGACGCAGTCTGCGCTGCACCATCATCTGTGCGGACCGCTCACGCAGCCGCCGGACGGCAAGCCATGGTCGCTGCTGGTCAGCGACCTCGCCATCGGCGCCGACCTCGATGACCTGCGGCTGGTCGCCGCCCTCGGCGCGATGGCCGGACGCGCAGGTGCGCCGCTGCTGGCAGGCGCGGAACCATCGCTGATCGGCTGCGCCGACGTCATGCAACTTGCACAGCCGAAACAATGGCAGGTGCCGGATGCCGATGCCGCGGCCTTCTGGGCCGCGCTGCGCCAGAGCCCGGTGGCGCCATGGGTCGGACTCGCCCTGCCGCGCGTGCTTGCGCGCATGCCCTACGGCAGGGATACCGATCCGGTCAGCGCGTTTGCGTTCGAGGAACTCGCGGTGCGCGAGCACGAGGCCTACCTGTGGAGCGGTGCCGCGTTCGCGCTTGCGCTGCTCGCTGGCCAGGCATTCATGGAGGGTGGCTGGAACATGGAGCTCGCCGCCGGCCTCGACATCGGCGATCTCCCGAGCCACGTGTTCGTGGAGGATGGCGAGAAACACCAGCAACCCTGTGCCGAAGTCTCGATCAGCGAAAGCGCGGGCGAGGCGATACTCGAACAGGGCACGATGGCGCTGCTGAGCTATCGCAATCGCAACGCCGTGCGCCTGCTGCGCTGGCAATCGATTGCCGAGCCCCTGCAGCAACTCCGGGGTGCCTGGGTTTCAGCCTGAGCGCGCATCGTGTGCCGGGCGCGCCGCGAGTGCGGCGCGGCAGGATTCGAGGGCATCGTCGAAACGGCCGTGCGAGTACGCCGGGATCACGCCCGGCATGACACCATGGCCGGTCTGGAAGCCGCGTGCAGAAACGATCCGGGGCATGGCATCGCCGTGAGCCGCGAGAATGCCCGGCTGTCGGGCAGGCATGCCGGAGGTGACCAATCCATGCGCCGTCCAGGCACGGCCCCCGAAACGATCAGGCGGCGGGTTCGCCAGCCAGCTTGCGCCACAGCCAGCTCGCGCGCCGCACGCGCCCGTGCAGCACGTAGTCGCGGTCATTGACATTGACGAGAACGCCGAACAGACGGTTGCGCGCCGTCCGCGTGCTGGCGAACAGGATGTCGTCACCTGCGCGCAGCACCAGCTCGTCGCCCGGCAGGACGTGCAGCACGCCTTCCCGCAGCACCAGCAACGGCACCGCGCACAGGCGCGATTCGCGATGGGCCGGATCGCGCAACAGCGTGCCGAGCTCGACGCGCATGCCGCGGCGCAGATCGCGTTCCAGCGCGGGGGCGCTGCGGGCGTCGAGGGCGACGTTCCACGTCGTCGGCACGCGTTTGCCACAGGTCTCGACGATGCGCGCAACCACGGCGTCGCTCCAGGCATCATCGCGCAGTTTCACCTCGGCGAGAAAGCGCGCGAGCAGCGGTGTGGTCAGGATGCCGAGGCATTCATGCGCGATGATCTCTGCCGGGCGCACCGTGAAATCGGCCTTGAAGGTCGAGAACAGCATGCGGTTGGATTGCAGGTTCTGCCGCAGCACCATGAACAGTGACGGCTTGAGTTCCTCGGCCGTGGCGACGATGGCCAGGTTGGCGATGTCGTTGCTGGTGCCGGCAATGATGCCGACCGCCTTGTCGATGCCCGACGCCTCGAGCACGTGGCGCTCGTTGCCGACGCCGGCCACGTGTCGCGCCGCGCAGCGGATCGACTGGTTCGGCTCAATTACCGTCAGGTCGATGCCTTCGCCCTGCAGATCGTCCACGATCGCCTGGCCGAAGCGACCGTAGCCGCACAGGATCCAGTGTCCGCGCGGCGGTTCGCGCTGCGGTTCGAGCTTCGAGCCGGGCGTCGCGGTGAGCCACTCCATCAACTGGTACGAACCGGGCGAGCGGATCGCCAGCGCAAGGTATTCGCCGAAGGTCTCGAAGGGATTGATGATGTGCTGGATGCCGAACGATCTCATGTTCGCGGCAATCTCAGGGCGCGTAACCCGGCACAGCACCGGCACGTTCTCGCGCAGCAGTCTCGCAGCGGCGGCGACCGCGAGATTCGCTTCATCGTCGCTGGTGAGTGCGATCACGCCGGCGCAATGCCGGCTCATGAGACCGGCGCGCAGCAGGTTGTCCGGCTGGCGAGCATCGGCGGCGATGCCGGGCGCATCGATACGCAGATCCTGCAGCTCGAGGTCGTCGATGCGCGCCTGTTCGATGTCGATCACGACGAAGCGCCGGTTCAGGTGGTCGAAGGCACGGCACAGCATCTGCCCGGTTTCGCCGTAACCGCACACGAGGTAGAAGGGCTCGCGCACGCCGCGCACGCTGCGCGTGAAGCGTTGCGCAGTCAACGCCTGCTGGAACGCGCGGTCCTGCACCAGCGCGAGCAGTGTGCCGATGGCGTAGGCCCAGCCGACGACGGAGAGGTAGATGCTGAAGGTCACCCACATGCGCTGCGCATCTGTGAAGGCATAGGGAATCTCGCCGAAGCCGATCGTCGTCGCGGTATAGCTGAGGAAGTAGAAGGCGTGGAAGAAACCCATCTGCCACGGTTTGCCGTTGGCGTCGACGCCGGGGATCAGCGTCAGCCCGAGTACCGAGACCGCGTAGATCAGGATCAGCACGATCAGCGGCGCACGCATGCGCCGCACGATCAGCAGGATGGCACTGTTCGGATGCACGGCAGCCGATCGGCCTAGCGACGCAGCATCATGGTCTCGATGATCAGCATGACGACCGAGACGATGTTGGCAAGCAGTGCGCCGGCCGCCAGCGACACGATGGTGGTGATCGCCTGGGCATCCACGCCCGTCGAGGAAACGTGCGCCGCATAGCCCCACACGCAGGCCGCCGCGACGAGTTGCAGGTCGGCCACGAGGCTCGTTGCCAGATGTACTGCGCCGACCTGGGTGCGATCGCCGAACTTGAGGACCGTGGCGATCAGATTCACGACGATGGCGAGGAACAGCTCGAGTGCGTTATGGTGCATCGGGTTGTCGATTTCGCCGATGACGAAGCCGAAGTTCAGCGTTGCCGCGAAGACGATGAAAAAACCGAAGACGACTTTCTCGAGGTTCATGTGCGCATCCCGCCGGAATGGAATTGAGCGGATTCTAAGTCACGGCGCATGGGTCGGGTTGGGCTCGTTTGCCACGCGATAGAGCCAGCCGTGGCGAACCAGCCACTTCTCGATCTCGACGCCGACGAACACGACGCAGGACGCCGCGAGGCAGATCAGCAGTTCGTGCGCGTCGAGCGGCTCGGTCTTGAACACCGGATTGAGTGCGGGGACATACAAGGTTGCCATCTGCAGCGCGAAGGTGACCAGGACGACGACGAGCAGCCAGCCGTTCGACAGCCAGCCGATGGTGAAGATCGATTCGCGTTCGGAGCGTATGGCGAGCACGTGGCCGAGCTGCGACAGCGTCAGCACCGTGAATACCATGCTCTGCCAGTGTGCCGACCCGCTGCCGGTGGCCCAGGCCTGTACCAGCAGCGAGACGCCCCCCATCAGCAGTCCGACCCAGACGATGTGCTGCCACATGCCGTGGGTAAAGATGCTCTCGTCGGGTGGGCGCGGGGGCCGGCGCATGGTGTTGCCCTCGGCGGGTTCGCGCACCAGCATGATGCCCGGCAGGCCGTCGGTCACCAGGTTGATCCACAGGATGTGGACCGGCAGCAGCGGAATCGGCAACCCGAGGAAGGGGGCAAGGAAAATCGCCCAGATTTCGCCCGAGTTGCTCGTCATCGTGTACTTGATGAATTTGCGGATGTTGTCGTAGATGCGCCGCCCTTCGCGCACGGCACGCACGATGGTGGCGAAGTTGTCGTCGAGCAGCACCATTGCCGCGGCTTCGCGTGCAACGTCGGTGCCGCCGCGGCCCATTGCGACCCCGATGTCGGCGCGCTTGAGGGCCGGTGCGTCATTCACGCCGTCGCCGGTCATCGCCACCAGTTCGCCGTCGTCCTGCAGTGCCTGCACGATGCGGATCTTCTGTGCCGGATCGACGCGCGCATAGACGCGCACGTCACGTATGCGGGCGGCGAGCGCCACATCGTCCAGTGCGGCCAGTTCGGTGCCGCTGATGACCTGCGCGGACCTGTCCGCAATGCCCAGGCGCTGCGCGATCGCTGCCGCCGTGGCCGGGTGGTCGCCGGTGATCATCACCGGCCTGATGCCGGCGGCGCGGCATTCGTCGACCGCGGCGCGTGCTTCGGGGCGCGGCGGATCGATCAATCCGACGAGGCCGATCAAGCCAAGGCCGGTCTCGACCGAATCCAGGTCCGCCGGCAGCGCGGCATGCCAGCCCTGCGCGACCGCCAGCACGCGCATCCCTTGCGCGGCGAGCCGTTCGGCCGCGGCGTCGAGTTCCTGGCGCGCAGCATCGTCGATCATCGATTCCCCGTCGGCGGTCCACTGGCTGGTGCAGCGCGCCAGCAGGACTTCGGGTGCACCCTTGACGCACACGCGTAGCGCGTTGCCGTCGGCGTGCAGCGTACTCATCAGCTTGCGCTCGGAATCGAAGGGCAGCTCGGCCACCCGCGGCAGCCGGCTGCGCAGCATGGCGACGTCCTCGCCGGCTCGCTGCGCGGCCTCGAGCAGCGCGACCTCGGTCGGCTCGCCCGTCACGCGGCCGTCCTGGGCAAGCTGCGCATCGTTGCACAGTGCGATCGCCTCGAACAGCGCACGCCACGAGCCGGCCGGCGGCTGCACCGGCGCAGTTTCGCCATCCACCACGAAAGCCTCGGCACGCATGCGGTTCTCGGTCAACGTGCCCGTCTTGTCGGAGCAGATGGTGGTGATCGAACCGAGCGTTTCGACTGCGGGCAGGCGGCGGATCAACGCCTGGTGCGTCACCATGCGATACGCGCCAAGCGCGAGTGCGATGGCCACCACCGCCGGCAAGGCTTCCGGTATCGCCGCCACTGCAAGACTGACTGCCGTGAGGAACATCAGCACCGGCGGCTCGCCGCGCAGCAGGCCGGCGGCGAACACGATGGCACAGATCGCCAGCACGGCGATCGCGAGGCGCGTTCCGAAACGCGTCAGGCGCCTTTGCAGCGGTGTCTTCACCGTCTCCGTGGAGGCGAGCAGGCGGGCGATAGCCCCGAGTTCGGTGTTCAGCCCCGTTGCCACGACCAGCCCGACAGCGCGGCCGGCGGCCACCAGTGTCCCCTTGAACGCCATGTTGCGCCGGTCGCCGATCGGCAGTTGTGCGACGTCGATGGCGGCGACGGATTTTTCGACGGCATGCGATTCGCCGGTGAGTGCCGCTTCCTGCGTGGTGAAGCGCGCCGCCTCGACCAGGCGCAAATCGGCCGGCACCACGTTGCCTGCTTCGAGCAGCACCACGTCGCCCGGCACGATCTCGTGCGCCGGCACCTGTACGGTTTCGCCCGCCCGGCGTACCGCGGCATGCGGCGCGGCCATGCGTCGCAGGGCAGCCATCGCGCGCTCGGCGCGATATTCCTGGAATACGCCGATCGCCGCGTTGAGCAGCACGATGACGAAGATCGCGATGGTGTCGGTGGCGTCGCCGATGATGCCGGAAATGACCGCTGCCGCGATCAGCACCAGGATCATGAAATCGGCGACCTGGTCGAACACCATGCGCCCGAGGCTGCGTCCCTTGCCTTCCGGCAGCACGTTCGGGCCGTGTGTTTCGAGTGCCCGAGCGACCTGGCCGGCGTCGAGGCCGGTGCGCAGATCCGTCTCCAGTTGCCGGGACAAGTCCGCAACGGTCCAGCGGTGCCAGTTGCGGGTTTGCCCGCGGGTATCCTCATTCGCCATGGCGGTACAGGAGGTAGGTGCGGAATGCGCATGGCGCGAGCAGCAAGTGGCTGATTCCGCCAGCGCAGCCAAGCAACTGACTGCGCGTGAGGGACAGCAAACCGGCAGTGACGATGACCGACATCAACATGGCGGCGATCCTGGCCGCATGGCGCAGCGGACTCACCTGCATGCAGGCGAGATCGCCCGCGGCGAGCAGCGTCGTGTCGAACGGGTGGCTCCCGGGATTCTGCCAATGGCCACGTCGAGCGTGCTGGCGCGCAGAGAGTGTTGCCGAACTGACGCCGGCATTCAGTTCCCGCAGTGACGTCACTTTCGCGGCCAAGGCGATGCCGAAGCATGTTCCGCCCATGCAGCACCGGGTGGCGATGATGTTCCCGCACCTTGACAGCCGTGGTTCGAAAATCGCTGTCGGCATGAGACAGATCAGGAACGGTAGCCAGATTGGGACCATGGTGGGATGATAACCGCAGAGGCCGTGCGGTCCGGCGAGGAGATCGGAGATGAAGAAGGTTCTGGTTGCGGTTGACGGTTCCGAGAATGCGACGCGCGCGGTGAAGTGGGTGGCGGATTTCTGTCGCAGCTATGGGCCTGTCGAGATCAGGATCCTCAATGTCGAGCCCCGGCCGCAGCCATGGCAGACGCATGGCATGGAGCCGGAGGCCGTGGCGGATCATCTGCGTGCGCGCTGCGCGCTGGCGATCGAGAATTCGACCATGCCGTTGCGCGAGGCAGGCCTGGCGTTCGAGGGCATGTGCGAGTTCGGCGATGCCTCGCACGTCATCGCCGATGTCGCGACAAGCACCAAGTGCGACACCATCGTGCTGGGCCGGCGAGGGCTCGGCTCGATACGTGGAATGGCGCTGGGTTCAGTGTCGGCGCGCCTGTTGCACCTGACCGACTTGCCGGTCGTCCTGGTGAAATAGCCGCGCGATCAGTGCCGCCCGTTCCGTTTCCCAATGAGCGGGAGGAAGGCGGCACCCTGCAGGATCGCCAACGAGCCCAGGGTGATCCGGTGCGCCGTGGCAGTCGACAAGGACATGCCTTCCAGCAGGTCGATTGCCACACCATATCCCCATTGAACGGCAAATGCACCGATGAAAGCCATCAGGTTCACGGCGGTGGCGGCTCGGCCGGACAGCGATTGCGGAAATCGGCTCGCGACCACGCCGTATACCTGGGCCGAGGTTGCGCTTGCCACGCCCCACAGGAACCACAGTGCGAGGCCGCCACCCGCCAACACGATGATGGCCGCCTCGATGCCGACGACCAGCGCCAGGCCGGCTTCCATCATCAACTGCGGCGTGACGCCATGGCGCAGCAGGCGCGCGGCGACAGCGGCAATCGAAAGCTGTCCGGCGAGCATGCCCAGGTTCACCGCCATCAGATGCTCCGCGGCGAGCATGCGGTCAAGCCCGGCGACGCTGGTGAGAAAAGGCAGCGACCACAGGCTCTGCATTGCCATCAACCCGCCGCCGAACAGGGCAGCCTGTGGTGCAAAGCGCCAGAATACCGGCGAGCGGAAGATGGTGGCGACGCTCTGGTCATCCGCATGTGCGCCGGAATGGCGATCGTCCGGATGGTCCGGCACGAGGACGGCGATCAGCAGCAGGATCGCCACGCCGGCGAGCGCCACCGCCACGAACACCCCGCGCCAGCCAAACAGGGGCAGTGCGAGTTCGAGCGGCAGGGTGGAACTGATTGCCCCGAGCGCGCCGGCCGCCATGATCTGGCCGGTCATCGAGGCGTAGTGTTGTGGCGGGTACCATTGCGAGAACGCTTTCAGCGCCGCCATCAGGCAGGCCGAGACGCCGAACCCGATCAGCGCCCGTGCGACGGCGAGCTGCAGCAACGTTTGCCCGAATGCGAACAGGAGCGCCCCGATGGCGGCAAGCACGAGCAGGCTGGCCTCGACCCGGCGCGGGCCATAACGATCGAGCGCGACACCGACCGGGATTTGCGCCACGGCAAAACTGAAGAAATAGGCACCGGTGAGGAGCCCGAGATCGGCGGCCGAAAGGCCCAGTTCGCGCGTCAGGTCGGGCGAGATCACCGCGTTGACGGTTCGCAGCAGGTAGGACAGGTAGTAACCTGCCGCGAACGGCAGGAACAGCCGCGCCCAAGGCACGGCCGCAGATTTCAAACTGCCTCCCAGAGGAACGCTGCACCGCGCACGCCCGAAGCATCGCCATGGCGATTGCGTACCAGGCGCGTGGCGATCACGTCGGAAAAGACGTGCGCGCACCACAATCTCGGCACGTTCACGTACAGTCGCGCGATGTTCGACAAGCCGCCGCCGAGCACGATGACATGCGGATCGAGCAGGTTGATCACTGAGGCCAGCGATTTCGCCAGCCGCCGCTCGTAGCGCACCAGCGTGGTCTCGGCGCAGGCGTCGCCGTCTGCGGCGGCGCGCACAAGGTCCGGCGGCGTTCGTGCGTTGCCGGTCAGCCGGGCATGGTCGGCCGAGAGTGCAGGCCCGCTGAGATAGGTTTCGATGCAGCCGCTGCGGCCGCAGTAGCAAGCCGTTTGCGGCTCGAGTTCCTCGTCCGGCCGCGGCAGCGGGTTGTGACCCCATTCGCCGGCGACATGGTTGCACCCCGCAAGCACCTGGCCGCGTACCACGATGCCGCCGCCCACGCCGGTGCCGAGGATCACGCCGAAAACCGTATCGGCGCCTGCCGCCGCGCCGTCGACAGCTTCCGACAGCGCGAAACAGTTGGCATCGTTCGCCATGCGGATCTCGCGGCCGATCGCCGCCTCCAGATCGCGCTTGAGCGGACGTCCGTTGAGGCACACCGAGTTGGAATTGCGCATGAGTTCGCCGCCCGGCGTCAGCGATCCCGGCGTGCCGACACCGATGCTGCCCCGCGTCCCCAGTTGGGTCTCGGCAGCATCCACGAGCCCGGCAACTGCGCGAATCGTGGCAGGGTAATCACCCTGCGGCGTATCGATGCGCCGGCGCAGGATCTCGCGCCCGCGAGGCTCGAGCGCCACGATCTCGATCTTCGTGCCGCCAAGGTCGATGCCCAGGCGCAGCGTCTGCGGAGTGCTCACCGGACCAGACCCTGTTCACGCCGATTGCCTGGTCGCGCTCGGTTTGTCCGGCACGCGTTGCGGTGTTGCGCCTCCTGCGAAGGGCAACGCCATTCGCAGCGGGGCGCGCCTTGCATCCGAAGCCCTTGGGTGACAACGCGATCCATGAAATTGGCGTGGGCAGACCCTAGACGGTCGGCTGCACGACCTCGGATTCCGAGACGATGACAAGTCTTCCCACGGTCGTTCGTTCGACGGGTAGCGAGGTAACGTGATCCAGCAGCAGAAAGCCGTGCAAGCGCTCGAGCAGGAAACCGCCGACACGTCGCTGGTAACCCTCGCGCTTCTGCAGGAAGTGTGGCACGAACGCCTGCCAGACCTTGCGCAGCGTCGACATCATTTCGAGAAACACGGGCGTCGGCATCAGGCACAGCGCCGGCGAGGGGAACATGATCGGGCAATTGATGAACCTGCCGATCCGGTTGGGATCGAGGACGCCCGACAGCGAGCATGCAACGGCAAGGGCGGCGAAATCCTCCACGAGGTGATGAATCGCATATTGCAGGGCGATCGATCGCTCCAGTTTGAGAGCGGGGCTGGTCAGCAGTTGTCCAGGCAAGCCAGCCAGTACCTCGGGTCCCGGGAAGATTTCGCGCGCTTCCGCTGGGTCGGACGCAAAGGCATGGGGTACGTTCGACGAACGCCGTGATCCCGACGCGCAGGAGACGAATTTGCGATACTGGAACAGATAGACGTTGGCCGGCTTCTCGGCAAGCTGCGCCAGATGGTCGGCGAGTCCGAAAAGCTGCGTGTATTCGCTCAGGATCGAACCATGAAAACCCGGGCCATAGCAGTCGTCGGGAACGACGAGTTCTCCGGCGATCCCGAACGTGGCTGGGCACACCATCGTGAATGCCACACCGGGCTCGAATGCCGGCGGCCTGTGGCCCACGCAGAAAAACCGCGTTTGCCGCAATGGCGCCGAAATGTCAGTCCGCTGGATGCGCAATCGGGACGGCTCTGATTACGTATTGCAGCGCCAGTGCGTCGCCAACGGCAACTTCGGGATTGGCGCCGGCGGCCTTGGCCATCGCGGCAATCACCGGCAGGAACTTGTCGCGTTCCGGCTCTTCGAAGATCCTCGGCTGGCCCGATTCGACGCGGAACCCGCAACCGCGAAACAGCTCGACCAGCGTTTGTCGCGTAAACCAGCGCAGGTGTGTCCGGTCGAGCAGGCCGGCGGGTTCGTAACGAAATGCGCCGGCGCTGAGGCGCGCCTGGATGCTCCAGTGCTGAACGTTGGGCACGCAGGCAACGATGCATCCGTGCGGCGGAATCGCGCCGCGGATGCGTTGCAGGACGCGCCACGGGTCGCGCAGATGCTCCAGCGTGTCGCCGAACACCCAGCAGTCGCAGTCGGCGGCAGCATCGAAGAATGCGTCATCGGCGTTCTCGATGTCCAGATGCAGCACCTCGTCGCAATGCCGGGCGGCCAGCGCCGCATAGTCGGCGTCGATCTCGATGCCGGTGTAGCGTGCCACCGCATTCAGCTTCTTGTATTCGCGCGCCAGCGCGCCGGAACTGCAGCCGACCTCGATGACACGCGACGCCGCGGCCGGCATCACGCCGAGCAGGTCGGGGTTGTGTCTGTCGTGTACCGGGGTCTGGTTCATGGCGCCGTCATCGTATCAGAACCGGCTGCGGGATCAGTCGCCCCACTTGGCGAGGTAGCGTTCGTAGCCGGCTCGCCAGGCCGGCGAGGCGAAGTTGCCGCCGCTCTCATGCACGACCGAGATCGACCAGGTGCCCATGCGCACGCCCTGCTGCTCGCATCGACGGCAGAAATCGAGGTCGTAGAAATGGAATGCGAACTGCTCGTCGAAGCGAATCGCGTGGGCGATCAGCGTCTGGCTGCGCACGGCGAGCAGGAGGCCGTCGAGCAGTTTCACCGCTTGCCCGGGCGGGCCGAATACGCTCAGGTGGCTTGGCGGGAAACCCTTGCCGTGCCCGACGATGCCGCTCAGGTTTTCCGCCGCATCCCAGGTGAATTGCTCGTCGATGAAGGCCCAGGCAGGCTGGCGCGGCAGACGGCGCCGGTTGCCGGCCAGGCCGACCACCTCGAACGACTGCAGCGCGTTGAAGACGTGCGAACCCCAGTAGAAATCGCAGAGGTGGATGTCGTCGTGAACGAAAACGAGTACCGCGGGGTCGGTTGCCGCTTCGGCGATGGCTTCGTTGTAGATCGAGGGCAGGCCGCGCGCATTGTTGGCATGCAGCCGTATCTCGGCTCGCGGGAAGTTGTACAGGGCGAGCGATTGCCCGAGCGCCGTTGCAGTGAAGAACCGCTCCGGTGTCTCACGGGTGGCGCAGACGATACGTAGTTTCTCGCGCATCCCGGTCGGTGTTCAGGAGATTGCGCCGAGCGCGTGCTCGTAATTGGTCACCATCTCGTCCGGGCCCGCGGCGCACATGCCGGTGTCGCGCACCAGGCCGTCGCTCAGGCCGTAGATCCAGCCATGGATCTCGAGAGATTGCCCGCGGTTCCAGGCCTCGCGCACGACGGTCGTCTGGCACAGATTGACCGACTGCTCGATGACGTTGAGTTCGCACAACCGGGCGGATCTTGCATCGAGCGATTCGACCGAGCGAATCAGTTCGCGATGCTTGTCGCGCACGTCCTGCACATGACGCAGCCAGTTGTCGATCAGGCCCAGCCGGTTGTCGCGCAGCGCCGCGGCGACGCCGCCGCAGCCGTAGTGCCCGACCACCAGGATGTGCTTCACGCGCAGCACGTCGACCGCGTACTGCACCACCGAAAGGCAGTTCAGGTCGGTGTGCACCACCACGTTGGCGACGTTGCGATGGACGAACACCTCGCCGGGCAGCAGTCCCACGATCTGGTTGGCGGGCACGCGGCTGTCGGAGCAACCGATCCACAGATACTCGGGTGCCTGCACGTCGGCGAGACGCTCGAAGAACTGGGCATCGTCGGCGCGCATGCGTTCCGCCCAGGCGCGATTCGCTTCGAAGAGCTGGTCGATTTTGCTCATTGGGTGTTCCGTGCAGGGTCGATGTGGATGCGGTGCCGACTGCCGCCAGCCCGGATTATACGGGCCGGCGGGACTACAATCGGACGCAGCACATGGAGGAATCATGATCGTCACGTTCAAATCGAGGGCAGCCGGCGACGTCATCCAGTTCGGCGAGGTTGCCAAACGCCTGCTGGGCATCATGGGCAAGGATCCGGAAGCCGCGCAGGGCATCATCACGGTCGAGCAGTTGCCGGATGCGCTCGAGCGCCTGCGTGCGGCGGTCGCCGCGGAGAAGGCCGAGATGGCCGTGCGGCCGCGCGGCGAGGATGACGACGAGCGGCGCGACGGGCCGCGCGCCATTACCCTGACGCAGCGCGCCGCACCGATGATCGAGCTGCTGGAATACGCGCTGCGCGACCGCCAGCCCGTTACCTGGGGCGTCTGATTCGGATCAGCGGCACAGGAAAATGCGCTTCGCGCCAAGGCGCGTACCCTGCCAGCCAAGGCGCGCGTAGAACGCAAGCGCAGGCGCGTTGTCGAGGTCGGCCAGCAGCAGCGCACGCGTGGCCCCGCGACTGCGCGCCCAGTCGAGTGCTGCTTCGACCAACAGGCGCCCGACGCCCCGTCTGCGTGCCGTGCCGGCGACGCAGACGTCTTCGATCCATGCCGAATGCGCGCCTTCGGCCGTCGATATCACGAGCTGGACGCTCGTCATGCCGATCACTGCATGGCTCTCGCGTGCCACGAGCGCCGTCGCCGACGGGCTTTGCAGCAGCATCGCAAGGCCGCGTGCCTGCTTGTCCGCATCAAACTCGAAATCCCGCTCAATCTCGAACAGCTCACGCAACAGAGCGAGCATCGCAGCCATGTCGTTTGCGTGAGCGCGCGAGATCGTCACAGGGCGCATCATCGGCCGTGACACAAACGCTCGCCGACGGTGGGTGATCCAGTTTCGGCATGCGGTGTCGGCGCTGTGTGCGTATCCACCGCGGCATGATAGTCCCGCAATCCGAAACTTGCGCCCGCGAAATGGAATCCGGCGTGCGGCCCATGGCCAGCCCGCGCAAATGGCGCCGGAAAATGTCCGTTCACGAACTTTCGACCGGCGAATTCACTGTGTCGACAGCAAGTTGCCACGTTTTTGCGCTAGATGGCCTGAAAAAGAATCCTTAACTCTCTATATTCAGAAGACAAGATTCGCTCGCCGAGTTGGCTGAACAAGGAGACCGGGATGGGCAAGTTGACGATACTCGTCGCGCTCGCGGCGCTGGTGGCGGCGAGTGCTGCCGAGGTGGGGGGCATGGTTCCGCTCGTACTGGCGCTGCTCTTCATGCTGGCCTATGTGCTTTCCGGACGCCAGCACGTGACCCTCAATTCCGATCCGCAGGAAGTACGCGAAGCGCGCGCTCGTGTGGCCACGCACGCCGTGTCCTGCGACTGGGTGCGGCCCGACTGATTTGCGTGTTGCCGGGCCGGAGCGGCAGACTCAGACGTCCCCGATCTCCTCGAGTGCCATCTGGAGTTCGAGCCAGCGCTCCTCCGCCCGCGCGATATCCTGCTGAAGCTCGGCCTGGCGCTTGAGCAGGCCGGGCAGTTGAGGGGCGCCGCTGCCTGCGTATAGACCCGGATCGACCAGTCGGGCTTCGAGCAAGGTTTTCTCTCCCTGCCAGCCGGCCAGTTTTTTCTCCAAGGCATCGAGTTCCTTGACCAGCGGGCGTCGCGCGACGAGCTTCGCGTCACGATCCGCCGCCTCGGCGGCCCGGTCGCGCTTGCGCCGAGCCTTGCCGGATTCCGCTGCATCCGCTCCCTCGGCCGCACGCTGCTGGTCGAGCCACACGCGGTAGTCGTCGAGGTCGCCGTCGAACGGGGCGAGCCGGCCGTCGGCAACCAGATGCAGCGAATCGACCGTGGTGCGCAGCAGGTGCCGGTCGTGCGACACCAGCACCACGCCGCCCTCGTACTCGGCCAGCGCCAGCGTCAGCGCTTCGCGCATCTCCAGGTCGAGGTGGTTGGTCGGTTCGTCGAGCAGCAGCAGGTTCGGCCGGCGATAAATCAGCAGCGCGAGCGCGAGGCGCGATTTCTCGCCGCCGGAGAACGGGCCGCACTGCGCCGACGCCATCTCGCCGCGGAAATCGAAGCGCCCGATCCAGTCGCGCAGATCCTGCTCGCGCGCGGTCGGGTCGAGTTTCTGCAGGTGCCACAACGGTGATTCGTCGGGCCGCAACTGCTCGAGCTGATGTTGCGCGAAGTAGCCTATTGCCAGCCCGTGGCCTTCGCGCCGTTCGCCCGCCATGGGGGCAAGTTCGCCTGCGAGCAGCTTGACCAGCGTCGACTTGCCGGCGCCGTTGCGGCCGAGCAGGCCCACGCGTTCGCCCGGCCGCAAGGTGAGCGTGATGCCCGAGAGCACCGTCCTTTGGCCGTAGCCTGCGCTCGCATCCGCGATCACGAGCAGCGGATCGGGAGCGCGGCCCGGTTCGCGGAAACGGAAGGTGAACGGCGTATCCACGTGCGCGGCGGCGATTTCTTCCATGCGCGCGAGCGCCTTGATGCGGCTTTGTGCCTGGCGGGCTTTCGTTGCCTTGGCGCGGAAGCGGTCGATGTAGCTGTGCAGGTGGGCGATCTCGCGCTGCTGCGCCTCGTACGTTGCCTGCTGCGAGGCGAGCCGCTGCGCGCGCAGGCGCTCGAAATCGCTGTAGCCGCCGCGATAGAGCGCGAGCTGGCGCTGCTCGATGTGCGCGATGTGGTCGACCGTCGCATCCAGAAAGTCGCGATCGTGCGAGATCAGCAGCATGGTGCCGCGGTACTCGCGCAGCCACCTTTCGAGCCAGATGATCGCATCGAGATCGAGGTGGTTGGTCGGCTCGTCGAGCAGCAACAGGTCCGAGCGGCACATCAGCGCGCGCGCAAGGTTCAGCCGTACACGCCAGCCGCCGGAAAAGCGCGCCACCGGCTCGGCGAACTCCGCGTCGCGGAAGCCGAGTCCGTGCAGCAGTTCGGCTGCCCGGGCGCGGGCGCCGTAGCCGCCGACATGGCCAAGCCGCTCGTGAAGTTCCGCTACGCGCATGCCGTCGTCGGCTGCTTCCGCCGCTACGAGCAGGCGCTCGATCTCGCGCAGTTCGGCGTCGCCGTCGAGCGTGAAATCGAGCGCGCTCACTTCAAGCGCCGGCGTCTCCTGCGCGACATGGGCGATCACCCAGTCGCGCGGCAGGTCCACGTCGCCGCCCTCCTGGTGCAGCTCGCCGCGCAGCAGCGCGAACAGGCTCGACTTGCCGCTGCCATTGGCGCCGGTCAGGCCGATCTTCTGTCCGGCATGGACTTGCAGCGAAGCGCCTTCTATCAATACCTTCGCCGCACGGGCGAGTGTCAGGTTGCGCAGCTGGATCACGGTCAACGGGCGGAAACGGAAACCCGTTATTGTAGGCGTTGCCCGAATTCCGGGCGCTTCCGGTATCCTTGCGCCCGATGAAACTCCTGCAATTGATTCGTCCGCTGGCTTTGTGTGCCTGCGCCGTGCTGCTGGTGCCACCTGGCGATGCGGCCGAGCCCGCAAAGTCAGGTCATGCCTTTGCGCCGCTGGCGCCCGGCGAAGCCGAACGGCTGAACACAGAAGCCAGCCAGAAGCGCGCCGAGGCCAAGGCCTTGCGTGCGGAGGCAGAAGCGGGCTACCAGCGCGGTGCCACGGCCTGCTACGACAAGGTGCTGGTTTCCGGTTGCCTCGACGAGGCCAAGAAGGAACGCACGCGCAAGACGGTCGAGGCGCGCCGCCTCGACGTCGATGCGAATCGGATGGATCGCGAGGTGCGACTGCGCGAGAACGCGCAGCGTGAAGCCGAGGCGGCCCGCGAAGCCCCGAAGCGGGAAGCCGCCGCGGCGGAAGATGCCGCACGCAACCGCGAAGAGGCCGAAGCGCGAACTGCCGAAGCCGCGCGCCGCGATGCCGAGCGCGAGAAGGATCTGCAGGAGGCGCCGGCCCGCGCCGAGGCCGAAGCCGCGCGCCGCCAGCGCGAAGCCGACAATGCGGCGCAACGGCAGGAAAAAGAGGCGCAGCACGCCAGCGAACGTGCCGAGGCGGCCGCGCGCCAGCGCGAGAAGCTCGACCGCAAGGCGGCGGATCGTGCCCGGCGCCAGACCGAGGCCGAAGCCAAGGCCGCGCGCAAGGCTGCGGCGGGGGCGAAGGAAACCAGATAGTTACCCGCGCATGCCGGCATCATGGCTTGCGCGCCCAGGTAGGCTGCCGCTGGCGGCCCCGATCACGAGGTCGTCCATGTTTCGAATCACCCTTCCCATCCTTGCCGGCGCCATGATCGGTTTCATTGCCCCGGTGCTCGCTGCGCAGGGCGCGCCGGCTGCGCCGGGTTCGGCGCTTGCGCCGCCCGCCCCGCCGGCCGCACCGGCGCCCCCCGGTCCGGTCAAGTTCACGGCGCATTACGTACTGGGCATTTCGATCGATCCGGCGCGCAACGCCGAGGTGTCGACAGCGCTGAAGGCTGCCAAGGGCGCCATGTCGCTGGTCGGCGGCCTGGTTTCCGCCGGCACGGTCGATGACACGGTCAGCATCTCCGGCGAGCGCTACAGCATCGTTTCGCGCACCAGGGCCAATCGCCTGGTCGCGGCCGTGATGAAGGGCGACACGGTCACGCGCCAAAGCGAGGGTGCGGTGGACAACGCCGGCTACATCGCCTCGGAAAAATTCACCGAAACGCGCGGCGCCAAGCACCGCTACGCGGTGACCACGGACTATGACAAGCGCACCTCGAATTACGCGTTCAACGGCAAGCCGACGACCAAGGAAGCGGTGCAGTACCGGATCGCCGACACCGCCAGCATGCCCTACCTGTTCCTGCGCCAGCCGCTGCCGAACGGCTCGTTCACCGTGGCGGCGACCGACGGCCGCAAGCTGCGGCAGTTCGCACTCAATACGGCAGAGGACGTGGTCGCGATCGGCAACAAGAACGTGATGGCGCTGCGCCTGACGCGTACCCGGCTCGAGGGCAACGATGCCTCGCTCGACATCTGGTTACGCAAGGAAGACGGCATGCCGCTGCGCATCCGCGTCGGCCTGGACAAGAAATACGGCATCGTGCTCGACCAGAAGCTGACCGAGCTGCCGCCGATCGTCAGGTAAGCGAATCCGCCCTGAAACGCACCGGCCCGGCCTTCTCCGGGTGGAAGCCGCGCTTGTCGGCATAGAAGGCCGCGATGCGCGCCATGTCCGCGTCTGCGTCGCCGCTCAGTTCGAGCCAGGTGTCGATGCCGACGCGCCTGCCGCCGTAGTCGATGAATCCCAGCCCCACCGGCACGCGCGCGGCGCGCGCGATCTGGTAGAAGCCCGATTTCCAGTACTCCGTGCGTGAACGCGTGCCTTCGGGCGTGATGGCGAGGTAGAAGGTGTCGTGGGCGTCGAACCGTGCGCGCAGTTGCTCGACCAGGCCGGTGCTGACACGGCGGTCGACCGCGATGCCGCCCAGTCCGCGGAACAGCATGCCGAAGGGCCAGCGGAACAGCGTGTGCTTGGCGACATAGCGCAGCGGCAGGTCGAGTGCCGCGCGGCCTATCACGCCGATCGGGAAATCCCAGTTCGAGGTGTGCGGATACACCACCACCACCGCCTTGGGACCGGGCGGCGGCGCGTAGGCCAGCCGCCAGCCGATCAGGCGCAGGACGGCTGCCGCGATCCGCGCACGCAGACTTGCCGGCATACCCATGCCCCTCCTCCCCGTGTTCTTTTCGCGCAGCTTAGCGCGAAAAACACGCCGTGAGGGGCTGGCGGGCGGCGCACAGGCCGCGGTCGACTCAGGCTTCGATGCCCTGGCTTGCCAGATACTCGTCGTAGCTGCCGCGGTAGTCGATGATGGAACCGTCCTGCCTGATCTCGATGATGCGTGTGGCGAGCGACGAGACGAACTCGCGGTCGTGCGAGACGAACACCAGCGTGCCGTTGAATTTCTCCAGCGCGGTGTTGAGCGACTCGATCGATTCCATGTCGAGGTGGTTGGTGGGCTCGTCCATCACCAGTACGTTGGAACGCAGCAGCATCAGCCGCCCGAACAGCATGCGGCCCTGTTCGCCGCCGGATATGACCTTGACGGCCTTCTTCACGTCGTCGCCGCCGAACAGCAGCCGGCCGAGCGTGCCGCGGATCAGCGTTTCGACGTCGCCGCCTTCGTAGCCGCCGGCACGCACGTAGCCGCTGATCCAGTCGGTGAGCGTTTCGTCGGAGGCGAAGTCGGCCGCGTGATCCTGCGCGAAATAGCCGGGCCTGGCCTTGTCGGTCCACTTCACGGTGCCGTGCTGCGGCTTGAGTTCGCCCATCAGCAGGCGCAGCAGCGTGGTCTTGCCGACGCCGTTCTCGCCGATCACCGCCACCTTGTCGCCGGCCTCCAGCGCGTAGTCGAAGTTGCGTATCACCGGCTGCTTCGCGTCGTAACCGAAAGTGAGCTTTTCAATCTCGCAGGCAAGGCGGTGCAGCTTGTCCTTCTCGTCGTACTCGAAGCGAATCCACGGATACTGGCGCGACGAGGGCTTGACGTCCTCGACCTTGATCTTCTCGATCTGCTTCGCGCGCGAGGTGGCCTGGCGCGCCTTCGACTTGTTCGCCGAGAAGCGGCGCACGAACTCCTGCAGGTCGGCGATGCGCTCTTTCGCCTTGGCATTGGCCGTGGCCTGCTGGGTACGGGCGAGCGTCGACGCTTCCATGTAATCGTCGTAGTTGCCGGGGTAAACCTTGAGCGTGCGGTAATCCATGTCCGCCATGTGGGTGCACACCTGGTTGAGGAAGTGGCGGTCGTGGCTGATGATGATCATCGTGCTCTGGCGCTCGTTGATCACGCCCTCGAGCCAGCGGATGGTGTTGATGTCGAGGTTGTTGGTCGGTTCGTCGAGCAGCAGGATGTCCGGGTTGGCAAACAACGCCTGGCACAGCAGCACACGCAGCTTCCAGCCGGGCGCGACTTCGCGCATCGGGCCGTTGTGCTGCGCTGTCGGCACACCGACGCCGAGCAGCAGTTCGCCGGCGCGCGCCTCGGCGGTGTAGCCGCCGTACTCGGCGAATTTCGATTCCAGCTCTGCCGCGTGCATGTAGTCGTCTTCGGTCGCCTCGGGGTTGGCGTAGATCGCATCCTTCTCCTGCATGCAGGCCCACATCTGCTCGTGGCCCATCATCACCACGTCGAGCACGCGCACGTCCTCGTAGGCGAACTGGTCCTGGCGCAGAAAGGCCATGCGCTCGCCGGTGTCGAGCGCGACGTTGCCGGCCGACGCTTCCAGCACGCCGGCGAGGATTTTCATGAAGGTCGACTTGCCGGCGCCGTTGGCGCCGATCAGGCCGTAGCGATTGCCCTCGCCGAACTTGACGGAGACATTCTCGAACAAGGGCTTGGCCCCGAACTGCATGGTGATGTTATTGGCGATCAGCACTGCGGTGTTCCTGGTGAAGCCGCCGCGGGCAGGAGGTTTTGCGGCGGTGCAAAAGAAGAAAAATCGGCCGCCAGTTTAGCCGGTTCGCAGGCAAAAGTCGCCGCCGCCCGCCTCGGCCAAGCCATCACGTGGCGCCCGGCTGAAACCGTCTGGGCATGGACATTTTCAGGGGAGGTGTCCGCAAAGCGCCATCCCATGCGCCTCGCCAGCCATGCAGGCCGCAGATGCCCGGTCGATGCGCCTCGTGGCCCGGTCAGCCGGCGAGAATCGCCGACTTTGCGGCGCGCGCCAGGATCGACGCCAGATTCTCCGCACCGCCGCACTGGCGGGCCAGCTCGGCGCGGGTGTGCGATCCGTCGAAACGCGCGAGCTGCCTTCGCACGGCCTCGTCCTCGATCTGGACGATGCCGAGGTGCATCGACGGCAGGGTGTTGCCGAGCGCCGCCTCGAGCCGCGTTACGCGCCAGATTTCCGGTCGTTCGCGGGACTCACGCGGCAGGCAGCGCGCTTCGAGATGGGCATTGAGGAACGACGACGCCAGGCAGTCCAGCAGCACGGCGCAGAATCGGCTGGCGTCGCCGTCGCCCAGCGCCGCGAAGTCGAGCGTCGACGGCCAGGCGGCCATCAGCCGGTCCAGCGCAGCGGCATGCGCCGGATCGCCGGTGGTGACCGTCATGTCGTTGAGCCGGTTGCGGAAGGCGCAACTGCCGGGCGGCGCATCCGGATCGTCGACCGCCGCCCGCTCGAGCTGGGCCGAGTAGTGGAAGCGGCGCATGGCATCCACATCCGGCCGGCGCCGCAGCACCTGCCCATCGCGGCACAGCAGCGTGCGCCGGAAGCGGCGGATGCGGAAAAAATCCAGGTACTGCTGATACGCGATCGGGCTCGCCTGCTCCAGCGCGGCCAATGCTTCGCGGGCCGGGCCGTCGATGCTCACCGGCAGCATGTCGCCGAACACGGCCTCGCCGACGAACTGCAGCCCATGCGCGGCGGCCAGCCCGGCGAACTCGCGGACGTAGAACGGTTGCCAGAGCTCGGCCAGATCGTCGTGGAAGATGCCCGAGTCCGGAATCGCGGCGCAGCGGGCATCCTCCTCCTGCGCCAGCCGGTGCGCCGCGTCGTCCTGGCCGGTGCCGTGCGCGACGAGATGGATCAGGCTGCGCGCCTGGTCGATGCGCGTCTGTCTGTCGTCGAACTGCGCCGCGTGGAACTGCATCATGTCGCGCCACATCGCGCGCAGGTGGCAGCCCGGGTAGGTGTTGTAGCTCACGTAGGCAAGGCCCTGCGGCGCCAGGTGCCGGCGGCAGATGTCGAGCACCTTCTCGCGCACCGGCTGCGGCACCCAGCTGAACAGCCCGTGCGCGATGATGTAATCGAATTCGCCGGCATCGGCCGGAAAGTCCATCACGTCCATCTGCGCCAGGCGCAGGTTGCACAGGCCCAGCGCGTCGATGCGCTTCTGACCCTGCGCGATCGCCGCGTCGGAAAGATCGACGCCGAAGAACGAGGCCTCCGGATTCAGGTCCGCAAGCGGAATCAGGTTGCCGCCCGAGCCGCAGCCCAGTTCGAGCACGCGGCTCGTCGACAGCGGCGCCGGCTGCATGCCGTAAAGCGCGGCCACCACCGCGAAGCGGTCCGGATGCGCGTGGGCGATCGGGCGGTGCGGATACTCGACGATGTCGTAATCGTTCATCGGCAACGGCCGGGTATCAGCACGTCCATGCGCGGGCGCAATCGCGGCCGCCGCTCAGTTTGCCGCGCCTTCGTGCGCCGCGCCGGCGGGCGTGCCGCGCGCCATGGCGCAAGCCTCGATCTCGACGAGGAGGTTTTCGCGGCAGACATCGGCGAGCAGGAACACGGCGCGCGCGCGTGTGTGCTGGCTCAAGGCAGCCTGCACCGCCGGCAGGTCGGCCCGATGGCGCACATACACCTTCAGCGCCAGCGCATCGAGCGCATAGCCGCCGCATGCGCTGCGCGCATTGGCCACTGCCAGCAAGGCCTGCAGATTGGCCAGCGTCTCGGCCGTCTGCGCCGCCGCATCCCCCTCGTGCATTGTGCGATGGCCCACGATGCTCGCCGTCCCCGACACGAACAGCGTCTCGCCCGAAGCCCCCGCCAGCAGCGTAGCCCGCGCAAAGGTCGGCGCCCGCGGCCCGTAATCGGCCGGATAATCGTAAGCCGGCACCTGGCGCGGATTCTCCAGCGCCAGCGGCGCATGGCGCGAAGCCAGAAACGCCACCACCAGCGGCCCGCCGGCCGTACCCAGCGCACAGGCGGCCGGTACCGCCGCCACGCCCCCCCGGCCGGCCAGCTCGAAGCCCTCGTGGCGCCCCACGTTGAACTGGCGGTAACGCTCCAGCCCGCCGCTCACCCCGTTGATGTCCGCCAGGTAGTTCCAGCAGCGCACCAGGTGCGCATAACCCAGCCGGTCGAGCAACGCGAAAGTCTGGGCATAGGCACTGCGCGTGATCTCCCGCAGCGCGCCCACCGTTCCGCGCTCCTCGGGCAGGGCGAGGCAGCCGAAGAGCAGCTCGCCGTCCTCGCGGTAGCGCAGCGCCCCGCTCTGGCCGGCGCGCGGCAGTGCGCTGCTGCGCCAGGCCTCGCACACGGTATGGCCGGCGCCCAGCACCGGC
>JAEUNL010000039.1 GCA_016791115.1 Rhodocyclaceae bacterium
CAAGGATCTCGGTCTGGACTGACAGATGAACATCGAGGCATTCAGGGCAAGACGAAACCGCCTGCTGGCGCAGATGGAGCGCGGCGTCGCGGTGATACCGACCGCGCCGGAGCGTGCGCGCAACCGCGACACGCACTACCCGTACCGCTTCGACAGCTACTTCTACTATCTTTCGGCATTCCGCGAGCCCGAAGCGGTCCTCGTGCTGGTGGCCGGCGACGAACAGAAATCGATCCTGTTCTGCCGCGACAAGGACGTCGAGCGCGAGATCTGGGACGGCTACCGCCACGGCCCCGACGGTGCGCGCGAGACCTTCGCCTTCGACGTGGCGCACAGCATCGGCAAGTTCGACGAGATGCTGCCCGACCTGCTCGCCAACCAGCCGACGCTGTTCCACTCGATGGGCCACGACGATGCCTTCGACGCGCGGATCGTCGCCGCGCTCAACCGCGTGCGCGCGAATACCCGCGCGGGGCAGCATGCGCCGACGCAGATACGCGACGTGCGCGCGATGGTCGACGAGATGCGCCTGATCAAGGACGAACACGAACTCGCCACCATGCGCCGCGCCGCCGCGATCTCCGCCGAGGCGCACCGGCGCGCAATGCAGGCGACACGCCCGGGGCGCCACGAGTACGAGGTGGAGGCCGAATTGCTGCACGCATTCCGACGCGGCGGCAGCGAGTTTCCTGCCTACTCGTCGATCGTCGCGGGCGGCGCCAACGCATGCGTTCTGCATTACGTCGAGAACGACGCCATGCTCAACGACGGCGACCTGCTGTTGATCGATGCCGGGTGCGAACTGAACGGCTACGCCTCCGACATCACGCGGACCTTTCCCGTCAACGGCCGCTACAGCGGCCCGCAGCGCGACGTCTACCAGCTCGTGCTGGCGGCACAGGCCGCCGCGATCGCCGAAATCCGCCCCGGCCGGCACTGGAACGAGCCGCACGACGCCGCGGTCAAGGCGCTCGCACAGGGCCTGCTCGACCTGAAGTTGCTCGAAGGCAGCCTCGACGGCGTGCTCGAATCGGCGGACTACCGGCGCTTCTACATGCATCGCACCGGCCACTGGCTGGGGCTGGACGTACATGATGCCGGCGAATACAAGATCGGTGACACCTGGCGGCCGCTGGTGCCGGGGATGATGCTGACGGTCGAACCTGGCTGCTACATCCGGCCTGCCGACGATGTGCCGCGGGCGTTCTGGAACATCGGCATCCGCATCGAGGACGACGCGCTGGTCACGGCCGACGGCTGCGAGTTGATCACCGCTGCGGCGCCGAAGCGGATCGAGGACATCGAAGCGGTGATGCGCGATGCACACCAGTGACATCCTGATCGTCGGCGCCGGACCGACCGGGATGGCCCTCGGCGTCGCGCTCGCCATGAGGGGCCGCAAGCCTGCCATCGTCGATGCGCGCCCTGCCGGCGCAGCCATGGGCGACAAGCGCGTCCTCGCGCTGTCGCATGGTTCGCAGCAGATCCTGCAGCGGCTCGGCGCATGGGAACGGATCGAGGCGACGCCGATCCGCACCATCCACGTTTCGCAACAGGGCGGCTTCGGGCGCACGCTGCTGCACGCGAACGACTACGGCGTAGACGCGCTCGGCCATGTCGCGTCCGCCGCTTCGGTGGCAGAGGGACTCGCCGGACGATTGGAAGAACTGGGCATCGCGATACGCCACCAATGCAGGGTCACCAACCTTGCCGCCGGCGCAGCCGACGTGCTGGTCAGCCAGGACGCCGCCGCGGGCGAAACGCTGAGCGCGAAGCTGGTCGCGCTCGCCGAGGGCGCCATCGCGCAGGAACCGGAAACGCAAGTGGTCACGCGTGATTACGGCCAGCACGCTGTCATCTGCACGGCAACCCCCGCCGGGCCGCATGGCGGTACCGCATTCGAGCGCTTCACGCCGCACGGCCCGCTCGCCCTGCTGCCTTTCGGGCGCGATCATGCCGTGGTATTCACCGTGCCAGCCGCCGAATCGGACGCGCTGCTCACGCTCGACGACGCGTCCTTCCTCGCCCGCCTGCAGCAGGCCATCGGGACGCGCGTGACGCTGACGGCCGTCGGACCGCGCGCGAAATATCCGCTGCTGCTGCGCTATCGGCGCGACCCTGTCGGGCAGCGCACGGTATGGATCGGCAACGCCGCGCAGACCCTTCACCCCGTCGCCGGCCAAGGCTTCAACCTTGCCCTGCGCGACGTCTGGGATCTGGCCGAAACCGTCGCCACCATCGACCCGCAGGCCGACCCCGGCGCACCACAGGTTCTCGCCCGCTATGCAAGCGCCCGCCGGATCGACCGCCATGGCGTCATCGGTTTCACCGACACGCTGATCCGCGTCTTCAGCAACGATGTCGGCCCGATGCGCATCGCGCGGGGCGGCGGGCTTGCCGCGCTCGATCTCGTTCCGCCGCTCAAGCACTTCGTGGCCAAACGCATGATGTTCGGCGCCCGCGCCTGGCCCTGACCGCCCGCCTCGCAGGGCGACGCGTCGCTACGGGACGACAGCGCTGTAACAAATTTCAGCAGTGATCTGGCAGCAGGCTTAAGGTAGAATTGCGCCCTTCCGCGAATCCGCGCGCGGAACATCTCACACACCCTCGACCCGCGCCCGAACACCATGGATTTCGCCGGCTTCCGGCTACGCAACAACCTGTTCGTCGCACCGATGGCGGGGGTCACCGATCGGCCGTTTCGCCAACTCTGCAAGCGCATGGGCGCCGGCCTCGCCGTTTCGGAAATGGTCACCTCGAACTCCCTGCTCTACGGCTCGGAGAAGACGAAGCGGCGCGCCAACCACGAAGGCGAAGTCGCACCGGTATCGGTACAGATCGCCGGCGCCGACCCGAAGATGATGGCGGACGCCGCGCGCTACAACGTCGACAACGGCGCCCAGATCATCGACATCAACATGGGCTGCCCCGCGAAGAAGGTCTGCAACGTGATGGCCGGTTCAGCGCTGCTGCAGGACGAGCCACTGGTCGGCCGCATCCTAGATGCCGTGGTGCAGGCCGTGCCGGACACCGCAGTCACGCTCAAGATCCGCACCGGCTGGAATCGCGACAACCGCAATGCGCCGAAGGTCGCCCGCATCGCCGAAGCCGCCGGCATCCGCGCGCTCGCGATCCACGGCCGCACGCGCGCCGACCAATACACCGGCCGGGCCGAGTACGACACCATCGCGCACGTGAAGTCGGTGGTCGGCATTCCGGTCATCGCCAATGGCGACATTTCCACGCCGCAGAAGGCGAAGGCCGTGCTCGACCACACCGGCTGCGACGGCGTGATGATCGGCCGCGCCGCGCAGGGCCGTCCCTGGATATTCCGCGAGATCGAGCACTACCTCGCAACCGGCAGCGAAATGGCACCGCCGATGGTTTCCGAAATCCTCGGCGTGCTGAAATCGCACCTCGCTGACCTCCATGATTTCTACGGCGCCGAAACCGGCGTGCGCGTCGCGCGCAAGCACATCTCCTGGTATACCCGGGGGCTCGCCGGCTCGGCGCAGTTCCGTCACGCGATGAACCGCCTGCAGTCGGCCGAGGAACAGTTCGACGCGATCGAGCGATTCTTCGGAACGCTCGCCGAGAACGGCGAGCGGCTTGCCTACGAAGCGGTCAACGAAGAACAACAGGAGCTCGCCGCATGAGCCGCAGCAACGACATCGGCGATTCCGTCCGCCGGGCAATCGACCGCTACTTCCGCGATCTCGACGGCGAGAAGCCGGCTGCGATCTACGACATGGTGGTATCGAGCGTCGAACGGTCGATGCTGGAAACCGTGATGCGCCATGCCAACGGCAACCAGACCATCGCGGCAGACATGCTCGGCATCAACCGCAACACGCTGCGACGCAAGCTCGGCGACTACAACCTGCTCTGAACCAACGCCGCCGCTCGCGACCACCACGCCAGAATCCTCCTTTCCGCACGACCCGATACTCATCATGAAAGTCTCCCAAGCCCTGATCAGCGTTTCCGACAAACGCGGCATCGTCAATTTCGCGCGCGGCCTGTCCGCCCTCGGCATCAAACTGCTGTCCACCGGCGGATCGGCGAAGATGCTGCGCGAAGCCGGCCTTGCGGTCACCGAGGTTTCTGACTACACCGGCTTCCCGGAAATGCTCGACGGCCGCGTCAAGACCCTGCACCCGAAGGTGCATGGCGGCCTGCTCGCGCGCCGCGACCTGCCGGAACACCTGGCCGCGATCGATGCCGCCGGCATCCAGCGCATCGACCTGCTGGTGGTCAACCTCTACCCGTTCCGCGAAACCATCGCCAAGCCGGGCTGCACGCTCGACGAGGCGATC
>JAEUNL010000063.1 GCA_016791115.1 Rhodocyclaceae bacterium
GCCGGTGCTGGGCGCCGGCCATACCGTGTGCGAGGCCTGGCGCAGCAGCGCACTGCCGCGCGCCGGCCAGAGCGGGGCGCTGCGCTACCGCGAGGACGGCGAGCTGCTCTTCGGCTGCCTCGCCCTGCCCGAGGAGCGCGGGACGGTGGGCGCGTGCCGTGTTCCTGCTCGCCGATGTCTGCCGCGAAAACCTCCTCGTCGAGATCGAGGCTTGTGCCTGGAAACCGGCAGGACATTCATGAAACCATTTGAAACCAGGGTAGGGTGATGAACCGAATTCCCGCATGCAACAAACTCCTCTCGACAACAGTTGTTCTCGGCGCATTGCTGTCGTCCGGCCCGGCCGGTGCGAAGGATCTGCCGTTGTGGGAGGTCGGGCTGGGCGTCGGCGCATTGGCCTTTCCCGACTATCGCGGCTCGGACGAATCGCGCGGCTACCTCCTTCCGGTGCCTTATGTCGTCTATCGCGGCGAATTCCTCAAGGCTGATCGCAACGGCATCCGCGGCTTGCTGTTCGATTCCGATCGCGTCGAGTTCAACCTCAGCCTGAGTGCCTCGCAACCGGTATCCAGCAAACGCAACGACGCACGCGACGGCATGCCCGATCTCAAGCCTTCGATCGAATTCGGGCCTTCGCTGGATTTGACGCTTTGGCGCAGCGGCGATCGGCGGACCCGGTTCGATCTTCGACTTCCGGTGCGCGCGGCGTTCAGCATCGAATCGAATCCGCGTTCGCTCGGCTGGATCGCATCGCCGCGCATCAATCTCGACATCGAGGATGTCGCCGGGCTGACCGGCTGGAATCTCGGCGTGCTGGCCGGACCCATCTACGCCACGCGCCGCCAGCACGAGTATTTCTACTCGGTCGCACCGCAGTTTGCGACCGCCGAACGACCGGCCTATCGCGCACCGGGCGGCTACTCGGGCACGCAAATCCTCGCCGCAGTATCCAAGCGCTTCCCGAGTTACTGGGTCGGCGGCTTTGCGCGTTACGACACGCTCAACGGCACCGTATTCGAGGACAGTCCGCTCACGCGGCGCAAGCATGCAGCCTTCGCGGGAATCGCGATCGCCTGGATCATTGGCGAATCCACGACGCGGGTCGATGCGGACGAGTAGCGCGGATCGATCCGCTGAAGATCGCCACAGCATGCCGGACCGGCTGCGCGCCGCATATGAACATGCGGTGCTTTACTACGGACTGGGTCTGCTCGGGCTGATCTGCCTGACATGGACGGTGTTCGCCGTTCCGCTGTATCCACTGCTGCCGCGTCGCTGGGGGACATTCGTCGGCCGTCGCGTGATCATGATCGGTTTCCGCTTCTACCTTGCCGCGATTTCGATAACCGGAACCTGCCGTTTCGACCTGAAGGAACTGGACGCGCTTCGCACGATGGGCCCGCTGATCGTTGCCCCCAACCACCCTTCGCTGCTCGACGCGGTGATGCTGCTGTCGCGCCTGCCCGATGCGGTATGCGTGATGAAAGCCGAGTTGCTGGACAACATATTCCTCGGTGCCGGCGCACGGCTTGCCCGTTACATACGCAACGATTCACTGGTGCGCATCGTTGCGCAGGCGGAGGATAACCTGCGCGGCGGCTCGCAGCTCCTCATCTTCCCCGAGGGCACACGGACTACGCGTCAGCCGGTCAACCCGTTCAAGGCCGCACTGGCCGGCATTGCGAAGCGCGCCGGCGTTCCGGTGCAGACGGTGCTCATCGAAACCGACTCTCCCTTCCTCTCGAAAGGCTGGCCGCTGTTTCGCAAGCCTGCGATGCCGATGCACTATCGCGTCCGGCTCGGACGTCGCTTCGATGCGCCGACCGATGCGCACGCATTCCAAGCCGAGCTGGAGCGGTACTTCATGAGCGAACTCGGCCAACGATAGGCCCGCTCGGGCCAGGATCAGATCCGGCGAAACGCCAGAACGGAGTTGGTACCGCCGAACGCAAAGGAACTGCTGATGGCGGCGTTGAGGTCGCCAGCGGTCTCTCCCGGTGACAAAACGAGATTGAGCCGGCACTGCGGATCGACTACGCCGCAATTCGCATTGGGTGGAATCTGTCGGCGATGCAGCGCCAGGACGGAAATCGCGGCTTCGAGCGCGCCGGTCGCACCGAGCAGATGGCCGTGCATCGACTTGGTCGAGCTGACCCGCAGCCGGTCCAGATCGTCCTGCCACGCCATGCGCAGGGCTTCGCACTCGATTGCATCGCCGATCGATGTCGCCGTACCGTGTGCATTGCAGTAGCCGACCTCGCGCGGGCTCAGGCCCGCCATCTCGAGCGCGGCAACAATGGCTCGCTGCTGTCCTGCGGCGTCCGGCTTGGTCAGATGGGTTGCGTCGCAGCTCGATCCCCACCCTGCGAGTTCGGCGTACAGGCGCGCGCCGCGCGACCTCGCCCGCTCGGCCGATTCGAGCACCAGAAAGGCGGCCCCTTCCCCGAGCGCGAATCCGCTGCGGTCAAGCGCGAAAGGCCTTACGCACGTGGCAGCCTGCCCAGGCGCGAAGACCGCAAGCGTCTGCATGGCCTGCCAAGCCATGATGACGCCCGGCACGATCAGGGCCTCGCTGCCACCCGCGATTGCGACGTCGACGTCTCCAGCCTTGACCGCCTTCGCCGCCTCCGAGATCGCAATCGCCGACGATGCGCAGGCAATCGAGTAGGTCAACACCGGCCCCTTGACGCCGAAGCGCATCGCGACGTGCGACGCCGGCGCATTCGGCATGAAGGCCGGAATGGTCAGCGGCGGAACCCGGCCGTTGCGGGCGCCTGCAACATAGGCCGTCTCGAGGGCGCCGCCGCCACCCATGCCGCAACCGGCGTAGATGCCGGTTCGCAACGGATCGAGCGCATCCCGAGCCAACGACGCGTCCTTCAAGGCGAGGTCGGCTGCACCGACGGCAAGCTGACTGACCCGATCGACACCGGCCAGTTGAAGCCGCGTAAACCAGCGTGATTCGTCGAATTCCGCAGTTGCCGCAGCGGCCGGCCTGGGCAGTTCGGGAAACACGTCGCGCACGGCAGATTCACCGCGCATAAGGGCTTCGAACATTCTGGACGGATCATCCCCATGCGGAGAAATCAGTCCGATACCCGTTACGACGACCAATGGATTATGCCTCTGGCAGGTAGCCCCGGAATGTCCGATGCGGTCCGGAACGCTGTCGCTCAGGCGGTCTGGGACGCGCGAAGCTCGTCCACCAAATCGGCGAGCGCCGCGAGCGTATCGATGTCCGATCGACCGTCGGGAAACGAAATGCCGAACTTGTCCTCGACGTCGAACAGGAATTCGACAAGCGCCAGCGAGTCGATGCCATGCTCGCGCATGGACGCGTTGGGATCCAGGGAGGACGGATCGATATCGTACTTTTCCTTGATCAGATCCTGTAGTTCGGTCAGCGAACTCATGCTGGATGCTCCATTATCCATTCCAATCACGATTTTCCTCGGGCCAAGCGCGGCCGTCAGCGGCGCCTGCGGCGCTTCGACATGATAGCCCTTCCGGCGACACTCGCGGCCCGGCCACGCACTCGACCCGCGCGAAATGATCGAATCGCCCCATGCGGCTACAGCGCCGCGCGCCGCCCCAACAGCCCGCGCAAACGCAGCGAAGGCCACGCGAAGGCGAGGCCGAGCGCAAGCCCCGCGATCACGTCCAGCACCACATGCTGCTTGATCGCAAGCGTCGAGTAGACAATCAGGGTGAACCAGCACCAGTTCAGGACGCGCCCCGGTATGCGCATCCCCATTTCGCCCAGCAAGCGATCCAGCCAGATCGCAGTGAAGGTCGCCGTGGCGACATGCATCGACGGGCATGCGTTTGCGGAAGCATCGATGCCTCGCAACACGCCGAACCCGGGGTAATCGACCAGTTCGATCCCGTGTGGCGGCACCGACGTTGGCCAGAAATAGAAACAGGCAAGCCCGGCAATGCACAAACCGCCGATCCACAGCCCGTAGTACACAAGCTCGCGGAACCTGACCAGCAAACCCGGCGGGACACCGACATAGAACCACAGGGACACGTAGGCCAGCAATGCCGATGGTGCGAACTCCACCATGCCGTCGAGTTCGGTTAGCGGCATCTGCGTTACATCGTGTGCGGGGTTCCGCAGCACGTGAAAGTAACCGACGAAAAATGCCCACGTGAACACGGTCGTGCCGAGTAGCTTCAGCCAGAACAGCTTGCGCGATCGCGCGACGATCGCGGCGAACCCGGCGGGCCTGGTTGCATCCGTGACGACGGGCCGAAGAAGTGGATCGATCATGATGGTGCCCGCACTACGGCAATAGCGCTGGGTCGCGCGAGCGACCACGTTCGACGCCGGCGGAATGGCGAATGGGGTTGCCGCTAGAATAGCGTCTGATTCATGTGGCGCGCAACGCAGTCTACGGCGACGACCGGTCGCCGACACCCAACAATGAACCCGCCCTCACCGACCCACATCGTCCTGATCCCGAGCTACAACCCGGGCGAAAAGGTTTACCGAACCGTGCGCGAAGCAAGGGAGCAATGGAACCCGGTTTGGGTCGTCGTCGATGGCAGCACCGACGAAACCCCCGGCGGATTGGCCGCAATGGCGGCCGACGACGCGGGACTTCGCATCATCGTGCTGCCACGAAACAGTGGAAAAGGGGCTGCCGTACTTCGCGGACTCGAAATCGCCGCCGCGGAAGGGTATACGCATGCGCTCACCATGGATTCCGACGGCCAGCATCCGGCGCATCTCATTCCCGAGTTCATGGCAGCATCGCTTTCCGCACCCGCTGCAATGGTCGTCGGCGTACCGGTATTCGACGCGAGCGCCCCCTCCTTGCGCGTCCAGGGCCGGAAGATTTCGAACTGGTGGGCAAACCTCGAGACCCTCTGGTCCGGAATCGGCGACTCGCTGTACGGTTTTCGCGTGTATCCGATCGCCCCGCTCAGGCAGGTCATGAAAAGCCAGCGCTGGATGCGGCGATTCGACTTCGACCCTGAGGCCGCCGTCCGCATGTGCTGGGCCGGCGCATCGCCGGTCAATCTGCCCGCCCCCGTCCGCTACTTCCGTCCCGAGGAGGGCGGCGTATCGCATTTTCGCTATCTGCGGGACAACACGCTGCTCACCTGGATGCATATCCGCCTGTTCTGCGGATTCCTGTTACGCCTGCCCAGGCTCGTTTTGCGCAGGATCGATGCCTGACCGTTCGATGTCGCCCGGCCCGTTTCGTGCAAGCCTCCGTGGATCACGGACAAACCTGTCGGTCGAGGCAAACGATCGCCTACCGCCTCTGCATCGCGCCGAGGCGCGGCAGCCATGCGCGCAAGCCCGGTGTCGTCACGATCGTGCTGACGATCGCCATCAATACCAGCATGGTAAATACCTGCTGGGAAATCACCCCGAGGTCGTAGCCGACGTTTATCACGATGAGTTCCATGAGCGCACGCGTGTTCATCATGATGCCGAGGATGCTTGACTCATGGTGCCCGAGCCCGGCGATGCGCGCGGCGACATAGGCGCCACCGAACTTGCCGATGGTGGCAAGAGCGATCAGAAGGCTGCACCAGCCCCACGCCTCGACGCTGTCCAGCCCTCCTATATTGGTACGCAAGCCGGTGTAGGTGAAAAAGATCGGCAGGAAGAACACGGTGACGAAATGGCCGATGCGTTCCTTCCATGCCTTGACCAGTTCGGGTTCGTCGTGCAACAGCACACCCAGCATGAAGCCGCCGAAGATCGCAAAGATGCCTATCTGATAGGTGCACATCGCCGAGACAAAGACCGCCGCCAGCAGAACACCGAGCAGATTGTTCGACAACGCGCCACCGCGCGGCGGGGCCATGGCCACGATGCGTTTCATGGCCGGCCGGACCAGAAACCAGCTCACGACGAAAAACCCTGCGACCATCGCGACCCGGAGGACAAAATCGCCCGCGACAAAGGCCGCGGAACTCAGCGCGGTAACCAGCGCCAGCATCAGCCAGCCGATCACGTCATTGATTGCCGCAGCGCTGATGGCGATGACGCCCAGCCGGGTGCGGGTGATGTCGAACTCGATCATGATCCTGCCGAGTATCGGCAGGGCGGTAATCGAAAACGCGGTCGCGACGAACAGGGCCGAGCCGAGAACGTTCGACTCGGGAGACAGCCTGGGCGCCGTCAGATAGCCGAAACCGAATCCCAATGCGAACGGCAGCAGCAGACTGGCCGCGGCAACCAGCAGCGTTGCGTGGCGATTCCGCGTTTCGGTCAGGTGCGAGAAATCGAACTCGAGACCGATCTGGAACATCAGAAGGATCAGTCCGATCTGCGAAAGCATCGCCATCGGTTCGGGTGGCGCCGAGCGGAACACCCAGGCGAAGGTTTCCGGTGCAAGCAGTCCGAACAACGACGGGCCGAGCAGAATGCCGACGATGATCTCGCCGACGGCGGCCGATTGTCGCAGCCTCAGGGCCAATGCGCCGCCGACGCGTCCCGCCAGCACGATGACGGTAAGCTGGAGCAACGTGAAGAACAGCAGCGCTTCGGCCCTGTGGACGGCGACCTGCGATGTGGTCGTCATGCAAGGGCACCATTGATCGAAATCACCTGTCCGCTGATGTAGGCGGCAGCGTCGCTGGCGAGAAATGCCACGAGATCGGCGACCTCTTCCGGTTTGCCGGCGCGTTTCATCGGCACGAGTCTTTCGATGCTCGCTGCGTCGAACGCCTCCTCGATCATCCCGGTATCGATGATGCCGGGCGCCACCGCGTTGACGGTCACCCCGCGGCTGGCGAACTCCAGCGCGAGCGATCGGGTTGCCGCATGCAGTGCGCCCTTGGCCGCGCTGTAATTGACCTGACCACGGTTGCCGACCAGGCCGGCAATCGAGGTGATGTTGACGATGCGGCCCCAGCGGGTGCGCAGCATGGGCAACGTCAGCGGCTGCGTGACATTGAAAAAGCCGTTCAGCGTGACGTCGATGACGCGCGACCATTGATCGGGTCGCATGCCTGGAAAGACCGCATCGTCATGGATGCCGGCGTTATTGACGAGCACCTGGATCGGCGCCACGGCAAGCACGCGCTCCAGTTCGGCGAGCGTTGCCGCGGCGTCGGTAATGTCGAAGGCGACCGGCTCGGCCGTGCCGCCGGACGCCACGATCTCGCGCACCAGCGCCTCGGCCGCCTCACGGTTGCGATTGGCATGGACGATGACATGCAGCCCGTCCCGCGCAAGGCGACGTGAGATCGCGGCGCCGATTCCGCCACTGCCGCCGGTGACAAGTGCATGCTTCATTCGTCCGCTTTCATGAGGGTGCCGGCGTCGAGGATGACGGTTGCCCGGCCCCTGACCAGGGGCCGTTGCAGCGCCGCCAGTTCGAACCGGTAGAGCACGTTGTTGTCATCGCCACCGAGTCGCGCGGCGACGACCTCCAGTGCGGCGTCAATGTCGTCGAGCCGTTCGACCGAGAACTCGACGCCGCGCACGCTCGCGAGAAACCCGGCGCGCGGGCGGCCCGCCCCGCGGCTGCACAACGCGCCGTGTATTGCCATCGCCTGCGCCGCGTACTCGATGCCGCATGCTGCGTGCAACCGCCCGTTCGTGCGCAACGGATGGTCGACGGCTCGGTGCCCGGTGACGCTGCAACGGATCATTGTTTCGTCCCATTCGGCCACGTGGTCGATGAGGCACATCGAACCCTGGTGCGGAATGCGATCGACGATCCAGTCGCGGTCGATGCTCATCGCCCGAGCGCTACCGTGAGTTGCAGGTCGGGCAGGTAGTCGAGCGCGATACGCGCGGCCGCCCCGCGCGCCAGCAACTGAAGCATGGGCAGGCTGCGGGCCGCCGGAATCGCCAAGCGCAACGTTTCCAGGGCCGCGTCGCCCATCCCGTCGACCGGGGCATGCGCCAGCGTCAGCTCGATTCTTGCCAGCGACGCTGCGCCGGCATCCGGCGCCAGCAGCAATGCGACGCCAAAGCTGCCGGGGAGCGGACGAGCAGCATGAAGAGGCTGCGGGTACGGCGTGTCGCATGCCACGACGAGTACTGGCCTGGCGAAAGCCACGACCTGCGTGACCGCTTCGAGCAGGCCGGCAGCGAAAGTGGCGTCATAGGTGCAGATCGAGGTGGATGGCGCCATCGAACCGCTCGCAATGCCCCAGTAGCCCGAGGCCGCGTTATGGACCGAGTTATGGAAGCGCGTCGGCGAGATCTGACGGTCCTCGGAGGCGAGCGCCTCGCATATCGCGTGGCAATTGTCCCCGTCTGCGCCCGAGGAGGAAAACACGGTGGCAAGCCGGCTGACATCGCCAGCGGCGGCACGTGCGGCCTCGAAGCCGACCGCGAGGGCGAGCCTGACGATCTGCCCGGTACGGCGACGTTCTGCCGGCGGCAGCGCCAGCGGCACCGGGATGATTGCCGCCGAAAACACGTAGGCAGCCTCGCCGCGAAGCGTCGCCGAAGCGGCCGGCCAATCGGGCATGCCCGGGCCGATCAACCCGACGCCCGCGATCGCGGCGCTCAATGCGCCTGGAGTACCGGTGTCCATCATGCGACGCCGAATGCGAGAGCGCAGTTGGTGCCGCCGAAGCCGAAGGAATTGCTCAGCGCGTACCTGAGCGGGGCATGCAGATTGTCGATCAGGTACCGTGTGCGCAGCACCGGATCGGCTTCGACCGAATTGATGCCGCCTCCAGGCATCAAGCCGTGCGTCAGCGCAAGCGCACAGATGATCGCTTCGATGGCCCCGGCAGCGCCCAACGTATGCCCGGTGGCACCCTTGGTCGAGCTCGCCGGGACGCGATCGCCGAAGATCCCGAACACTGCCTTGTCTTCGGCCGCATCGTTGGTCAATGTCGCAGTGCCATGCAGGTTGATGTAATCGATCTGATCCGGGCGCAGTCCGGCCGACTGCAGTGCCGCTTCGATCGCCACGCGCGCCCCGAGACCCTCGGGATGCGGACTCGACATGTGGTGCGCGTCGCTCGACTCGCCTGCGCCGGCCAGCACGATCTGGCCGGAACTTGCCGGCATCGAATCGAGCAGAATGAAGCCCGCCGCTTCGCCGATGGATATGCCGTTGCGCGTTGCGTCGAACGGCCGGCAGGGGTGGCGCGACAACAGTTCCAGCGAATTGAATCCATAGAGCGTGGTCAGGCAGAGGGAATCGACGCCGCCGACGATCGCAGCGTCGATAACGCCGGCCGACATCAGGCGCGCGGCGGCGGCGAACACCTTTGCCCCCGACGAGCAGGCGGTCGAAATGACGGTTGCCGGGCCGCCAAGCGAGAACCGCTCGCGCACGTAGCGCGCGACGGAGTAGGAATTGTGCGTGGTCGCGTAATGGAAATCGGACGGCAGCGCACCGGTCGCCGGATCCCGCCGCCGGTAGGCGAGTTCCGTCTGGAGTATCCCCGAGGTGCTGGTGCCGAGAAAAACCCCGATGCGGTTCTCGCCGTAGCGGGACATTGCGTCGCGGACGGCTGCCTCGAAATCGTCGTGACGCAGCGCAAGCTCCGCGAGCCGGTTGTTGCGGCAATCGAATGCCCGCATTGCAGGAGCCAGGCGGATGTCATCGATACCGGCGACTTCGCCGACGTGCGTGTCGAGACGCACCGTCTCGAAGCGGCAGGGCGCGAGGCCGCTTTGCCTCGCGTTCAGCGCCTTCAGCGTCTCATCGAGGCCGCCTCCGAGGCAACTGGACATCGTGTAGGCAGCAAGGCGAACGGGTTTCACTGGAGCAGGATGGAACGCACAATCGATGATGTTAGCAAATGCCCGGTGATCGACGCGCGCCGAGACGCGAAACGAGCAGGATGTTCGCGAACGGCGTGCCGGCGTGCATCGGGACGGGTTCGACCTCGAAGCCGAGGCTTTGCAGTGCGCTCGTCCATTCCGCGAGGCTGCGACAGTAGAGACGGTCCAGCCTGTGCCCGCGCACGAAGGTGACCAGGTGGTCCGCCCAGTTGCTGATCCGGAACGGCAGCCCTCCCGCGGCATCGCCGACCCGCAGCAACAGCAACCCGTCCGGTGCGAGCGCCTCACGGCAGCGGCGCAGCACCGCGTCCTGCGCCGCGTAGTCGACATAGTGGAGCACGTCCAGGATGACAACGACGTCGGCGGTGCCGAAAGGCGTGTGGCAGATGTTGCCGAGGACGAACTCGGCCTGGTTCCCGAGCGCGTTGCGGGCACGTTCGACGTCGCGCGGCATGAGCTCGATGCCGCGCAAGCCGGCAATCCCGGGTGCTCCGGGCCAGCCCTGCGGCCAGCAGCCGCCCTCGCACAGTCGGCGTGCTGCCAGCAGCCATGAGGCCAGCAGACCTTGCCCGCAGCCAAGGTCGAGCACGCGTGCGCCGTCGGGAATCAATCCCCGCTCGAGCATGCCCCGGAATGCGGGATCGCCGCCCAGCTTGCCGCGCGCGAAGTGCCACGCGAACCTGCCGGACTGCCGATACGGTTCGCTCGCCACGTCGAGCAATCGGGACATGAACTGATCGGGCGTCATTCCGGTTCCATCGCGGCGCGCAGCGTCACAGGTCGCAGGCCGGCCTGTCGAATCCTTTCCAGCACCGGTGGCAGGGCTTCCAGCACGACCGCGTCTCCGGTTCGGGTGCGCGCGCAGTGGCCGTCATGCAGCAGCAGGATGTCGCCCGCCGCGAGGTTCCGGACGAGGCGCACGGCAACTTTGCCTGGGTTGCCGGTCCGGGTATCGAAGCCGCGCCGCGTCCAGCTTGCAAGCTGCAGGTCGAGCCGGTCCAGCACCGGATCGAGGAAGGGATTGCGCAAGCCGGCCGGCGCCCGGAAAAATTGCGGCATGCGCCCGGTCGCGGCAGCGATCGCAGCCTGCCCCGCTTCGATCTCCCGGAAGAAACCGTCCGGTCCCAACAGTGAGAAGTTGTGGCGATGATGCTGCGAGTGGTTCTCGATCGCATGCCCCGCGTCGATGATCTCCCTGCAGATCCCGGCATGGCGCGAAACCCTTTCCCCGATGCAGAAGAAGGTGGCGCTGGCGCCGAACCGGTCGAGAATTTCCAGCACGCGTGGCGTGACTTCCGGATCGGGCCCATCGTCGATGGTGATCGCGATTTCGCGCCGCGCTGCGGATGTGGCCGCCAGCCGTGTCAAGTTGGGGCCGAGCAGCCTGCTGCGCGGCCACAAACCGGCCGCAGTCAATACGGCGTGGTTGGCCGCCACCAGACCGAGCGCCAAGGGCCAGGACTGCGGCTGCAGCGCAGCGCCAAGCAACGCCCCCGCGTGCAGCCCGACCGAGCCTTTGATGAGCGGAGACCAGCCCCGGCTGCGACCCGTTCCGTCCGTCATGTGGCGCCACCCCCGTGCACGCTGCTGCCGACGAGCAACCCGCGGTCCAGCCACTGTTCCCACAACTCGCGCCAGCACGCCCAGTCGTGCCCACCCGCGACGATGCTGCGTCGATCTGCCGGCAGCGTGCCGGCCATCATCGCCTGTCCCCGGGCGAAGCGATCCTGCCGGCCATAGCCCACGTAGACTTGCGGCCGCGTGTCGTGATTGTTCGATCCATCGACCAGCCAGGTCCAGACTTCGCGCTCCAGATCGTCGTCCCGGGACGCCGGGGCGCAGTGCCAATGCGATGTCCCGCCGGCAGCGGCAATCTCGTCGAGCACCTCGCGCGAACCGGGATAGGGCGCAATCGCCACGACCCCGTCGATGTCAGCGCCATGGCGGGCGGCATAGCCGAGAGCGGCCATCGCGCCCAGCGATATGCCGGCAAGCCAGATCTCGCGCCGGCCGTCCTGTCGCGCCGGCAGGACGACACCCTCGCGAATGCGCCCGATCACACTGCGGTCGGTGAAATAGCCCAGATGCGCGTCGGCCATGACGATGTCGGCCCGCACACCACGGCGCCGCGCCGCGGCGACAAAGCCCTGCTCGACGAAATCTTCCGGCGTTCCGTAGGCGCCTGGCAGCAAGATCAGCAGCTGCCCCGCGGATACTGCGCTGTCGCAAGCATCATGGTGCATGCGCATGGCAGTCACCGGCTCGCGGGCAGTGACGCCCGCGACGAGCCGGGCGCACGAAGTGGATCACGATTCACGCCGGACATTGCAGACGTCACCGGATGGCAGCACGCCCGGGCGATGCGAGCACGGCCGAAAAGATCAACGCCAGCACCGCGCCCGGTCCGACGCTGGCGCCGATCGCATTGAGCACCGGCACGCTGGAGAAGGCAAGCAGGCCGAAACCGATCACCGTCGTGATGTTCGCCAGGAGCAGGGATGCGAGCATGCGTGGCGCGAGGCCCTGCCGCCGGTCGACGTTGTCGAAGAACAATGCGTAGTTCGAACCGACAGCGACGATCAGCAGAAGGCCGACCAGATGCATGATGTGCAGCTTGACGCCGGCGAGGGCAAGACCCGCGACGACCACGAGCACCGCCGCCACGAGCGGCAAGGCGACCCGCAGCACGCGCGCGGCGGAACGCAGGGAGAAAGACAACAGGAGAAGTATCGCCGCCACACCGGCAGCCGACTGCAGGATTGCTTCACCCAGGTAGCTGCCATAGAGGCGATCGGACTCGACCTTGAGGTCGACGAAAGTTGCATCCGTTCCGGCAATTGCCTGCCTGACCCGATCTGCATCGACGACAAATGCGGACGGTCCCGAATCCGGCGCCTGCAGGGGTATCAGGGCACTCCATGCGTTCTCGCTGCGAACCAGCATGGAATCGACCGCCAGGCCGAACGACGTGCGCACGAGATCGTCGCGCGAAAGCAGCGGCCCGGCGCGCGCGGTTTCGACATCGGCGAGGAACGGCGCGAGCTTGTCGGCCCGCAGGGGAAGGCCGTCGGTGGCACGCTCGAGGCGATCCGCCAGTTCGCGCGCGTCCGGCAGGCTGTCCCGGCGCATCTGCTGGGTCGCCCGGCTCGGCAGATAGCGCGACGGCGTTTCGAAACCGGCGATCACCCCTTTGTCCATCAGCGCCTTCAGCCGCAGGCCAACCCGTTCCGCACCGACGAGCGCACCTTCCTCGGTGGACGCCAGGACGACGATCATGTTGCGCGTATCCGGTGCGCCGATGTCGGCACGCAGGCGTCCGTCCAGATCCTGCGCGGCTTGCGGCACCGGACTCAGGGCACCCAGTTCGCGATTCCAGATGACATCGCGCTTGGACACGATGACACTTGCGGCGACAACGACCAGCAGGTACACCAGCGGCTTGATCCTGCCCGCCCGCCGGACGGCAGCGGCAAGCCGCAGACCCAGCGGCGTCAGGTCGCGAATGCGCAGGCTGTCGGGCAGCAACACCGGCAACACGAATCGCGTGACGGCGGCGGCAGCGACCAAGCCACAGATCGAATAGAGACCGAGTTGCGCGAGACCCGGAAATCCCGAGAACATCAGCGCGGCAAATCCGCAGACGGAAGTCAGCACGCCGAGCCGGATCGTGGGCCAGAACTCGCTGATCCAGTCGGCATCACGGCCGCGCTCCGACTGCACGAACAGATAGATCGAATAATCCACCGCCTCGCCGATCAGGGTGGTGCCGAAGCCAAGCGTAACGCCATGAACGACCTCATGCCCGAGGGCGACCGCGGTCACGGCAGCCAGTGCGCCGCATGCCACCGGCAGCAGGCCGAGCATGAGGCCGCTGAGCGAGCGATAGACGATCAGCAGCAGTGTTGCGATCAGCACCGTGCTCAGCACGGCAAGCCGTTTGACCTCGGCCTGGATGGTGGCGCGCGCCTCGACAGCGAAGACGCCCGGCCCGGTCATCAGCAATTGCACGCCCTGGATGCCGCTGCGACGCACTTCGTCCTCGAAGGCGCTTCGAACCGTGGCGATCGCGGCGGCCTGCGCATCGGTATCGGCCCCCGTCGCGCGCGTATGCACCAGCATCAGGGCACGTTGCCGGTCGCGCGAAACCCAAACGCCGTTCTCCGACTCGCCGCGCGTGCCGCCGCCGAATTCGCCCATCAGGAGCTGCGTCAGTTCGCCGGTCGGGTCGCGCGGCACCAGCGCCTTGGCGAGCAGTCCGGCCGAGGAGGACAGCAAATCGAGCGTCTCGCCGATCGCGTCGCGCAATCCCGCTTCCGTGAATCGCTCCGGCGTGACGGACGGGCTCAGCAGATAGCGGTGCTTGAGCAGGATGTCGCGTTCGCGGTCGAGTCCGACCGGCTCGCCGTTGGCCACCATGGCGAACTGCTCGTCACCGCGCAGCCGGGCCGCCAGCGCACGCGACAACGCCGTGCGTGCCGGCATGTCGGCACCTTCGAGACCGATCAGGATCAGCCGCGACACCGCGCCGTCACGCAACTGGTTGACCAGCACCTGCTGCTCGCGTGACGGCGTCTTCGGCAGGAAAGCGGATAGGTCGGCGGTATAGCGCGCATTCGCGACGATCCACAGGCACGCGGCGATGGCCGCGATCCATATCGTCAGCGCAACCCGACTGCTGCCCTTCACGACGCCGGAGCCTTCTCCGCCCGGCCGGTTCGCTCGATGCTCATCTGCGAGCGATCGCCGTCGGCCTGGAAGATCTCGATCGAGGTCACTTCGCCCTGACTGCCGGCGATGCGGATTTTCTGCACGATCTGCGCCATGCGCGGGGCGTTCGGCGTCAGCGTGAGCGTCCAGCGCGCAGCGTTGCCGTCCAGCACAATGCCGTAACTGCGCTGCAAGGCCGAGTAGTCGCCCGACAACGTGCCGCGGATGCTCTCGACGAACGCACCGACCTCGGGATAATCGCTCAGCGGCAGGCTGCGCTTGCGCCCGCCGCGCTCCAGCGTCAGCATGTTGCCGTCGAGAATCATCGACTCCGCCTTCGGCTTCAGCGTGCGCTTTTCGAGGCGGTCGGGCGCAACATAGGAAAGCTCGCCCGACGATTCCACGGGCTGGTCGAGCAGGGCGATGAACTTGCGTTCGACGAAGCGCGCCTCGCTCGCGCGGGTACGCGACAGCGTTTCCATCAGGCGGGTGACATCCCATTCTTCCGCCGCATGCGCAAACGGTGCGCCGCAGGAAGCGAGGAGGATCAGGAGCGCTGCCAGCGCGTCAGCCAGTCTTGTTGTCATCCGATGAACCACTGCCCGACCAGAAATCGTGGAAGTTGAACCAGTTGTACGGCGCCCGCCGGCAGTGATGCTCGAGGCGCGCGACATATGCACCCAGCGCATCGTCGATCCGCTTGCCGCGCCCTTCCGCTGTGACCGTCGAGAAATCGGCGAGTCGCTCGAAATGCACTTCGTAACGATTGCCGCCGAGATACAGGCCAGTCATGAACAAGACAGGTCGGCGCAGCATCGCCGCCATGCGGATCGGTCCCGTGGGAAATCGCGCGACGTCGCCGAGAAACGCAACCGGCCTCGTCGGCTCGTCTCCCGGCGTGCGGTCGCCGAGCATGCCGACCATCGCGCCCTCGGCCAGCCGGTCACGCACGGCCAGCATGGAGTCGACCCGGCCGAGCGGAATGATATCAGCCTGCGCCGCCGGGTTGATCGCAGCAAGCGCGTCGTTGATCTTGCGCGCGTTCTCCTCGTACATGACCATGGCAACGCGCGTGCCGCCATGGCGGCGGCCAACGGCGCGCAGCACTTCGAAACTGCCCATGTGCGCACCGAGCAGCAGCACACCGCGCCCGTCGCGCAAGGCGTCCCGCATCACGTCCTCCCCGACCACCGTGACATCGAACAGGTCGTGCCGGTCGTTGATCAGATAGACGCGGTCGTGGATCGTCGAGGCGAAGGAAAAGAAGTGCCGATAGCAGTGCCGCCAGGTCGGCCGCTGCGCCAGCACGCGTGCCAGGTAGGCTTTCGACGCACGCCTCGCCCGCGGGCCGAACACCAGAAAGTAAAGGGCGATCAGGTGCAGCACGAGCCGGCCGATCGAACGACCAAGGCGCAGCGAGATCCATGTCATCACGCGCAGCCAGAACATGTTGCTGCGCTCGGCATGGCGCAACCATTCCGCGCGGTGATGCGAAACCGGTTCCGCGGCCGGTTGCGAGGGGGGTGCCGTCATGCCGGCACCTGCACGCAAGCGCGGCCTGCCGCGGCGGCGCGGCGCCAGGGAATCACGATGGCATTCCCGCCGCAGGCGGGCGCCGCAGTACCGAGGCACTGGCGACCCGGCGATCGCCGACCGTCATCACGATCTGCAGCGACTCGCCCGGCGTGTCCTGCCAGCGCATGAGCACGCGCTCGCCGGGCTTGACCGGGCTGAGGAACTTGGCGTTCGACACCGTGCAGGGTCCGCAGAGCGCGCCCGCACGCGACAGGGCCTGCAAGCCTTCCGCCAGCAACAAGGCACCCGGCACGATCGGATGCCCCGGAAAATGCCCTGCGAACACCGGATGATCCGCGGCGAACACGACTTCGGCCTCGCTCACGACCGGTCTCCCGTTTCGCCTTGCGGACGGCGGGGCGTCAGCAACGACAGCAGCGCCTCGCGCGGCAGCTTGCCGGTGGCGGCACGCGGCAGCGCGTCGACGAACACCAGCGGACGCGGCAGGAATACCGCGTCGATGCGCCCGCGCAGTGCATCGAGCAAGGCCGAACGCGACAGCCCGGGCGCGACGACCACAGCGGCCAGCCGCGCGATGCCATCCTCCGACGCCTCGTCCGGCATCAGGAAAACACCGTCCTCGACACCCGCAATCGAGTTCAGCTCGTGCGACAGGTAGGCAAGCGAGGTTCGCTTGCCGGCGATGTTCACCATGTCCGCCGAGCGGCCGAGCAGGGAAAACCGCCCGTCCGCCTGCACCTCGATCACGTCGGCCAATGGCGTCGGCTGTTCGACGTGACCGCCCGAAGCCCAGGCGCGGCCATCGCGCGTCTCGACGCGAACGCCCGGCCACGGTTCCCATTCGTTCGACAGCACCGGCCTTCTCGACGCGAGCTGCCCGCTTTCCGTGCAGCCGTAGATCTCCAGCAGCGGCGCGCCGCTGCGCCGCTCCGCCTCGCGTGCCAGTTGCGGCGACAACGGCGCCGTCGCACAGACGATCATGGCGAGCGCCGGCAGCGCCCCGCTTTCGGCAAGCAGGGCGCGCAGATGGAACGGCGTGGTCACCAGCACGCGCCGGCCCGCGATGCGGTCGAGTGCGGCACAGATGTCGGCGGCAAAGAACGGCCGGCTGGCATCGAACGCGGCGCCGCTGTGCATCGCCACCAGCAGCGACGACTCGAAACCGTACATGTGCTGCGGCGGCACGGTGGCCACCAGCGTGCGCTGCGGGTCATCGGTCAGGCCGAGGCGCTGCGCTTCGCCGGTGACGTCGGTCACCAGCGGCCCCCAGCGCTTGACGTGCGGTTCCGGGCGCCCGGTCGAACCCGACGTGAACACGACCGCACACACCTGCGTCGCCTCGATCTGCGGCACCGACCACGCGCAATCCGCCTCCGGCCGCGAAGCCGGCACGGCCAGCCCGGGCATCGCGATGCCGTGGTCGTCGCCGTCGTGGAGGCAGTACGCGTCGGGCGCGTAGTCGAGCAGCTGCGCGACCGTGGCCGGCGTGTGGTTCGGCGGCATCAGGGTGACCTGCCCGCGCACCAGCGCGGCACCCAGGCCGACCGCGAAGCGGTACCGGTCGGCACAGACGTTGAGCAGATGCTGCCGCGCGGGCAGCGCGTCGGCCAATCGGGACACGTCGGCCAGGTAGCGCGCCGCATCGAGCGCTTCGCCATCGCGCCAGGCGAAAGTCGCGCCGGGCGCCGTGTGTGCAATGAGCGGAAGGCGGGTCATCGGATTGCGCTGTCGGAACCGTTCGCCGATCGACCGGACCGGCTCAGCGCGACTCGCCCGGTGCGGCGTCCGTCGGCGGCGCAGACCAGAACACGCGCACCGATTCGATCAGGCCGCGGTGTTCCAGCCGCGGCAGCACGCGCAGGCGAATCAGGTATTCGACGCCGAACATCGCCGCAACCAGCGCCGGCGTCAGCAGGTTGGCGAACAGCGACCAGGCCGCGATCGGCGCGAACACGAACAACGCGGTGGACACCACGCACATCGCGACGAAGAAGATCGTCCAGGCCACGGTCACCTGCCGCGTGTAGCGCGCCAGCTCGTCGCTCATCCCCCCATGGACCACGCGCGCGAGGCGCGTGCATAACGGCTCGCGCGAAACGGCCAGGGTGCGGCCGAAGGCGACCGCCAGCGCGAGAAAGGTGCCGGCATGCTGAACGAAATAGACCCAGACGAAGTTCTCCACCAGCACGCCCCGCGCGAGGTACAGCGCCACGAGCGCCGCAGCCGACGCCAGCACCGCGAGCAGGCGATGGCTCGACTGCCAGGCGAGTGCTGCGCCGACGGCAAGCCAGGGCGCCACCGAAAGGATGGCGCCATATTCCGCCAGGCCCGGGCGCGAGGTGAACCAGTGCGCGGCCAGCGCATAGGCCGCGCCCAGCAACACCAGCACCGCGATGCGCAGCCGTCCGCCGGTGCCGTGCGTCATCGGCTCAGGCGCTGCGGTTGGCCGCGATGAACTCGGCGAGGCTGCGCAGCGAACGGAAGATGGCAACGTTGTTCTCGTTGTCGGCGCGCAACTGCACGCCGAAGCGCTTCGACACCGCGAGCGCCACTTCGAGAATGTCGATCGAATCGAGGCCGAGTCCCTCGCCGTAGAGCGGATCGTCCGGCCCGATCTCGTTCGGCTGAATCTCGAGGTTGAGTGCGGAAACGATCAGCCCGGCCAGCTCGTCGAGCAGGGCCGGATCGGCAGCGGCCGCCGGGGTTGCAGGTACATTCGGGTGGGACATTGGCGAGAACCGTAAGACGTGAGGCAGTCGGGCACGCCCGACCGGAAGATCTTGAAAACACCACGAATTTTAGCGTTTTGCCGGATGGGCGGCAACCGGCGCGGCATGCTCCCGGGCCTATTTCTCGCCGATCGCGCGGCAGCGCGCGGCCCTTTCCTACCCATCGACGCACCGCGAGCAGCCGCGGCATCGCACGACGCCGCGTTGAGGCGCTGGCCGTTCAGGCGTTTATGGCTGCACCGCCGGAAAGCGCTCGGACTGGACGTCTCCAGCCTGCCTGCCCTGCGTGCCTCATGGAATGGCGCGGGTGGCGATGGCAGGCCGGGGAGCGCCAGTCCATGCGGGTCGTGGCGCGGTATGCAGGGGGATGCCGTTGCCTCGATGCAGTCACATGACGCGCACGCGGTCGGCGTGCTGCGCCGGTGGTCGCGCCCGGCTTCCTGCCCGCGTCACGCGGACAGCACGCGCCGGGCGCAACACTCGCCCCACCACGCGGCTTCTTCGAACACCGAGTAGCCCGAGAGGTCGGCGTGTGCGAACTGCAGCGGGCCGTCGGCCTCGCGCAGGGCGCGCAGGCCGGGGTTGGCGAGGTAGCCGGGCGACGGTACCGCCATGGCATGGGCGCGCAGCGTGATCGATGCGCCCTCGCACACGGCGCCGAGTTTCCAGCCGTAGGCGGTGCGCAGGTCGGCGCTGGCGCGTTCCAGCAGTTCGCCGGGCGGGGCGTTTTCCATCCACTTTCGCGCAGCCGGCGGCGACAGGTCGGCCAGGGCGCAGTAGGACGTGAACACGGTACGCGGCGGCGGGCCGGCGCGCAGGTCCTGGTGCGTCGAGACCACGTAGCCGAGGTTGGCGCTGCCATGAACGATGTTGTCCCACGCGAGCGCGGCGCCGGGCAATTCGGCGGGAAAGCCGGCGAGCACAAAGTTGGCGACCAGCCACGGTGCGTGCGCCGGCATGTGTTCGCGCACGTCGAAACCGAAGTCGTGCAGCCCGTCCAGGACATGGGCGGCAACGTGCAGCGGCATCGCGCAGATGGCGCGCCGCGCGCGGATGCGGCGGGTTTCGAGGCCGCCTGTACCCGGCGCGACGCACAGCACCTCGACGCCCGCCGCCTCGCGGCGCAGCGAGACGGCCATGCCGTCCAGCCACCAGGGTTTGGGCGTGGCCGTCGATGCCGGCGAGGCGAAACCGCAGGCGGCGTGCAGGCGCTGCGCGAGCGCGCCCAGCCCTTCGGGCCAGGTGAGCACGGCGCCACGCTCGGCGTTCGCCGCCTCGCCGACGCGGCTGGCGAAGTAGTGCAGGCCGGCGTAGGCCGAGACCTCGTCGCAGCCGCGCCCGTAGTCGTCGCGGCAGGCGTAGTCGAGGTAGGCGCGCAGCACCCGCCCGCGATAGCCCTCGCGATCGAGCCACGCGGCGAACGATGCGCCGTCGAGCGCGCGCCACGTCGGGTCGCGGGTCGCCGCGTCGAGCGGCACGGCGAACGCACGGCGCCCGTCGCGGCCGCGCGCGGCCGCGAGTATGTCGATCAGCGCGAAGAAGCGCCGCTGTTCTTCACGTTCCGCATACGGCAGGGTGTCGGTGGGAATCAGCCCGTCGTGCCAGACGCCGTCGAACAGCACGCGCGATTCGGGCGCGTGCACCACGTAGCGCTCGTCGTAATAGGGGCGATCGGTCTGCGCGCCGTCGAGGATCACGCCGAAGTCGGACAGCATGTCGCGCACGTGCGTCGATTCGCGCGACGGCAGCGGCAGGTAGTGCGCGCCGGTCGGGTAGCGCAGCTCGCCCGCCGCGCCGGCGGCGAGGTTGCCGTGCGGCTCCGGCCCGCCGACGAGGATGAAATTGCGGTGCCCCTCTCGCGCCAGCCGCCACGCAGCGGCGAGGCCGGCGGCACCCGAACCGAGGATCACGACATCGGCCTCGAATTGCGCGCGCGGCGGCGGCAGGTCGCGCCGGTTGCGCAGCAGGTGCCCGAGATCGCGCCCCGGCGCCTGCACGGTAGCGGGGATTTCGAGCCAGTGCCAGAAGGCGCCGGCACTGGCAGCAGTTGCACCGGCCGCGCCGGCCGCGAGCAGGAAGGTGCGACGGTCCATCTCAGTCCGCGCCGGGCCGCCCCAAGCGGACTGAGCCCCCCTCGGGGGGGCGCGAACGCAGTGAGCGTGGGGGTCGTTTCATCTCGCGCCGGGCCGCCCCGAGCGTACTGAGCCCCCCTCGGGGGGGTGGCGCGGGGAATTCCTGCAGCACTGCTGCACGCCCGCGACACGGGCCGGCTGTGCAAAGCCGGCCCTTCGCGAACACAGTGAGCGAGGGAGTCGTTTCATTCAGCGGATCACGCGGTGCCAGTCCTCCTCGAAGTAGTGCACGAGCGACTGGTTGTTGAGGCGGTTGGCTTCGACGGCCGGTTTCGGCATGTCGGGCGCGAAGATGAACATGCCGCGCGTCACCTCCGCGTCGAGAAAGCGCATCGGCAGCCGATACGCGGTCGGCGGCGCGAAGCGGCCCTGCGCCGAGGCGAGCACGAAACCCCATTCGCCGAACGAGGGCACGTAGGCGTGGTAGGGCCAGGTGTGCAGCCCGGCTTCCTCGAGCGTCCTGACGATCGACCAGTAGGCTTGGGGCGCGTAGTAAGGCGAGGTGGATTGCACGACGATGTAGCCGTTCGCCGCCACATGCTTGGCCAGCAGGCGATAGAACGGCACCGAATAGAGCTTGCCGAGCGCGAAGCTGGACGGGTCGGGAAAGTCGGCGATCGCAAGGTCGAACATGCCGTCGCCGTGCTCGATCCATTGCGCGGCATCCTGATTGACCACGGTGACGCGCGGGTCGGCAAAGGCCGCCTTGTTGAGCTGCACCAGCGAGGGCGCGGTCGAGAACAGCCTGGTCATTTCCGCATCGAGGTCGACCAGCGTCACCGCCTTGACGTTCGGGTAGCGCAGCACCTCGCGCAGCGCGAGGCCGTCGCCGCCGCCGAGGATCAGCACGCGCTGCGCCCAGGGTGCCGACTCGAGCGCCGGGTGCACCAGCGCCTCGTGGTAGCGGTGCTCGTCGCGCGAGGAGAACTGCAGGTTGCCGTTGATGTAGAGCCGCGTGTCGTCCTGCCAGCGCGTGATGACGAGGCGCTGGTAGGGCGTGGTCAGCGCGTGGATGATCTCGTCGCCGAACAGGCCCTTCTCGGCCCAGGCGACGAGCCGGTCCGAGGCGAGGAAACCCGCGCCGAGCAGCACGAACACCACCGCACCGCGCAGCACCTGCGCCGCCGGGCGCGCCAGCTTGCCGCGGAACACCCACACCGTCCACAGGCCGACCGCCACGTTGAGCATGCCGAACAGCAGGCCGGTGCGCGCCAGGCCGAGGCGCGGGGCGAGGACGAGCGGAAACAGCAGCGATACCGCCAGCGCACCGAGGTAATCGAAGGTCAACACCTTTGCCACCAAATCGCTAAACTTCGCGGACCGCGCGTGGAGCGCGCGCATGACGAGCGGGATCTCCATGCCGACCAGCACGCCGATCACGAACACCAGCGCGTAGAGCGTGACGCGAAACGGCGCGGCGAGCCAGGAGAAGGTGAGGAACAGCACGGTGGCCGAAACGCCGCCGAGCAGCCCGACCAGCAGTTCGATGTCGACGAAGCGCGCGAGCACGTCCCCGTCGCGCACGTATTTCGAAAGATGCGAGCCAACACCCATGGCGAACAGGTAGCAGCCGATGATGGACGAGAACTGCAGCACCGAATCGCCGAGCAGATAGCTCGACAGCGCACCGGCGATCAGCTCGTAGGCGAGCCCGCAGGAGGCAACGACGAAGACGGAGAGGATGAGGATGCGGTCGATCATGAACGTGGTTTCAATTCCCGGAGCGCGCCATGCTGACGTACATCGCTAATTATGTGATCTACCTGCTGTCGGGCGTCTTTCTGCTCGGCGCGTTCTTCGTCGTCTATACACGCACAACGCCGATGGACGAAGTCGCGCTGGTGCGCGCCGGCAACGCGGCAGCAGCCTTGTCGCTGTCGGGCGCACTGATCGGCTTCACGCTCACCATCGCCTCGGGCATCCTGCACAACAGCGCCCTGCTCGGCTTCGTCGCCTGGTCGGCCGGCGCGATGGTGGTGCAGCTTTCTGCCTATGCGGTGTTCGCGCGCCTGCTGCCCGGTGCCAAGGAGCAGATCGAGGCCGGCAATATTGCCATGGGCGGCCTGCTGGGTGCGATTTCGTTGTCGGCCGGCGTGATCAACGCGGCCTGTCTTTCCTGAGTGGCGTCTTTTTCTGACGGAGGCATCGCATGAGTCTCTCATCGTTCATCAAGAAGCAGTTTATCGACATCCTCGAATGGACCGAGGATACCGAGGGTGTGCTCGCGTGGCGCTACCCGATGGAAGACAACGAAATCCAGTACGGCGGCAGCCTCACGGTGCGCGAGTCGCAGGTGGCGGTGTTCGTCAACGAAGGCAAGGTGGCCGACGTGTTCGGCCCCGGCATGTACAAGCTGACGACACAAACGCTGCCGGTGCTCACCTACCTGAAGAACTGGGACAAGCTGTTCGAGTCGCCCTTCAAGTCGGATGTCTACTTCTTCAGCACGCGCATCCAGACCGGCCGCAAGTGGGGCACGCCGCAAGCCATCACCATCCGCGACACCGATTTCGGCATGGTGCGCCTGCGCGCCTTCGGCATGTATTCGTATCGCGTGACCGATGCGAAGAAGTTCTACACCGAGCTTTCCGGCACGCGCGAACTCTACACGCGCGACGATGTCGAGGAGCAACTGCGCGGCATCATCATGGCGACCATGGCTAGTTCACTCGGCACCTCGGGCGTGCCGTTCCTCGACATGGCGGCCAATCAGGCGCTGATGGCCTCGAAGATCAAGGCCGATTTCACGGTGGCACTCGAACGCTACGGCCTGGGCCTCGACGAATTCAACGTCTCCAGCATTTCGTTGCCCGAGGAACTGCAGGCCGCGCTCGACAAGCGCATCGCGATGGGCATGGCGGGCGACCTCGGCAAGTACACCCAGTTCCAGGTCGCGAACTCGATTCCGCTCGCGGCGCAGAACGAAGGCGGGCTGGCCGGCGTCGGTGCGGGTCTGTCGGCCGGCATGGTGTTCGGCCAAACCATGGCGCAGGGTATGGCGCAGGCGATGCAGACCGGTGCCGGTGCGGCGGTTGCCCCGGTTGCGGCAGCCGCTGCCGCGCCCGCGGCCGACGCACCGGAAGCACGGCTGGAGAAGCTCAAGACCATGCTCGACAAGGGCCTGATCACACAGGCCGACTATGACACCGCCAAAACCGAGGTGCTGAAGAAGCTGATCGGTTGAGCGCTTGTGAATAAACCTGCTGCGCGGTCCGATTTCGCCCCTGTGATGCTCGCCGTACTACGTGTACGGCTGCGCTTCCCGGAACGAACTCGAACCGCTCGCCACGATTTCTTCACAAGCGCCGAGACTCCCCGATGACGTTTTCGCAACCCGCGGCGCGCCAGCGCCGCGTTTTCTGACGCACTTATGTATCAGGTCGCCTGCCCCGGCTGCGGCGCCCCGGTGACGTTCCGCTCTGCGGCATCGGTAATGGCCGTATGCGAGTTCTGTCGCACGACAGTGCTCAAAGATGCCGATTCGGTGCGCGACCTCGGCAAGATGGCCGAGGTGCTCGAGGACTATTCGCCGATCCGCATCGGCGTCTCGGGCACTTTCAATCAGCACGGCTTCACGGTGATCGGGCGCATCCAGTTGCGTTATCCGGCCGGTTTCTGGAACGAGTGGTACGTCTTGTCGGATGAAGGCCGTCCGGCCTGGCTCTCCGACGCGTCGGGCCAGTATGCGGTCACCGCCGAGGCGCCGTCCATCGCCAACCCGCCGAAGTTCGACGGCCTGCGCGCGGGCACCCGCGTGCATCTGGGTGACGCGGTATACGTCGCCTCCGACGTGCGTAGCGCGAAATGCGTCGCCGGCCAGGGCGAGCTGCCGTTCCAGGTCGGCGCCGGGTGGGAAACGCGCGTCGCCGATTTCCGTCGCGGCAGCCAGTTCCTCACGCTCGACTATGCCGATGGCGATCCGCCGAAAATCTATCGCGGCAAGGCGGTGCGGCTCGACGAGCTGAAGTGCCAGTTGCTGCGCGCGCCGGACGAGATTCGCGACACGGCCGGACGCTTCAAGGGCAAGGTCGGCTCGCTGAACTGCCCGTCCTGCGGCGCGACGGCCAGCTATTCACCCGGCGCCACCACGCATCTCGTTTGCCCGAGTTGCAGCGCGCAGATCGACACCAGTGGTGCGGTCGCCGAGGTCATCGCTGCTGGCGAACGCGTGGCGGCGGTCAAGACCACGCTGGAGCTCGGCGCGAAAGCAACCATTGACCGCGAAACCTGGACCCTGATCGGCCTGATGCGCCGCGAGGAACTCGGCGAGGAAGGCGAGGACTCGCGCTGGACCGAGTACCTGCTGTATTCCGAGAAGCAGGGCTTCCGCTGGCTGGTCGAAACCAGCGAAGGCTGGGAGCGTGCCGACGTACTCGACGAATGGCCGCAGTGGGACGGCGGCAGCCAGGCCACGCTGCCCGACGGCGGCTACAGCAAGATCTGGGACTACCAGGCGCGCGTCATTTTCGCGGCCGGCGCCTTCAACTGGCGCGTGGCGGTGGGCGACACGGTGCGCGTCACCGAATACCGCAACGGCGAGGCCAAGCTGTCGATGGAAGCCAACGCGGAAGAGATCACCTGGTCGCGCGCCATCGCACTGAACCCGGACGAGGTGATGGCCTGGTTCGGCAAGGCGAAGCCGGTCGGCGCCGCGCTCAAGGCGAAGGCGGCCGAGAGCGCCGCCGGTACGACGCACATGCAGATGGCCAAGCGCATCATGTGGTTCCTGTTCGGCATCAACGCGATTCCCTTTCTGGTGAACCCGGACGACACGTTCGGATTCATGATCTTCGGGCTGCTCGCGTTGTTCGTGCCGGCCTTCGTGCTCGACACGATCAAGACCGCAGTGCCGGGCAAGGGGGCGGGCAAATGAAGTTCCTGTTCTACGGCATCGGCGTGCTGCTGCTGTGCTCGATCATGTCCTGGGGTTCGATGATGAGTGGCAGCACCGGCTCCGGCAGCGGCAACTCTTGGCGTTCGTCATCCGGGTCGGGAAGCTGGAGTTCCGGAGGCCACAAGTGACGGTTGCCCACGTCGCGAGCGGCATTCACCTGCTGGCCGACCTGGACGGCGTGGCGGTCGCGGCCCTGCAGGACGCAACCGCCCTTGAGGCGCTGCTGCAGCACGCCGCGCGTCAGGCTGGCGCGACGGTGCTGTTCTCGCACTTCCACGCCTTCGGCGATGGCGGCGGCATCACCGGCGTGGTGCTGCTCGCCGAATCGCACATCTCGATCCACACCTGGCCTGAGGCTGGCTTCGCTGCCGTCGACATCTTCATGTGCGGCGGCGCCGATGCTGACTGCGCGCTGCAGGTCATCGAGCGCGGCCTGGGCGCTACCCGTTGCGTACGGCGCAGCGTCGCGCGCGGCATCGATGCGAAACAGATCTGCGGAGAGACACCCTGAAAGGCGCATGGACAGGCGCTTCCAGGGCACACACCCGGGAGGCCTAGAAGGGGCGCACCTTTCCGGAATGCCATGCCGCAGATGCCCTGTTCATGGGCACTGCAGGCCTGTCAATCGTGGGTGTCGTAGCCGGCCGGGCCGCTACAGACCGATCGCGTAAGTCATCATCGCCGCGACGCCATGCCCGGACTGGATCGCGTGGCGGTTTACGACGAGTTCGGCGCCGATGCGCTGGCGCGCATCGATGTCGTGGCTCACGCCCACGCTGGCGAAGGGACGCGATTTGCGGATGTCCGGCGCCGGCAGCGCAAAGCGGCCGAGCACGTCGATGGCGCCGTCGTAGCCATCCACACGTTCGTGCAGGTCGCGCTCGACACCCAGGCCGACAGTGAGCGCTGTGGCGGGGCCGATCGCAGCGCTGCCGCGCACGCCGAGCAGCGCGGTCGTCGCGGAGCGCTCGATTGCCGCGTAACTCGCCGGGAACGCCGCGCCGGTCTGCTCGGTATAGGCCTTGCGCTCGACGCGCGTGTAGCGCAGGCCGGCGAACGGCTCGGCGCGCCAGTTCGGCGCCGGCACCATGGCATATGAAACCTCGGCGAACGCAGCGCGGCTGTTCAGGCGCGACTCGCCCCGGCCGGCTTCGGTGCCGATCTCCGACAACCGGGTCTGCGCGACATCGCTGCGATGCCAGGCCGTGGCGACGCGCAGCGCGGGGCCGGCACCCTGCGCGTCGTGCGCGTCGAACACGGCGAAGGCGCCGACCATCGGCCAGCCGCCATGCAGTTCGATGTTCGACGGCGTGTCGTCGGCGAACGCCTGGTCGAGCGCCAGGCCGACTCTGACATGCGGCGCGATGCGCCAGCCCAAGCGCAGGTTGGCGCCGGCCTCGAACGCGCCGGGGTCGCTCGCCGAGGCGTAGCTGCCGCCCGCCGCGAGGCACAGGCCGCTGTCGCCGAACACCGCGCAATCCTGCGCGAGCGCAGCGCGCAAGCGCGTTTCGCGCAGGTTCAACACCGCATGCGCCTGCGCCGCGTTGCGCGCCAGCGCCGCGCCGGTGGCGTCGACATCGATCACGCCCGCCGCGCGGGCAAGGAAGGTGTGGTCGTTCGACAGCATGCCGAGCACCAGACTGCCATCGCCATTGACGGCGTAGGCGGACTTCGCGGCAAGACCGCTGCCGAGCGACTTCCCGGTCCACGCCTCGATGGTCTGGATGCCGGTCGATTTGGACCAGCGATACGCCCTGTTCTCACTAGCGGTCAGAAGGAAATCGGTCTGGGTGCCGACAACGACCGCGCCGTTTGCCGAAATCGCTGCGGCAATGACATTTGTTCCCAAGATCATGATGCTGGAATTCGGCGCCAATCGTCCGAGATCCTGCATGCCGCCGGCCTGGGTCCAGCGGAAGCTGCGTACCGAAACACCCGAAGGCGTGCCGCTCCAGTTTCCGGCCACCGCATTGCCGCTCGACGAAATCGCGCTTGGCGACACGAATACGGCGAAATCCGGATCAGGGCCATCCGGCGTGCCGAGATCGACCATGCCCGACTGCGCACTCCAGCGGAACGCATGGCGATTCCGGCCCCCCGGACCGCCGAAGGACTCGCCCGCGACAACTTTCCCGTCCACCGAAATGTGAGTGGCACTGGAGCGGATGCCGAACGTCGCGTCCGGCCCGCCGAGCGTGCCCAGATCACGCATGCCACCGGTGGTCGTCCACAGGAATGCGTGGTCCCGCGAATCGCCGACAATCGAGTTGCCGTCAGCGGACGTTGCCCGGACGACGGTCATATAGTGCAGTTGAGAGTCGGCACCTCCGATGGCGCCGATGTCCTGCAGGCCGCTCGATCGGGTCCAGCGAAATCCTCGCTGCACGGCGCGTTCGATTGCCCCCGTTGTCGGCGACAGCACGTTCAGATGCAGGCTGCCGACCAGCACACTGCCATCGGCCGACGCATCAACCGCTTTCGTTCCACTGAAACGACGCTCCTCATTCGAAGGCAACACACCGACACCGACAGTGCCGGTTTCGACCGACCAAAGGAATGCTTCGAAATGATCGCCCGGAATAGACGGCGCAATGCGCGTACCGAACAGTGTGCGACCATTTCCAGACAACCCGACGCCAGTCGCAACCCGCAAGGACTCCGACCCACTGCCGATCTCGATAATGCCGATGCGCTCGCGGCCGCCCGTCCAGCGGGACACGATCCCCAGCGGTTCGTATACGCCGATGACGCTCGATCCGCTGGACAGGAACCAGCGTTCCCAGGTATCGAGATCCGAAATCGACGACTGCGCGTGCGCGGTCAGGCAAATCGAACTCGCGGCAAGCAGGACTGCGGCGTGCCGAACACGATGATTTTGACCGGGCATCGTCGTACCTCCCTCAGAGTAGCGATCGCCAGCGACGGGCGGCTGCGCAGTACGCGCCACCCTGCGCCGTTGCCGGCCGATTATGACAGATCGGAATCCTTGCGACGATCGCGAATCGGGGCCGGCCGGATAGCCGCCAGGACCCGCGCCGCTGCCGACTGCGCGAAACGGGCCAGCCTGGAAGGCGCATGCAGCGGCGCTTGCAGAGCAGGCACCGTGTAGGCGTAATGCCGGCGCGGGTCTCCACGGTGGCATGCCGCATATCGCCGAACCACGCGGCCTCCAGCCCGGGCCAGAAAGACTCGAGCCGGCTGCCGCTCCGGAAGTTACTTCGAACCGCTCAGGAAGGTCGACGCCACGCAGGTTTCGCCCGAGGTGAAGGTGCGCGTCATCTGGATCGTCACGATGTCGTCGTAGGCGCGCAGGTTCTCGACCTCGACATCGCCGCTGGTGCCGTCGTTGCACGAAAAGGTGCCACTGCCGGTCGCCGTGGAACCTGCCTGGGTAAAGGGCAGATAGTACGTGCAGCCGGGGGACGCGTCGAGCGCTTCGAAGGAACCGGTCGCCGCGTTGCCGGCATCGTTGAGCGTCACGGTGAAGTAGCCGACGCCCGCATACAGCCCGCTCTGGCGCGAGGTGCAGCCTTGCAATACTTCAACCACGGACGAGACATACTGCCCGGCCAAGGGCAGCTTGGCGATGTTGGCCCGGCGTATCGTGCCGGTCGTGGTGGTGCCGTTGAGCGTGAGCGTCAGCGTGCCGCGACTCTTGCTGGTGAACGTGATGGAGGCCGAGCCGACCGAGTAGGGATTCCAGTTCGAGACCCAGCTGTTGCTCGGCGGATCGCCCGCGTTCTGGATCACGTTGCCGGTAAACGTGTTGGTGCCGTTGAGCGAGCCGCTGAAGCTGATCCAGGTCGGCAGCCGGTCGACGTCGTAAAGAAAACCGGTCACCGTGACGGTCTCGCCGGTCTGCACGATGTTGAGCGTCGCGCCGTTGGTGGCGCCCCAGAAATCGGAATAGTTGTGGCTCTCTGCAAACGCACTGGAGGCGGCGAGCGTGATGGCGAGAACGAAGGTGGCTACGATGGGACGCATGGTTTCCTCTTGACGAAAATGCCGGATCAGATCACAGGACGAAAGAATACACCGGCCCCGAACAGTGCCACCGCGTTTTACATTTCGCCGGTGTCGCGGATGCGCCGCCGTATCATCAGCAGGTAGGCCACCGGCATCAGCAGCATCGAGAGCAGCGGCGCGGAAACCATGCCGCCGACCATCGGCGCGGCGATGCGCTGCATGATCTCGGAGCCGGTACCGCTGCCGATCATGATCGGCGCGAGGCCGGCGAGGATCACCGCGACGGTCATCGATTTCGGCCGCACGCGCTGCGTCGCGCCCTGCATGATGGCCTCGACCAGCGCGGCGCGGTCGAACGCCTTGCCTTCGGCTGCATGGCGCGCGCGCGCTTCGCGCAATGCACTGTCGAGATAGATCAGCATCACGACGCCGAACTCGGCCGCCACACCGGCCAGCGCGATGAAGCCCACCGCCGAGGCGATCGACAGGTTGTGGCCGAGCGCCCACAGCAGCCACACGCCGCCGATCAGCGCGAAGGGCACCGCCGCCATCACCAGCAGCGCCTCGCCGAAGTTGCGGAAGATCAGGTAGAGCAGCACGAGGATGATC
>JAEUNL010000072.1 GCA_016791115.1 Rhodocyclaceae bacterium
CGCAATGCCCCAGTTCTCCTTGGGCATGTCATGGATCCACACCCGGACATTCGCTACCGGCGCGTCCAGCGCTTCCACCAGCGCCGCCGTCACCTTCTCGATCACCGCCCGCTTCTGCTCTTCACTGCGGCCTTCCAACAGATATATCTGTGCAAACGGCATTTCCGCCTCCTATCGATCAGCCAAACCGTACCGAAACCGTCCCCAGTGACTGGATGCGAAGCGTAATTGCGTCGCCCGCTTCGACGGCCACCGCTTCGGTGATGCCGCCAGAGAGAATGAGCGTGCCTGCCGGAATTTCCTCGCCACGACGGCCGAGCATGTTGGCGAGCATGGCGATCGCCGCTGCCGGATGGCCCAGCACTGCAGCACCGGCACCGATCGCGACCGGCACGCCATTCTTCTCCAGCACGATGCCGAGCGTACGCAAATCAAGATCGTCGATCGGCGTGGCGGAACCGCCCACGACGAAACGGCTCGACGAGCAGTTGTCCGCCACCACGCTCTTGAGATCGAACTTGAAGTCGCGGTAGCGCGAGTCGATGATCTCGATCGCCGGCACCACGAAGTCCGTCGCCGCCAGCACCGCACCAATGTGGCAACCCGGCCCCTTCAACGCCGCCTTGGTGACAAAGGCAATCTCCGGCTCGACGCGCGGGTGAATGAGTTCGGCGCAATTGACCTCGCCACCGTCCTGAACCGCAAAGTAATCGGCCAGAAAGCCGTATGACGGCTCGCTGACATTCATCTGCTTCATTTTGGCGCGCGAGGTTAGGCCCGCCTTGAGGCCGACGACTCGCCCGCCACGGGCGATCTTGCGCGCACGAATCGCGTACTGCACCGAATACGCATCCTCCATGTCCATGGTCGGATGATCGTCGGTGATCTTGGTCGTGTCGCGCGCCTCGAGCTCGCAGATCTCGAGGTGCTCGGCCAATCGCGCGATGATTTCAGGTGCCAATGCCATAAGGGTTCCCTATCTGTTCTCGGGGATCTCGATCCGATCCTCTACACAAAACGCACCGAACAACGCCCGATCCCACCCAGCGAGAGACGCAGGTTGTCGCCCGCAGCGATCTTCACCAGCGTGCCGAGCGAACCCGAGAGGATGACTTCGCCAGCCTTGAGCGGAATACCGAGCCGGCCAAGCGTGTTGGCCAGCCACGCGACAGCGTTGGCCGGATGCCCAAGTGCCGCGGCCCCCGCGCCGGTGCAGGCAATCTCGCCATTTTTTTCGATCACCATGCCGGTCAGGCCGAGGTCGACCTTGCGTGGATCGACCGCATGGTCTCCGAGCACCAGCACGCCGCACGACGCATTGTCGGCAACGGTGTCCTGGATGCGAATCTTCCAGTCGGTGATCCGCGAATCGACAATCTCGAAACAGGGCATCACGCACTCCGTCGCCCGCAGAACATTGACATTGGTGATGCCGGGCCCAATCAGATCATGCTTTAGGAGGAAAGCGATCTCGCCTTCGGCAAACGGCTGGATCAGGCGCTGCATCGGGATCGCCTCGCCTTCGCCATAGACCATGCCGGAAAGGAGAAAGCCGAAGTCGGGCTGATTCACCTTGAGGAGATCCTGCACCGCCCTGGAGGTCGCGCCGACCTTCTTGCCGATGATGCTTTCCCCCGCGTCCAACCGGTGCGACACCATGCGTTCCTGGATGCGATAGGCATCCTCGATCGTGATGCCCGGCTCGCGCTCGGTAAGCGGCGCGAGCATGACGCGACGCGTCAGCGCATCATGTAGTTCATTGCCGTAGTACAGGATTTTCTCGTTGTCCACGTTCCGTCACTTTCTCGCAATAGAGCCTCAGCCCTTGATCAGGCCTTCAGCCTTCAACGCAGCCTGGACACCCGGACGCGCACCGACGTCAGCCGACAGACGGGCAAGCGACGGCCATGCAGACAGGTCGACGTTGACATAAGCTGCCCAGCTCAGCGTGACGAACAGATAGATGTCCGCCACACTGAACCGGGTGCCGAGCAGGTAGGGCTGCCCGTTCAGCCGTTCGGCCACCAGAGCAAGGCGCGCTGCGAGGTTGTTGCGCGCCGCCGCCTTCCAGTCATCGCTGGCCGCGGGATTGAACAGCGGGCTGTAGCTCTTGTGCACCTCGGTCGAGATGAAGTTGAGCCACTGCTGCAACTGATAACGCTCGAAGCTGCCGGCGGGCGGCGCCAGATTGCGCTCGGGAGCCCGGTCGGCGACGTACTGGAGGATCGCCGGCCCTTCTGTCAACTGACGTCCGTCGTCCAGAACCAGGCACGGGACGTAGCCGGCCGGATTGACCTTGCGGTATTCATCGCCATGTTCGGTGATCTTGGTTGCGAGATCGACGCGAACCAGTTCGACCTCGATCCCCGCTTCGCGCAGCGCGATGTGCGGCGAAAGCGAGCATGCCCCGGGTGAGTAATAGAGCTTCAAATTGTTCTCCTCAGAGTTTGATGCAGACGTTCTTGAGTTCGGTGTAGAACTCGAGTGAATGCACACCACCTTCCCGGCCAATGCCCGATTGCTTGGCACCGCCGAACGCTGTGCGCAGGTCGCGCAGGAACCACGAATTGACCCATACGATGCCCGCTTCGAGCTGCGCCGACACGCGATGCGCACGTGCGAGATTCGTCGTGTACACCGAGGCAGACAAGCCATATCGGGTGTCGTTGGCGAGCCGGATGACCTCATCCTCGCTGTCGAACGGGGCGACATGGCAGCAGGGTCCGAAGATCTCCTCCCGAACGACCGACGCGGTTTCCGGCAGGCCCGTCCAGATCGTCGGCTGCACCCATGCGCCCTCCTTCAATTCCGCCGGCATGTCCGGCACGCCGCCGCCCGTCACCACGTTTGCGCCTTCTTCAACCGCCTTGCGGTAATAGGAAAGCACCTTGCCGCGATGCTCCTGCGAGATCAGCGGCCCCATGCCGGTACCGGACAATTCCGGCCGGTCGAGCCTGAGCGCTTCGGCGCCCCGCTTGAGCGCCTCGACGAAGCGCTCGAACAGCGGCCGCTCCACATAGACGCGTTCGGTGCCAAGGCAGACCTGGCCGGTGTTGGCAAACGCAGATCGCATGACATTTTCGATCGCGACATCGAGATCGCAGTCGGCGAAGACGATTGCCGGATTCTTGCCGCCCATCTCGAGCGACACGGGCCGCGCGCCGACCGCGGCTGTCTTCATGATGGCGGCGCCAGTGCGCGTCTCGCCGGTAAACGTGATCGCGTCGACATCGGGATGCGAGGTAACGAATTCGCCCGTGGAATCGGGGCCGAATCCATGCACAACGTTGTACACGCCCTTCGGGAGGCCGACTTCGTTCATCACCTCACCGAGCAGTGCTGCGCTCTGGGGCGTCTCCTCGGAGGGCTTGACGACGACGGTGTTGCCGCATGCGAGGGCCGGACCGACTTTCCATGTCATCAACAGCAAGGGCGCGTTCCACGGGCAGATGACACCGACCACGCCCACCGGACGACGAATCGCGTAGTTGATCGCCCCGCGTCCGTCCGGTGTCGCCATCTCGAAGAACTCGCTCGGCACGTTCTTGACGATGTCCGCAAAGATCTTGAAATTGGCCGCTCCGCGCGGCACGAAAGCGTGGCGCGCAAGGCTCACCGGCATGCCCGTATCGGACAGTTCGGTTGCGACGAAATCGTCGAAGCGCCGCGTGATGCCATCGGCAATCGCGTGCAGCATGTCGACACGCTCCGCCGTCGTCATGCGACCCCAGGGCCCCCGCAGCGCAGCCTTGCCGGCTGCCACCGCACGGTCCACGTCGGCCTTGCTGGCTTCCGCGACGCTCGCGATGACTTCGTTGGTCACCGGCGAGCGCTTGTCGAACGCACGTCCATGCGAACCGGCGACGAACTCGCCGTCGATGAAATTCAGGATCTGCTTCATTCAATGCCCCGGTTGGATCGCGGCAACCTCAGGTCACCACGGTCAGGAAGGTTTCGTGCAGCTTGCGCTGCGGATAGTCGAGTCCCTGTCCGAAGTTGTCGAAGGTCCAGGTCAGCGGCTTGTAATCGGGATAAGGCTGGTACCCGCCCATGAAGGTTTCGAAGCGGTTCCCTGACGGATCCCAGGCGTAGATCGTGCTGCCGCGCGTCACGCCATGGCGGGTCGGGCCGATATCGACAGCCACCTTGTTCATCGACATGATGTCGCCGGCACGCTGCACCTTTTCCCAGCTTTCGAGCAGGAAGCTACAGTGGTGCAGCTTGCCCGGCTCGGGATACTCGGCGAAGGCGATGTCATGGACCTTGTGCGAGCACGACAACCAGATCGCTGCATTGCCCTTGCTGTCGGGGGTCAGAACGGTTTCCACGAGATAGAAGCCCAGCACCTCGGTGAACAGCTTGCGGTTGCCTTCGATGTTCGGGCCGTACAGCAAGGCATGGTCGAGCCGCACCGGTGCGATGCCGTGCTCGGCGTCGGCGCTCCACGGTCCCGGGTTGACCTCCGGCAGGCCGTTGCCGATGTGGGTCTTTTCGGCATACAACTCGATCAGGTGGCCCGACGGAATCTGGAACCGTACCCGTTCGCCAGTTTCGAGCATCTCGCCTGCGGGAACGCGCTCCGTCGCCACACCGTAGGCACGCAGGTCGGAATCGAGTTTCTCGAGCGTGGCCTTGTCGAGCACCTTGAAGGCGAAGTGATCCATCCCGGCCGTATCCGCCTGGCGGATCACGTAACTGTTGTGGTCGCGCTCGTCCCAGCATTTGAAATACACGCGACCCTGTTTGTCGCGACCGGTCTCCACCAAGCCAAGCACGTCGCCGTAGAACTTCACGCTCTCCTGCAGATCCAGCACACGAACCTGCGCGTGCCCCGGACGCAATACGCCAGTCATTGCCATCGATGTCCCCTTGCTCTTATTGATGTGCTCCCGCATCCATGAGACTGCGGCCCGATCGAAAATTACTTGCCCGTTTTAATACTGTCTAATACCATTTCAAGGCTCCTTCCATACCTGACCGGTATGTTTTGCCATGGATTTTCGCCAGCTCAGATACTTTGTTGCGGTTGCAGAAGCAGAGAACATCGGGCGTGCCGCGATCCGCCTGCACATTTCCCAGCCGCCGTTGACTCGCCAGATTCAGCAGCTAGAAGAAGAAATGGGGGTGCGGCTTTTCGATCGGACGCCACGCGGCGTTACCCTGACCGATGCTGGGAGCCTGCTCCTGGCCGAAGCGAGGAACCTCCTCGCGCTGTTTGAACAGACGTCCGAACGCGTCAAGCGCGCGGCCCAAGGCCAGCTCGGGCGGCTCGACATCGCGATCTTCGGATCGGCGATTCTCGACTTCATCCCGAAGCTGATCCTGTCATTCCGGCAGTTGCATCCCGATGTCCGCGTGGTGTTGCACAACATGGACAAGACGGAGCAGCTCGAGGCGCTACGCCAGCGACGCATCACCGTTGGCTTCAATCGCATCCTGGAACAAGCACCCGACATCACGACCGAACTCGTCATGACGGAACCGCTGTTTCTCGCCATCAACCGCCACCACCCGTTGTCGCGCGAAACCCAGATCCCTTTCGCCTCGCTTGCGGACCAGCCGCTGGTCGTCTTTCCTACAGGACCGCGACCGAGTTTCATCGATCGCGTGTTCTCGATGTGCCAGGAGGAGGGCTTCCAGCCGTGGGTCGTGCAGGAGGTCGGCGATGCAGTGACCGGCGTCGCCCTGGTCGGCGGCGGACTGGGCATGTGCATCGTCCCCGAATCAGCCACCAACCTGAAGCTGCCGGGTGTCATTTACCGACCGCTGGTCAAGTCGCCTCCGGCGCTCGTCGATCTGAGTTGCATTTACCGCAGCAACGACGAGTCGCCGATTCTTCTTGCATTTTTGGAAACCTTGCGGACCTTCAAGGCGATACATCGTGCCGGTCATGAAGCGTCCGCGCACGGCAGACCGAAACGGCAGTGAGTTGCCCGCGCAGAGACGCAACTTCCTGGAGGGACGCCGGTTCGGCAGCCCACGAGCGGCCGGAAAGAGAAACGGTGCCGGCCGTACTGCTCGCCGGCACCGTGGGGGGACTACTCGATCGTCAGGTAGACGAGAGTCTGGTTCAGCAACTGGTAGGCGATTTCGCCAAAGGTCATCGGGCCGAGCATGGTCGGAACCTTCTTGCCTTCGAGCTCAGAGTACAGGTAGTTCAGGATGCAGTTGCAGGCAAAGCCCACGGATTCCGTACTCTTGGGCAACTGGTTGTTGAACGCCGAAACGTAATCGGGCACCGGCGCAGCGAAGCGGTATTCGATGTCGTCGAACACCGGCGCGTAGAAATCGACCACGCCAGTCGACGTATCCACGCCCTTGATCGAGACATTGATCATCGCGCCGCTGTAATCCGCCACCAGCGGAAGCCGCGTGTCCGCCTTGGTCGAGCTCACGTACTCGGCAAAATTCCGCTTGATCCCGTTGATGGTGCAGTCGGTGGCGCTGAAACCCTTCTGCGGGAACCGGATGCGATCGCCGTCGCCCTGCGAAAACAGGTTGATGATGTCGATGCGCGCGAAATGCTGCTCGGGCAAGGGCACATGCACAACGACTGCGCGTTCGCTGTCGAACTCCATCGTCTCTCCGTTGACCACCATCGGCGAGGCGCTTCCGAGATCGGACAGGTGTATGCCTGAAATCCAGCCCAGCAGCGGCTTGAGGAACATGTCCTCGAAGCCGGGCGCATTGCGGGCGAAGAACGAATGCGCTTCCGAAAATGCCGGAATCACGATCAGCGAATAACCGTTCTCCGGGCCATCGACGCAAACGCGATCGAGGTTGGTGATGTCGTAGAAGCGGATCTTCGGTGCGCCGCCGATCACCGGCAGCTCCGTGACGAAGATGCGGTCGCGCGTCGTCTCGCCGCCCTCCTGCCCCATGAAGTAGGGAATCGTTCCGCCGATCCAGTGGCCGGCGGGCAACCTGCGCAGCAGCGCTTCGTCCCCGGCGATGCTCAGGAACAGCCCCGAGCGGATCAGTGCGCTGGCGGATTCGACGCTGATCAGGCGTCCGGCCGTAATCGGCCTCGTACCGTTCATCACTGCGCCCATGTCACACCCCGCGAATCTGAGCTAGTTCATGACTGAGCATGCGCGCGTTCTTGACGAAGTAGCGATGCAGTTCGCGCAGCTTCAGCATGCGCACTTCGTCGTCCTGGATGATTTCCATCTGGGAGCGAATGCGGGTCAGCAACAGCTTGAGGCTCAGCACCCGGATATCCGGCTCGATGGTGCCGGAGGCAAGTTGCAACCACACCGGGTCGCTAACGTCCGGCACCTCGGCTTCGCCTGCAGGCGAAGCGGCCGCCGACGCGGTCGCGGTAACCGGCGAAGCCTCGACCACCGGCTTGCCCGACGCCGCCTGCTTCTCGGCCTGCATGCCGGTCTTGCCGCTATCGAGCGCATACTTGAAGCGCCACAACTCGTCGAGCTTGATGCCGTAGAGCGTGCAGATGCCGTTCAGATCCAGACCTTCATTGAGCAGATCGAAAATCCGCTTGGCCATCGCACGGGTGAAAGGCAGGTCGGCCGATCCGGCCCAGGGATGCGAAGAAAGGTCGGCACCCTTGGGGGGGATCACATGAACGAAGGTCTTCCACCCGGCCGAATCGAGATGGCGCCAGACCTGCTCCGCTCCTTCTTCGGCCCGCGCCTTGGGCCGCCCGAACCAGCCTCGCTGGACCTCGACGCCGATCCAGATATCCAACCGCTGCCGCGCCTGATCCAGTCGGTGTTCGCGCACCGCCCAAGGCTCGCGCAGCTGCAGCAGCTTGCCCAGCAGCATGCCCTCCGTTGCCATATGCCATTCTCCGGTTGGTTTTTCGATTGTTTTTCTGCGTGGCCCGTGCCCTGAGACACATAGTCACCTATCGCGGCGGATTCTGTCGCCACGCCATGCGCACGTCAGTGCCAAATTCCACAAACCCCAAGAATATTGCTACGCAACACAAGCACTTGCGCGCGATTGTTGATCAATTTTCCGCAGTCTATCGCGAAATGGTGTGGCATCTTCAGCGATCCCTGATTCACTGATATTCCGATCGGCGGGCGATGCCATGACAGCATTCGCACGCCGGCCTAGAATCGCGTTTCCGAATCGGGAGGCCTTGCAATGAGCGATATCGTGGTGCGCAGAACCCACAAGATGACCATCAAGAAGGCGCGCGCCGCGGCCGAGGACATCGCCGCGAAACTGGACGAGGAATTCGACCTCGACTACGAATGGGACGGCGACGTGCTGGCGTTCCGGCGCCCCGGCGTCACCGGTCACCTCGCGGTCGCCAAGCGTGAGGTCGAGATCAGCGTGCGCCTCGGATTCCTGCTGCTTCCGCTGCGCGGGCGCATCGAAAGCGAGATCCACGCATTCTTCGACGAACACTTCGGCAAGAGCAGCGGGCCCACCGTCTGAACCCGCCGGCCCCGTCGATCCCGCGCAGCCTGCTCACCCCTTGAGCAGGCTGTTCACCAGATCCACATACTGTTTCTTCGCATCGTCGCTGGCCGTGCCTTTCAGTGCCGCCCAGGCATCGTACTTGGCACGCCCCACCATGTCGGTGAATCCGGGGCGCTTGCCCTCGACATCGCCGCTCGACGCCTGCTTGAACAGCGCGTAGAGCTTGAGCTTGGTGTTGTTGTCCGGTCCGTCGTCGAGTTTCAGGATGTCCTTGGCCGCCTTCTCGAACTGCTTGCCGATGTCGCTCACGTGTCCTCCTCCGCGCACAAAGTCGTCGCATGATTCCTCAATCGCGCGGACGCTGCAAGCAACCCTGCGGCGGCGAGGCGGCGGTATGATGCGCGACAACCTGCACCCGGAGCGAGCACGCATGAGCACACGCGAGCGGATGTCCAGCGTCGATACGGCCTGGCTGCGCATGGACCGCCCGAACAACCTGATGATGATCGTCGGCGTGATGGTGTTCGCCGGGCGCCTCGATTACGACCGCCTGCTCGCCACCGTGCGCGCCCGACTGCTGCCCTACCCGCGCTTCCACCGCCGCGTCGCCTTCGATGCATCGGGCGCGTTCTGGGAAGACGATCCCGATTTCGAACTCGAAACGCATGTGCTGCGCACCGCCCTGCCCGGCGAAGGCGGCAAGGCGGAACTGCAGAAGCTGGTGGCCGAGATGGTCAGCCAGCCGCTCAATCCCAGCAAGCCGCTGTGGCAGTTCCAGCTCGTCGACAACTACCTCGGCGGCTCGGCGATGATCGTGCGCATCCACCACTGCATCGCCGACGGCATTGCGCTGATCGGCGTCATGCAGTCGCTCACCGACGAATCCGCCGACGCACCGATCGAGTCCGGCGCCGGCGCGACCCAGATCGGCAAGAAGGCACGCGCGCGCAAGAGCGAGGGCAGCCTCTGGGATCCGGTGCTCGCGCCGCTCGAATCGGCTTTCGCCGCCACCGTCAAGTGGTCCGGCTCGCTGCTCAGCAAGTCGGTCGACATCTGGAACAATCCGCAGCAGGCCGCCGATCTGGCGCGCCTGTCGGCCGCGGTGGCCAACGATGTCGGCGAAATCGCGCTGATGGCCAACGACACGCCGACGCGCTTCAAAGGCAAGCCGGGCACCGTCAAGCGCGTCGCCTGGAGCGACCCGATGTCGCTGGTCGAGATCAAGGCGGTCGGCAAGGCGCTCGGCTGTTCGGTCAATGACGTCATGCTTGCTTGCGTCGCCGGGGCGCTGCGCGAATACCTCGTGGCCTGCGGCGACGCGGTCGACGGCGTCGAGGTGCGCGCGATGGTGCCGGTGAACCTGCGCCCGCCCGGGCGCGAACACCAGCTCGGCAACCACTTCGGGCTGGTGCCGCTGCTGCTGCCGGTCGGCATCGCGCACCCGATCACGCGCGTGTTCGAAGTTCGCCGGCGCATGGAAAAGCTCAAGGGCTCCTACCAGCCGGTGCTCGCGATGGGCCTGCTCGGCGTCCTCGGCGTGTGCCCGAAGACCGTGCAATCGCAGATCCTCGATGTGCTGGCACGGCGCGCGAGCGCGGTCATGACCAACGTGCCCGGCCCGCAGAAGCAGCTCTGGTTGTGCGGCGAAAAACTCGCCGAGCAGATGTTCTGGGTGCCGCAGTCGGGCGACATCGGCATCGGCGTCTCGATCCTGTCCTACAACGGGCAAGTGCAGATGGGCGTCATCACCGACAAACGCTTCGTGCCCGATCCGGAAAAGATCGTCGCGCGTTTCGAGCCGGAGTTCGAGCACCTGCTGCTGTTGCTCCTGATGGAACCGTGGGACGGCGAGCGCAGCACCGACGAGATCGAGCGCATCCTGAGCGGACAGGCGGCCGCGCCGGCCGAAGCGCCGCCGAAAAAAGCTCCGGCACGCCGGAAGCAACCCGCCGCGTCCGCAGCCGAAGCGCCGCAGGCTGGCGAGTCGGCGCCGACAGCCACGCCGCACCGCATCCCCAAGCGGTTTCGCTGAACGCCAGCGCAAGCCGAACCGGCCCGCGCCTTCGGGTTTGCCCCAAAAGCGGGCTGCCTGCCTTATCGGTCAAAATCGCCCCTTCCTGGCACGCCGGACGGCGCGCCGATTTCCACCGCAACCGCGAGGACGCCCGACTTGCCCCGGCTGGCTGCAAATCTCACCCTGCTGTTCAATGAATTCGATTTCCTCGAGCGCTTCGGCGCCGCGGCGCATGCCGGTTTTCGCGGCGTCGAATTCCTCTTTCCTTACGCCTATCCGAAGGCGCAGCTTGCGGAGCTGCTGCAACGGAACGGCCTGGTCCAGGTGCTGCACAACCTGCCACCCGGTGACTGGGCGGCAGGCGAACGCGGCATCGCCTGCCACCCGGACCGTATCGGCGAATTCCAGGACGGCGTCGGCCTGGCCATCGAGTACGCGACCGCGCTCGGCTGCCGGCAACTGAACTGCCTCGCCGGCTTGGTGCCGGCGAAGGCCGATCCCGGCCGCGTGCGCGAAACTTTCGTCGCCAACCTTCGCTTTGCGGCAACCGCACTGGCAACGGCTGGCATCCGCCTGCTGGTCGAGCCGATCAACACCTTCGACATGCCCGGCTTCTACGTGAACCGCTCGGCGCAGGCGATCGAACTGATCGACGCCGCCCGCCATGACAACATCTTTCTGCAGCACGACCTCTATCACATGCAGCGCATGGAAGGCGAACTCGCCGCCACCGTGCAGCGCCTGCTGCCGCGCATCGCCCACATGCAGCTTGCCGACAATCCCGGCCGCCACGAGCCCGGCACCGGCGAGATCAACTACCCGTTCCTGTTCGACTGGATCGACAGCCTGGGCTACGACGGCTGGATCGGCTGCGAATACCGCCCGAAGACCACCACACACGACGGCCTCGGCTGGGCCGACCGTTGGCTGAAACAGCCATGACCACACGACAAGACCCCAAGGAGACAGCATGAGCAACATCGGTTTCATCGGCCTCGGCATCATGGGCACGCCCATGGCCGGGCACCTGATCAAGGGCGGCCACACGCTGTTCCTGCACAGCCGCAGCGGCGTACCCGCTGCCCTGCTCGAGGCGGGCGGCCGCGCCTGCGCCAGTGCGCAGGAAGTGGCGCGCAATGCTGACGTCGTCATCACCATGGTGCCCGACACGCCCGACGTGGAGCGCTTGCTGTTCGGCGACGGCGGTGTCGCGGCCGGCCTCAGCCAGGGCAAGCTGGTGATCGACATGAGCTCGATCTCGCCGGTCGAAACCAAGGCGTTCGCGCGCCGCATCGGCGAACTCGGCTGCGACTACCTCGACGCGCCGGTTTCCGGCGGCGAGGTCGGCGCCAAGAACGCCGCGCTGACCATCATGGTCGGCGGCAGCGAGGCCGCATTCGCGCGCGCCAAGCCGCTGTTCGATCTGATGGGCAAGAACATCACCCTGGTCGGCGGCAACGGAGACGGCCAGACCGCCAAGGTGGCCAACCAGATCATCGTCGCCCTCAACATCGAGGCCGTCGGCGAGGCGCTGCTGTTCGCTGCCAAGGCCGGCGCCGATCCGGCGAAGGTGCGCCAGGCACTGATGGGCGGCTTCGCCGCGTCCCGCATCCTCGAAGTGCATGGCGAGCGCATGATCCGCCGGACCTTCGACCCGGGCTTTCGCATCGGGCTGCACCAGAAGGATCTCAACCTCGCACTGTCCGCGGCGCGCAGCCTCGGCGTATCGCTGCCCAACACCGCGACTGCGCAGGAACTTTTCAACGCCTGCGCCGCCCACGGCGGCAAGAGCTGGGATCACTCGGCGATGGTGCGTGCGCTGGAGAAACTCGCCAACCACGAGATCGGGCAGGCCGCGCCTGCCGCCGACTGACGCAGCGCATGCCCCGCCGCCGCGTGCGGCGGCAGCCCAACTGCCCCGCCCCTCAGCGGAAGCAGCCTGCGTAGCGCCCGCGCTTCTCCAGCGCCAGGATGTTCTGCTCCATCGTCGAGCGGATCATCAGGATCTCGAAACCGAACGCCTCCTGCGCACGGTCGTGGCCGACCACCTGCTGGCGCCCGACCTCGCCGCGCACCCAAGCGCACTCTGTCTGGCGCTGTTCCTCGTTCAGCGGCGCCGGGCGCGAGGCCACCCAGTCTGCATAACTTCCCGGCGGCGGCACGGTCGCGCAACCGGCCAACAGCGCGAACACGAGCAGGCTCGCTGCCACGGGCGGGATTCGGCCAGAGCGACGTTCAGGTTTCATGGGGCGGCGTCCGTTGGATCAGGAAGTTCAAATCCTAGCAGCCTTTCGTTCCATCCGGCCGAGGCGCCGGGCGGCGCGCCGCCATGCGACAATGCGCCCCGTGGAGCGCCCATGGCGAAATTGGTAGACGCAAGGGACTTGATTCAATTTGAGCACCGGGAGGCGAAAGCGCCCGCGTGAATGGCGTCAAATTCAGCGAACCCCCTGTCGCGAGACGAGGCAACGCTGAGCGAAGCCCGCCGCAGGCCGCAGCGGGAACGTGCAGAGACTTGACGGCGCCGGCCTAAGGCATCGCCGCTATGGCCAAGGCAAAGTCCAGACCACGAACATCGCTGCGGCGATGGCGGCGTAAGCCGAAGTGGCAAGAAAATCCCTCGACTTCGGTCATGCCGGTTCGACCCCGGCTGGGCGCACCACGCATCCACTGTTCGCTCGACACTCGCGGATCGGCCGCGCCAAGAGGCGCATGGAACGGACCTCTGCAGCCATGACGGCCTGCGTCGCCCTATCCATGCGGGTCGCACGGCATGCCGGCCTGCACCGCCCCAGGCATGCGGCTTTCCGCACCATCGGCGCGCGGCCTCGATAGCGCGCCTGCGCCTGCGGCCGCAGGCGCGTCGCATCCGCGTCCGCGCTCAGCCGGCTGCGCAGGCGCCGGTGCTGACCGCCTGAAGCACATCGCCCTTCGCCGAGTAAACGATCGCCGCCGTCCCCAGCGCGGCGCGTCGCCACGACGCGTCGATCGAAGCGTCGGCGACATGATCGATGCCCCCGCTCCGATCAACCGGAAATGGCCCCAGCCACGCCCTCACGACGAAATCGTGATCGAGTTTCGCGCCACGATTCTCGCCGGCCTGAACGACCGACTCGAGCCCATTCTCGAACAGGGCAATGTGCACATAGGCCCCGCGCGCCACCGATGGATCGTCGATGCTGCCGCTGACGCGCACCCTCCAGGCGCCATCGCCGCCGGCGGATCGTTCGATCGCCACGCGTGCAGCGGCCGGGCCCGGACTGTCGGCACGAGCGCGATCGAACCGCAGGCCGCTTGCCCAGCCGCGTTCGTCGCGGCCGTCGATCATCACCTGGGGCGTATAGACGGTGCGTGAGCCTTGTCGCGCAACGGCATCGCGCTGCCGCCGCGAGAACTCGGCCTTCGCGAAACGATCCTTCCACCCGATGTAGTCCCAGTCGTCGACGTGGAACGCAAGCGGCACCACCCATCCGTTCTGCGCCGCGCGCTTCAGCCCCGACAGCCAGCGGTCGGCCGGCGGACAACTGCTGCAGCCTTCCGACGTGTAAAGCTCCACCACCGGCACCTTGTGCGTACCGCTCATGGCACGGCAGGTGGGCGCTGCCTGCACAGTGGCGCTCGCCAGCCCGGCAACCAGGAACAACGCAAACGTGATCGGCTTCATGATCCACCTCCGCCAAGCGGGTCGCCCGGGCAATGCCCGTCATGCAAGCAGACCGCGCCCGGCAGCCGATCCTTACGCCGTGCTGTCGCGGCGGCGGGAGCGCCTCTTGAAAGCGAGCAACGTGAAAAGCCAAGACAGACGACAAGCCGAACAACAAGGGGGCATGCGCGTAACCGGCGACCGTACTGACTCAAAGCCCCAACGCGCCCTGCCCCGCCGCCGCGGGCGGAACAGCAGGTTCGCCTGCCCCAGCGCATTCGCGCGATAGCTGGTCCAGCGGTAGTGCGCCGGATCCTCCACCCTGGCGGCGCACAGCAGATTGAGTTCGATGTAGCGTTGGCAGGCCGGCAGACAGGTATCGGCCTGGATCAGCGAAGACTTGTAGCGGCTGCCCCACAGCGTGCAGGTGCGTCGATAGGTGGTGTTGATGTACTGCACGTAGCGCCGCCCCAGTGCGATGACAGCCGCGGCACCGCCTCGGCTTTGCGCGGTGTGAGCAGCAGATGCACATGGTTGGTCATCAACGCATGGGCGTGCAGCGCGCAATGCGCCTCTTCCAGCGCCTCGCCCAGCCAATGCAGGCAGGCAGGCGAAATAGTCCGCCTCGGCAAAGAAGCACGGCTGACGGTTGTGGCCGCGCTGCACGATGCGCCGCGGCACGCCATCGAACTGGATGCGCGGGCCACGGGGCGTGGATTCGCTTTAGACCAGATCAGGAAACACCACGGCCCTCTCTACTTCGTTCTTCTTTGCTTCCTATTGAATCGAGGACCCTCATTCGTTTGAGATGTGACATCTGACAATCATCGACCAGAAAAGCGACGGCGCACGGGGCCGCGTCGTCGCGCCGCCGTTCGGCCGATCAGCGATTGACGTCGATGACCACGCGCCCGCGCACCTTGCCGGCAAGAATGTCGTGTGCAGTCGGAATTGCCTGGTCGAGGCCCAGCACCTGCGTCACGGCTTCGATCTTGTCCACTTCGAGGTCGCGCGCGAGCCGCTCCCAGGCCTCGCTGCGCACCGCGTAGGGGGCCATCACCGAATCGATGCCGTAGAGCGTGACGTTGCGCAGGATGAACGGCAGCACCGAGGTCGGGAAATCCAGCCCCTGTGCCAGGCCGCAGGCCGCGACCGCACCCCGATACTTGGTCGTGGCGCAGACGTTGGCGAGTGTGGCGCTGCCGACCGTGTCGATCGCGCCGGCCCACTTTTCCTCGCCCACCATTTCGCCCGGCGTGGCGAGCGTGGCGCGGTCGATGATCTGCGTGGCGCCCAGGTTCTTGAGGAAGCCGGTTTCCTCGATGCGACCGGTCGACGCGGCGACGGTGTACCCAAGCTTGGCAAGCAGCGCAATCGAGATGCTGCCCACGCCGCCCGCTGCGCCGGTGACCAGAACCGAGCCCTGCTCCGGTCGCACGCCGTGCTTCTCGAGCGCCAGCACGCACAGCATTGCCGTGTAGCCGGCGGTGCCGATGGCCATGGCGTTCTGCGTCGAGAATGTCTTCGGCACCGGGATCAGCCAATCGCTTTTCACGCGGGCTTTCTGTGCCAGCCCGCCCCAGTGGAAATCGCCGACGCCGTAGCCGTTGATCAACACCTTGTCGCCGGGCTTGAAGCGCGGACTGGCGCTCGACTCGACCGTGCCGGCCACGTCGATGCCCGGCACCATCGGGAACGTTCGGACCACCGGAAAGCGGCCGGTGATGGCCAGCCCGTCCTTGTAATTGATTGTGGAGTATTCGACCGAGACGAGTACGTCGCCCTCGGGCAGCGCACTCTCGTCGAGCGATCGGACATCGGCGATGGTGCCGGCGTCGGTCTTTTGCAGGTAAACGGCGCGGAACATTGGAGTACCTCGATTGGAAATGCGTGGCAGTTATCAGAAACGGACATCGTGGCTTGTGGACGGGGCCAAGCCATCTTGTCTGCTGCCATTCCTCGAGGTTCTTATTTGTTCCCGCGTGCGCCCAATCCGCGCGCGGGGTGGTGGACTCTCCGGTTCGCATGGTACCGGAAAAGAAGTCCTACTCTTCAAAGTTACGACCAGAACCACAAATAACCGGAATAAACAGCAGAGCAAATAACCAGCAAATAAGCAGGGACAGATCCAATGCCGTTAAGTTAGGCCATGTGCATGCTATCAGACGGGTTTGTAAGCGCGATGGCGAGTAGGTTTGACGGCCTGCCGGGATCGTGGGAATGATCGATGCGGGCGTCGCCATTCGAGGGTTCTGGCGATGAGGTCGAGCAGGCGGCGCAAGGTGGCTACCGGATTTCGCAAGCGCAGCAACAGACGAGGCAGCGTGGTCCGGACGGCAGAGATGGCATAGCTCAGATTGGGAACGAAGTTTCGGCGCTTCTCTTCCGGTAGCGCGGCATGCGCCAGATATCCAAAGGTGGCGACCAGATTGCCCAACCAGACCTTGGCCAGGAAGTCTTGCCGGATCGACTCGGGCAGTTCGCCGGAGAAGTGCTCGACGGCCAGACGGCACTTGAGTTGTTTGAAACACTCCTCGATGCGTCAGCGACGGTGGTAGAGCGCGGCGAACTCACGGGCCGGGAAAGCCGTTGCGTCGAGGAGGGAGGTGACCAGGAACTCGCTTTGCCCGGACGGCGGAAGGACGCGAATCAGACGGATGGGAAAGCGGTGCATTTCGGTCTTGAAGCCTTGAGCGGCTGCCTTGCGGGCGGCTGCTGCCGGGATGACGACGTGAACGATCGTCTCTGTCAAGGCTGGCGACCAGTGTGGAGAAGGTCAGGGTGCGGCGGCGTGTGAAATCCGTGGCGTTTGCGCGATGTGCCGCAATGAATTCGTCAGACGCAAGCGCCGCATTGATCTGAGCAAACAGCATGGTATGGAAGTTGCAAAGTCATTCTTCGCCTATCCCGTTGAAAAGCAATCACTTTGCAGGCAGTATTCTATCATGACTTTGGCCTAACTTAACGGCATTGAAGGCATTGTGAAGGCATTGGGGACGGACCACGAATTCTCACCGGAGCAAGAGCGGCCAAGCTCGAATCGATTCCCACAACCGTTCTTCGCGGCCGCGCCTTCCGCTTTTCCCCCGCCATATCGATTCCCATTGAACCCTGCCTAACCGATGTGGATGTTTCCCGAGCATCGATCCAGCGTCCAGCAGGCCGGATGACCAAGGCGCCGTGCCGATGAACGCACCAGCGCGCGTTCCATAGAAAGCATGAAACCCGCATGGACAGGCGCTCCCAGCCTTGCCCGCCCTGCAACGCCCACCCCGCCTGCCGCGCAGGCCGCCGTGCCCCCGGCACGCCTATCCACGCGCCCTCCAGCCCGGCGGGTTACGCGGCTTTACCCCCGCCCGAGCACCCGGTCGAGCTTGTCGTCCATCTGCCCGATGTCGGCGGAAACTCCGTTGGCGACTTCGGTCATGGCCTGCCGGAGGCCGGCGACCTGCTGGTCGAGATGAGCGGAGAGTTCGGTGAAGCGCGAGGCTTCGGCCTTGTCGGCGAGTTCGCGCTGGGCGGCGAGTTCCTGCGCCATGCGGCGCGATTCGGTGTACATGGCGGTGCGCAGCAGCAGGATGTAGAGCCCGAGCAGCAGCACGACGAGCACCAGGGCGGAGAGCAGGATCATGCCGAGCGGCATGTCGACCGTGCCGACGATCAGCGAAACCGGCACCGGGGTGGCGAGCGCGTTCCAGTTGACCAGCGCGAAGGCACCGATGAGGGTGAGCACGACGAGAATCACGATTCCCAGCCATTTCATTGCACTGCCTCCTTTTATTGATGTTTCAGCTTAACTCCCGCAGGCGTTCGATGGCCTGTTCGATGCGATCGAGCGCGATGACCTGCATGCCGGCTATGGCCTGCCGCGGCGCGTTGGCCTTGGGGATGATGGCGTGGGTGAAGCCGAGCTTGGCGGCTTCTTTCAGGCGCTCCTGCCCGCGCGGCGCGGGGCGCAGCTCGCCGCTCAAGCCCACTTCACCAAACACGGCAAGTTTATTTGGCAACGCCCTGTTTTTCATAGATGAAACGATGGCAAGGCATACCGCAAGATCGGCTGCCGGCTCGCCGATCTTGACGCCGCCGACGGCGTTGACGAACACGTCCTGGTCGTACAGCACGAGGCCGGCGTGGCGGTGCAGCACGGCGAGCAGCATGGCGAGCCGGCTGGCGTCGAGGCCCACCGACAGCCGGCGCGGGCTGGGCGAATGAGCACCGTCGACCAGCGCCTGGATTTCGACCAGCAGCGGGCGCGTGCCTTCCTGCGTGACCAGCACGCAGGAACCGGCCACCGGCGTTTCGTGCTGCGAGAGGAAGATGGCCGAGGGGTTGGAAACGCCCTTGAGGCCCTTGTCGGTCATGGCGAACACGCCGAGTTCGTTCACCGCGCCGTAGCGGTTCTTGAAGGCGCGGATCAGGCGAAAGCTGGAACTGGTGTCGCCCTCGAAATAGAGCACGGTATCGACGATGTGCTCGAGCACGCGCGGCCCGGCCAGCGCGCCCTCCTTCGTCACGTGGCCGACGAGGAACAGCGCGGTGCCGCTCTGCTTGGCGTAGCGCGTGAGTTGCGCGGCGCACTCGCGCACCTGGGCGACCGAGCCGGGTGCGGACTGCAGCGCGTCGCTCCACAGCGTCTGGATCGAGTCGATCACCGCGATGGCGGGTTTCTCGTCGCGCAGCACGGCGAGGATCTTTTCGAGGTTGATTTCCGGCAGCAGCTTGAGCGCGGCGGCGTCGAGGTGCAGCCGGCGCGCGCGCAGCGCGACCTGCTCGGCCGATTCCTCGCCGCTCACGTAGAGCGCTGCCGCGCGCGGCGCCAGGTGCGCCAGCGCCTGCAGCAGCAGCGTGGATTTGCCGATGCCCGGGTCGCCGCCGATCAGCACCACGCCGCCGGGCACCAGCCCGCCGCCGAGCACGCGGTCGAATTCCTCGATGCCGGTGGGCGTGCGCGGCTCCTCGCGCGGGCTGATTTCGGACAGCACGCGCAGCTTGCCGGTGGTGCCGGCGATGGCGGCAAAGCGCGAGGTCGGCGCGGTTTCGGCAATGGTTTCGACCAGCGTGTTCCAAGCGCCGCAGCCGGGGCACTGCCCCTGCCACTTGGGCGCGCTGGCGCCGCATTCGGTGCAGGTGTGGAGGGTTTTCTGTTTTGCCATGACGTGAATTGGCGCCGGGCTGAGACTTGTCAGTCGACCACGCTCACCGGCACGCGCGGCGCCAGGGCGCAGAATAGCTCGTAGCTCACGGTGCCGGCGGCGGTGGCCACGTCGTCGGCCGGGCAGCCCTCGCCCCACAGCACGACCGGCGTGCCGACGCCCGCCTGCGGCAGGTCGGTCAGGTCGGCGGCGAGCATGTCCATCGACACGCGGCCAACGGTGCGCGTCATGCGCCCGCCGACGTTGATCGGGGTTCCGGTCGGCGCGTGGCGGGGGTAGCCGTCGGCATAGCCGCAGGCGACGACGCCGATGCGCATCGGTTTGTCGGCGGTGAAGTTGCAGCCGTAGCCGACGGCGTCGCCGGGCTGCAGGTCCTGCACGCCGATGATCTGCGAGCGCAGCGTCATCACCGGCATGAGACCGATGTCGGCCGCGCTCTTGAGTGCCGGAAACGGCGAACTGCCGTAAAGCATGATGCCCGGCCGCACCCAGTTGGCATGGGTTTCGGGGTAGCGCAGCAGCGCGGCGGAGTTCGCCATGCTGCGCGGCAGGCTGGTGCCGGCGCACAGCGCGTCGAAGCGTTCCATTTGCCAGGCGACGCCGCGCGCGCCGTCGGCATCGGCGAAATGGGTCATCAGCGTGATGCGGCCGATCTGCCCGCTGGCCTGCAGGCGCGCCAGCGCCGGGCGCCATTGCGCGGCCGTGAGTCCGAGCCGGTTCATGCCGGTGTTGGCCTTGAGGTAGATCGGCAGGCGATACGGCAGGCCGGCCGAGAGCAGCATATCGACCTGGTCGGCGTGGTGGATCACCGGCGTGAGTTCGTGCTCGGCAATCGCGAGCAGGTCGGCCGGCTCGAACGGGCCTTCCAGCAGCAGGATCGGCTGGCGCACGCCCGATTCGCGCAGGCGCACCGCTTCGTCCAGGTCGAGCAGCGCGAAGCCGTCCGCCTTGTCGTGCCAGGCCTCGACCGCCGCCGCCAGGCCATGGCCATAGGCGTTGGCCTTGACCACGCACCAGGCGCGCGCCGCGCCCGACTGGCCGCGCGCCACGTCGTGGTTGTTGCGCAGGGCATCGAGGCGGATGGTGGCGTGGATCGGGCGTGGCATGGCGGACAGGAAAAAAAGGGAGGTCGGCAACGACGCGACCCGGCCCTGCATGATACCGCGCGAGGCGGCGCCCGGCCGCCGCCCTGATGCGCGCGGCATTGCTGCGACGCCGCATCGTCGGGTTTCATCATCGCACTGCAACCTTCGTGGTATAAAGCGCCACCGTTTTTGTGACAGTCCTGCCCGCCACAAGCCGCAGCCGCCTTGTACACATAATGAATCGCGGGTTCTACATCATCATGGCGGCGCAGTTCTTCTCGGCGCTCGCCGACAATGCGCTCCTGATCGCCGCGATCGCCATCCTGCGCGACATGCACGCACCGCAGTCCCAGGAACCCCTGCTCAAGCTGTTTTTCACGCTGTCCTACGTGCTGCTGGCGGCGTTCGTCGGCGCCTTCGCCGACTCGATGCCGAAATGGCGCGTGATGTTCATCAGCAACGCGATCAAGGTCACCGGCTGCGCGATGATGTTCTTCGGATTGCACCCGCTCGCCGCCTACGCGGTGGTCGGCCTCGGCGCGGCGGCATACTCGCCGGCCAAGTACGGCATCCTCACCGAATACCTGCCGCACCGGCTGCTGGTGGTGGCCAACGGCTGGATCGAGGGCCTGACGGTCGCCGCGATCATCCTCGGCACCGGGCTGGGCGGCGCGCTGATCAGCCCGCGGATCTCGTCCGCCATGCTCGGTTTCGACTTCCCGCTGATCGACACCGGCATCGACACGGTGCCGGAGATGTCGATTTCGATCGTCGGCGTGCTTTACCTGGCGGCCGCCCTGTTCAACCTCTATGTGCCGGACACCGGCGTCGACCACAAGCCGCTGCGCAACAATCCGCTCTACCTGTTCCACGACTTCAACCACTGCCTGCGACTGCTGTGGCGCGACAAGCTGGGCCAGATTTCGCTCGGCGTGACCACGCTGTTCTGGGGCGCCGGCGCGACGCTGCAGTTCATCGTGCTCAAGTGGGCCGAAGCCGCGCTGCAGCTCGATCTCTCGAAAGCGAGCCTGCTCCAGGGCGTGACGGCGATCGGCATCGCGATCGGCGCGGTGCTGGCGGCAAGGATGATTTCGCTGCGCCGCTCGGTGCGCGTGATCCCGCTCGGCATTGCGATGGGGCTGGTGGTGATCGCGATGAACTTCGTCACCAACCTGACGCTTGCCGTGGTGCTGCTGATCCTGATCGGGGCGCTGGCAGGCTTTTTCGTCGTGCCGATGAACGCGCTGCTGCAGCACCGCGGCCATATCCTGATGGGCGCCGGGCACTCGATCGCGGTGCAGAACTTCAACGAGAACCTGTCGATCCTGGTGATGACCGGCCTTTACTCGCTGCTGATCTGGGCGAACTTCTCGGTCTACGCGGTGATCGTCCTGTTCGGACTGTTCGTCTCGGGCAGCATGCTGATGCTCAAGCGCCGCCACGAAGCGAACCAGCGCGAGCGCGACGACGTCAGCCTGCTCGACGACACCTGCCACCACTGAGGCCGGACCGCAACCCAACCGGCAGCGCCCGAACCCGCATGGACAGACGCGCGCCGGCATGCCATCGCCCGGCACGCCATTCCACGCGGCTTTCAGGGCAGGCAGGCTGCAGACGACCGGTCCATGCGCCTTCCAGCCATGCCGTTGGAGTCTTTCGAGCGAACCACCCGACGCTGAACGCGGGCGTCAGAGCAGCACCGGCCGGTCCGGCAGTTCGTTGGGATTGTCAGGTCGCGACGGGAAATGCGTCGCGAGCAGCCCGCCGATGCGACGGATCGCCGCAATCGCGCCGGCTTCGAAGTCGCCGCGGCGGAAGGCTTTCTCCATTTCGCGGCAGATTTCGTCCCACTCCCGTTGGGCCACCCGCGCGGTGATGCCACGGTCGGCGAGGATCTCGACCTTGCGGTCGACGAGCTGGACGTAGATCAGCACGCCGCTGTTTTCTTCCGTATCCCAGACGCGCAGGTCGGAGAACACTTCGACCGCCCGCTGCCGCGCGCTTTCGCCCTGCCAGACGGGGATCAGATCCAGTCCCGCTTCGGCGGCGAAGCGCAGTTCGGCGCGATGCTGCCGTTCCGACTCGCGGATCGCCGCCTCGATGGCCGCCAGCGCGCGCACCGGAAAAGCCCGCTTCACCGCCCACGGCGGTGCCGCCAGGTGACGCAACAGCCGCCCGATGCGCACGCTCGCCATCACCAGTCCCCCGAGGCGCCGCCGCCGCCGAAGGTGCCACCCCCGCCGCCCCAGCTGCCCGAGCTTCCGCCCCAGGAGCCGCCGGACGAGCCGCCCCAGCCGCCTCCGCCCCACCCGCCACCACGCCTGACCCCGCGCCCGGCACCGGAGGAAATGGCCAGCACGAAAACGAATGCGATCAGGCCGCCGATGCCGGCGACCAGCATCGAGCCGGTAATGAACCACGCCGCCGCGCCGACCAGGCCGCCCGACAGCAGCGAGCCGAGCAGGCGCCCGAAGATGGCGCGCAGGATGCTGCCGGCAACCACCGAGGCGGTCAGCCCGATCACCAGCAGTTCCTCGAGGTTGCCTTCGAAGCCGCCGGAGGGCCGGTCGGCTGCGCGTGGCGCCGGCAGCGCCTCGCCTTCGATCAGCTTCTGCATTTGCGTGACGGCGGCCGACAGGCCGCCGGCGAAATCGCCGGCCTTGAAGCGGGGCGAGATGGTTTCGCCGATGATGCGCTTGGCCACCGCGTCGGGAATCGCACCTTCGAGGCCGTAGCCGACCTCGATGCGGATCTTGCGGTCGTTTTTTGCCACCACCACGAGCACCCCGTCGTCGTGCTTGCGGCGGCCGATCTTCCACGCTTCGGCGACGCGGATCGCATATTGCTCGATCGCTTCCGGCTGCGTCGTGGGCACGAACAGGATCGCGATCTGGCCGCCGCGCGCCTGCTCGAAGGCGGCAAGCTGCTGCTCGAGCTGCGCCTGTTGCGCGCCGTTCAGCGTGCCCGAGAGGTCCGTCACGCGTGCGTTCAGGGGCGGCACCGGGACGATATCCCCGTCTGCCGCGCAGGCGATCGACGCCCACGACAGCATCAGCAAGCCGAGGATCGCGCGCCACACGGCGCGCGCCGGATCGCTCATGTCGAGCGCCGCAGTATCAATTGGCGGGTTTGGCCGGCGCAGGCACGGGTGTCGGCGCCGGGGCGGGCGTCGCGGGCTTCTGGAAGTCGACCTTGGGCGGCTCGGCAATCGCCTTTTCGTCCTCGACGGTGAAGTTGGCCTTGGTCTTGTAGCCGAACACCATCGCCGTCAGGTTGTTGGGGAAGGTGCGCACGCCGACGTTGTAGGCCTGCACCGCCTCGATGTAGCGCTTGCGCGCGACGGTGATGCGGTTCTCGGTGCCCTCGAGCTGCGCCTGCAGGTCGCGGAACTGGGTGTCGGCCTTGAGGTTCGGGTAGTTCTCGGCCACCACCAGCAACCGCGCCAGGGCGCTCGACATCTCGCCCTGCGCCTTCTGGAATTTCGCGAAGGCTTCCGGATCGTTGACCAGCTCGGGCGTGGCCTTGATGCCGGCGACGTTGGCGCGGGCCGCGGTGACCTGCGTCAGCACCTCTTTTTCGTGCGCGGCATAGCCCTGCACCACCTGCACGAGGTTCGGAATCAGGTCGGCGCGCCGCTTGTACTGGTTGAGCACCTCGGACCAGGCGGCGTTGACGCCTTCGTCGTTGATCTGGATCTGGTTGTAACCACAGCCGCTCAGGAACAAGACGAGCAGCGAAACCAGTACGACGCGCAATGCTGACATGGACGATCCTCCAGGATGGTTCCGGAAACTACCTCGCGCGCACGGCTTGGACTGCGGCTCGGCGCGCCACCCGGCAAGCATACCGAAATCCCTGCCGGGCCGCGGCCGGGGCGCGCGGTCCGAGGCGCATTGTCATGCAGCCGGCTGGCTTGCCAGGCGCCGGATCAGGCACAGGTCTTCCCAGGCGCGCGCCTTGTCCGGCAGGTTGCGCAGCAGGTAGGCCGGGTGGTACGTGACGACGAGCGGGATACCGTCGTGGTCGAACACCCGCCCGCGCGCCGCGCCGATCTTGACTTCGGCATCGAGCAGCACCTGCGCCGCCGGCCGGCCGAGCGCAACGATCAGACGCGGTTGCAGCAGCGCGATCTGGCGCTTCAGGTACGGAAAGCAGGCCGTCATCTCCTCGGCCTGCGGCGTGCGGTTCTCCGGCGGGCGGCATTTGACGGTGTTGGCAATATAGACGCCCCTGCCGCGCGCCAGCCCGATCGAGCCCAGCATGGCGTCGAGCAGCTTGCCGGCCTGCCCGACGAAGGGCTCGCCGCGCTCGTCCTCGTCTGCCCCCGGCCCTTCGCCGACGAACAGCACCTGCGGCTGCAGATCGCCCACCCCGAGTACGGCCTGCTTGCGCCGTTCGCACAGGCGGCAGGCGCGGCAGGCGGCCGTCGCCTCGGCCAGTTGGGGCCAGTCCATGACTGAAATGGCGTCTGCGCGCGCCACTGCGCCGGGCGCCCCGGCCGGACTCGGCGTCGCTGGTGTCGCGGGCGGCGTATCGTCCGGCGCCTCGGCTGCGGGCTCGCCGGCGCCAAATGGCGGCGCCTCGCGCAGGCGCCACAGCGGCCCGAGGCCGATTTCGCGCAGGATCTCGTTGCGCCGCCCGCTCACAGCGGCTTCACCATCACGATGGCGTCCTCGCGGCCGTCGCGCGCCGGATAGTAGCCGCGCCGTGTGCCGACACGCACAAAGCCCGCGCTTTCATACAACGCCAGCGCCGCCGTGTTAGAGGGCCGCACTTCGAGGAAGAACTGCCGGGCACCGGCCTGTCGCGACATCTCGCACAAGTCGACGAGCAGTTGCCTGCCGCGGCCGGCGCCGCGCCATTCCACATCGATCGTGATGTTCAAGAGGTGGGCCTCGTCGAGCACCCTCATCAGGACCGCATAGCCCAGCATCCCGCCCCGGTTGCGCAATACCCAGGCGCTGTGGCCCGCTGCCAGCGAGTCGGCGAAATTGCCGCGCGTCCAGGGAAACTCGTAATTGCGCGCCTCGATGCGCGCGACTTCTTCGAGGTCGGCATCCTGCATGGGCTGGAGCGAGGCCGCCTCGGGAAGCCCGGTACGCGGAGCGGGCGTCGCGCTCATGCCCGTCCTCCGCGGGCCAGGCGTTCCGCCGTGGTCAGCGCAACCTTGTCGCGCACGTAAAGCGGCGCGGCAAACGCGGGATCGACAGCACGCCCGCGCGAATATTCCAGCGCCCCGATACGGGCGACCCAGCCCGCTGTCGCGGTCAGGTCCGGGCGCATCGAGGCAGCGACGGGCGCGAACCGCGGCACGAGAAGCTCAGCGTAGGTCTGGAAGGCCGAGCCGGCCGCGTTCCAGCGACCGGCTTCGGGCGGCTGCACCAGTTCCGGGGCCGCACAGGCCGGCTCGATCAGGATGCGGGCCTCGTCACCGGTGACCGCGTAGGCGGCGAAATACATCTCGCGCATGCGCGCGTCGATGCCGACCCAGACTTCGCCGGGGCCGGCGGCAAGCGCGATGGCTTCGAGGCTGCAGGCCGCCACCACCGGCAGGTCCGCGCCCAGCGCCAGTCCCTGCGCGATGCCGCACGCCAGCCGAAGCCCGGTAAAGCTGCCGGGGCCGGCACCGAATGCGATCGCATCCAGGCTGGCAAGGCCGATCCCGGCCTCCGCCAGCATGGCGTGGATGGCCGGCAGGACCCACCCCGAGTGCGGCGTTCCGGCAGGCGCCCGCCGTTCAACGACGGCATCGCGGGCGAGCAAGGCGATCGACCCGGCTTCGGCCGAGGTCTCGATGGCGAGGATGGCAGGCATCGCCGCATTGTAAGCGAGCGTGACGGATTGCCCGGATTGCACGTCGGGTGACGTTGACGCCGAAATAGTAAAAGTGATACTTTTACTTCAACTGATACCCCACCCCAACAGAGCACTGCCAAACATAACCACCACCCGGCCGCCAACTCATGAGCAACGACCCTCTCCTGGACACCTGCACGACCCGCGAAGCGGCGGTCCTGCTCGGCGTTTCGCTGCGAACCGCACAGATCTGGGTGGAAGAAGGCGCCCTGCGCGCTTGGAAGACGCCCGGCGGCCACCGCCGCATCATCCGCAGTTCGGTGGATGATCTCTTGCGCAGCCGCGGGGCGGTTTTCCCGAAACAGAAGTACGAGATCCTCGCGGTCGAAGACGAGCCGATCCTGCGCCGCCTGTACGAAGCGAAGCTCGGCGGCGTGGCGGACGCCCGTTTGCGCGTGGCCGAGAACGGCTACGAGGGTCTGATGCGCATCGGCGAGCATCGCCCCGACCTGCTGATCACCGACCTGATGATGCCCGGCATGGACGGCTTCGAGCTGCTGCGTACCTTGCGCGAGATGCCGGAGCTGGCATCGATGCGGGTGATCGTCGTCACATCGCTCGACGACGACGAGATCGCGGCGCGTGGCGGGCTGCCTGAGGGCGTCGCATTGTTCCACAAGCCGGTTTCACTGCCTCAACTGCTGCAACTCGTCGAGGCCTATCGCGAGATCGCCAATCCCGGCAGGACGGCGCCATGAACCCCTTGATGCGCGACATCTTCGAGGCCTTCCACGACGGCGTGGCCGTGGTCTCGCCGGAGGGCCTGGTCCGCTACGTGAATGCGAGCGGGGCCGAGATCATCGGCGCCATGCCCGGGCGTCCGCTGGTCCACGCCAAACTCAACCACGCGATCGAACAGCTTGCCAAGGGCTACCAGATGCCGCCGCTGCGCGTGCCGCTGGAGGTGGACGGTTCCGGCCAGATTGCGACGCAGGCGATCCTGCTGCGCTCACCGGTCGGCACCGATTTCGTGATCGTGCTGCGCGACCTGGTCGAGGAGAACTTCTACCGCACCACGCTCGACAATTTCTACGCCTACGTCACCACCGACCTCGCGGACCCGATCGACCGCTACGCCGGACGCCTCGAGAGCGTGGAAAGACTGAGCGAGACCATTGGCGAAACGGAGCGCAAGGGCTTGGCCGATGCCGCTGCGGAAGGCCGAACGCTGGCGAGCCACCTGCGACGCATCAAGGACCTGGCACAGTTGTTCGGACATGCGCCGCTGATGGCGGACGAGCGCCTGCCGCTGCAAGGCTTGCTCGAATTCGCGCTGTCGGAGTTCGCCAACTCGCTCACCAGCCGGCGCGTCGAACTGAAGTTCTCGGTCGCGCCGGAACAACTGCCGCCGATCTACGGCAGCCGCGAGTGGCTCGGCCGCGCGATCGCCGAATTCCTCGACAACGCCGCCAAACACACGCACCCGGAAGGCCATGTCGAAATCAAGGCGCACGTCACCGGCACGCACGTGGCGCTGATCTGCCGCAACCAGGGCCCGACGCTCGGCTCGCGCGCCCGCGAACGGATCCAGACGCCGTTCAATGCGCCGCCCGGCAGCAAACCCGGCGCGGCGCCCAAGGCGGGCGCGCCACGCAGGTCGGCGCGCATCGGCTTGGCGATCTGCCGCAAGATCCTCGAACTGCACGGCGGCGCGATCAAGATCACCGAAGGTGACGAGAACGACATCATGGAGTTCGTCATGGAGCTGCCGACCGGTGCGCCGACCCGCGACACGCACCTGCTCGACATCGCCCAGGCACAGCGCTACGCCTCGGACATGGCGCGCCTGATGGCGCGGCGCGCGCAGCAGGCCAAACCCGCCCCGACCCCCGGCGACGCGACGACAACGCCGAACCACTGACGCCACAGCAGCACCCGCACGGAGAGACCCCATGAGACGCAAGATACTGATAGTCGAGGACCAGCCGGACATCCGCACACTGATCCGCATGACCCTCGACTTCGGCGATTACGAGTTGCACGAAGCCGACAACGGCGACAACGGGCTGCTGATGGCGCAACGCGTCCAGCCGGACCTGATGTTGCTTGACGTGATGATGCCCGGCTCGCTGGACGGCCTCCAGGTATGCCAGAAGCTCAAGACCGATCCCCGCTACGCGAACATCCGCATCGTCCTGCTGACGGCGCGGGGACAGAAGAGCGACATCGAGGCCGGTGAACGTGCCGGTGCCAACGCCTACCTGACCAAACCGTTCAGCCCGCTGGAACTGCTCGACCGGATCGAGCAGCTGCTTTCCGAAACGCCGGCTGCGACGCACTGAGGGAGAAACCGCGATGCCAAAGACGATGCTGGTTGTCGATGACCAGAGCGATGTGCGGGACTACGTGCGCATGGCTCTCGATGTCGAGCGCCATCGAACCTACGAGGCGAGCAACGGCGAAGACGCCCTGCTCATGGCGCAGAGCCTGCGGCCGGACTGCGTGTTCCTCGACATCCGGATGCCGGGCCGCATCGACGGCCTCGACGTGTGCAGCCGGATCAAGGCCGACGCGGCCCTGCGCGACACCTACGTCGTGATCATCACGGCATACGGCGAACGCGATGTGGTCGAGGCGGTCGAGCGCGCCGGCGCGGACGCATGCCTGATCAAGCCCTTCACGTTCGACATGCTGCTCACGGCTGCGGATCGTGCGGCACGTCACCGCACCCACCCGACGCTGTCCTGAGGCAGGCCGCCCGACCCGGAGAGATCGATGAACGAGCAGAAATTCGACGACGCCGGCCGATCCGGCCGCTTCAACCCCGGCCGGATCGGGCGCAGCCTGCGGCCGGTGATCGGGCGCAACGCGGCCTGGATGGTGCTGGTGATCGGCACGATTACGTCGCTTGCAACATTGCTCTTCTTCCTCAGTGCGGCGCAGACCAACTTGCGCGAGCGCTTCAACAACGAAGTGAATCAGATTCAGAACCTGCTGCAGCGCCGGTTGATTGCCCACGAGATGGTGCTCAGGGGCGGCGCGGGCTTGTTCGATTCGCAGATTGAAGTCGACCGCAACGAATGGAAGCAGTACATCGCGGCGCTCGACCTCGACCGCAACTATCCCGGCGTGCTCGGCGTCGGATTCTCGAAGCGCATCCGTGCCGAGGACAGGGCCGAACATGAGGATGCCATCCGCAGCGAGGGCTTTGCCGACTACGCGATACGACCGGCCGGCGAGCGCGCCGAATACACCAGCATCATCTACCTCGAACCCTTCTCGGGCCGCAATCTGCGGGCCTTCGGCTTTGACATGTTCTCTGAGCCGGTGCGGCAGGAGGCCATGAGCCGCGCCAGGGACAGCGGCCTTGCCGCCATGTCCGGCAGGGTGACGCTGGTCCAGGAAGGCAAGCACGATGTCCAGCCCGGCATGCTGCTCTACTACCCCGTCTATCGCCGGACGATGCCGCACGGCACGGTGGAGGAACGGCGCGAAGCCCTGCTCGGTTACGTCTACAGCCCCTACCGTGCCCATGACCTGTTCGGCAGCCTGCTGAAAGGATTCGGCGAGCGGGTTGGAATCGAGATCTTCGACGGCCAATCGACCGACCGCGAATCCCTGCTCTTCGCCACCCCCGGCATCGAGGCGCTGGATGACCCGTCACTGATGACAACGCGCACGGTCGAGATTGCAGGCCGCCTCTGGTCGTTCCGTGTTCGTTCTGCACCCGCCATCGAGGCAACCAGCGAACTCAGCGCGGCATGGATCATCCCGCTGCTGGGACTCGCCGTCACGCTGGCCCTGTTCTTCATCGCCCGCTCGCTGACGACGATGAGCCGGCGCGCCCACCAGCTGGCCAAGGACATGACGCGCGAACTGGGCTTGTCCGAATCGCGCCTGCGCACCATCCTGGACACCGTCGCGGACGGCATCATCACGCTCGACGAGAACCGTCGCATTACGTCCTTCAGTCGCGCTGCGACGCGCATCTTCGGCTACGAGGAAGACCAGGCGATCGGCCTGTCGATCGAGTGCCTCGTCCCGGACGTCACGGAACAGTGGCTGGGCGAACAGATGTTTGCCGGTTCGTCGGCTGCCGGCACGACCGAATCGTTCCACGGCGAGGTCGTGGCGGAGCGGCATGAAGGCACGCGCTTCCCGGTCGCGCTTTCGATCAGCCGCTATCGGGAGCGCAACCACGCGCTCTACACGTGCACGGTGCGCGACATCACCGAGAAGAAGATGGCCGAAGCCCAACTGCTGCTGCGCGAACGGGCGCTCGAATCGTCCGGCAACGGCATCGTGATCTCCGACATGACGCTGCCGAACCAGCCGCTGATCTATGCAAATCCGGCCTTCGAGCGCATCACCGGTTTCAGCCCCTACGAAGTCATCGGACGCAACTGCCGGTTCCTCCAGGGCCTCGACGGCGACCAGCCGGCACTCGAGGAGTTGCGCGTCGCAATCGCAGCCAGCCAGCCGTGCACGGTCGTCCTGCGCAACTACCGCAAGGATGGCACGCCGTTCTGGAACGAACTGTCGATCGCGCCAGTGCTCGATGGGAACGGGCGTGCTACGCACTATGTCGGCGTGCAGAACGACATCAGCGAGCGCATGGAATCGGAACAGACGCTGATGATCCGCACCCACCGCCTCGATGCGGTCTTCTCGCTGTCGTCCGACGGCTTTGCCGCCTTCGACGAACTGGGGCGGCTCACCATCGCGAACCCCGCGCTCCTGAGAATGACCGGCATGGAGCTCGACGACGTGATCGGCCTTTCGGAGGCGGAGTTCGACATCCGCATGGCAGCGCTGTGCGATCCCTCGCAGCCCTACGTCCCGCTGTCCGAAGCGCTCGCGGAAGCCATCGCCCTGCAGGCGACCAGCGGCGAGCAATCGCGCCAGTTCGGTGTCAGCACGTTGTTCCTGATCAGCCCCGAGCGTCGCATCGTCGAGCGCAACGTGCGGCTTTCCGAATCCGATCAGCACGAGAAGGTGCTTTATTTCCGCGATATCACGCGTGAGGCCGAAGTGGATCGCATGAAGAGCGAGTTCCTCAGCACCGCAGCGCACGAACTGCGCACACCGATGGCATCGATCTTCGGTTTCGCCGAGCTGCTGCTCAAGCGCGACTACGACGAAGCCACGCGCCGCCGCCTGCTCGACACGATCCATCGCCAGGCCCAGCTGCTGATCAACCTGGTCAACGAGCTGCTCGACCTCGCGCGCATCGAGGCCCGCGCGGGCAAGGATTTCCGCCGCCGCGTGCAGCCGATCCGTCCCGTGATCGAGAACACCGTCGCCTCGCTGCTCGTATCGAACGACGCGCGGCGTGTGCGCGTGGTCGACGACGCGAACCTGCCGCAACTCAACGTGGATCACGAGAAGATTCAGCAGGCGCTGACCAATGTCCTGTCCAACGCCTACAAGTATTCGCCCTACGGCGGCAACATCGAGCTGAGCACGCTGGAGGACACACGCAACGGACGGCCGATGTTCGGCATTCGCGTCAGGGACGAAGGCATCGGCATGACACCCGAGCAGCTTGCGCGCGTGTTCGAGCGGTTCTTCCGTGCCGACCCTTCCGGGAACATTCCCGGCACCGGACTCGGCATGGCGCTGGTCCAGGAGATCATCGAGCTGCACGGTGGCAGCGTCGATGTGCAGAGTGAATTCGGCAAAGGAACCATCGTCACGCTCTGGCTGCCGCTGATCGACGAAAACCTCGAGCAGCTTGCTGCCTGAAATTGCCGCAAGGACACGCCATGAAGACCTTCGATTTCCAGACGACCGCAGCAACGGCCGTCGGCCCGAACCGCATCTGCCGCCAGCTCGGCGAGTGGATCGAAAGCGTTCTCGACGCCTACGAGTTGCCGGCCGAGCACGGCGCCACGCTGGAGCGCATCCTCAACGAGATCCGCCTCAATCCCGAGCGCATCGTCGCACTCGAAGTGGGCCGGCTGATGCACTTCTTCGAACGCAACGGCCTGATCACCGACAAGACGCCGCTGGCCGACGAGGCGATCCAGCACCTGATCGAATGCGGCCGGACCGGCAACATCGACAGCGAACAGGGAGAATTGCGGCAGTGGTTCCGCAAGCATTACTTCTGGGCGACGACGACGACCACGATCGAGGTCGCCGCAGCCCAGGGCGAGGACGCCGACGAACTGATCCAGCGCTACTTCCGCAGTTGCCAGCCCGCCAGTGCCTGAGCGCGCTCAGCGCAGGCGCCGGGCAGTGAATTCGTCCTCGATGTTGTCGCGGAAATAGCTCGACATCGAGCCGGACGTCGATAACCGGCGCCAGGCCTCCTGCCCGACACCCTGGTACTGCACCACCCTGCCGTCGTCGAACTCGACCTGCAGCACGCGTCCGCCGGCGTCATAGCCGATCGCGCGCAACTTGCCGGAACTCACTTTCTTCATCTCGATCGCCATACCGGCCTCGCGCGAAATGCCTGTTGGTGTGGTGCAGCGAACGGCTACTCGTCGCGAAAGCGCCGCGGCCGCCGATAAATGTCGCGACCGGCTTCGTCGATGTCGCGCCTGAGCTGCTGGCGCTGCTCGTCGGACAGGCGCCGCTGGCGCCGTTCGTCACGCATTGTTTCGCGCTCGTCCCGAGCGCGCCCGCGATCGGGAAAAGAAAACCGGTCCGCGAACCGATCGCCGCCGCGCCCGTCCCGGCCACGCTCGGCCAGAACGTCCCCCGCAGCGAGAAAACCGCAAACCGCCAGCGCGACGAGCCCGTACAGGGCGCGCCGCCTGGAAGTACCATGAGTCGAGTCTGCAGCCATCGCGTTCGAATTCGCCTTTCAATGCCCGCAATCCGCGGGCGGACCGATTGTAGCGACCCTTCCGTGCCCTGTTAAGATTCTGCTTCAACCGGTCGTCTCGAAATGCCGGTGAGCCTTTCGCACAATGCTCGGCCGGCCGTGTAAGCAGACTATGAGCTGCCCGCCGCGCAGTGTAAGTCTTTGTAACCGGACCATGTCCTGCAAACATCCGGAAACCGTGCCGCGTGCAGGCTTTCGTCCGATGACGGTACCATAGGCACATGTCTGAAGAGAAGAAACGCATCCTGGTGGTCGACGACGACCTACGATTGAGGGAACTGCTCAACCGCTACCTGACCGAACACGGTTTCGCGGTCAAGGTCGTCGGCGATGCCCCGCAGATGGACCGGGCGCTCAATCGCGAGCACTTCGACCTGATCGTGCTCGACCTCATGCTGCCCGGCGAGGACGGTCTTTCGATCTGCAGGCGGCTGCGCAGTGCGAATGCCGGCACGGCGGCCGACATTCCCATCCTGATGCTCACTGCCAAGGGCGACGAGGTCGATCGCATCGTCGGGCTCGAAATGGGCGCGGACGATTACCTGCCCAAGCCTTTCAATCCGCGCGAACTGGTGGCCCGCATTGCCGCCGTGCTGCGCCGCCGGCCCGCCGTTCCGCCGGGCGCGCCGACGGTGGAAGAGGAACTGGTCTCGTTCGGCAACGTGACGGTCAATCTGGCCACCCGCTCGATGACGCGCGGTGGCGTCGACCAGCCGCTCACGACCGGCGAATTCGCCCTGCTCAAGACGCTGCTGCAGCATCCGCGCCAGCCGCTCTCGCGCGACAAGCTGATGGAGCTGGCACGCGGCCGCGAGTACGAAGTCTTCGATCGATCGATCGATGTCCAGATGTCCCGCCTGCGCAAGCTGGTCGAGGACGATCCGGCCAAGCCGCGCTATCTGCAGACCGTCTGGGGATTCGGCTACGTCTTCGTGCCCGACGGCACGAAGCACTGAACGAATTGCACCGGCCCCTGCAGCGTATCCGGCTCGCGTCGAGCACGCTGCTCTGGCGCACCTTCCTGCTGATCGCGGCACTGATGCTGGTATCAGTGCTGGCATGGTTCCGCATCTATTCTTCCTACGAACGCGAACCGCGCGCCCTGCAGGGCGCGCAAACCGTCATCAGCATCGTCAACCTGACGCGTGCCGCGCTGGTGAGCGCCGTGCCGGGCGCACGGCGCGAACTGCTGCTCGAGTTGTCGGATCGCGAAGGCATTCGCGTCTATCCGACCGAACCCGACGACCTACTGACGCCGCTGCCCGACCGTCCGGTGTTGCAGTTGCTGGCCGCCAAGGTGCGCGCCCAGCTCGGCGAGGACACGCGCTTCGCCAGTGCAGTCGATGGCGAACCGGGTTTCTGGGTCAGCTTCCACATCGAGGACGACGACTACTGGCTCGTGCTGCCAAGCGAGCGCTTCGAGCGCGCCTTCCCGCTCGAATGGCTGGGCTGGGGGCTCGCCGCGCTCGCGCTTTCGCTCGCCGGCGCCTACCTGATCGTGTTTCGCGTCACGCATCCGCTCGAAGCGCTGACCGCTGCGGCGCGCGCGGTCGGCCGCGCGGAAACCCCGGCGCCGCTGGACGAATCCGGCCCCACCGAACTTGCGACGGTGGCGCGCGCCTTCAACCGCATGTCGCGCAACCTGGCGCAGCAGGAAGCCGACCGCGCCCTGATCCTCGCCGGCATCTCGCATGACCTGCGCACGCCGCTCGCACGCCTGCGCCTGGGCATCGAAATGTCCGACGCCGACGACCTTACGCGCGAAGGCATGGAAAGCGACATCGAGGAGATGGACCGCATCATCGGCCAGTTCCTCGAATTCGCACGCCACGACGATCCATCGCGCAGCCCGGAAAGCGCGCAGGCCATCGACCTCGCCGCACTGGTCGCGGCGGTCGGCGAGCCCTACCTCAAGCGCGGCATGCCACTGACGATCCGCCTATCCGATACGCCGCAGATCGCCGGCCGCGAGCAGGCGCTGCGGCGCGTGCTCGCCAACCTGATCGACAACGCCCTGCGCTACGCCGGCGAAGAACAGCCGATCGAAGTCACGCTGGATGTCGTCGGCGAACAGGTGCGCCTCGCCGTTCTCGACCGGGGGCCGGGCATCCCGCCCGATCAGGTGGAGCGTATGAAGCGCCCGTTCACGCGCCTCGAAGCGGCGCGCTCCGACGCCAAAGGCTCGGGCCTCGGCCTGGCGATCGTCGATCGCATCGTGCGCGGACATGGCGGCGAGCTTCAGCTTCTGCCGCGTGACGGCGGCGGCCTTGCGGCACAGATCCTGCTGCCCTTGCGGCACAATGCACAAGACGCGTGAGCCGCGTCGCAAATCGTTCAAAAAGGATTCCCGGCATGTCGCACAACCCACCCGCGCAGGCGCCGCAAGCGACGCCCTATGAACTCATCGGCGGCGAAGCCACGGTGCGCGCATTGGTGCGCCGTTTCTACGAATTGATGGATACGCTGCCCGAGGCCTACGCCGTCAGGAAGCTGCACGCGACCGACCTCGCCGGATCGGAGGAAAAGCTGTTCATGTACCTCTCCGGCTGGCTCGGCGGACCGGATCTCTACGTGCAGCGCAACGGCCATCCGCGCCTGCGCGCGCGCCACCTGCCGTTCTCGATCGGCGCCCAGGAACGCGACGAATGGCTGCTGTGCATGCGCCAGGCGCTGCAAGAGCAGGTCGCAGACGAATTCATCCGCAGCCGCCTCTACGAAGCCATGGCCGGACTCGCCGATCACATGCGGAATCGAGCCGAACCGGCCTGAGTTCGACTCCCTGCTGCAGCACGCGGCCAGAACCCGCATGGATGCTGGGGTTCATAAAGGTCCTTGCCGTGAGGGCCACGTCATGCCCCCTGCAGGACATCCCTGCCGAAGACCAAGCATCCATGCGGGTTCCAGACCGGCGCCCCGGCAACACCCGACTCCGGCCATTGCGACCCGCCGCACATGGGTCTAAGCTCAGATTGGGCAATCGCCCGATTCCTCATCGTCAATTCGACCCAGACAATCCGGAGGTTCACATATGGCTCAAACCACGTGGATTCTTGTCGCCAACGCAAGTCGTGCCAAGTTGTTCGCCAACGAAGGCCCGAATCGAGGACTGGCGCTGATGAAGGAGATCCACCACCCGGAAAGCCGGCAGAAAAACGCCGAACTGGTTACCGATCGGCCGGGCAGCATGGCCGGCACGGCGGGTCGGGGCGCGATGGCGCCCCACATGCAGCCCAAGGAACATGAAGCCCGCGTTTTCGCGCAGGAACTTGCACGTGAACTGACCCACGGGCGCAACAGCAATGCCTACAAGCGTGCCATCCTCGTCGCCCCGCCGTCGATGATGGGCCTGCTCAACGATTCGCTCGACTCGGTCACGTCGAATCTGGTCACCGACCGCTTCGAGAAGGACTACACCATGGCGACCGAGAAGCAGATCGCCACCCAGCTCGAGGGTTGCATCTACCTCTGAGGCATGCTCGCCAGCGGCCAGCGCCCGATCACCGAGTAACGGGCGCCGGCCGCCGTCAGGTTCGATTCCACCAGCACGAAATCCGCAACCCGCCAATCGAAGGCGTCGAACGGCGGCGCGTCGCGCCTGCAATCGGCGTGGCGCAGCAGTGTGGCATGCGCAGCGAAGGCACGCGCCTCGAGCCGGAAGCCGACCGCATCGAGTGCTCCGGCGAGCGACGCGGCCAGCGCTTCGAGTTGTGCCGGCATTGCCGACGGGCCGCACCAGACGATGCGGTTGTGGCGCCAGCAACGCACTTGATCGATGCGCATCGAGAACGCCTCGGGCAGCGGCACACGGCCGGCTGCAGCGAGGAGATCGGCGATGCGCAACGCATCCACCTCGCCGATGAACGCCAGGGTCATGTGCAGCGTATCGCGACGCATGCGCCGACCGGAAAACGCCGCGTGTGCGCTACGCGCCAGCGCGTCGAGCGAATCGACAGTCACCGCATCCGGCCACAGCGCGAAGAACACGCGCCGGCGCCCGCTTCGCGCGCCGGCAGTGCCCGACGCGGCAGCAGGCGTCACGTGCCGCGCCGGACCAGCAGCGCCACCGCCTGCGCGGCAATCCCTTCGCCGCGGCCGGTGAAGCCGAGCTTCTCGGTCGTCTTGCCCTTGATGTTGATTGCCGGCGATGCGACGCCGAGGTCCGCGGCGATGTTGGCCGCCATCTGCGCGACATGCGGCAGGATCTTCGGCCGCTCGCAGATGATCGTCGCGTCTACATTCACCACTTCGAAGCCCGCCGCGCGCACCACCGCCATGGCCTCGCGCAGCAGCACGCGGCTGTCGGCGCCGGCAAAGCGCACGTCAGTATCGGGAAAATGCCGCCCGATGTCGCCCAGGCCGGCGGCACCGAGGATTGCGTCGGTGACGGTATGGAGCAGCACATCGGCATCGGAGTGGCCGAGCAGGCCCAGCTCGAACGGTATGTGGACGCCGCCGAGGATCAGCCGCCGACCGGGCACCAGGGCATGCACGTCGAAGCCCTGGCCGATGCGGAATGGAAACATGGGCGCGCCCTCGCTCATGTTGCACCACCTTCTCGCTGTCGCAGGATCCATTCCGCGAGCTGCAGGTCGAGGGGAAAGGTGACTTTCAGGTTGGTGGCGTCTGCCGCCACCAGCCGCGGATGCAGGCCGAGCGCCTCGATCGCCGAGGCTTCGTCGGTCACGTCGCGCGCGTGGTCGAGCGCGCGGCGCAGCATCACGTAGCGGAACATCTGCGGCGTCTGTGCCTGCCACAGACGTTCGCGCGCAACCGTGGCCGACACGCGACCGCGTTCGTCGGCACGCTTGAGGGTGTCGGCCACGGGCATCGCCAGCAGCCCCCCGACTTCGTCCTCGCCAAGCTCGTCCATCAGCTTGTCGAGGTGCCAGGCGGCAAGGCAGCAGCGGGCCGCATCGTGCACCAGCATCCAGTCGTTGGGCGCCACGTCGTCCGCGACGGCACGCAGCCCATGCGCAACACTGTCGGCCCGCGTCGCGCCACCGCAAAACAGCGGCGCGAGCTTGGGCCCGAGTTCGCGCGTGTCGAGCGCGTCCCAGTGGCGATCGTCGACCGAAAGCACCACGAACACACGCTCGATGCGCGGATGGCGGCACAACGTGGCAAGGGTGTGGAAGATCAGCGGCCGGCCCGCCAGCGGCAGGTACTGCTTGGGTTTCTCGTGGCCCATGCGGGCGCCGCTTCCCGCGGCCGGAACGAGGGCAAAATGACGCGACATGCGCGGATTGTAGCCTGCGACGGATAGAATCGACCCATGATCGACGAATGGCTGCCGGCGCCGCTGCGCAACTTCCTCACCAGCCTCGCCATCGGGCTGCTGATCGGCATGGAGCGCGAACGCACGCCGTCCGCCAAGGCCGGATTGCGCACTTTCGCACTGGCCGCGCTGCTCGGCACGCTATGCACGATGCTGGCCGAGATCAGTGGCGGAACCTGGCTGATCGCCGTCGGACTGCTCGCCGTTGCCGCCGGCATCGTATCCGCCTACGTGCACCAGCCCGACCCGAACGATCCCGGTACGACAACCGTGGTCGCCCTGCTGGTCTGCTATGGCTTGGGCGCGCTGATCTGGTACGACGAGGCCCAGCTCGCAGCGATGATCGCGGTGGGCGTGACCGCCCTGCTCTATTTCAAGACCGAACTGCGCGGCATCACCACCCACGTGACGCAGCGCGACTGGATCTCGATGCTGCAGTTCGCCGTGCTGTCGGTGGTGATCCTGCCCGTGCTCCCGGACCGCAATTTCGGCCCCTATGATGCGTGGAATCCGTACCACATATGGCTGATGGTGGTGCTGATATCGGGCGTCAGCCTGGCCGGTTACGGCGCCTTGCGCCTGGTCGGCGCCCGGCACGGCGCGCCGCTGATCGGCATCTTCGGCGGGCTGGTCTCGAGCACCGCCACGACGATGGTGTTCGCGCGGCAGGCGCACGAGACGGAGAAGGTCGTACCGACGTCGACGATGGTGATCCTGCTCGCCAATCTCACCATGCTGGTGCGCGTCGGCGTCCTCTGTGCCGTCATCGCACCGCAGTTGGCAGCGGGTTTTGCCATCGTCCTCGGCGGCGGACTGGCTTGCGGCCTTGTCTATGTGGTCTGGCGCTGGGTGCGCCTGGTCGGCGACGGCGAGCTGCCTATGCCCGAAGTCCGCAACCCGACGGAATTGCGCGCCGCGCTGTCGTTCGGTGCGCTCTTTGCGGTCGTGCTCGTTGCGGCGGCGTGGCTTTCCGATCTGGCCGGCCCCAGGGGCCTGTATGCGGTCGCCCTGGTCAGCGGCCTGACCGACGTCGATGCCATCACGCTTTCGACCTTGCGGCTGAACGCGATGGACAAGCTCGCCGGCGATCCGGCGATCATCGCAATCTGTCTTGCCATCGTGGCGAACCTGGTCTTCAAGTCCGGCCTCGTGCTCGCGGCGGGCGGCAGACAACTCGCCATGAGTGTCGTACCGGGTTTCGTCACGGCCGCGCTGGGCCTGGGCACCGCGCTCTTCCTTCTCCGCAGCGCCTGACCCCGGCCACACCACCCGCGGGCGCGGATTCGATCCGCTACGCACACAGGAGCCCGGCCTATACTGAAGGTAGACCTTGAAACCGGTGGGCGCAGTCCCGCCTTGCGACCATGAATCCAGAGATCAACTATGCAGCCATCAGGCCGGCGGCCGTGGCCGGCATGTTCTACCCGGCCGACGCACTCGAACTGGGCGAGGAGGTCGATACCCTGCTCGGCAGCGCGCCGCGGCCGCCGTTCGACGCCGCGTCGATCAAGGCCATCGCAGTCCCGCATGCCGGCTACGTCTATTCCGGCGCAACGGCAGCCGCAGCCTACCGGCTGCTGGAAGGCCGTCATGCGGCCATCCGGCGTGTCGTGCTGCTGGGGCCGACGCATCGCGTGGCTGTGCGCGGTCTGGCGCTGCCGAACGTCGATATCTTCGAAACACCGCTCGGCGGCGTGCCGGTCGACACCGAGCTGGCGGCACGTATCGAAAGGCTGCCCCAGGTGGTGGGGAGCCGCGCCGCGCATGCAGCGGAGCATTCCCTGGAGGTGCAGTTGCCGTTCCTGCAACGCGTGATCGGCGAGTTCTCGCTGCTTCCGCTCGCGGTTGGAATGGTACGGCCCGAGGACGTCGCCGAAGCGATCGATGCGGTGTGGGGCGGCGCTGAAACCCTGATCGTCGTCAGCACCGACCTCTCCCATTTCCACCCCTATCGCGAAGCGCGCGAACTCGACAGCGCAACGGTTGCTGACGTGCTGGCATTGCGCGGCGACATCGACCACGAACACGCCTGTGGCGCCACACCGCTTAACGGCCTGCTGCTCTGCGCGCGACGTCGCGGGTTGACGCCGCACCTGATCGATGCGCGCAATTCCGGCGACACCGCAGGTGATCGTTCGCGCGTCGTCGGTTACGCATCGTTTGCTTTCTGCGAGGTACGCCGCGATGACTGAACGCGCCGCCGCCTCCGAGCCGGCAGAGCGCGACCGCGCGATCGGGGCCGTCCTGCTCGCCCGCGCACGCGCGGCAATCGCGCGCGAGTTGGGCTGCGAAACCGGCCCGGTGCCCGATCATCCGGACTTGTCCGACGTTGGCGCGAGTTTCGTCACGCTGACCGAGGCGGGCCAACTGCGCGGGTGCATCGGCACGCTTTCCGCGGTGCGCGCGCTGCGCGACGACGTCGATCGCAATGCGGTGAACGCCGCGTTCCGCGATCCGCGGTTCATGCCCCTTGGGCGCGATGAACTGGCCGCTGTCGACGTCGAGGTATCGGTGCTGAGCGAGCCCGAGTTCATGCAGTTCACCAGCGAGGCCGATGCGCTCGCACAACTGCGGCCGGGCATCGACGGCGTGATCTTCTCGAGCGGCTGCCGTCAATCCACATTCCTGCCGCAGGTTTGGGAAATGCTGCCCGACGTCCGTGACTTCATGGGACACCTCAAGCGCAAGGCAGGGCTGCCCGCCGATTTCTGGGGGCCGGACGTGATGCTGGCGCGCTATCAGGTACGCAAGTTCAAGGAATCGGAGGCCGAGTGACCATGGACGAACCCATTACGGACAGCGAATCGTGGCCTGCGCGCTGGTGGCACAAGCTCGACGACGGACGCATCCAGTGCGATCTGTGCCCGCGTGACTGCCGCCTGCACGAAGGACAACGCGGCGCCTGCTTCGTTCGGGGACGCAGGAACGATGCCATGGTGCTGACGACCTATGGCCGCAGTTCCGGCTTCTGCATCGACCCGATCGAGAAGAAGCCGCTCAACCAGTTCCTGCCGGGTTCCAGCGTGTTCTCGTTCGGCACCGCGGGCTGCAACCTCGCCTGCAAGTTCTGCCAGAACTGGGACATTTCCAAGTCGCGCGACATGGACCGCCTGATGGACGCAGCCAGCCCGCAGGAGATTGCGCGCACCGCCGCCGAACACGGCTGCCGCAGCGTTGCCTTCACCTACAACGACCCGGTGATCTTTGCCGAGTATGCGATGGATGCCGCCGATGCCTGCCACGCGCTCGGCCTCAAGACCGTCGCGGTGACCGCCGGCTATATCCACGCCGGGCCGCGACGCGAGTTCTTCGCAAAAATGGATGCGGCGAATGTCGACCTCAAAGCTTTCACCGACGATTTCTACGTGAAGCTCACCGGCGCACATCGCGACCCGGTGCTCGACACCCTGCGTTACCTGAAGCACGAGACGTCCGTCTGGCTGGAGATCACGACGCTGTTGATCCCGGGCCGCAATGATTCCGACGCGGAACTCGACGCTCTGACAAAGTGGGTGATGAGCGATCTCGGCGCCGACGTGCCATTGCACTTTTCGGCCTTCCACCCGGACTACAAGCTCGACGACGTGCCGCCCACCCCGCCCGCCACGCTGACGCGGGCGCGCAACATCGCCCTCGCGAACGGGCTGCATTACGTTTACACCGGCAACGTGCACGACAAGACCGGCGGCACCACGTTCTGCCCGGGCTGCGGCAAGCCGGTAATCGTGCGCGACTGGTACGACCTGCTCGACTACCGCGTCACGCCCGAGGGCACCTGCAGCCACTGCGGTGCCGCGATCGCGGGGCGCTATGGCCCCTACGATGGCTGTTTCGGCCCGCGCCGCATTCCGGTCCAGATCCTGCGCCATCACGCCTGACTATCGATGCTGGTACGATCCGTCCATGGACCGAACCAGCATCGCGGACCTCACCGCACTCGTCACCCGCTTTCGCGACGACCGCAACTGGTCGCAGTTCCACACGCTGCGCAACCTCATCGTTTCGCTCAACCTCGAAGCCGGAGAACTGCTGGAACTCACGCAGTGGAAGCCGGACCCCGAGATCGACGCACTGCCGTCGGACGTCGCGATGCGCATCGCGCTCGAGGACGAGTGCGCCGACGTGCTGGCCTACCTGCTGCTGATTGCCGACCGTGCCGGCATCGACCTCGCGCATGCGCTGCGCGCCAAGATGCTGAAGAACGCGCAGAAGTATCCGGTGGATGCAAGCTACGGCAGCAGCCGCAAGTACACCGAACTCGACCGCTGATCGCTCGCCGGCTCAGGCGGGCGTCGCGTTCTTCGCCTGCAGGGCGGCATATTCCTTGTGGTAGAGCACCGTGGTCGGGTGGCGCGAATGCGCCAGGAACATGCGCCGCAGCATCGTGCGCATGCAGGCGTGATCGTTCGCGCTGCCCGCCACGCCCTGCTTCATCAGGTCGAGCAGCGTGGCGACGGTCTTGCCGGCTGCTTCGAAATTGCGCTCCGCCGCATTGGATGCGGCGGCCAGCGTGCGTACGCTGGCGGGCAGCGCCGCGACGTCGAAATGATCCCGCGCCTCCCGATTGTCCGCCTTGCCGGCGCTCACGGCCGCTGTCGCACGGGCGGCGCCGTCAGCCCGCGTTCCGGCGAAGTCTGGCGCGGCCGGCGAGGCCGGCGCCTGTGCCGCTTCGCCCGGTTCGAATTCCGCCTTGCGCCGGTGCCGGTCGAGCACCTCGACCAGGCCGGGCCGCAGCGTGACGCCGGCACCGTCGAGCTTTTCCAGCATCGCCAGCGCGGAATCGTTCATTTCGTGCATCAGGCATGATTGCGCGAGATCCATCATCAGTTGCGGCGACACGGCATCGCCGAGCGCGGCACAACCATCCAGCGCCTTGAGCAGGCACGTACGCGCCGCCGCATGCTGCCCGCGTTTCGCGAGGCAAACACTGTCCAGCAGATCGGCGACGAAGGTACCATCCGATCGCCCGCGAAAACGGCGGCGCAGCGTCTGGATGTATTTCTCGGTGTCGCTGATCGCGCCCTGCTCCACCGCGACGCGCACGGCGTTGGCGAAGTCGTCGGGTTTCAGGATGTCGGAATCGCCGGCGCGCTCCAGTACCTTGTCGAAGGCACGGCGCGCCCTGTCGAGTTCGCGCGCCCCGACAGCCAGTTCGCCCAATTTGCGCAGCCGTGCCACGTTGTTCGGCGAGTGCACCGTGGCACGATCGAGCGTGCCGAGCGCCGCGTCGACTTCGCCTTTGGCCTCCTGCACTTCGGCAAGGAAGGAGTACGCCGACATGAACTCGGGCTTTTCACCGATCACCGCCTTGGCCGCTTCTTCCGCCGCGTCGAGTTCGCCCTGTCGGAAGAGCACCCAGGCGAGGCCCATGCGCGCCCAGGGCACTGCCTTGAACTCGACAATCCTGCGATATAGCGCTTCGGCTGCATCCTGTTCGCCGAGCGCGACCAGCAGTTCCGCCTTGAGTCGAAACGCATCGAGCACGAACCGGCTGTGGAACTCGGCGATGCGGTCGCATTCGTCGATCGCCCCACGCGGCTTGCCTGCTTCGATCAGTTCGTGCGCGATGTGGAACGCGTGCTTTTTCTCGAGCGCCTTGTGCAGACGCTGCGCCAGATGCTCGGGCGTGAACGGCTTGATCAGGTAGTCGTCCGGCGCCAGCTCGGCCACCGACACCACGCTCTGGTAGGCGCGTTCGCCGGTCACGATCATGAAGATGGTCGACAAGGGAATGGCATGCGTGTGGCGCAATTCCTCCAGCAGTTGTTGCCCGTCCTTGTGCGCTTCGAGCAGGTAGTCGCACAGGATGACGTCGAAGCGCTGCCCGCCGACGTGGCGCTTCACCGCATTGCTCGATTCGGCCATGTGGATCGAGGTCACGCCCAGGGTGGAAACCAGTTCGCGCAAGGACGAGCGCACCGCCGGATGGCGATCGACGATCAGCACCTTGCGACCGCGAAATGCGGCATGTGACAACGTTTGCCCTGGAAGTGCAGCCAAGTCTCGTCCCCATGTATGGCCCGCACTTGCGGACACGCGCGTGCCTGCCCCGGCGGCGGCCACCCGACCGTCAACGGCCGCGGCATGCGCCGGCTGAAGGGTGTTGCCATGGCCGCGGCCGCCGATTCCCTGCTTCGTCACACTGGGGCGTGCGATCGGGCGTACACTTTCGCCTGATGCACAGCCTTGGAGTTGTCATGCAATCACGTGCCGCAGTCCGCTCGATCGCCTTCTGCACCTGCCTCGCCCTGGCAGCACCCGCCCTTGCGGGGGGGAGCGAACCGCGCAACGGCGCGGCGCCGGTGGTCGACGCGGTGCCTGCCACCCCGGCCCCCGTCGAACCACGCCCTGCAGAATCCGCCGTGCCCGACAGCAAGGTCGAGCGCACCACCCGCGCCGTCGAGGGAGCCGTCGAGAAAACCGGTCAGGCAGTCAAGGAAGTCGTCGAGAAGACCAAATCCGGCGCCAAGGCCGTTGCGCGCAAGACGGGCCAGGTGGTGCGCGACGTCGGCGAGAAGATCGAAGGCGTCGGCAGCACGAAATGATCCCTTGGCAGGCCAGGCCCGCCTGCTGACTTATAATTCGTGATCGAAAGGTTGCCGGCTGCGGAACGCCGGCGCCCGTCTCTTTTGCTGTCCCGGCCCCACCCTGATGCCCGCACTGCCCTCTTCGCTCGACACCCTTGCCCTGCCGAAACCCGGATCAAAGCTCGACCTGCCGCCGCTGGCCGGCGCCAGCGACGCACTCTGGCTGTCCCGGATCGCGCAACCCGGCCGCCTGCTGGCGGTCGTCACCGCCAACCCCCTCGACGCCCAGCGCCTGCAGGACGAGATCCGCTGGTTCGCGCCGCAACTTGCGGTGCGCGTGCTGCCCGACTGGGAAACCCTGCCCTACGATTCGTTCTCGCCGCACGAGGACCTGATTTCCGAGCGGCTCGCCACGCTCTACGACATCCAGCGCGGCGCCTGCGACGTGGTGCTGGTGCCGGCGTCGACGGCGCTGTACCGCATGGCGCCGCCGGCCTATCTCGCTGCCTACACCTTTTTCCTCAAGCAGGGGCAGAAGCTGGATGTCGAGGGTTTCCGCAACCAGATGACCCTGGCCGGCTACGCCCACGTCACGCAGGTGGTGAGCCCGGGCGAATACAGCGTGCGCGGCGGCCTGATCGACCTGTTCCCGATGGGTTCGGCGGTGCCCTACCGCATTGACCTGTTCGATGACGAAATCGAGTCGCTCAAGACCTTCGACGTCGACACCCAGCGCACCATTTATCCGGTGCCGGAAATCCGCCTGTTGCCCGCGCGCGAGTTCGCGCTCGACGACAAGGCACGCACGCGCTTCCGCCAGCGCTTCCGCGAGGAGTTCGAGGGCGATCCGTCGCGCTCGACGATCTACAAGGACGTTTCCAACGGCATCGCGCCGGCCGGCATCGAATACTGGCTGCCGCTGTTCCACGAGGAAACCGCAACCCTGTTCGACTACCTAAAGCCGGACACGCTGGTGTGCCTGCATCACGATGTTCCCGCAGCGATCGGCGAGTTCTGGCGCGACCTGAAAAGCCGCTACGACCTGCTCAAGTCCGACCGGGCGCGCCCGTTGCTGGCGCCGACGCAGATGTTCCTCGACGAGGAGCGCTTCTTCGTCGGCCTGCAGGACTTCGCCCGTATCGGCGTGTCGTCCGCGCGCGCCGAACCGGCCGATCGCGCGACCCAGCCGCTGCCCGACGTCTCGGTCGACCGCAAGGCGGCCGATCCGCTGGCGCGGCTGCGCGCGTTCTGCGCGGGCTTCGACGGGCGCGTGCTGCTGCTCGCCGAATCGCCCGGCCGGCGCGAGACGATTCACGACTACCTGAGGGAATACGGCCTGCAGGCCGATGCCGCCACCGACTTCGCGTCCTTCGGCGAAACCGGCATCGCGCTGGGCCTGGCCGTCGCGCCGCTCGCCGCCGGCTTCGTCTGGCTGCAGGCGAAACTCGCCTTGGTCACCGAGAACGAGCTTTACCCGACCACCGCGCGCACCCGCGGCAAGCGCACCGAGACGCGCCAGGCCAGCGTCGAAGGCTGGCTGCGCGACCTCACCGAACTGAAGATCGGCGATCCGATCGTGCATGCGAGCCACGGCATCGGGCGCTACCACGGCCTGGTGCACCTCGACCTCGGCGAGGGTGACACCGAGTTCCTCCACCTCGAATACGCCGGCGACGCCAAGCTCTACGTGCCGGTATCGCAACTGCATGTCATCTCGCGCTACAGCGGCGTGGCGCCCGAACAGGTCGAGCTGCACACGCTCGGCTCAGGCCAGTGGGAAAAGGCGAAGAAGCGCGCTGCCCAGCAGGTGCGCGACACCGCTGCCGAACTGCTCGCGCTCTACGCGCAGCGCGCCGCGCGCAAGGGGCACACGTTCGACTTCAAACAGCACGACATGGAAGCCTTCGCCGACGGCTTCGGCTTCGAGGAAACACCCGACCAGCTTGCCGCGATCAACGCGGTGGTGGCCGACATGCGCTCCGGCAAGCCGATGGACCGGCTGGTGTGCGGCGACGTCGGCTTCGGCAAGACCGAGGTTGCGCTGCGCGCGGCCTTCGTCGCCGTCGCCGACGGCAAGCAGGTCGCCATCCTGGCGCCGACCACGCTGCTCGCCGAGCAGCATTTCCAGACCTTCTCGGACCGCTTCGCCGACTGGCCGGTGAAGCTCGCCGAGCTGTCGCGCTTCCGCAGCGCGAAGGAGCAGGCGGCGGCGCTCGAACAGCTCGCCGAGGGCAAGATCGACATCCTGATCGGCACCCACCGGCTGCTGCAGAAGGACGTGAAGTTCACCCGGCTCGGCCTCGTCATCATCGACGAGGAACACCGCTTCGGCGTGCGCCAGAAGGAGGCGCTGAAAGCGCTGCGCGCGGAGGTCGACGTGCTGACGCTGACCGCGACGCCGATCCCGCGCACACTCGGCCTCGCGCTCGAAGGCATGCGGGATTTCTCCGTGATCGCCACCGCGCCGAGCCGCCGGCTTGCCATCAAGACTTTCGTTTCCCCGTGGTCGCGCGGGCTGATCCGCGAGGCGGTGCTGCGCGAATTCAAGCGCGGCGGGCAGGTGTACTTCCTGCACAACGAGGTCGACACCATCGAGACGATGCGCAACCACCTGGCCGAGCTGCTGCCCGAGGCACGCATCGTGATCGGCCACGGCCAGCTGCCGGAGCGCGAACTGGAACGCGTGATGCGCGACTTCACGCAGCAGAAATCGAATCTGCTGCTGTGCTCGACCATCATCGAGACCGGCATCGACAATCCGCATGCCAACACCATCATCATCAACCGCGCCGACAAGTTCGGCATCGCCCAGCTGCACCAGCTGCGCGGGCGCGTCGGACGTTCGCACCACCAGGCCTACGCCTACCTGCTGACCGACCGCGACGCCAAGCCGTCGAAGCAGGCCGAGCGCCGGCTCGAAGCGATCCAGATGTCGGAGGAACTCGGCAGCGGCTTCTTCCTCGCCATGCACGACCTGGAGATCCGCGGTGCCGGCGAGATCCTCGGCGAGAACCAGAGCGGCGAGATCCAGGAAATCGGCTTCTCGCTTTACACACAGATGCTCAACACGGCCGTCAAGGCGCTGCAGAAAGGCGAGGCGGTGCCCGACCTCACGCAGCCGCTCGACGTGGTCTCAGAGATCAACCTGCACGAGCCGGCGCTGCTCCCGGCCGATTACTGCAGCGACATCAATGAGCGCCTGACGCTATACAAGCGCATGGCCAACTGCGATGGCGCCGACGAACTGCAGGCGATCCAGGAAGAACTGATCGACCGCTTCGGCAACCTGCCGCCGCAGGCGCTGGCGCTGGTCGAGACGCACCGCCTGCGCATCGCCGCCAAGCCGCTCGGCATCGCCAAGATCGACGCGCACGAAACGAAGATCCAGTTCGCCTTCGTCCCCAACCCGCCGATCGAGCCGCTTCGCGTTTTCGAGCTGATCCAGAAGAACCGTCACTACAAGCTCGCCGGCCCGGACAAGCTCACCGTCGCGGTGGAAACGCGCAACCTCGCCGAGCGCGTCGGCGCCGTGCGCGATGCGATGAAGAAACTTGCCGGCTGACCGGCCTGGAAGCCGCATGGACAGGCGCTCGCCAGCCCGCCATGCCTGAACAGCGCATGGATAATGGCTCTCGCGGCATGTCGGCCGGTCATTTTTTATCCATGCGCCTTCCAGCCATGCCCGTTGCCGAAATTCGATCGCGTTCGCTGCGCTGGCCGCGCCGCCCGCGGCGCATCGATTACAATATCGCCCTTCGATTCCCGCGCCGCGTGCATTGATCGGCGTGTCACCCATCCGTCCCAGCATGACTTCCGTCCAGACCGAAAACCTTGCCATCGAGGCATTCGACCTCATGCCTTCACCCGCCGAGATCCATGCGCGGGTGCCCCTGACCGAACGCGCGGCGCAGACCGTACTCGCGGGCCGCACCGTCCTGCGCGACATCCTCGACCGGCGCGACCCGCGCCTGTTCGTGGTGGTCGGACCATGCTCGATCCACGATCCCGTGGCCGGCCTCGACTACGCGCGCCGGCTCAAGTCGCTGGCCGACGCCGTGGCCGAATCCATGCTGATCGTGATGCGCGTGTATTTCGAGAAACCGCGCACCGCCACCGGCTGGAAGGGCTTCATCAACGACCCGCGCATGGACGACTCCTTCCACATCGAGGAAGGCATGCAGCGCGCGCGCCAGTTTCTGCTCGACGTGGCTGAACTCGGCCTGCCGGCCGGCACCGAGGCGCTCGACCCGATATCGCCGCAGTACCTCGGCGACCTGATTGCGTGGACCGCAATCGGCGCGCGCACCTCGGAATCGCAAACGCACCGCGAGATGTCCTCCGGCCTGTCCACGCCGGTCGGCTTCAAGAACGCGACCGACGGCGATCTCGACGTGGCAATCAACGCCATCATCTCGGCCTCGCGCCCGCACAGCTTTCTCGGCATCAACGCGGAAGGGCGTTCGTCGATCATCCGCACGCGCGGCAACGCCTACGGGCATGTGGTGCTGCGCGGCGGCGGCGGACGGCCGAACTACGACACCGTCAGCATCTCGCTCGCCGAGACGGCCCTGGCGAAGGCCAACCTGCCACAGAACATCGTCGTCGACTGCTCGCACGCCAACTCATACAAGAAGCCGGAATTGCAGCCGCTGGTGATGACCGACGTGATCCATCAGGTGCGTGAAGGCAACCGCTCGATCGTCGGGCTGATGCTCGAAAGCAACATCGAGGCGGGCAACCAGCCGATTCCCGCCGATCTTTCGCAACTCAGGTACGGCTGTTCGGTCACCGACGCCTGCATCGACTGGGGCACCACGGAAACGGCGATCCTCAAGGCGCACGACGTGCTGCGCAACGCGATCCCCGGCCGCGCATGAATCTGGTCGTCCAGGGTGCGGAAGTCGAGACGCGCTGGCTGAAGGAACTTGCCCACCTGGTTTCCGCCTGCGCGATCGAGCAGATCAACACCCAGGCCTTCCGCCTGCGCGACGCCGCAGTGAGCCCTGCCGTGGCCGAATACTGTCTGGAACGCAGCCTCGATTACGGCTACGTGCCGCCCGGCCGGCGCCTTTCCGACATGCGCCTGTTCGTCACCGACATGGATTCGACGTTGATCACCATCGAGTGCATCGACGAGATCGCCGACATGCAGGGCCTCAAGCCGCAGGTCGCGGCGATCACCGAATCGGCGATGCGCGGAGAGATGGATTTCTGTGAGAGCCTGCGCCGGCGCGTGGGCCTGCTCGCAGGCCTCGAAGAATCGGCTCTACAGCGCGTCCATGACGAGCGCCTGAGCCTGTCGCCCGGTGCCGAACGCCTGATGAAGCAACTGAAGACGGCCGGCGTGAAGACCATGCTGGTCTCGGGCGGTTTTACCTTCTTCACCGAGCGCATCAAGGCACGTCTCGGCTTCGACTACGCCCACTCGAACGTGTTGGAAATCGAGGCCGGCCGCTTGACCGGCCGGGTAATCGGCGACATCGTCGACGGCGAAGCCAAGCGCCGCCACCTGATCGAAGCACGCAACGCGCTCGGCGCCGCGCACAACCAGGTCATTGCGGCCGGCGACGGCGCCAACGACCTGAAGATGCTCGGCGAAGCCGAAGTGAATGTCGCCTACCGCGCCAAGCCGGTCGTGCGCGCGCAGGCTGCCTATGCGCTGAACTTCGTCGGCCTGGACGGGATTCTCAACCTGTTCGAATGAAACGCACGCCATGCAGGCGCGCCAGGTTTCATTATGCAGACTCAGAGTGCCGCGCCCACCTTCAGCGCGAGTACCGCGAGCGCGAACAGCACGATGAAAGTGCCGAGGGTGCCGGCCATACGTCCGAATGACTCGCCGCTCGAATGGGAGAAACCCCACGCGTGGAGCAGCCGCGAACCGATCAGCACGACGCCAGCCATGTGCAACCATTTGGGCGGGATACCGTTGACTTCGACTACCGCCATGAGCAAAAGCGACATCGGCACATACTCGACAAAGTTCGCCTGGACGCGCATCGCGCGCGCAAGCGCCTCGTTGCCGCCGTCGCCAAGTCCGACCTTGGTGATGCGCCGCTGGTTGACGACCAGTCCCGCCAGCAGCAGCAGGAGCAGCGCGCACAATCCGGCGTAGAGCGCCGTGACCGGCGCGCCGAAGGTCACTCGACCTCTTCGATCCAGGCCATCTGGATCGCTTCGAGAATCTTCTCGCCGCAGTGCTTCGGATCGTCGTCGAACTCCTCGAGGGCGATTACCCAGCCCATGAGGTCGACGAAGTTGATGCGCCTCGGGTCGACATCGGGATGCCTGTCGGCCAGTTGAATGGCGATCTCCAGCGTGTCGGTCCACTTCATCAGTGCTTGCCCTCCGACACCATGTTGATCGTGTATTTGGGGATCTCGATCACGAGCGGCGACTCGCCCACCTGCGCCTGACAGGAAAGCCGCGAGGTCGGTTCCAGACCCCATGCCTTGTCGAGCAGATCCTCCTCGACTTCTTCGGCGGGTGCGAGCGCCTCGAACCCTTCGCGGACGATGACATGGCAGGTCGTGCAGGCGCAGGATTTCTCGCACGCATGCTCGATGTCGATGCCGTTCTGCAGCAGCGTATCGCAAATGCTGGCGCCGGGCGTGGCTTCGATCACCGCACCCTCGGGGCACAATTCGACGTGCGGCAGTACGATCATCTGGGTCATGGCGGGCTTTCGTGCAGTACTAAACCTTGAGTTCGTCGAGCTTCTGGCCGGCGAGTGCGCGCCGCACGCTCTGATCCATGCGTCGGGCGGCAAAATCGGTGGTGGCGTGATTGGCCTCGGCAATCGCGGCGGAAAGCGCGGCGGCATCGCTCCCCGCTGCCAGCGTGCGCAGGCGCGCAAGCATGCGGTCGATGGCTGTGCGTTCGTCCGCCGCGAGCAATCGCGCATCCTCCGCCAGCGCCGCTTCGGTCGCATCGATCAGGCGCCCCGCCTCGACCTGGTACTCGCGCAGCTTGCGCGCTTCCATGTCTTCCCGTGCGTGGTCAGCGCCGGAGCGCAACATGCCGGCAATCTCGTCATCCGTCAGCCCGTAGGACGGCTTCACCGTGACGCTTGCCTCGACACCGCTGGACATCTCGCGTGCCGCGACCGACAACAAGCCGTCGGCATCGACCTGGAAAGTGACCCGAATGCGCGCAGCGCCGGCGACCATCGGCGGTATGCCGCGCAGCTCGAAACGCGCGAGCGAGCGGCAGTCGGACACCAGCTCGCGCTCGCCCTGCACGACGTGGAAGGCCATCGCGGTCTGCCCGTCCTTGTAGGTGGTGAATTCCTGCGCCTTGGCAATCGGTATCGTCGAATTGCGCGTGATGACCTTTTCGGTCAGCCCCCCCATCGTCTCGAGTCCGAGCGACAGCGGGATCACGTCGAGCAACAGCCAGTCGTCCTCGGCCTTGCGATTGCCGGCGAGCACGTTGGCCTGGATTGCCGCGCCGAGCGCGACAACCTTGTCCGGATCCAGGTTCGTGAGCGGCTCCTGGCCGAAGAAATCGCCGATCGCGCGCTGGATGTGGGGCATGCGGGTCGCCCCGCCGACCATCACCACGCCCTTGACGTCCTTCGGCTCAAGCCCCGCGTCGCGCAGTGCCTTTCGGGTCGGCGCAAGCGTCTTGCCGACGAGGTTCTGCGTGATGTCCACGAAGGCATCGCGTGTGATCGCCAGCTCGATGCGCTCGCCGGACTGGAGCTTGGCGAAGATCGGTACCTCGGTGTTCGCGGAGAGCTGCTCCTTCGCCGAGCGCGACTTCATCAGCAGCATGCGCGCATCTTCGACCGACGGGGGCGCGATCTTCGCGTTGTCCAGCACCCAGCAGAACAGCCTGTGATCGAAATCGTCGCCGCCGAGCGCCGCATTGCCGTTGGTGGCGAGTACCTCGAACACGCCACGCGACAGGCGCAGGATCGAAATGTCGAAGGTACCGCCGCCGAGATCGAACACGGCATAAACGCCCTCCGCCCCGTTGTCGAGGCCGTAGGCGATTGCCGCCGCGGTCGGTTCGTTGAGCAGCCGCAGTACGTTGAGTCCCGCCAGCCGTGCAGCATCCTTGGTCGCCTGGCGCTGCGCATCGTCGAAATACGCTGGCACTGTGATCACCGCGCCGGTCAGTTCGCCGCCGAGACTTGCCTCGGCGCGCGTGCGCAGCACCTTGAGAATGTCTGCCGATATCTCGACCGGGCTCTTGATGCCCTGCACCGTGCGCAGGCGGACCATTCCTTCGGCATCGACGAAGTCATAGGGCATCGACTCGACGTGCGCAACGTCGCGCAGCCCGCGCCCCATGAAGCGCTTGACCGAGACAATGGCATTGCGAGGATCCTGCGCCTGCGCACCCTGCGCCTGCCAGCCGACATCGACGGCACCCTCGGGCTTGTAATGAACGATCGACGGCAGCAGCGCCCGCCCCTGTTCGTCATTGATGCAGACGGCAATGCCGTTGCGTACCGTCGCAACGAGCGAATTCGTGGTGCCGAGGTCGATGCCGACAGCCAGCCGGTGCTGGTGCGGTTCGGTGCTCATGCCGGGTTCGGCGATCTGCAAGAGTGCCATCAGGTTTCCAGCGATTCGATTGCGTCGAGTATGTCGTGTTGCAGCTTTTCCAGGAACATCAGCCGGCGCACCGCGGCCGCCGCCGCATGATAGTCGCGGGTGCGATCGATGTCGCGCTCGATTTCCCCAACCACGCCTGCATGCTGGTGGCGCAGACGCGCGAGCAGCTTGTCCAGCTCATCGACGTCCTCGCCGGCACGCGCTTCCTGAACCGCCTCGCGCCACTCCATCTGTTCCATCAGGAAGGCCGGTGGCATCGCGGTGTTGCTTTCGGTCGCGGTATCCACCCCCTTCAGGAGCAGGACGTATTGCGCCCGAGAAAGCGGGTTCTTCAGGGTTCGGTAGGCCTCGTTGATGCGCGTCGCCCACTGCATCGAGACACGCTTGTCGGCGTCCGACAAATGCGCGAAACGATCCGGATGCACGCGTGTCTGCAGGTCGTGGTAGGCGGTTTCGAGCGCAAGCGGGTCGAGGTGAAAACCCGGTGCGATGCCGAACAGCGTGAAAAAATCCTGGTTGAACTCGGTGCTCATCGGGACCAGACCATCCGGCAAAGACCGCTGCGGCCGGCGCTGTCACGCCGGCATGCGCCAACGATATCCTTGTCCCCTCGCCCGGTCCAGTTCCGCCTGTCGGGCCTGCACCCGGGACTCAGACGTTGAAGCTCTCGCCGCAGCCGCACTGGTTCTTGACGTTCGGGTTGTTGAACTTGAAACCCTCGTTGAGACCTTCGCGCGCGAAATCGAGCTCGGTGCCGTCGATGTAGGGAAGACTCTTCGGATCGACGACCACCTTGACGCCGTTGCATTCGAACACCAAGTCGTCCTGGTCGATTGCATCGACGAATTCGAGCTTGTACGCCATGCCGGAACACCCGGACGTCCTCACGCCGAGCCGCACCCCCACGCCCTTGCCGCGTTTCGCAAGGAAATTGCTGACATGCTTCGCAGCGCGTTCGGTAATCGTGACCGCCATCTGGTTGCCCCTTCTCAGGCCGCTGCCGGCGTCTTGCCGGAATGCTCGTCGGGCCGTTCGCCGTGCTTGTTTCGGTAATCGGTGACCGCCGCCTTGATCGCGTCCTCAGCAAGGATCGAGCAGTGGATCTTGACCGGCGGCAGCGCAAGCTCCTCGGCGATCGCCGTGTTCCTGATCTCCAGCGCCTGATCGAGCGTCTTTCCCTTCACCCACTCGGTGACCAGCGAACTCGACGCGATCGCCGAACCGCAGCCGTAGGTCTTGAACTTGGCGTCCTCGATACGGCCATCCGCGCCGACCTTGATCTGCAGCTTCATCACGTCACCGCAGGCCGGCGCGCCAACCATGCCGGTGCCCACGGCATCGTCGTCCTTGTCGAATGCGCCGACGTTGCGCGGATTCTCGTAGTGGTCCAGAACCTTTTCACTGTAAGACATGCGCGTACTCCTGTTTCGTTCCGGCGCTCAGTGCGCCGCCCATTGCACGGTATTCAGATCGATGCCGTCCTTGTACATTTCCCAAAGCGGCGACAACTCGCGCAGCTTGCCGATCTTGCGGTGGAGCAGGTCGACCGTGTAGTCGATTTCCTCCTCCGTCGTGAAGCGGCCGATCGAGAAGCGGATCGAACTGTGTGCCAGTTCGTCGTTACGGCCGAGCGCACGCAACACGTAGCTCGGCTCGAGGCTGGCCGAGGTACAGGCGGACCCGCTCGACACCGCGACATCCTTGATCGCCATGATCAGGGATTCGCCTTCCACGAAATTGAAGCTCACGTTGAGATTGTGCGCCACGCGATGATCGAGGTCGCCATTGACATAGACTTCCTCCATGTCCGACACGCCCTTGAGTAGCTTGTCGCGCAGATGCCGGATGCGCACCGACTCGCTCGCCATCTCCTCGCGCGCAAGGCGAAAGGCCTCGCCCATGCCGACGATCTGATGCGTCGGCAGCGTCCCGGAGCGCAGGCCGCGCTCGTGGCCGCCGCCGTGCATCTGCGCCTCGAGCCGGATGCGCGGCTTGCGCCGCACGTACAGCGCACCGACACCCTTCGGCCCGTAAGTCTTGTGCGCCGAGAAGGACATCAGGTCCACCTTGAGCGCATTGAGGTCGATCACCACCTTGCCGGTTGCTTGCGCCGAATCGACGTGGAAGATGATGCCTTTTTCGCGGCAGATTTCGCCAATCTCGGCGATCGGCTGGATCACGCCGATCTCGTTGTTCACGAACATCACCGAGGCGAGAATCGTGTCGGGGCGCAGTGCCTGCTTGAATTTCTCCATGCTGATCAGCCCGTTGGGCTCCGGATCGAGATACGTCACCTCGAAGCCGTGGCGCTCGAGTTCGCGGCAGGTATCCAGCACGGCCTTGTGCTCGGTCTTCACGGTAATCAGGTGCTTGCCCTTTCCGGCATAGAAATGCGCCGCACCCTTGATCGCGAGGTTGTTCGACTCGGTAGCGCCCGATGTCCAGATGATTTCCTTCGGATCTGCACCGACCAGGCTCGCAACCTGCTCGCGCGCGTCCTCGACCGCCTTTTCCGCCTCCCAGCCGTAGGCATGCGAGCGGCTCGCCGGATTGCCGAAATGCTCGGTCAGGTAGGGAATCATCTTCCCGGCCACGCGCGGATCGACCGGCGTCGTCGCGGAATAGTCGAGGTAGATCGGAAACTTCAGCATTTCGTGCTCCAGTAAATCCCGAATTTCAGGCGGACGCAGCAGCCGGTTCGCTCTCGCTTTCGCGCCGGCGGCGGCCATCGTGCATGATCGTGACGCCCCCCGCCGCCAGGCGCTGCTTCTGCTGCACGACCAGGTCGCCCAGCGATACGCTGTTGAGGTATTCGAACATCTTCTCGTTGAGCGTCGACCACAGTTCGTGCGTCATGCAGCGGTGCTCGTCCTGGCAATTCTCCTTGCCGCCGCAGGATGTCGCATCGAGCGGTTCGTCCACCGCGACGATGATCTCCGCCACCGTGATCGTGCCCATCGGCTTGGCAAGGCAGTACCCGCCGCCCGGCCCGCGCACGCTGCCGACGATGCGGTGCCGGCGCAGCTTTCCGAAAAGTTGCTCCAGATAGGAAAGCGAAATGCGCTGGCGTTCGCTGATGCCGGCAAGCGTTACCGGTCCGTCACCCTGCCGCAAGGCCAGATCGATCATCGCGGTCACCGCGAAGCGCCCCTTGGTCGTCAGTCTCATGTCCCACCTCGCCTGGCCTGCGCCATCAAAGTTGCCCTTCCGAGCCCGGGTGAAACTCCGCATCACGCCGAGCGAGCCAATACCTTAGCTGTTCGCTCAACTATACGAATCCCGAACGATTCAGTCAACTATTTTCGACAGGTACTTCGGGTCGAACTTGTCCGCCGTGGCGAGTTCGTCGCTGCACGGAACGCCGGACTGTTCCAGACGCCGCACCAGCGCCTCGATGCGGCGGTCGGTCTCGACCGCGTGGTCGAGCAGGCCGTGCAGCGCCACCGATAACGGATCGTCGTCGCTGCGCGTGACGGCGTAGGCGGAAAAACCCATCTTCTCGGCCTTCTCCTCGCGCACCTGGTCGCGCTCCGACTCGATGATGCGCGCCGGGATGCCGACCGCCGTGGCGCGCGGCGGCACATCCCGCACCACCACCGCGTTCGAGCCGACCTTGGCGCCCGCGGCCACGGTGATCGGACCGAGCACCTTGGCCCCGGCCCCGATCACGACGCCCTGCTCCAGCGTCGGATGGCGCTTGCCTTTGTTCCACGAGGTGCCGCCCAGCGTCACGCCGTGATAGAGCGTGCAGTCGTCGCCGATCTCGGCGGTTTCGCCGATCACCACCCCCATGCCGTGATCGATGAAGAAGCGCCGGCCGATGGTCGCGCCGGGATGGATCTCGATCCCGGTCAGCCAGCGCGCGAAGTGCGACACGAACCGGCCCAGCCATTTCAGGCCGGCGGACCAGCACACGTGGGCAAACCGGTGCAGGATCAGCGCATGCACGCCCGGATAACAGGTGAGCACCTCCCACGTCGAACGCGCGGCGGGGTCGCGCTCGAATACGCAGGAGATGTCTTCACGCAGACGGCTGAACATGCGGTTTCCTCTGGCTTTTCGGGTTCGTTTCGGCCGGGCCGAATTTCCTACTATTTTAGTCCGGTTTGCGCTGCGGCTGTTCCAGCGCGCTGAGGATGCCGCGCAGGATCGCCACCTCTTCCCGCTCGATGCGCGCCCGGGCAAACAGGCGCCGCAGGCGCGGTATCAGGCGCTTCGGCGAGGCCGGGTCGAGGAATCCACTGCCGATCGAGGCCCGCTCGAAATGCGCCACGAGGCGTTCGACGTCCTCGTGCGGCGCGGGCTGGCCTTCGCCCGCCACGGGCGGCGGCGCACCCGGGGCAGCCGCCGCCTGGCGCAATTCATAGGCCAGGATCTGCACCGCCGACGCGAGATTGAGCGAGGAGTACGCCGGATTTGCCGGGATCATCACCGGCATGTGGCACAGCGCCACCTCGTCGTTGGACAGGCCGGAGGTTTCGTTGCCGAACACCAGAGCCACCTCACCCTGACGCGACGCGGCGACCAGCTCCGCCGCCGCGTCGCGGGCCCAGCGGGTGGGCGTCGACAATTCGCGGCGCCGCGCGGTGACGGCCGCCACCAGCACGCAGCCGTCGAGCGCCTTCGCCAAGGAATCGGTCACGCAGGCATGGACCAGGACGTCTTCCGCGCCGGAGGCGCGGGCGATCGCCTCGTCGCTGGGAAAGTGTCGCGGACTGACGAGCCACAGGCGCGACAGCCCCATGGTTTTCATTGCGCGCGCCGCGCCGCCGATGTTGCCGGGATGGCTGGCATGCGACAGCACCACGCGCACCCGTTCGAGAGGGTCGAGCGACAAGCCGTGATCCATCCTTTAGAATGTCGCCCTTTCCAGCGCATCCACCCGATCGTCGGGACCGGATGCAACGTTCCTTGAAGAATCCGATCCCATGCACCCAGCCATCACCATAGCGGTCAAGGCCGCGCGCCGCGCCGGCAGCATCATCAATCGCGCCTCGACCGACATCGACATGATCAAGGTCAGCAGCAAGCGACAGAACGATTTCGTCACCGAGGTCGACAAAGCGGCGGAAGCCGCGATCATCGACGTGCTGCGCGAGGCGTATCCGGATCACGCGATTCTAGCAGAGGAGTCCGGCGCCTCCGCCGGGCGCGGCGACTCGGAATTCCAGTGGATCATCGATCCGCTCGACGGCACCACCAACTTCATCCACGGCTTTCCGCAATTTGCGGTGTCGATCGCGCTCGCCCACAAGGGACAGATCCAGCAGGCGGTGGTGTTCGACCCCTCGCGCAACGAGCTGTTCACCGCCAGCAAGGGCCGCGGCGCCTTCCTCAACGAAAAACGCATCCGCGTCTCGAAGCGCACCAAGCTCGAGGAATCGCTGATCGGCACCGGATTCCCGTTCCGCGTGTGGGACCACGTTGACGCCTACCTGGCGATGTTCCGCGACCTGATGCAGAAGACGGCCGGCCTGCGCCGCCCCGGCGCTGCCGCGCTCGACCTCGCGTACGTCGCTTGCGGGCGGCTCGACGGCTTCTTCGAGATCGGCCTGTCGCCGTGGGACATGGCCGGCGGCGCACTGCTGATCACCGAGGCCGGCGGCCTGATCGGCGATTTGCGCGGCGAGGCCAACTGGCTGCACGGCGGCAACCTGGTCGCCGGCAATCCGAAGATCTTCGCCCAGATCCTGCAGTCGATCGAGCCGCACCTGACACCCGCGCTGCGCGGGTAGAACCATGCCGGACTGGCTGATCGCGCAACTGCCGCTGGCGGCGGCGTGGATCGGCTACGCGGCACTGCATTCGCTGCTTGCCGCGCTCGGCGTGAAGCATGTCGTCGAGTGCCGGCTGCCCGGCTCCACGCGCTGGTACAGGATGGCGTACAACCTGATTGCGCTCATCCTCCTGGCGCCTGTTCTGGCGCTGGCTTACACCACACCCGGCCCGGTGCTGTGGCAATGGTCCGGCGCCGGCGCGTGGGTCGCCCGCGCGCTGATGCTCGCCGCAGCCATCGGCTTCGCGGTTTCGCTGCGCGACTACGACATCCCGGCCTTCCTGGGCCTGCGCCAGATGCGCGAACATGCACACGGCACCGGCGAGCCACCGTTCCATATCGGCGCCCTGCATCGTCATCTGCGCCATCCGTGGTATGCATTCGGCCTCGTCCTCGCCTGGACACAGACCATGACTGCGGCCTGGCTGGTGTCGAGCGTGGCGATCACCCTCTACTTCGTGCTCGGATCGCGCCTGGAGGAAGCCAAACTCATCGCGCTCTACGGCGAGAGCTACCGCCGGTATCGCGCGCAGGTGCCGGCCTTCCTACCCGTGCCGGGGCGCAGCCTGAGCGCCGAAGCCGCTGCTGCACTGGAGAATTTTCCACCCTGAGCAGGCCCGGAGGGCGCATGGTTCGGCGCCCTGCAGGCATGCCGGCCGGGACGCCGCATGGATCAAGACGTTTCGGCGTGGCGTCGCCAGAAGGTCCAGTTTGCGCGCCTTCCAGGCCGATTCAACCTTACGGCCAGCTCGGTACCGACCAGCCGCGCCACACTGCCACCAGCCGCAATCCCGCCACCAGCGCCGCGGAGGCGAACAACGCCACCACCGGCGGCGCCGCCAGCGCGTCGAGCAGCAGGTACCCCCACGCACCGACGAAGGCGCACAGCGCATACGGCCTGTGGTCGCGGAACACGTAGGGAATCTCGTTGCAGATCACGTCGCGCAGCACGCCGCCGAACACGCCGGTGATCACGCCCATCAGCGCGGAAACGAACATCGGCATGCCCATGTCGTGCGCCAGGCCGACGCCGGTGGCCGAAAACAGGCCGAGTCCCAGCGCGTCCGGAATCAGCATTGCGCGCTCGGTGATGCGATGGTGTCGCGCTTGCAGTAGCGGCACCGCGACCAGCGACAGCCCGAACACCAGCCACACATAGGCCTGGTGCTCGACCCAGAAGAAGGGTCGCCGGTCGAGCAGGATGTCGCGCACCGTACCGCCGCCGAACGCGGTGATGAACGCGACGGCGAACACGCCGACCACGTCCATGCGTTTGCGCGCCGCCTCCATGCAGCCGGACACCGCGAAGGCGATGGTCGCGGCAAATTCGATGGCGCTGATCAGTAGCTGGAGTCGGGACACCGCGCCATTTTAGGGCGGATCAGAGCACCTCGCGCGAAACCGGGGGATGGCGGCCTACCAGCGGCGTGTAGAGCATCAGCACGAAGGGAATCCAGCCGAGCCACATCACCAGATCGATCAACTCGTGCGGAATGCTGATGACACCCTCGGGGTAGTAGCGCGCGTCGACGTATTCCTCGATCCAGTTGAAAACCGCCAGCCACACCATCAGGAAGCCGAGGCACACCGCTTCGGCATTGATCCGCGTGCGCACGCGCGCCAGCAGGGGCGGCAGCAGCACGATGCCGACGCAAAACGCCGTCAGCGCCAGGCGCCAGCCGTGATGCTCGGGGAAGAACGATCCAAACGCCTGCTCCGCCGAAATCATCTTCGCGGCCGTCCATCCGAGCACCCCCGCCCCGAGCAGGATGATCGATGGGAAGCGCTCCACCCAATGCAGGATCATGGTGCTGCCCAGCATGACGATCGGAATGCTCACCAGCAGGCCGATCACCACCAGCAGGAAGCTGCCGTGTGCGGCACCGGCCACGGCAAGCACGTTGTCCACGCCCATCACCGCATCGGCGATCACGATGGTGGTCAGCGCCCCGCGCAGCGTGGTCGCGGCGGGATGGGACGCCCCCTCTGCGCTCCCACCCGACGGCACGGCCAGCTTCCAGGCGATCCAGATCAGCGCCAGGCCGCCGACCAGCAGGAAACCCGGGATGCGCAGCAGCCACACCACCGCCATCGTCAGCACCGCCCGCACCACCACGGCGCCGACCGCGCCCCAGAAAACGGCTTTCTTCTGCAGATGGGCGGGCAGGCCGCGCGCCGCGAGGCCGATGACGATGGCGTTGTCACCGGCGAGCACCAGGTCGATCAGGATGATGGCCAGCAGGGCCGAGAAGAATTCGGGCGAGAAAATTTCCATATCGGGCGGACTCCCATGCGATCGAAAAACGCCGGAAGCGAAGCGCACCTGGGAAACGGGACCTCGACCGACGGTCAAGGTCTTGCGCGCGCATCATGCGAAGCGCCCGCGCGGCCGGAGCGAATGCCCGTGATGACGACCTGCGCGGCAGCGGCGCCGTTCGACAGACCCGACCCGCCTGCACTACTCCCCTTGGGGTGGCCAGATATGACCACAGGCGCGGCGCGATGTCCACCCCGCCGCACCGCGACGCGCAAGTACAATCACGCCTTTTCCGCCGTCCGCCGCGCATGCTCACCGAAGCCGAACTTGCCCGCCACACGCCGATGATGCAGCAGTACCTTCGACTGAAGGCGCAGCATCCCGGCCTGCTGCTGTTCTACCGCATGGGCGACTTCTACGAGCTGTTCTTCGAAGACGCGCAGAAGGCTGCGCGCCTGCTCGACATCACGCTCACCGCGCGCGGCCAGTCGGCCGGCCAGCCGATTCCGATGGCCGGCGTACCGTTCCATGCCGCCGAGCAGTACCTCGCCAAACTGGTGAAGCTCGGCGAGTCGGTCGTCATCTGCGAGCAAATCGGCGATCCGGCGGCCAGCAAGGGTCCGGTCGAGCGTGCGGTCGCGCGCATCGTCACGCCCGGCACGCTGACCGACTCCGCCCTGCTCGACGACCGGCGCGACGCGCTGCTGCTGGCGCTCAACGCCCAGCGCGGCCGCACCGGGCTGGCCTGGCTCAATCTTGCCAACGGCGACCTGCGTCTGATGGAAATCGACAGCGCCCTGCTGCCCGCCCAGCTCGAGCGGCTGCGCCCGGCCGAGGTGCTGGCGCCCGACACGCTGCCGCTCGCCCTGCTCGAAACGCCGGGCCTGGCGGCACGCCGCCTCGCCGACTGGCAGTTCGACAGCGAATCTGGCGAGCGGCAGCTTGTCCAGCATTTCGGCACGCGCGACCTGGCCGGATTCGGCATCGAGGATGCACCGCTCGCACTCGGTTGCGCCGGTGCGTTGATCGACTATGCGCGCACCACGCAACAGCAGGCGTTGCGCCACGTCACCGGCATCCGGCTCGAACGCGAAGGCGAGTTCCTGCGCCTCGACGCCAACACGCGGCGCAATCTCGAAATCACCGAAACGCTGCGCGGCGAGCCGGCACCGACGCTGCTCTCGCTCCTCGACACCTGCGCGACCAGCATGGGCTCGCGCTGGCTGCGCCATGCGCTGCACCACCCGACCGCCGCGCGCATGGAGCCGGGCCTGCGCCACGAGGCTGTCGCAGAGCTGATCGGAGACGCCGGCAACGGTCCGTGGCGTGCCCTGCGCGACGGCCTGCGCACGATCGCCGACGTCGAGCGCATCACGTCCCGCATCGCGCTGAAGAGCGCCCGTCCGCGCGACCTCGCCAGCCTGCGCGATTCGCTCGCCGCGCTGGCGCCGCTGCGAACCGCGCTTTACTGCCCGGCCGCCGCCCTGCTCGGCGGCATTGCACGGGACATCGCACCGCCACAAGAGGCGATCGACCTGCTCGCTCGCGCAATCAAGCCGGAACCATCTGCACTGCTGCGCGAAGGCGGCGTGATCGCCGAGGGTTTCGATGCCGACCTCGACGAGCTGCGCGGCATCCAGTCCAACTGCGGCGCGTTCCTGATGGAACTGGAAGCGCGCGAACGCGAACGCACCGGTATCGCCAACCTGCGCGTCGAATACAACCGCGTGCACGGCTTCTATATCGAGGTTTCCCATGCCAATGCGGGTCGTGTGCCCGACGACTACCGCCGCCGCCAGACGCTGAAAAACGCTGAGCGCTACATCACGCCGGAACTCAAGGCCTTCGAGGACAAGGCGCTCTCGGCCAACGAACGCGCATTGGCGCGCGAGAAGCTGCTCTACGAAGAAGTACTCGATGCGCTCGCGTCCCACATTCCGCAGTTGCAGCGCGTCGCGCGTGCGCTGGCGCTGCTCGACGGACTGTGCGCCTTCGCCGAGTGCGCCCTGCGCCACGGCTGGTGCCGGCCCGATTTCTCCGACGCGCCGGGCCTCGACATCCGCGGCGGCCGCCACCCGATCGTCGAACGGCAGGTCGACACCTTCATTGCCAACGATTGCGCATTGGCGCCGACTCGCCGCATGTTGCTGATCACCGGTCCGAACATGGGCGGCAAGTCGACCTACATGCGCCAGGTCGCCCTGATTGCGCTGCTCGCCCATTGCGGCAGCTTCGTGCCGGCGGACAGCGTGCGCATCGGCCCGATCGACGCCATCTTCACGCGCATCGGCGCTTCGGACGACCTCGCCTCCGGCCGCTCGACCTTCATGGTCGAGATGACCGAGGCTGCCGCCATCCTCCACGGCGCCACTGAATACAGCCTGGTATTGATGGACGAAATCGGGCGCGGCACCTCGACCTTCGACGGCCTCGCGCTGGCCTTCGCGATTGCACGCCACCTGCTCGAGAAGAATCGCTGTCATACGCTGTTTGCCACGCACTACTTCGAACTGACGCGGCTGGCGCACGACTATCCGGAATGCGCCAACGTGCATCTCGATGCGGTCGAGCACGGCCACACCATCGTCTTCATGCACGCGGTCGAGGACGGACCGGCGAGCCAGAGCTATGGCATCGAAGTCGCCGCGCTGGCAGGCATTCCCGGCACCGTAGTGCGCGAAGCGCGGCGCCGGCTGCGCGCGCTGGAAAACCGCGAGATTGCGGCCCAGGCCGGATCGGACGCCCAGGGCGACATGTTCGTTGCCGCGGTCGAAAGCGTCACCGATGCCACACCGCATCCCGCAGTCGCCGCACTGGAACAGCTCGACCCCGACTCCTTGAGTCCGCGCGAGGCGCTGGAGCGGCTCTACGATCTCCGGCGACTGTTGAAAGTCTGATTCGCGGCGGGTTGCTCCGCGGCTCCCGTGATGCCGGGCACGGTCGGCTGCGGATCGTGCTGCCCCGCAGCATCAATCTTGACCCAGCTCAAGTTTTCTCTATGCCAGCGCGATAGGCTGCGCTGCATTGCTGCCTCGTGCAGATCGGGGAATATCAGATCGTGAAAAAGTTTTTCAGGCTACTGCATGGATTTGCCGGCGCACTGTGCATGGCAGCGGGCATCGCTGCGGCATCCGACATCCTCGTTGCCCAAGTTGCGCCGCTGAGTGGCCCCCTGGCACCAACCGGCAACGGCATGCGCGTCGGCGCACTGGCGTATTTCGAAGCCGTCAACGCGGCGGGCGGCGTACGCGGTTCGAAAATCCGGCTGGTGTCGCGCGACGACGGCTACAAGGCCGAAGAAACTGTCCGCCTCGCCCGCGCCGTGCTTGCCGAATCGAATCCGGTCGCCTTCTTCGGCATCGTCGGCACCGGCAATGTCGAAGCCCTCGTGAAGGAGAACGTGCTCAGGGAAGCCGGCATACCCGCGATCGGTTTGCGCTCCGGCGCGACAGCCCTCGTGCGTCCCGAGAACAACCTGCTGTTCTTCACCCGCGCCAGCTATGCCGAGGAAATCGATCGCATCGTCATGCACCTGTCTACCACCGGCCAGAAGCGCATCGCGGCATTCCACCAGGACGACGCCTTCGGCGCGGACGGCCTGGCGGCCATCGATGCCTCGGCCAAGCGGCATGTCGTCGAAGTGCTGTCCCGTGCCAGTTATCCGAAGAACACGACGCAGGTCGAGAACGCGGTGAAGACGCTGGCTGCGTCGAATGTCCAGGCCATCGTGATGGTCGCCAACACCGCGGCGAGCGCCGAGTTCGTCAAGCAGTACCGCGCGGCCGGCGGCACCGCGCAGTTGTTCGCGCTCTCGCCGACGGAGGCCGGCCAGGTTGCCGAGAAAATCGGCAAGCAGGCGGCACACGGCTTTGCCGTCTCGCAGGTGGTGCCCGACCCGCGCGACCGCGGCGTGCCCATCGTGCGCAGTTTTCTCGACGATTTCGCCAAGCACGGCCCCAGCGGCGTGGAACCTTCGGCCACCATGCTCGAGGGCTACATCGCGGCGCGCACACTCGTCGAAGGCTTGCGCCAGGCCGGCACCGAACCCACGCGGGCGCGCCTGGTGACGGCGCTGCAGGGATTGCGCAACCTCGACATCGGCGGCATGAGCATCGGTTTCGGTGGACAAACCCGATCGGGGTCGCGCTACGTCGATATCGCGATCCTAGGCGCAGACGGCAAGCTGCTGCGCTGACCCCCACCCTCGAATAACGAAAACGCGGCCAGCCGGCCGCGTTTTCACATACTCGCGACGGCGCTGCGTGCCGCGTCAGTGATGGTGGTGGCCGCCCGGGCCATGCACGTGGCCATGGGCCAGCTCCTCGCGCGTTGCGGCGCGAACCTCGGCGATCGTCATGTCGAAAACCAGCGCGACGCCGGCCAGCGGATGGTTGCCATCGACCACAACCTTGCCGTCGGCAATGTCGGTGATGGTGTAGAGCATGTCGTCGGCGTCCTCGCCCTCGCCGGCGCGCTCGAACTGCATGCCGACCTTGATGTTCTCCGGGAACAGCTCGAGCGGTTCGATGCGGACCAGCTCCGCGTCGTAGTCGCCGAACGCATCCTCGGGCTGGAGTTTGACGACGAGATTCTCCCCGGCGTTCTTGCCGTGAAGCGCTTCTTCGATGCGGCTGAAAATGCCGTCGTAGCCGCCGTGCAGATAAACCAGCGGGTTCTTGCCGTCGTCGATGATGTTACCGTCCGGGTCCGTGACCTGATAATTGAGCGTGACGACGGTGTCCTTGGCGATTTGCATGAGCGATTCCTGAATTGTCGAGTTCTCTGACGAGCTGCAGCACCTGGGCCGCATGCCCTCTTGGCGTGACGCCATAGAGCGCATGCTGCACCACGCCCCGACGATCCACCACGAAGGTAGAGCGTACCATGCCCATCCGGCTGATGCCGTCGATCTCGCGCAATTGCCAAGCGCCGTACTGCGTGCTCACCTCGCATTCCGAGTCGGAAAGCAGGCGTACCGCCAAACCGTGCCGGTCACGGAACTCGGCATGGGTGATGCAGTCGTCCCGGCTGACACCGATGACCGGGCAGTTGAGCCGCGCGAACTCGGTCTCGAGGTCGCTGAACTCGGTCGCCTCCGCGATGCAGCCCGGCGTGCCGTCCTTGATGTAGAAGTAGAGGACGAACGGCCGACGGCCAAGCAGATCGCGCAAGTCGAACATGTCCATGTCCGCGTCCGGCAGCGAAAAATCCGGCGCCGGCTGCCCGGCATGGATCAGGTGCGTCTCTCCGGCATCTATCGATTCCAGTTGCGATCTCGCCATGTGCCTCTCACCAGAAAATTCGGCTCTCGAATCCATCGTCGGTCTTGCGTTCACTGCGTCGAGCGGTGTCGCAACTGCAATCTCCGCGAACACTCTTCTTTGAATAGACTAGCGCAATCTCCGCCACAAGTTATTTTCGTCAGATGACACCGATCGTACCTGCGTCGATGCGCGCGATGCTGCTCGAAAGGACCGGCGGACCGCTCGTCGCCGCGACGCTAGACGTGCCGCGGCCGGGCACGGCGCAGGTGTTGGTGCGCGTCGAAGCGTGTGGCGTATGCCGCACCGACCTTCACCTGATGGACGGCGAACTTCCCGACCCGCGCACGCCGATCGTTCCCGGACACGAGATCGTCGGCCGCGTCGTCAAATGCGGGCCGGGTGTCGCCGGACTCGCGCCGGGACGGCGGGTCGGCATTCCCTGGCTTGGCCATACCTGCGGGCACTGCGGCTTCTGCCTGCACGGACAGGAGAACCTCTGCGACGAGGCGCGCTTCACCGGCTGCCACATCCACGGCGGCTACGCCGAGTTCACCGTTGCCGACGCCCGCTATTGCTTCCCGATCGACGAATCGATCGATGCCGCTCACGCCGCACCGCTGCTGTGCGCCGGGCTGATCGGCTACCGTGCGCTTGTGATGGCAGGCGAGGCGGAACGTCTCGGCATTTACGGCTTCGGCGCCGCGGCGCATATCGTCACCCAGATCGCGCTGTGGCAGGGACGCAGCGTCCTTGCCTTCACCCGGTCCGGCGACACGGCGAGCCAGGTTTTCGCGCGCAGCCTCGGCGCGCAATGGGCCGGCGATTCGCAGCAGGCACCGCCCGAGCCGCTCGACGCCGCACTGATCTTCGCACCGGTGGGCGCGCTGGTGCCGGCGGCACTGCGTGCGCTGCGCAAGGGCGGCATCGTGGTCTGTGCCGGCATCCACATGAGCGAGATCCCGGCTTTCCCTTACGACATCCTGTGGGGCGAACGCCAGATCCGTTCGGTGGCCAATCTCACGCGCCGCGACGGCGAAGAATTCCTCGCCCTCGCGCCGCGCATCCCGGTCCGCACGGAAATCGAACGCTTCGCGCTCGCCGATGCCAACCTCGCGCTCGACCGGCTGCGCCGCGGCGACATCCAGGGCGCGGCGGTGCTGATTCCGTGATGAAGGCGGCGCTCGGCGGTAGCTGCGCGGATCAGATGCCGTAGCGGGCTGCGATCGCGCGCGCCTTCTGCGGCGACTTCGCCGCCAGCCAGGCATAGGCGCCATAACGCAGGCCCTTGCCGCCGAGCAGGGCGAGAAAGGCCAGCGGCAGCGGTTGCGCGACGACGGCACAAACCGCAAGAGCCGGTGTCTGCGGCAGCGGGATCACCGTCACGAGGAACAACGCCCATACCCCCCACGCCGCCACCCAGCCGCTGACCCGCGCATAGACGCCCGATTGCACGATGCCGGGAAAGCGCACCACCAGCTGATCCCAACCAAGATGGTGGAAGAACGCGAAGAGAATCAGTGAGCCGGCCGCCGCCGCCAGGCTGGAAAGCAGCCAGATGCGCACCCAGCGCCGGTTGTCGAGCAGCACGGCGCTGCACAGCACGGCACCGAACGGCACGCTGGGCACCAGCGTGAGCCCGAACGAAACCAGTGCCACCCACGAGGCGTAATGGCGGCTCGCGATGTGGCGTTCGAGGAATTCCCGCATGCGTGCGGGCATCAGGTGCAGGATCACGCGTTCTGGCCGGTTTCGGTTCGACGTGGCGGCTGCGGGATTCTACTTGGCTCGGGTTCGCATGTCGGGGCCGGCACGCAAATTACGCTTGCACTTTTCCGATAACTGTACAAAACTACAGCAGTTGCATACTACTGCCGGAACGCATCCGCCACACCCGAGCCATGGAAGCCCGCCTCTCGCTCGTCACCCTCGGCGTCGCCGACCTCACCCGCTCGATCGCCTTCTACCGCGACGGGCTGGGCCTGCCGCTGCGGCCGGAAAGCGCGGGTGACGTTGCCTTCTTCGGCCTTGCCGGCGTCTGGCTGGCGCTCTACCCGCGTGCCGCGCTGGCCGAGGATGCCCTGACCAGCCCGGAAGGCAGCGGCTTCCGCGGCTTCACGCTGGCGCACAACCTGCGCAGCGAAGCCGAGGTCGACGCCCTGCTCGCACAGGCCTGCAGCGCCGGCGCCACGCTGGTCAAGCCTGCACACAAGACATTCTGGGGCGGCTACTCCGGCTACTTCGCCGATCCCGACGGCTTCCTCTGGGAAATTGCCCACAACCCGCATTTCTGGATCGAGTAATCCGATGAGCGAAAACAGCGAAAAACTCACCCCGCGCCAGGCCGAGATCCTGCAACTGATCCGCGACAGCGTCGAGGCCAGCGGCGCCCCGCCCACCCGCGCCGAGATCGCGAAGTTCTTCGGCTTCCGCTCGCCCAATGCCGCCGAAGAGCACCTGCGCGCGCTGGCGCGCAAAGGCGTCATCGCGCTCGAGGAAGGCCGCGCGCGCGGCATCCGCCTGCTGGTCGACCTCGGCCTGCCGCTGATCGGCCGCGTCGCCGCCGGCAGTCCGATACTCGCCACCGAACACGTGCAGGCGCGCTACCAGGTCGACCCGGCGATGTTCAAGCCGCGCGCCGACTACCTGCTGCGCGTGCGCGGCATGAGCATGCGCGACGCCGGCATCCTCGACGGCGATCTGCTCGCCGTGCATCAGACCACCGAAGTGCGCAGTGGCCAGATCGTCGTCGCCCGCCTGCACGACGAGGTCACAGTCAAACGCCTGCGTCGCAAGGGCAGCATCGTCGAATTGCTGCCCGAAAACCCCGAGTTCGCGCCGATCGTCGTCGACACGCGCAGCGAACCACTGGTGATCGAAGGGCTGGCGGTGGGATTGATCCGCAACGGGCGCTTGTCGTAACGCCTGCTCTCCTTCTCTCGCAGGGGGAGATTTTTCATTGACATCGGAGGATCCGGCATGACCTACCAAGGAAGCTGCCACTGCGGGCGCATCGCCTTCGAGGTCGAAGGCGACATCGAACGGGTGATCGAATGCAACTGCTCGCACTGCAGCCGCAAGGGCTATCTGCTGTGGTTCGTGCCGCGCGACAAGCTGCGCCTCGCCACGCCGGAAAACGATCTCGCCACCTACACCTTCAACAAGCACGTCATCAAGCACCGCTTCTGCCCGGTCTGCGGCTGCGCACCGTTCGGCGAAGGCGCCGATCCGTCGGGCAAGGCCACGGCGGCAATCAACGTGCGCTGCCTGGAGAACATCGACCTGGGCGCGCTCGAGCGCGTCGCAGTCGACGGGCGCAGTTTCTGAAGCAATGCAAGCACCAGAACGCAAGCTGATCGCACGACACGATGCGCACCGTCCGGCGCGGCCCGAATCCGCCGGCATGGCCCGCACATCGATAACGGAATAGCGAAACATGGCCGGCATCCTGCATCTTGCCGATCTTCCGCCGCGCAGCGACATCTGGCGCGGTGACAGCATCGCGACCCCATCGCTGCCCGGCATCGCCAGCGGATTCGCCGCGCTCGACGCCGAACTCCCGGGCGGCGGCTGGCCGGCCGGTGCGCTGACCGAAATCTATCCCGAGGTGGAAGGCATCGGCGAGTTCTCGCTGCTCGCGCCGGCGCTCGCACGCCTCGCCATCGACGACAAATGGATCGCCTGCATCGCCCCGCCGCATCTGCCCTATGCACCCGCACTCGCCGCGCTCGGCATCGATCTTTCGCGCCTGCTGGTCGTGCGCACGCGATCGCGCGCCGAAACGCTCTGGGCCACCCGCCAGTCGATCGCCTCGCGGGCCTGCAGCGCCGTGCTGTGCTGGCTGGCCGGCGCCGACATGCCGAGCCTGCGGCGTCTGCAACTGGCGGCTGAATCCTCGCCGGTGATGGCCGTGCTGTTCCGCCCGTCGAGCGAAGCCCGGCAGGCATCCCCCGCTGCGCTCAAGCTGCAATTGGCGTCACGGCTCGACGGGCTTGCGCTGCGCATACTCAAGCGCCGCGGCGCGCCGCTCGCCGCGCCGATCGTGTTGCCGCAACTGCAATGCACGGCCCGCGCGCTGCCGCACCTTGCTTCGCACCTTGCTTCAAACCCCGCATCATCCGAGCTTGCCCATGACGATCTGGCTGGCACTCCATCTGCCCGCCCTGCCGCTGCAGGTCTGCACGCGTGCCGAGCATGCCGCTGAAATACCGCTCGCGGTGTTCAGCTCCGCACCCCGCTCGCGCCTGGTGGCAGCGAATGCTCGTGCGCTGGCTGCCGGCCTCCGTCCCGGCCTCGGCCTGGCCAGCGCACTGGCTCTAGCGCCGGGCCTCGTCGTCCGGCTGCACGATCCCGCCGGCGAAGCCGCGCTGCTCGCCGAGCTCGCCTGCTGGGCTGCGCAGTTCTCGCCGCAACTCGCGCTCGATCCGCCAGACTGCGTGGTGCTCGACGTCGGCGCCAGCCTCACGCTGTTCGGCGGCCTGCACGAGTTGATGGCGCGCATCGCGCACGGGGTCGCCTCCCTCGGCCTGCAGCCGGCACTGGCCGCTGCCCCCACGCCGCTGGCTGCGCGCTGGCTTGCGGTCAGCGGCGGCGGGCGCATCGTCGAGCGCGTCGAAGACCTGCCGGCGCGCCTCGCCTCGCTGCCGGTCGGCGTACTGGCCTGCACGGCGGACGACAAGCATCCGGTTCGCAGCGAATCGATCGAGCTGCTCGAAACCATCGGCATCGGCACTCTCGGCCAATGCCTGCAGTTGCCACGCGACGGCCTGGCGAAGCGCGAGGCACAAGGCATCACGCGTGCGCTCGACCGTGCATTCGGCCGCCTGCCCGACCTGCGCCTGCCCTTCGTGCCGCCACAGATCTTCCGCTCGCGCATCGAACTGCCGCAGCCGAGCGCCGACACCGGCCAGATCGCCTTCGCCGTGCGGCGGCTGCTCGCCGCGCTGGCCGGCCATCTCGCTGCGCACCAGGCAGGCATCGAGCACTACCGGCTGCGGCTCGAACACGACAACCTGCCTGCCACCACGCTGACCGTGCATCTCGGCGTCGCATCGCGCGACGAGGCACGCTGCAACCTGCTCGCGCAGGAACACCTCGCCGCCCTGCGGTTCGTCGCGCCTGCCATCGCGGTCGGCCTGGAAGCCGCGCAGATCCTGCCCCTGCCGGGCGAGACAGCGACGCTGTTTGGCGCGCAGCTCGGCAATCCGCGCGATCAAGCCGCGGCACGCAGCCTGCTCGTGGAACGCCTGCGCGCGCGCCTCGGCGACACTGCGGTGATCGGCATCGCCGGGCAGGCGGACCATCGGCCGGAACGTGCCTGGCAGGCCGTCGCCCCCCGCAACGCGGCCGCCTGCCACGACGACGCATGCGCAACGCAACCGCGCCCGGTCTGGCTGTTGTCCGAGCCCCGGCCGCTCGCCGCCAGCGACCGGTTGCAACTGCTCGCCGGCCCCGAACGCATCGAATCAGGGTGGTGGGACGGGCACGACATCGGCCGCGACTACCACCTCGCCCTCGGCCCGCAGGGCCGGCTGCTGTGGGTGTATCGCCAACTGCGCGACGAGACAGCGTGGTTCGTGCATGGCATCTTCGCCTGACGGCGCGGCGGCCTCCGGCCCGCCCCCGGCAACCACTCGGTTACCATTCGCCTTCAGCCATTCCAGCCGCCCCACTTGCCATCCGTTCCTGCCCGCCTGTTCCACCTCGCCTGGCCCGTCCTGATCGGCCAGCTTGCCGCGATGGGCATGATGGTCTCCGACACCATGCTGGTGGCGCGTTACTCGACCGTCGACCTTGCCGCCGTCGCCGTCGGCAGCGGCATCTATGTATCGATCACCTTCTCGCTCGCCGGCGTGCTCTCGGCGCTGGCGCCGACCATCGCGCACCTCTACGGCGCCAGACGCCTCGACGACATCGCGCCCGAATTCCACCAGGGCGTGTGGCTCGCACTGCTGCTCGCCATTCCCGGCGTGCTCCTGCTCTGCATGCCCGATCCGCTGCTCTCTCTGACGCGGCTGGCGCCCGAAGTCGAGGCACGCACCCGAGCCTACCTGCTGGTGCTGGCCTTCGGCGTCCCCGCGGCGATGGTCTATCGCGCGGTGTTCATGTTCAACCAGGCGATCGGCCGACCACGCCCGATGATGGTCATTTCGCTGATCGGCACCACCCTGCACGTGCCGCTTTCCTGGGCGCTGATCCACGGCGCGGGGCCGTTCCCGGAACTCGGCGCGATCGGTTGCGCGGTTTCCAACGTGGTCGTCTACGCGACCGGGTGCGCGCTCGGCCTTGCCTGGATCAGCCGCGCAACGCCGTATGTACCGTTCCGGCTGTTCGCGAACTGGCAGACGCCGCGACTTGCGCCGATCCGCGCGCTGGTCCGGCTCGGCGCGCCAATGGGATTCTCCAACTTCGTCGAGATCACCTCGTTCGCGCTGATCGCGCTGTTCGTCGGCGAACTCGGCGCGGCAGTGGTCGCCGGCCATCGCGTCGTTGGCAACATGCACGGCCTGATGTTCATGATGCCGCTCGCACTCGGCACCGCAACGTTGGTGCTGGTCGGGCAGGCCGCCGGCGCACAGGACTGGAGCCGGGCGCGCCTATCCGCCCTCACCGGGGTGGCGATCGCGGGGGCACTGGCGATCGCCTTCGGCCTCGCCGTGTGGCTGGCACGCGCATCCATCGTCTCGCTCTACACGCCCGACCCGGCAGTACAGACCGTTGCGCTCGGCCTGATCGGCTACTCCGCAGTGTTCCTGTTCTTCGACGCCACGCACACGCTCGCTTCATTCTCGCTGCGCGGCTACAAGGTGAGCTTTCTGCCGATGCTGGTGCACGTCGTCTGCTTCTGGGGCATCGGCCTGTCGGGCGGCTGGTGGCTGTGCTTCCGCGGACTGGGCACCACGGTGGCCCCGATGGGCGCCGCCGGATTCTGGGCCATGTCGACGCTCGCCACGGTCGCGGCCCTGCTGCTGATCGGCGGTTTGCTGCTGAAGGTAGGCGCAGCAAAAGTGCGCGGCGTGTGAATGAACGCAGCGCGTGCCGCAGCCGCTCAGGCCTCGATCAGGCCGTGGCGCACCGCAATCAGCGTCATCTCGGCCTGGTTGGACACGCCGAGCTTCTGCTTGATGTTATACAGATGCGTACCGACCGTGGACGGCGACAGCTTCAGCGTGTCGGCGATCTGATTGACCGACTGGCCGCGCGCCAGTTGCACGAACACTTCGAACTCGCGCTCTGAAAGCTGCTCGACCGGATTCTGCTCGCCGGTCAGGTCCTGCACCGCCATGCGCTGCGCGATCTGCGGATCGAGGAACATTCGCCCGCGCGCCACCATGCGAATCGCGTCGATCAGCGCCTCCGGGGCGCCACGCTTCGACAGATAGCCGAGCGCACCGGCCTTCAGGACACGGCGCGGGTGGCTGGTGTCCTCGTGCGCCGACAGCGCGAGGATGCGCGCGTTCTTGTCTCGCGCGACGATGCGCTTCACCGCCTCGATGCCCCCCATGCCCGGCATCGCGATATCCATCACCACCACGTCGGGCGCTACCTCGGAATAGCGCTGGTAGGCTGCCTCGCCGGTTTCGGCCTCCGCGATGACATCGATGTCGTCGGTCGCCTGCAACAGCAGCTTGAACCCCATCCTGACGACCGCATGGTCGTCAACCAGCATTACCTTCGTCTTGATCGTCATTTCGTTCCGCTTCGCTAGTTCAACGGAATGCGCGCAAATACGCGCAGCCCGCCGCCTTCCGGTTTCTGCAGTTCCAGCATGCCGCCGAGCGTGAATGCGCGCTCGCGCATGCCGATCACGCCGTAATGGCCGGGCGTACGCCAGTTCGCCGGCAGCCCCTTGCCGTTGTCCTCGACCGTGATCGTCAGATCACCATCGCCCATTCCGAGCTCGATCGCGATGCGCGTCGCGTTCGCATGCCGCAGGGCATTGTTCACTGCCTCCTGCACGATACGGTACACCGTCGTGGACAGGGTGTCGCCGAGATTCTCCGGCAAGTCGTTGCGCCGTAGCGAGAACTCGATCCCGGGATGCTGCAAGCGCCAGTCGCCGAGCAGATCGTCCAGCGCGTCGGCAAGTCCGAACCGATCCAGCGCCAGCGGGCGCAGCTTCGGGATCATGTGATGCACCACGTCGTAGATCTGCCCGGCGGTATCGACCACCAGGCGCGCCGCCTGCTCGATCGCTTCGTCCTTCCCCGCGGCGCGTTGCGCGATCGACAGACCTACACTCTTGATCGCCGTCACCGACTGCCCGAGTTCGTCGTGCAGTTCGCGTGCGATCGCGCGGCGTTCCTCTTCGATGCGCGCCTGGATGATCTGCGTCAGCTCGCGGTTCTCGGCCAGCTTCTCGGTCGCCTCGGCCGCCGCCCGGCGCGCCGCCACGTTGTCCTCCACCGCCTGCGCCATGGCGTTGAAGGCATGGCTCATCACCTGCGCTTCGCGCCCCGGCAGCTCGGGCAGACGGGTATGGAATGCGCCGCGCTCCATTTCGCGCAGGCCATCCACGACCTTGCGCAGCGGCCGCAGGGCGCGGCCCGCCAACCAGTAGGCTAGGAGGTTGCCGAGCACGAACACCGCGCCGGCGATCCACAGCAGGCGCTCGAGATCGTCCCAGCCATCGAGGGTGGCGCGCGACGGATCGGCACGCACGATCAGCCGGCCGCTCGGCAGGTCGATCTGCTTCGGCTCCATCGGCGGCGAAACGATCGAGGCAAACCAGTCGGGCGCGTCGCGTCCCGCCTTGTAGGGCGACGGCGGCGAGCGGTAGATCGCCACCCCTTCCTTGTCGAACAGTTCGATGTCGTTGGCACGCACGCGACCGAGGCGCTCGAGAAACTCCTGCATGCCCTGCGAACCGCTCTGCCCATAGATCCACGTCACCCGCGTCAGCAATTGCGTGGCGACGCGGCTGGCTGCTTCCACCTCCTCGCGCACGCTACGGCGCGTGCTGTCGATCTGCTGCCATACCAGCACGCTCACGAAAATGCCGATCAGCGCGGTCAGCAGCAGGTTGATCTGCAGGCGCAGGCTCATGCGCCCGCCCCCTCGTGCACGCTGTCGCCCCAGTCGGCGAAATCGCCGTGCGCCGCGAAGTGACTCGTCGCCCCCACCAGCGCCTGCGCCATCGGCGCATCGAAGGGGCTATGTCCGGCCCCATCCACCAGCCGCAGGCGGCTGCCATGCAGCGTGCGATGCACACGCCATGCCGCCTCCGGCTTGCAGATCAGGTCGAGCCGCCCGTGCAGGATAGCGGTCGGCAGGCCGTGCATGCGCGCTGCGCAGTCGAGCAGTCGCTTCTCGCCCAGGAAGCATTCGCGCAGCAGGTAGTGCGCCTGCAAACGATACTTGTCGATCAGCCGCTGCACTTCGTCTCCGGCCGGCTCCGGCACCTCGCCCACGCTGCGTCCGGGCTGGGTCAGCGCATCCTCCCAGCGCATCCACTCGCGCACCACCGACAGCGCCGCCGCACGATCATTGCCGCCGATGCAGTCGGCGTACCACGCCAGCAGGTCGTGCTGCCTGCGCTTGGGCGCCCGTGCCGCAAGGCGCGCCCAGGCATCCGGCAGTTGCGCCTTCATGTCCTGAAAGAACCATTCCACGTCGCGTTTGCCGGTGAGGAACACGCCGCGCAGGATCGCCCCGCTGCAGGCCGCCTTGTGCGCGGCGCAATAGGCCAGCGCGAGGCTCGAACCCCACGATCCGCCGAACACCAGCCAGCGCCCGATGTTCAGATGCGCACGCAGCCTTTCGATGTCCGCCACCAGATGTGCGGCCGTGTTGTAGCGCAGTTCCCCGCGCGGCGTGCTGCGGCCGCAGCCGCGCTGGTCGAACAGCACGATGCGGTAGCGCGCCGGGTCGAAAAAGCGCCGATGGCGTGCCACGCAGCCGCTCCCCGGCCCGCCGTGAAGGAACACCACCGGCACGCCATCCGGGTTGCCGCATTGCTCGAAATACATGACATGGCCGTCACCGACATCGAGCACGCCGCTCGTGAACGGTTCGATCGGCGGGAAGAGTGCGGAGTCGTCGAGGGCTGCGTTCATGCGGCGAATGCTAGCGCATTTCACTAGCGGCTCCGGCCTGTCGCTGCGACGCAGCAAGCCACTCATGAAAATCATGAGGTGACGTTCCAAGAATCGTGGAGGCGCACGAGGTCTTGCACGGGCACACTGCAATCCATGGCAAGTGATTCATCCGGACACTTGGATCCAAACCGGTCCGCAAGGGCCACCCTGACAGGAGAGTCATCATGAAATGGGAACAACCGACCGCTTGCGACATGCGCTTTGGCTTCGAAATCACGATGTACATCGCCAACCGCTGAGTTGACGGCAGTACCGCCGGCCAGTCCGGCGTTGGCCCGCGCCACCTCCTCCGGTTGCGGGCAGGATCAAACAGGGTCGGGGCGTTCCGGTACAGCGTGACAACCGGGGCGGCCCGATTTTTTTCACCCCGCGTTTTCGTACAGCCTTCGTGATGCGTGAGGTAAGCCCTTGAAACTACGCGTACTCGGCTCCGGTGCCGGTGGCGGCTTCCCGCAGTGGAATTGCAACTGCCCGATGTGCGACGGCCATCGCAAGGGCATCGTCCGCGCCAGCGCGCGCACCCAGTCGTCGATCACCGTCAGCGGCGACGGCGAAAACTGGCTGCTGTTCAACGCCTCGCCGGACGTGCTGCAGCAGTTGCGCAGCTTCCCCGCCCTGCAGCCGGCGCGCGCGCTGCGCGACACCGCGATCCGCGCCATCGTGCTGATCGACGCGCAGATCGACCACACTACCGGCCTCTACATGTTGCGCGAGCATCGCCAGCCGCACGAGATCTGGTGTACCGGCCTGGTGCGCGAAGACCTCACCACCGGCAATCCGCTGTTCAAGGTGCTGGGCCACTACAGCGGGCTCGACTGGCACGACATTCCGCTCGGCGGCCACGGGTTCGAAATCCCCGGCATCGCCGGGCTGCACTTCACCGCCCTGCCGCTGATCTCGAACGCGCCGCCCTACTCGCCGCATCGCGACAACCCGCAGCCCGGCGACAACATCGGCGTGACGATCACCGACACGCGGAGCGGCAAGAAGCTGTTCTACGCACCGGGCCTGGGCCGCATGGAAGACCACGTCTGGGCGGCGATGCAAGCGGCCGACTGCGTGCTGGTCGATGGCACGCTGTGGACCGACGACGAGATGATTCGACTCGGCGCCTCGAAGAAGACTTCGCGCGACATGGGCCACATGCCCCAGAGCGGCCCGGACGGCATGATCGAATGGCTCGACAAGCTGCCCGCCGCCACGCGCAAGATCCTCATCCACATCAACAACACCAACCCGATCCTCGACGAAGACAGCCCGCAGCGCGCCGAGCTGACCGCGCACGGCATCGAGGTTTCCTTTGACGGAATGGATCTCGCGCTGTGAGCCACCGAGCAGGAAACCCGCGAAGCGGCGATGCGAGCAAGGCGAACGGCGCCGGCCGCCGGCAACACGAACTCTTGAACACCACTTTCCGCCTGGAGGCGGTGATATGACACTGCTTGCAATGCAGAACGATCCGCGCCCCCCGATGCCGGCCGACGAATTCGAGGCCAAGCTGCGCGACAAGGGCACCAGCTACCACATCTACCATCCGTTCCACATCATGATGGCGGAGGGCAAGCTCACGCAGAAGCAGCTGCAGGGCTGGGTCGCCAACCGCTTCTATTACCAGATCGCGATTCCGGTGAAGGATGCCGCGATCATGTCCAACTGCCCGGACCGCGAGATCCGCCGCGAATGGATCCAGCGCATCCTCGACCACGACGGCTTCGAGATCGGCGGCGTCAGGGACGAAGGCGGCATCGAAGCGTGGATACGCCTCGGCGAGGCGGTCGGCCTCACGCGCGAGGACGTCACCTCGCTGCGCTACCTCGCGCCGGCCGCGCGCTTCGCAGTTGATGCCTACATCAACTTCGCGCGCCGCCAGCCGTGGCAGGAAGCCATCGCCTCCAGCCTGACCGAACTGTTCGCGCCGCACATCCACCAGCAGCGCATCGACACCTGGCCGGAAAAGTATCCATGGGTGAAGACCGAAGGTCTGCAGTACTTCAAGAACCGCCTGACGCAGGCCCGGCGCGACGTGCAGCACGGCCTGAAATTCACGCTCGACTACTTCAGCCAGAGCCGCGCGCTGCAGGAACGCGCGCTGGAAATTCTCCAGTTCAAGCTCGACGTGCTGTGGGCGCTGGCCGACGCGATCATGCTCCAGCAGTGCAACGTCGAGATCAAGGGACCGAAGTGATCATGGACACCGCAAGCACGAACCTCGACGCCACGCCGCGCGTCTCGAAGCAGTTTCGCCTGCAGTGGGAAGAAGCCCAGCAGTCCTGGGTGCTGCTCTACCCGGAAGGCATGGTCAAGCTCAACGGCAGCGCCGGTGAGATCATGAAGCGCTGCACCGGCATGGCCACGCTCAAGGAGATCGTCGCCGACCTGGAAAGCAGCTTCGACGCACATGGCCTGACGAAAGACGTGCTCGGCTTCGTCGAGGTCGCGAAAAAGCAGCGCTGGATCGAGGTTTGACGCCCGGCCACGCAGGCCATCGCGCACGCACCGCAACGGAGACGTTTCCACCATGAACGCACCCGAAAAAGCCCAGACCGCCCCGCAGATCGGCCCGCCGCTGTGGCTGCTGGCCGAGGTCACCTACCGCTGCCCGCTGCACTGCGTGTTCTGTTACAACCCGACCGACTTCGCCAAGACCGCCGTCGAGAACGAACTCTCCACCGACGACTGGCTGCGCGTGTTGCGCGAGGCACGCGCCGCCGGCAGCGTGCAATGCGGCTTCTCGGGCGGCGAACCGCTGTTGCGCGACGACCTCGAAATCCTCGTCGCCGAGGCGCACAAGCTCGGCTTCTACACCAACCTGCTCACCTCCGGCGTCGGCCTCAACGAAACGCGCATCGCCAAGCTCAAGGAAGCCGGGCTCGACCACATCCAGCTCTCGTTCCAGGATTCGACCAAGGAACTCAACGATTTCCTTTCGCACACCAAGACCTTCGAACTCAAGCAGAAGGTCGCGCACCTGATCAAGTCGCACGGCTGGCCGATGGTGCTCAACTGCGTGATCCATCGCCTCAACATCGACTACATCGACAAGATCATCGAGATGGCGGTCGAACTCGGCGCCGAATACCTCGAGCTCGCCAACAACCAGTACTACTCATGGGCGCAGGTCAATCGCGATCAGTTGCTGCCCTCGCGCGAACAGCTCGAACGCGCCGAGCGCATCACCAACGAATATCGCGCCAAGCTCGGCGACAAGATCCGCATGTTCTTCGTCGTGCCGGACTACTACGAAAAGCGCCCGAAGAAGTGCATGAACGGCTGGGGCAACGTGTTCCTCACCATCACGCCCGACGGCACCGCCCTGCCCTGCCACACGGCGAAAATGCTGCCGGGACTCACCTTTCCCAACGTGCGCGAGACGAATGTCAAAAGCATCTGGTTCGAATCGGAAGGCTTCAATCATTTCCGCGGCGACGCCTGGATGAAGGAACCCTGCCGCACCTGCCCGGAGAAGGAAAAGGACCTCGGCGGCTGCCGCTGCCAGGCCTACATGTTGAGCGGCGACGCCACCAACGCCGACCCGGTGTGCGACAAATCCGCCTTCCACCACAAGATCGACGAAGCCGTCGCCTACGCGCAAATCCCCGACAGCCAACGCAAGACCGTCAAGCCGCTGATCTTCCGCGACCCCAAGGAATC
>JAEUNL010000001.1 GCA_016791115.1 Rhodocyclaceae bacterium
TTGGCGGGGTCTGCAATGGGTCGCGACTTCGCATCCGCCCGCGACAGAAGCTGACCTTCGCCGCGGCATTGGTCCGAACCTCCGGTGACGGCAGAACACCCGCCTCTCAGGTTACAAGTACTGAACGGCAACTCAGGCCGAGTAGGAAACGCCTGCCAACACCCGCAATTGCGCGATAGCCAAGCGTATCCAGTAGACTGACCGCGACGGACTCCGTCCGTGCAATGTACGAACGGCGACGATCAAGGAGTATCCAGCATGCCGGTTTTCCCGCAGCCCAAGTTCTCCTTCGACTATGACGTAGCCGTCGAAACCGCTCATCTGCGCGATCACAAGCGGGTTCGCGGAATTCCAAGACGCCAGAGCGGAAAGCTGCTCGCCGCCACCTGGAATATTGCAAACCTCGGCGCGCAGCATCGCCGTGACCCGGATCGTGCCCTGATCGCCGAGATCATCAGTTGGTTCGACATTGTTGCGGTTCAGGAGTGTCGGGAAGACTTCGCTGACCTGTTCGACATTCACGCAAGACTGCCCAAGTCGTTCAAGGTGCTCATGTCGGATGCCTCAGGCAACAACGAGCGGATGGCATTCCTTTACGACAGCAAGAAGCTGACGCTCCTGGAGGAAGTCGGTGAAATCGCGTTTCCACCCTCGCGATTCAGTTCAATCAAGCTGCCTGGTGTCGACGCGCAGTTCAATGGCTTTGACCGCACGCCGTATCTGGCTGCGTTCTTGATGGGCAACACGTCAATGATGTTCGTGAACGTTCATCTCTACTACGGGGATGAAACGCCCGCATCGATTGCGCGCCGGTCACTGGAGACATTTGCCGTGGCCAAATGGGCGGACTTGCGCAAGAAGAGCACGCTATCGTTCACCCGCGAACTGGTCGCCATGGGCGACTTCAACATGCCCAAGTGCGAGGTCGGGGATCCGATCTATAACGCCCTGACGAAGCTGGGCCTGGAACTACCGGAACACTCGACCCAGATCGCGTCCAGTATCAGCAGCGACGCGAACTATGACCAGATCGCCTTCCTGCCTCAGACGACCAAGGATCACTTTACCGGGAAGAAGGGCGTGTTCGATTTCGATGCCGCACTCTTTCCTGCGCTGTGGAACGATGGGACGAACGCAAAGGACTTCAAAGCCTACTTGCGTTACTACCTCTCGGACCATCGACCGATGTGGGTGCAGTTGGCGTACTAGGGCGGGCGTCGGCAAGAGAACTCAAAAGGGCCATTGGCTTCGCGTTCCATGGACGAATGAGGCGGTCGAGGAACTGAACCTCAGAAAGAAAGGCCTGTAGTCAACATCCTTTGTGCTTCAGTCGCGCGGATCCGGCACGTACTCGAATAGGTCGTCAACGGTGCACCCGAACAGCTTGCAGAGGCGGTTGATGGTATCCAGATCAACCCTGCTCGCCGTCTCGTCGTAGAGCAGGGTAACGGTATTGCGATGCAGGCCCGTCTCGCGGGCGACATCGACTATCTTCATCTTCCGTTCTCCCATCATGCGTGACAGGTGACAACGGATCATTTCCTTCTCCAAGAAAAAAAGTCGTTCAGAGTAACAAAAAGCCCTTGACAGCGACGCTTTCGTACCTAGAATGTCCTCTAGGATGACAAATCGCAGGGGTGCAAGGCTTTTTGAAATCCTCGGTGATCTTAATCAACGGAGGCGTCAATGTCACTCACTTATCTCACCACCGACGAACTCGCCGGTGTCATCAAGTACGACAGCCGCACCATTCGCGAACAGCTCAAGGACAGCGTGTTGCTGGAGGGAGTCCATTACATCCGGCCCTTCGGCGGTCGCAAGATCCTCTTCATCTGGGAGCACATCGAGCGCGACATGGGCCTGCCATCCGGCGAACGCCCGCTGGCTATCCCCATGGCCAATGGTGGGGTGTGCAATGGGTAGCATTCGCAAGCGTCCCGATTCGGGGTGCCTGTTCGTCGATTTCCGCTACCGGGGCCTGCGCTGCCGAGAACAGACGGCGCTCAGCGACAACGCCGCCAATCGGAAGCGGCTCGAGAAGTTGCTCGAGCGGATCGAAGCGGATATTGATGCAGGCACGTTCGAGTATCGCAGGTACTTTCCGGCCAGCAACAATGCCGGAAAGTTCGATATTTCAAGCGCTCCCTTGGCTTTGGCTCCCCCAGCGGCGCGCGATAGTGTCTCCGCAGATCCATCATCGGCCGCCACGACGCCGTTGTTCAATGCCTTCGCCGAAATCTGGTTTGTCGAGAAGCAGATCGAGTGGCGGCGTTCGCACCGCATCGGAATTCGGGCGGATCTCGATCGACTGCTGATCCCGCAATTCGGGGAGAAGGAAGTCGGCCGGATCACCAAGGCGGATGTTCTTGCCTACCGCGCGCAACTTGCCAGAGTCCCCGCGCGGGGCAAGACCAGCCCCTTGTCCAATAACCGCATCAACCGGATTTTGAATCCGCTGAGGCAGATCCTCAACGAAGCGGCCGACCGCCACGATTTTCGCTCGCCGTTCCAGAACATCCGGCAGCTCAAGGTGAGGAAGAGCGACGTGGATCCCTTCACGCTTGACGAAGTGCGCCGGATCCTCGAAACCGTGCGCAAGGATTTCCGCAACTACTACACGACGCGATTTTTCACCGGCATGCGTACTGGCGAGGTCGACGGACTCAAGTGGAAGTACATCGACTTCGAGAAGCGCTTGATCATGGTGCGCGAGACCATCGTTCTGGGTGAAGAGGAATACACGAAGACCGACAGTTCGCAGCGCGAAATCCAGATGACGCAGATCGTCTTCGATGCCCTCCAGGCGCAGGAGGCGGCGACACGCAAAGTCTCGCCGTATGTCTTCTGCAATCGGGACGGTAACCCGCTCGATCACAAGAACGTGACGCAGCGCGTCTGGTATCCGCTGCTGCGTCATCTCGGACTGAAGCCGCGGCGCCCCTATCAGTGTCGCCACACGGCCGCGACCCTGTGGCTTGCATCGGGCGAAAACCCGGAGTGGATCGCACGCCAGCTTGGACACAGCACGACCGAGATGCTGTTTCGTACCTACAGCCGGTTCGTGCCTAACCTCACGCGACGCGACGGATCCGCCTTCGAACGCCTGCTGACCGGTGCGCTCGGCGGCGGGGAGCGGCAGATTCAGATGCTTTCAGAATGCGGACAGGAGATGAGCCATGGCTGAGACTGAAAGCAGGACGACAACGGCCGCAGACCTTGTTCCGTCGGCGATGCCGCCGGCAATGCGCGTAACCGCGGTCGGCCGTACCGAAACGCCAATCGGCTATCGCACCACCGCGTGCCTTTTCCATGAACGCGCGTCGCTTACGGTGGTCTGGGACGCTCGGCAACCCGACACCCGCATTGTGCCCGGTTGTCTTGCCGGCATTCGGTGGTCCGGCAGGCCGGACTGCGAAAACGGCGAGATCCGCATCGCCCGTTTGGTTCGGTATGACCTGCCGGTCGCCCACGAAAACCTGTTCGCCAGCGTGCCGCACGACTGGGTGGCCGATCGGGAACTGGTACGTCGCGCCGGGCTGCTCTGGGAGGCACTGCCGCGCTGCTTCCGCCACCTATTCAATGCCGTGTTCTGGGAGGGTGGTCGCTTCGGCCGCTACCTGACCGGGCCGAGTTCGCTCAACGGCCACCACAAGAATCGCAACGGCAATTTGCGCCACTGCGTGGAAGTGGCCGAAGGCGCGATGCGCGCCGCCGAAGACTGCGAACAGGTCAGCGTGCCGATCCTGATCATCGCCGGTCTATTGCACGACGCGGGCAAGGCCGACGAATATCGTCTCGACCCGAAGCGCCGGACCTTCTCGCTGTCGGATCGCGGCGCACTGGTCGGGCACAAGCACACGGTGCTGGAGTGGATTGCTGCGGCACGCGCGGCCCATCGGGTGATCATTCCGGAAGCGGCCTATCTCGTACTGGTGCATGCGTTGACCGCAACGCGTGGCGCGCCTCCCTGGATCGGCGTGCCCGAACCAGCCAGTCTCGAAGCCAACATTCTTTCCGCCGCGGACCGCCTGTCTGGGCAGTCGAACCTCGTCGCCGATGCGACCAACGAATCCGCAGCCGGCGGATTCGGACGTTACCACCGGCACCTCAGGGGACGCCCCTATGTCGCGCCGACCATCGATCCCGAGTGATCGTGGCCGTGCAGCAACTCAACCGGTGGCCTTTCAGCGCGGCCGGGTGCGTCGGACCGCGAGTGGGCCGCGCGCAGTGAGCTATTGGGTTCGGATACGAAAGCAGGGAAGGACACACCCATTGCTTCGAGCCATGCGCGCGGTTCAAGCTCTGGGTCTTTGCGAACAGTCCGTTCCAGCTCGAAGTGCGGGTGTTTTCGGAATGCGTGCCCGGCCACCCGTTGACGATGAGCGGTAGGCGCGCCAACGCAGTCATTCGCTATTCAAACAATGGTTGCGGTCTTCCGTGGATTTCATCACTCGCCACCCCGTCGTGCGTCTGCGATGGGCGTCGGCCGCGCGTGAAGACCCGCGCAGCGATATCCAATCGTATAACTTTCGTACAATTGTTCGTCATGCCCTGATCGCGTAATCTCCTGTGCGCGCAGGATCGGGTGCTGGGGAGTGCTCCGCCGTGGCGCGTATGCGCATGCTCCATCACCGACTGTGACAGCCGGCCCGGCAAGGGCAAGGCCGCCGGGAGACGGCCACAAGATGCATCACGAGGTCACCAAGGACGATTGGCTCTGGCTGATCGGCAGCCTTGCACAGGTTCACGGCATCGCCTTCGATACCGCGCTGCTGCAACGCGATTTCCCGCCCCCGCTCGATGTCGCCGCCCTGATCCGCGCCGGCCGCGCCTGCGGCCTGCAGATCTCCCCGCACACCGTACGCACCGCCCGCCTCGCGGCCCTGCCCGTGCCGTGCGTCGCCTGGCTGGCGACGCCCGCGGAAGCCCCGGCCTATGCCGACGAAGGAGAGCGCGCCGCCCCCGCGCGCAAACCCGTGCTGATCCTGCGCGTCGATGCCGAGCGGCTGCTCTACCTCGAAGCCGGCAGCGACGCCCCCCACACGCTGGCACTCGGCGAATTCGAAGGCCGCTTCGAGCCCGAGGTCCTGCTCGTCAAGCGCGGCGCCGATGCCGTGGTCGACCACGACCTGCAACCCAGGGCGCGTGAATTCGGCCTCGCCTGGTTCCTGCCCGAGTTCCTCAAGCACAAGCGCATCTGGCGCGACGTGCTGATCGTCTCGCTGGCGCTCCAGTTGCTGGGCTTGGCGACCCCGCTGCTCACCCAGGTCGTCATCGACAAGGTGGTCGTGCACCACACCCTGAGCACCCTGGTCGTCGTCGGCGTCGGCCTGGGTATCGCGCTGGTCTTCTCCGCCGCCTTCGGCTGGCTGCGCCAGTACCTCGTCATCCACACCGGCAACCGCATCGACGCCGTGCTCGGCAGCGGCGTGTTCCGCCACCTGCTGCGGCTGCCGCTGCCGTACTTCCAGCACCGGCCCACCGGCGTGCTGGTCGCCCGCCTGCACGGCGTCGAAACCATCCGCGAGTTCCTCGCCGGCAGTCTGGTCAGCCTGCTGCTCGACATCCCGTTCATGGTCGTGCTGCTGGCGGTGATGTTCGTCTATAGCTGGCAGCTCACGCTGATCTCCCTCGCCCTGCTGGTGCTGCTCACCGGCCTGAGCCTCATCGTCACGCCGGTCTTTCGCGCGCGGCTCAACCACCAGTTCCTCGTCGGCGCGCGCAACCAGAGCTTCGTCACCGAATACACCGCCGGCATCGAAACCGTGAAGAGCCTGCAGCTCGAACCCAAGCTCGACGCCCGCTACGGCGAACTGCTGGCCGACTACCTCGCCGCCGGCTTCCAGACGCGCCAGCTCGCCAACACCTACAACATCGTCGCCAACGCGCTGGAACAGACGCAGACGCTCGCCATCCTCGTCGTCGGCGCCTTGCTCGTCATGAACAGCGACGGCTTCACCGTCGGCATGCTGGTCGCTTTCCAGATGTTCGCCGGCCGGCTCAGCCAGCCGGTGTTGAAGCTGGTGGGTCTTTACCAGGAACTGCAGCAGGCGCGCATCGCCGTCGCCCGCCTGGGCGACATCATGAACATGCCGCAGGAACCCTACAGTTTGATTCCCGCGAGAGCGCAGAACCCCAATGAAGGCGGCGCGCGGATCGACCTGCAGGATCTCGGCTTTCGCTACGACGACAAGCAGCCCTGGCTCTACCGCCACATGAACCTCGCGCTGCCGGCCGGCAAGGCGCTTGCCATCATGGGCCCCTCGGGCTCGGGCAAGAGCACGCTGGCCAAGCTGCTGCAGGGCTTCTTCCTGCCGCAGGAAGGCCGGATACTCATCGACGGCGCCGACCTGCGCCACCTCTCGGCCAACGAACTGCGCGGCCACTTCGGCGTCGTGCCGCAGGAGACCATCCTGTTCTCCGGCACGCTCTACGACAACCTGCTCGCCGCCAACCCGCACGCGGGCTTCGACGATGTGGTCACCGCCTGCCGCATGGCCGAGATCCACGACTTCATCGAAGGCCTGCCCGGCGGCTACCAGACCGAAGTCGGCGAACGCGGCGTCGGCCTCTCGGGTGGGCAGCGCCAGCGCATCGCGATCGCACGCGCATTGCTCAAGCGCCCGCGCGTGCTGATTTTCGACGAGGCCACCAGTGCGCTCGATCCGGGCACGGCCGAGCACCTGGCGAAGACAATCAACTCGCTCAAGGGCGCGGTGACGATGCTGTTCATCGCGCACCAGTTGCCGAAGACGCTGCACATCGACGGCGTGGTGAAGATCGCGCCGCGGCCGACGGTGGTGACGGAGGAAGGAAGGATGAATGATGTTGAGTAATGAAATTGACAAATGCATCATCCAAGCTGGCCGCCTCGACTTGTTTCGAAAGGCGAGTCCGATTGCAGTGACAAGGCCATGCGCTCTATTTGGCGTTTGCTGCATAGATGTCCCCACGACAAGAGAATCGGATGGAGAGTTGGCATGAAGATGAGCCATGTCAATCGACTCGGAATAGCTTTGCTGGTAGCCAGCGCAACTTACTTAGCATTGGCGGTGCTGCCGAGATTTTCGAAGACATTGCATCCAGATAGTGCCGCCTACCTTGAATGGGCACGGCAGAGCATCGCGAAATCCGACAACAAGCATAGCGGACCGATCGGTTTGGGATTTGGCTACTCGGCGGGTTGCGATACGTTTCTACTGGAGCATCTAGTCGCGACTTGCGTCAGTCTGCGGATAGACGAAGGGGGTACACCGGACGAATTCCGCGGCGCGCTCCTCAGTCGTGTCGTTCTCAATTGCGACAGCGGCGACTCTCATCAGGATCCAACTGCAAGTCGGTTGTGCTCAGGAAGTGTGTGGCCGCCATACATTCGGCTTTCGGTAACGTTCTTCCGTGCTGCTAGAGGGGTGCATGCAGACGGCTCCATCACAACGACACGTACTCCGACCTTCCACACCAGATTCTGGATAGCACGTACAAGGAGATAGACATGACTGGCTACTCGATCACTGTTCGGCAAATCAATCCGGGTACAGATGGATCTTCAGTTGGGCACGTCTGGATAACCCTGGGGACGCCAACCGGATTTGATCCGTCGTGGGGATTTTACCCAGATGGCCTTCAACGAAACGACGACGCGTCACATCCGGTTCCCGACTTTGAAAAGAGCTGGTCAATAACCGAGCAGCAATACAACGCCGTCCAGTGGTATATCAACGGATACCTCGGCACTTGGTATAAGTTTCCGTGGGAGGTATGTACAGACTTTGCAGTTGGGGCGCTAGAGGCCGCTGGAGTTCCAATGGTGAACGACGGAGACGGCCCGCTCTTCCCCAGCGACATCAAGCGATGGCTTGATACTCCGAACCTTAGTTTCGATGACATCTGGGATGAAATTGTCAAACTCAATCCCGAATTGGCGGACCTCTTCACCCGCGCCCAACAGTGGGTCTGGCCCCGCGACCCGATGACCCTCGACCTCGACGGCGACGGCCTCGAGGTGGTGCCGGTCTCCTCGACCAACCCCATCCTCTTCGATCACGACGGCGACGGCATCAGAAACGCCACCGGCTGGATCAAGGCCGACGACGGCTTTCTGGTCATGGACCGCAACGGCAACGGTGCGATCGACAACGGCACCGAGCTGTTCGGCGATTCGACCAATCTGTATGCCGGCGGCAAGGCCGCCGACGGCTTCGCCGCCCTCGCGCAGGAAGACACCAATGGCGACGGCAAGGTGAGCAGCGCCGATGCGCACTTTGGATCCTTGCGCGTCTGGCGCGACCTCAACCAGAACGGCATTTCCGAATCGGGAGAACTGTTCACGCTCGGTGCGCTCAACATCGCCAGCATCGACACGGCGAGCAAGGCCAACAACCAGCCGCTGCCCGGCGGCAACCAGATCGCCGACCTGGGCACCTACACCAGGACCGATGGCAGCACCGGCACCGTGGGCGAAGTCATGAAGCTCGCCGACGTGAACCTCGCCGTCGACACCTTTCACCGCGAATTCCCCGATACGGTTCCGCTCGCGGCCGGCATCACCGCGCTGCCCAACATGCAGGGCTCGGGCCTGGTGCGCGACCTGTGGGAGGCGATGAGCCAGTCTGCGTCCTTGAAGGGGATGATCGAACAATTCGCCGCCGCCACCACCCAGGCCGGCCAGAAGGCGCTGCTCGACCGGATCCTCACGGCCTGGGCCGACACCTCGGGCCTGAAGGGCTCCCCGGACCAACGGCTGCCGGAACCCCAGACCAGCCTTGATGACCGATACGACATCGAATACATGCAGATCGGCACGGCGTTCCGTCATCAACATCCGAATCTCCACAATCCGAGCAATCCGGTCGATCTTGAGGATCTGCATGATTCGCAGGACATGCGCTGGGATGCCGAGTACCGCGCACTGGTTACCCACTGGGAAAACCGCATCCACACGCTCGAAGCGTTCAACGGGCGTTACTTCTTCACCTTCCCGTGGGAGCAGGCAAGCGGGCAGACCGCGGTATCGGGCATGTTCGTGCGTCAGGCCGTGACGGGCGGAACCGGCGGCTATGCGGCGGCCTCCCTGGGCACCGGAAACTGGATCCCGATCGAACTGCGCTATTCGACGCAGCAGCTCAACCTGCTCGAACAGAGCTACGAGGCGCTCAAGGATTCCATCTATGGGGCGCTGGTGACGCAGACGCGGCTGAAGCCCTACCTGGACCAGGCGCAGCTCGTCATCGACGAGGCCGGGGTGCGGATCAACTTCGCACCAGTCACCGCGGCCTTCCAGACCAAGGCGTCGAGCGACGCCTACAACGCGATCGCCGATCTGCTGGACATGCAACGCTACATGGGGTCGTCGCTGCTGCAGATGGGGTACTCGCCGATCGAGACCCTGCTGGAGGTTCTCGATTCCACGACGGTGACGACGGAGATCTCGACCCTGCTCGCCGATGCGGGCTTCAAGCGGCTCGACGCTGCCATGGCCGATTACCGCGCGTCGAATGCGCGTGGCGAGAACATCATCGGCAACGCGCTCAAGAACTACATTCAGGGGTCGGCGGGCCTGGACACCATCGACGCCGGCGCCGGGAACGATCGGGTCTTCGGTTACGCCGGCAATGACATCCTCTACGGCAAGAGCGGCGCCGACACCTTGTACGGTGACCAGGGCGACGACACGCTCGACGGGGGCGCCGGAAACGATCAACTGTACGGCGGTTCCGGGGCGGATACGTACCTGTTCGGTCGCGGTTCGGGGCAGGACACGATAGACAACTCGGACGGCGATGCGCTCGGTGTCAATGCGGACATCGTCCTGGTCAAGGCGAACTTCGCCGATGTCACGCTCAAGCGAATTGGCGCGAGCCTGTCGATCGCCATCGACGGCACGGAAGACGTCCTGCAGCTACACCTGTACTTCTACCTCGACGGGTCGACTTCCCGTACCGTCGAGCAGATCCGGTTCGAGGACGGAACGGTACTGGACTATGCGACTGTCAAGGCCATCACCTTGTCCGGCACGCCGGATCACGACACGCTGAATGGCTATGCCGCGGCAGACGTGATGAGCGGCGGCGAAGGCAACGATACGCTGTATGGCTCGGACGGGGACGACACGATAGACGGCGGAAACGGCGACGACGTCGTCTCGGGCGACAACGGAAACGACCAGCTCAAGGGCAGCACGGGGAACGACACGCTGTGGGGCGGAAACGGCGGGGATACGCTGGAAGGGGGCGCCGGCAACGACTCGGTCAACGGCAACAACGGTAGCGATGTGTACCTGTTCGGGCGCGGTCATGGTCAGGACACCATCAACAACTCGGATTCGGATGCCCCGGGCGTCAACGCCGATACGCTGCGATTTGCAGACGGCATCCTGCCGGACGATGTCGAGGTGCGACGCGAGGGGAACGACCTGATTGTCTCGATCGCCGGTACCGATGACAGCGTGCGCGTGCAACGGTACTTCGAATCCGATGCCACGACCACTTATGCGCTCGAGTCGATCCAGTTCTCGAATGGCACGAACTGGGACATTGCGGCGGTCAAGACGCGGGTCACCCAGCCATCCGGCGAAGGCGTTCCACTCTATGGCTATGGTACCGACGATGCGTTGGGTGGAACCGCAGGGGCGGAGACCCTCTACGGAAATGCCGGTAACGATACGCTCGATGGCAAGGCGGGTGGCGACATAATCTACGGCGGCCTTGGCGACGACGTCATTTTTGGCGGCGCCAACAACGACTTCATGACCGGCGACGGCGGCGACGACACGCTCGACGGCGGTTCGGACAACGACACCTTGCAAGGGGGTGATGGCACGGACATGCTCGATGGCGGGCTAGGGGACGACACGCTCTACGGACACGGTGGCGCCGATACCTACCGGTTCGGGCGCGGCGATGGCCGCGACACGATCAACAACTCGGATGGCGACGCGCTGGGCATCAACCCGGATACGCTGTCGCTGAAGCAGGGCATTGCACCCGCCGATGTCCGGCTCACGCGTAGCGGCGTGGACCTCGTCGTCAGCCTGATCGGTAGCGATGACAGTGTCCGGGTCGCCGGGTATTTCCAGCAGGAAGGTACGACAACGAACGTCGTCGAACGCATTGCCTTTGCGGATGGATCGGTCTGGACGGCCGACATCGTCAAGGCCGCCGTCCTGGCCGGAAGCGAGGACGACGACACGCTGAGTGGCTACGCCGCAAACGACCTTCTGTCGGGCGGGATGGGACGCGACACGCTGATGGGCTACGGCGGCGACGACGCGCTGGACGGGGGCAGCGAGCGTGACATGCTGTATGGCGGCGACGGCGCCGACTCGATGCTGGGCGGCACCGGCAACGATTACGTGAGCGGCGATGCCGGCGCGGATACGCTGGACGGCGGAACCGGAGACGACAGCCTGTATGGCGGAGATGGCGCCGACGTACTGGATGGCGGTACCGGAACGGACACGCTCTCCGGGGGGAATGGGGCGGATGTGTACCGGTTTGCCCGCGGAGGCGGCAAGGATACCGTCAACAATGCCGATGCCGATGCCGTCGGCACCCATGCCGATTCGATCGAACTCGCTGCCGGCATTTCGACGACGGATGTCACACTGTTGCGCAACGGTACGCTGCTCACGGTGGCGATCAATGGCACGAACGACGTCATCGCGATTACCGGCCATTTCTCGCAGGAAACCCAAACTGCGAACTCGATCGATTTCCTGAAGTTTGCCGACGGCACGATCTGGGACTTCGCTGCGATCAAGTCACGGGTCGTCACGGCGACCGCCCCGACAACGACGATGCTGTACGGCACCAGCGGTGCCGACAATCTGGCCGGCGGGAACGGGAATCAGTCGATCGTGGCGTATGCCGGCACCGACATCCTGGATGGCGGTGCCGGCGACGACTCGATGGACGGGGGTGCCGGCAACGACACGTATCTCTTTGGCCGTGGATCCGGCAAGGACCGCATCAGCAGCTACGATACGGCAACATCGAAGCTGGATGTCGTCCAGTTCGCAGCGGGGATCTCGCCGAGCGACATCGTGATCACGCGCGAAAGCGACGATCTCGTCATGACGGTTTCCGGAACCTCCGACACGCTGCGAGTCGCATCGTATTTTTCCAGCGATGGCGCCAGCGGCTATCAGGTGGAGCAGATCCGCTTTGCCGATGGAACCACGTGGAACGTCGCGACCGTCAAGGCAATGGCCACGGTTGCAACGGGCGAGAGCGACACGTTGCGCGGGTACGCGGGCGCAGATGCCATCAGCGGGCTTGCCGGCGATGACACGATCTATGGAAAGGCCGGTGACGACACGCTCGACGGGGGCGATGGCGAGGATCTTCTTTATGGCGAAGACGGCAACGACACACTGGTTGGCGGTCGCCAGATCGATACGCTGAACGGCGGCAACGGCAACGATGCACTCAGCGGTGGAAACGGCAACGACACCCTGAACGGGAATGCCGGCAATGACCTGCTGGATGGCGGCGCCGGAGACGATTCGATGGATGGCGGTACCGGCAACGATACGTATGTGTTCGGCCGCGGCGCAGGGAAGGATCGTATCTACGGCCTGGACAATACAGCGGGCAAACTCGATGTTGTGCAGGTTGGCGCCGGAATTCTGCCCGCTGAGGTTCAAGTAAGGCGCATTTCCGACGACCTCGTCATCTCGATTGCCGGCACCTCGGACAGTCTCACGGTCGCCGCCTATTTCTCGAGCGACGCCACGGGTGGATACCAGGTTGAACAGATTCGCTTTGCGGACGGTACGGTCTGGGATGTGGTGGCAATCAAGGCGATGGTGTTCCAGCCCACGGCGGGGAATGACACGCTGAGAGGCTATGCGGGCGCCGACAGTCTGGCCGGGCAGGACGGCGACGACGTGATTTACGGCAAGGATGGAAGCGATTCGCTCGATGGCGGCGGCGGAAACGACACGCTGTATGGCGAAAACGGCGACGATACGCTGACGGGTGGCGCCCAGAACGACATGGTTTATGGCGGCGCCGGAAACGATACGGTTCTTGGAGGCGCAGGCAACGATACGGCGAACGGCGATGCAGGAAACGACACGCTGGACGGCGGTGCCGGCAATGACACGCTCGATGGCGGCGCCGGGAACGACACCTATCTGTTCGGACGAGGATCCGGCAAGGACCGCATCTTCGGCCAGGACAACGGCGTCGGCAAGCTGGACGTCGTGCAGCTCGGAGCAGGCATCGCCCCTTCCGATGTTCGATTGACGCGCAACAGCGCCACGCTCGTGGTGTCCATCAATGGAACGTCCGACAACCTGAGAATCGAAAGCTATTTCTCGAACGATGGGGCGGGCGGTTACCAGGTCGAACAGATCAGATTCGCCGACGGCACAGTCCTGGATGTGGCAGCGGTCAAGACCTTGGTGACGGCATCGACGCCGGGCGCCGACAGCCTGACCGGGTACGCAACAGCGGATGTGATCGTTGGCGGTGACGGTGACGACACGATCCTCGGCGAGGCCGGCGCTGACACCCTCGACGGTGGGGCCGGCAACGACTACATGGGCGGAGAGGACGGCGACGACGTTCTGAGGGGCGGGGACCATGTCGACACCCTGTATGGCGGTTACGGAAACGACTTCCTCGATGGCGGCGCCGGCAACGACACCGTGATCGACGGAAACAGCGGGAACGATCTGCTCTTCGGTGGAACGGGTGCAGACTACCTCTCGGATTCGATCGGGGCGGGCCTATTCTCGGGCGGGTCCGGCAAGGACGTGCTGACCGGCGGATCCGCGGCGGAGATCTATATCGGCGGAACCGGCGACGACACGGTCAACTTGAGTAGCGGCAGCGACGTGGTGCTGTTCAATCTGGGAGATGGTGTCGATTTCGTTCAGGGGAACGGCGGTACGGACGATGTGCTGTCGATTGGGGGAGGTGTCAAGTTCGGGGACTTGCAGTTCCGCAAGGAGAACTACGATCTCATCCTCGATGTCAGCGATGCCGACAGTGTGGTGTTCCGCAACTGGTATCAGGCGAACTCCAACCTGAAGACTGTCGCGAAGCTGCAGTTCGTCCATTCCGGGACGTCGGGATTCGATGCCGGCTCGTCGAACGCATTGCTCAACAAATCCGTCCAGCAATTCGACCTCCTGGGACTGGTATCCCGCTTCGATCAGGCGCTTGCGGCCTCGCCGGGCCTGAGCGGTTGGGCGCTTGCGAATGTGCTGTCGACCTATCACCTGGGGAGCAGCGATACCGGCGCCTTGGGCGGCGATATCGCCTTCTACTACGGAAAGAATGCCAACCTGACGGGCATGTCTGCGGCTGCAGCGCAAGACGTGATCGGCAGTGCGTCCCTCGGAACGGCAAACCAGGCCATCCGCCCGTTTGCGGGTATCTCCGGCGGCAATCTGACGCTGAGTTGAGCAACCGCCACCCTGCGCCATCCCGGCGCCGGGTATTCGTAGTGACCTACCCCGCCGCTTGACTTTGTTGATTGGAGACGGTTGCATGACCGCCACTCACACCGACTTCCTCCCCGGCCTGATCGCCGTCGAACGCACCCCGCCGCATCCGGCGGCGCGCGCCGCGCTCTGGTTGCTGCTGGCGCTGTTCCTTTGCCTCCTTGCGTGGACGAGCTTCGGCACGCTCGACATCGTGGCCAGTGCAGAAGGCAAGTTGGTGCCCAGTACCTACCTCAAGATCGTGCAGCCGGCCGATGCCGGCATCGTCAAGGACATCCTGGTGCGCGAAGGCGAGGCCGTCGCCGCCGGCCAGGTGCTGGTGCGCATGGATGCCGTACTCTCGGAAGCCGACCGCAAGGCCGTGCTCAACGACTACCACACCAAGCGCCTGGCGCTGCGCCGCATCGATGCCCAGCTTGCCGGGCAATCGCTCGCGCACGACAAGGGCGATCCGCCAGAGCTGTACGCCCAGACCCAGGCCCAATTCAACGCCAACCGCCTCGCCTACGAAGGCCAGCTCGCGCAGGAGCGCAGCACCTTGGAGAAAGCGCAGCACGACCTGGCCGCCGCCGAGCAGGTGAAAGCCAAGCTCGAACAGGTGCTGCCGCACTACCGCAATCAGGAAGCCGCCTACGAGAAACTCGGCAAGGACGGCTTCGCCGGCAACCTGATGGTCACCGACAAGACGCGCGAACGCATCGAGAAGGAACAGGATCTCAAGACGCAACTGGCCGCGATCAGCGCCGCGCGCGCCACCATCGACGAAGCCGAGCAGCGCCTGCGCCAGGTCGGCGCCGACTACCGGCGCAGCCTGCAGGCCGAGCGTACCGAAACGGCCATGCAGTTCGAGAAGCTCAGGCAGGAACTCGCCAAGCAGCAGCACAAGGCCGAACTGCTCGAACTCAGGGCGCCGCAGGCCGGCATCGTCAAGGATCTCGCCACCCACACGCCGGGCACCGTGGTGCAGCCGGGCACCATCCTGATGACCCTGGTGCCGAAGGACGAACACCTCAAGGCCGAAGTCTTCGTCGCCAACCCGGATGTCGGCTTCGTGCGTGAAACCCAGACGGCGAAGATCAAGCTCGCCGCCTACCCGTTCCAGAAGTACGGCATGTTGGACGGGCGGGTCGTGCACGTCAGCGCGGATGCGCAGGACAAGCCGGAGAACGCTTCAGGCCCGAGCGAGACAACGAAGGGCGATGCGACCCGCAAGGGGCTGATCTACCGCACGCTGGTGGAACTCGATGCGCAGCAGCTCGTCGCCGACGGCAGGCCGCTCAGCCTGACGCCGGGCATGCAGGTGACGGCGGAGATCAACCTCGGCACGCGTACCGTCATGGAATACCTGCTCTCGCCGGTGCAGAAGGCGTTTCGGGAGGCGGGGAGGGAGCGCTGAAGATGATGCAACGAGAATCGACTTGAAGACCAATGCAAGACCAATGCAAGAACAATGCGGCTGTGGCACCGATTTTCGGTGGCACCGATTTTCGCGCCGATTCTCGGCCGATTTTCACCGGCACCGAATTCTGACGCAAAACGAAAGTCGGTCGCCGCAGGGCGGCGAGACGAAGGCAGGAAACGATTGAGAATGGAGGCATGCGGCATGAAGCGAATTTGCACTGCAATGCTGGGGACCGGCCTGCTTCTCACCGGCTGCCAGAAGGCGAAGCTGGACGAGGAGGTGGACCGTCTATGCAAGATTGACGGCGGAATTCGAGTGTATGAGACCGTCAAACTTGCCAAGGAGAATTTCGACGACCGAGGGATCGTGTTCCCTCAGTTCATTGGGCTACCTGAAGACAATGGCCGATATGGGCCAAGCTATAAGGTCCTTGTGACAGACACCAATATTGTCGAAGGCAACCCTAGCCTTCGGAGGTCGCATATCAAGGTGATTAGGGTATCCGATCACCGGCTGCTGGGTGAGCGGATCAACTACACGCGAAGTGGTGGGGACCCGCCAAATCCGTTTCACCCCTCTTCGCACGCGTGCCAGAACGTAAACGATGATCCAGGATTAATCCGTCAAGTATTCGTCAGGAAGGATTGATGTGAGCACCTTAAGCCAACAGATGTTCGAGAATGCAGAACTGTCGTTCGCCGCCTACGCAACTCTTGCCCCTGGGATGACCGGGCCTGACATGGAGGACCGACTTAAAGGCGCCGGTTTCTCCGAAACCCAGGCCCGCCGCTTCGCGCAACAGTATCGCGTGGTCGATCAGTACACCGATTCGTCGAACGGCTTGTCGGTGACGTTCTTCGAGAAGCTGACGGGCAACCCGCCCGAGCAGATCATCGCGGTTCGCGGCACGGAGTTTGCGACCGATTTTCTCAACGACGTGGTGCTGGCGGACGTGGTAGGTATCGGGACCAGCCCAGACGGAAAAGATCTGGCGCAGTACCAATCCCTGCGCAGGGCGGTTGATCTCTGGCTGGGCCGCAGTGCGAACAACCTGCGTCCGGGGTTCAGCGTGGCGGGGCATTCGCTTGGTGGGTATCTGGGCGGCGTGCTGACTGGCGACCTGTCCACGCAAGTTGACAACGCCTATCTCTACAATGCCCCCGGCACCGCAAGTATCGCCGGCCTGCTGGGACAGACCCTGATTTCGCGTTTCGGCCTGAGCGATTGGGGACCGCAGAACATCACGGAAATCGAAGGCAGTGCGGGCGCCTCGCTGATCGCCGGGATCGGCGCAGACTTCAGCAGCAAGAAGGTCATTGCGGAAACCGAATCCCAGAGCAATGGATTTGACAACCACAGCATCGTCGTCCTCACCGATGCCCTCGCCGTCTACGCGGCCTACAGCGCTTTGGCGCCCTCGCTGAGCGAAGCCCAGATCGCCCAAATCCTCAAGAGCGGCTCGGCCACCAACAAAGGTACGCTCGAAGGCGCGCTGGACGCACTGCGCAAGACCCTGATTGGTGCCGGCGTGACGGACACGCCCGAAGGCAACCGCGAATCGCTCTACACCAACCTCTACGCCCTGCAGGATAGTGATGCCTACCGTGCGCTCAAAGGCGGTGCAAACCTGCGTGTTCTCGCATCATTGGACGCTGGCGGCATGGTCTCGCGGGCTGCGAGCGATTTCGGCGACTTCTTCGCTGTCAAGTACCTGCTTCCGGTCGCGATCGAAGGTTCATCGACTGTGCTGTCCACGATCCATCCCGATCTCTATGCTGAATGGCAGGCTGACCAGACGAAGCGTAACGCCGGTCAGGAGGATTTGACCTACACCGACGCCTGGCTTGCCGACCGCGCCGCGATGTTGTCCTGGGTGCTGAAGGCCAACACCGCCGATACCGCCTTTGCCGCCAACGCCCTCTATGCCGATGCCCCTTCGTCGCTGCTGTCGGGCGACGCCTGGAACTTCGAAGATCGGGCCAGCGGCCTGAGCGTACTGGCGAGGCCGCAAGAACTCGGGAACATCGCGCCGGCTATCCGCAACGTCGTCTTCGGCGCCGCGGCGACCGACTCGATTCTCGGTGGCAGTGTCGGTGACCGTCTCTACGGCGGCGGAGGCGACGACGCCCTCGACGGCGCTGCCGGCTCGGACTACCTCGAAGGCAACGCCGGCAACGATGAGATCAAGGGCGGTGCGGGAACGGACACCCTGATCGGCGGCGCCGACAACGACACCCTCACCGGCGGCAGCGGCAACGACCGGCTCGAAGGCGGCCGGGGCGAGGACACCTACGTCATCGCGGCGGGCGATGGCGTCGACACCATTCGTGATCTCGACGGGCTGGGCAGCGTCACCCTGGGTGCAACAACGCTCACCGGCGGCAAGAAGACGGGCACGGGTCTCTACCAGAACGACGACAAGAGCATTTCCTACACCGTCTCGGGCGACCTGTCGGCCGGCGCGACGCTACTGGTGTCCTCCGGCGCCGGCCAGATCCGCATCGAGCACTTCCACAACGGCGATCTGGGCATCGCGCTGGGCGATCCGGCCCCGGAGCAACCGGACGAACCGCCACCGACGCAGGTCGTCGGCACCAGCGGAAACGATGTCATGTCGACTGCGGGGATCAGCGGCAGCGAGGTCGTCGCACCTTCGCTCGCCCCCTTGAGCGTGGTGGACGGCGGCGACGGCAACGACCTCATCAAGCCGCTGCACAGCGGCGACATCGTCGACGGCGGCGCGGGCAACGACTGGATCAGCGGTGCCGACGACGGCCGCTTCCCCGGCGCCCAACAGCAGATCGACGGCGGCGCGGGCAACGACATCCTCTCCAGCCTCGGCGGCGCCGGCACCCTGCGCGGCGGCGCGGGCAACGACCTGATCGACGGCACCTGGCGATGGTCCTGGAAAGCCGATGTCGTCGAAATCACCCTGATCCCCGGCTGGCCCTACGACCCACAGTGGTGGAACCCCGTGCTCGCGCGGGCCATCGCCTCGGCCTATTCGCCGGGTTTCGATCGCGCACAGTATGAAATCGTGGGCGCCGATCACGGTTTCAACATGACCGACCACGGAAGCTGGAAGCTGGACGCCAACGGCACCTTCTGGATCGATCCCGCGCTCGACATCGCGCCGGGTAGCGGTACCGACGGAGACGCGACGTGGATCTGGACGGCCGACGCCACGCGCAACGAGCTGGCGCTGGACACCGACATCTACTATTCCGGGACGACGCGCTGGAGTGTTCGCCTGGTCGGCGCATATGTCACCGCACAGGCACCGCTGACGATCGACGGCGGCGATGGCGACGATGCGCTCACGGGCGGCGAAGACAAGGACCTGATCGCCGGCGGTGCGGGTGCGGACATCGTCGACGCCGGTGCCGGCGACGATACGGTGTTCGGCGACATCGGCACCGAGCCCAGTCCGACCGGGCAGGCCGACGGCGACGACCAGATCGCGCTCAATGCCGGGGACGACATCCTCCGCGGCCATGCGGACGGTAGATTCGATCACTCCTCGCCAAAGCGCACCGAATGGCGCTCCGCAAGGCGGCATGCCCGCGAGCACTGCTACATCGGGCTCGCGGCTTTGCCTGTCCGCCGATCGCCATTCCATGCGGGTTGCAGGCCATGTCCGCGCGGGACGGATATGCCGAAACCACCGCTTCGATTTGCCGATGCAGACCGGCACCGCGAAAGCCGATGCGACCCGCAAGGGCCTGATCTACCGCACGCGGGTGGAACTCGATGCGCGGCAGTTCGTTGCCGACGGCAAGGCGCTTACGCTGACACCGGGCATGCAGGTGACGACGGAGATCAACCTCGGCACGCGCAGCGTCATGGAATACCTGCTCTCGCCGGTGCAGGAGGCGTTTCAGGAGGCGTGGCGGGAGCGGTGATGAACGATTTGGAGAAATGTCGATGCACAACAGCGAATCAAGGACGGACGTGAAGACGATCGGATTTCCGGCAGAACGAATGGCGATTGCATGCTTGGTCGCAATGCTGTCAGCCGCCGTGCCGACTGCATCAACTGCGACGCCTCCAATCCCTGAACAGGTGAAGGAACTGGACCGAATTCTCGCAATTTCGCGCAAGAAGAATCCGCAGGTGCGGCCGACGCAGCCATCCAAGTACGTGCCGCGGAATTTGCCCGGGAATCTAGTGTTGTGGTGGGATTCCACTCGCGTTTCCGTCGCCAACCGCCGTTTCAACAGCATTGCCTGGATCGACAATCAACGGGTCTTGTTGGTCGGCAGTGAAGACAAGCGCCCGATCGAGAACGCCATGTTCGTCTGGGATACCGTCAAGGCAACAGTGACACCCTATAGTGACCACAGATATTTTTGCTACGCGGATGGCTACCTTGTTTCCTTCCCAGCCATTCAACGGGGTCCGATCCGATGGGGGGCTTTCGGGAAGGAAAGGGAAGTTGACTTTGATCAGGCATTCAAAGCCACGGTCGATTGGGCGCGTAAGTACGACGCGGCCAAGAAAGTGAATCTTGACATGCAGTGCCAGGAGAACCTGCGGTGGAACCGTAGCGCTTCGCTTGGACCCGCCAGCATGGTGGTAGCCGACTTAGGCAAACGAGATGGCATGATCGTTTCGCCGACGACCACGGACTGGTTCTTCCGGCACCCCGCAGAGGAACCTGCAGACCGATCCGCGCCATTCCGCGCTCCCATGCTTCTGGTCAACGAGCGATTTCCGAAAGGCAAACCCTTGCCGATCTGGATGATTGAAGAAATCAGATCAATAACCTTCTCAAACTACCGTCAGCGTTATGTCTTGACGACAATGCGGCCGAAGTACGGGGTTCCAATGGGGAACGGAGGAGACTGGCCGGACGCCGCTCCTCGCCCGATCTATCTGATCGGTGCCGATGGCAGCGTCGAAACCATCGATGTTCCGGGCAGTTCCGGTTGGGACGAAATGTGGGAAGCCACGATGGCGGTTCCAGGTGCTGTCTTCAAGGGAGATAGCGGTTGGGGAAACCTGGGCGGCGGCATGTTCCTCTATGACGGCAAGAACGTTTTGGCGTTGGATATAGGCCGCCCTGAGGATTTAGCGGTTTCTCCCGACGGCTGCAGGCTTGTATACGCGATCAACAACAACTACAACAAACCCGGATTGCCACGGGAAGCACACTCGATTGCCCGGTTCAAATTCATCAACTTCTGCCAGGAATAGACTATGGACTCTATCGACAAGCTGTCTGCTGAATGCCTCGTTGCCTGCGATCAATCCTATCAGGCCGGGATAGCGCGCGGCACTCACTTGGATCAGTACTTGGATGGTGGAGATGTGCCCCTGGTCACTACGATGCCCTCTGCGTTCTATGACATGGGTGTCACGGACTGGGTAGTCGACTTCCGCCGCGACGATCTGCAAACCGGTTTCGGGGCCACCGTCTACAAGCGGATCAGCGGTGCGAAGACGGACTACATGGTCGCCATGCAAGGGACGAGGGGCCCGAGCGCTCAGGACTGGAATGCAAATCTGAACTTCGGCATCGACAAGTTGAACAGCGCTGGATACAGGGATTTGAAAGCGTATCTCGATACGGTGGCTGACAACACAACAACCGGCGATGTCCTCTTCACCGGACAAAGCCTGGGCGGTGCACTAGCGGAATATGCCGCATACGACTTCGCTGCTGAAAACGCCGATTTCGACAAGAGCCACCTCGCCTTGGTCACCTACAACGGCCTGGGTGGAATCGCCGGGCTGCAATCGGAACGGCCGGGCTTCAACCCGAACATCCTTGCCGGCGGGACCACGCGCCACTACTGGATTCAAGGCGATCTCGTCAATAGGCTGGGCGCGGGAACTGGGAATTACGCGAATCTCGTCCATCTCAATGGTGCTGGGAACGAATACCGTCTCGACTATTTCGACGGGACGCTGCCAGACGGCAGCCCGAAGTGGCTTTCCGCTGTCGATGCTCATCGCATCGAAAGTGGCTTCTATGCGGGCATTACCAAGAATGGTACGCAGTGGTCGGCGCATCCCGCTGCAATCACTCCTTTGGCCGTCACCGAATTGGCGCGCTTCGCCACAGGCTTTGGCAATCTCTACAACTCGGTCGATTCGGCACAGGACGGCGAAGCGACGGCGCGGCTCTTCGCGACCCTCGTCTATTCCACGGCCTACGGGGAAGAGAAAGAACTGGGCGAACTCATCAATGCGGTAGCAGACGGCCTATACCACTCGGGGCAGATCGACAAGAAACAATACGACTTCGCCAAGAGCAGCCTGCCGAAGATGCTGGCTGAACTTGCCCAGTCGCCGGGCGGTGTCAAGTTGCAGATGCGCTCGCTCGTTCTCGCGACGCTCATGGACACGTTCGAGAACGATCCCTCGGGCACCGTCACCCAAGCGAAGATCGATGAAATCCTGCGCGGCAACGCGCTCTACCAGAACACCAATCGCTTCTACGACAACGCGACGCTGCAGGCGGTACGTTCGCTGACGGTCAGTGCGTTGGACAACTGGGTTGGCCAACCCGATGACAAACTGAGGGCGACACTGGCGGTCGCGCGGCAGGTTGTCTCCGATACGCTGGCTGACGGCGATACCTACGCGAGTGTGCGGCAGATCCTGCAGGGGCACATGAACGAAGTGATCGACGTCCTCATGGACCCCTCCGATCACCCGATCAAGAACCTGCTCTACAAGGTGGTCGGATGGTCAGGTGTCGGTTTGGCGAACCAGGCCGTCGCCCTTGGAGAGGCGGTTGGATTTGTCAAGGCGCTTCTGCAGGGGATTCACAATGTTCCTGGAATTCTTGCAAGTACCTATCTCGCGTTCGTGAATGAAGCGGCCGACGCGGTCGCGTCCGTTGGCAAGTCCATCGCCAATTCCATCCCGGATTTCAATGCCGACTATTCCGGTGCGCCGATTATTTTTCCCGAGATCGCCGCGTTTTCCGATCAGTCCGCCGTAATCGATCAGTTCACGAGCCGCCTCACCGGGCTTGTCGAAAGCGCGATCGGATCGCTCGCTGGGATTGCTGATCAGCCGACTACCGAGAATCTTCTCCAGTCATTCAACCAAACCGAGCAGATCGTTGTCGATGCCGGCCAGACCATCATCCTTCGTCCCGGCAGCGGCCCCAACCCCTTCGATGCGACAGGCGGGCCGGGCGACGTGAATGCCTCGGCCCCTGCTTCGATCAACGAAAAAGGCACGGCCACCTTCACGGTCTATCTGCCCTACGCCGCGGGCGAGGGCGGCCAGCGCATCCGCCTGCAACTGACCGGCAGCGCGGCCGGTGCGTTCGATGTGGTCGCCACCAGCGGCGCCTACCCCGTCGGTCCGGACGGAACGTTCGACCTGCTGATCCACGAGGGCCAGAAGCAGATCACCTTTGCCCTGGCCGAACTGCGCGACATCGACGTCAGCGAGACGCTGGGACTGAACGCGACGCTGATCGGTGCAAACGATACGCCGACGCATGCGTCACACCTCGAGGTCAATCTGTCGCTCGCGGCCGTCAACGAATCCACCGTCGTACCGCCGTCCGGCACCATCAGTGGCACCGCCGCTGCGGACTTCATGTCGACCGCGGGGATCAACGGCAGCGAGGTAGTCACGCCCGCCCTCGCCCCGCTGAGTGTCGTGGAAGGTGGCGAGGGCAACGACTTCATCGAGCGCCTGCACAGCGGCGACGAGACATTCGGCGGCGCGGGCAACGACTGGATCACCGGGAACGACGACGGGCGCTTTCCCGGCAGGGAACAGCGCGTCGACGGTGGCGAGGGCAACGACCTGATCGCCAGTGTGGGTGGCGGCGGAACGCTCAAGGGCGGCGAGGGCAACGACCTCATCGACGGATCGTCGCGCTGGACCTACGAGATCGACGGCCACACCCAGGTGAGCGACTGGGCGATCCTCTCGGCGATCTTCTCGCCGGCCTTCAAGCCGGCCACCTACCAGACCCATGTCAGCGACGGGAATGGCGGCACGACCTACTTCCAAACCAGCGATCTCGGCAACTGGCGCGCGCGGCAAGACGGCACGCTGACCCTGGAGATGCGCGCCGGCTACGCCAACGCGACGGGCGTCACCAGCGGCGGCTGGCGCTGGACCACCACGACGACCAATGATGTGACGACCATCGAATTCGTCCAGCTCTCGACCGGGAACACCGCACGCTGGACCGTCGAAAGCGCGCTTACGCCGATCCTCGATGTCGATCAGAAATCCCTGACGCTGGATGGCGGTGACGACAACGACGCACTGGTCGGCACCAGCAAAGAAGACATGATCGCGGGCGGTGCGGGATCCGACCTGATCGAAGCCGGCACCGACAACGACACGGTCTTCGGCGATATCGCCCTCGATCCCAGCCCGACCGGGCAGGCCGACGGCGACGACCAGATCGCGCTCGGCGCCGGCGACGACTATGCCTTGGCTGGCGGTGGCAATGATCTCGTCTGGGCCGAGACGGGAAGCGACACGGTCTTCGGCGGTGCCGGAAACGACGTGCTGTTCGGTGACAACAGCATGGGCGGAGCCGACAGCGCCGACTTCCTCGACGGCGGCGCCGACGACGACATCCTGTATGGCGCGGCCGGCGCTGACACCCTGACGGGCGGAAGCGGGAACGACGTCCTGCTTGGCGACCATGCGTTCAATACCGCTGCTGAAATGGCAGGCGACATCCTGGACGGCGGCGTGGGCGATGACGAGCTCTGGGGTTACGGCGGCAACGATCAACTCTCGGGCGGAAGTGGTGTAGATGTGCTCGTTGGTGGGACGGGGACCGATACCCTGGACGGGGGTGGCGATGCCGACGAGCTTTGGGGCCAGGAGGAAAACGACACGCTGACGGGCGGCACTGGAGACGACTTCCTCGACGGCGGCGCTGGATCCGATGTTATGTACGGGGGTGACGGTGCAGACGAATTGTGGGGCGAGCAGGTAGACGTTTCGTCATCCGCGAGTGGAAATGACAATATTCGCGGCGAATCTGGCAATGACTCTATCGTTGGTGGCGCCGGCAACGATACCCTGGACGGCGGCGTGGATAACGATGGTGTCTGGGGTGGTGTAGGCAATGACACGCTGCTGGGCGGTGCGGGGGATGACGGTCTTTATGGCGAAGGCGACGATGACACATTGGCTGGAGGCGCTGGATCCGACGTTCTGAATGGCGGCGCAGGGATCGATCAACTCGACGGCGGCGCAGGTCCGGACACCCTCAAGGGAGGCAGCGACGCAGACACGCTGCGTGGCAGCGAGGGAACCGACTATCTCGAGGGCGGCAGCGGCGCTGACACCTATGTTTTCATACCGGGCGACGGGGCGAGAAACGCCCAAGGGCAGGTCGATGCCGTTGTCGACACCGATTCCAATTCGACATTCCAGTTCGGCGGCGGAGTAACACGGCAGGCGGTAACGGTTCGCCGGAACGGAACGACCTACGATCTTCTGGTCCAGTACGGAGACACCGACGCGTTCATTGTCTCCGACGGAATGAATCGGAGCGGCGCGTCATTCCGCTTCTCAGACGGAACTACGGCGACCCTGGCGTCGATGCTGAGTGCGGGGCTGACAGGTGGCACCGGGAATGATGTTCTGCAGGGTTTTAGCAACTCCAATGATTTACTCGACGGTGGCGCGGGCAACGATACGATCTCCGCCGCCTCCGGGAACGACATTTTGATCGGTGGAGCCGGCGACGATACGCTTCTCGGAGAGTACGGCGATGACAGCCTGGACGGCGGGTCTGGAAACGACACGCTCATGGGCGGAAACGGCAATGACAGGCTTCGCGGCGGCATTGGAGTCGATTCGCTGGCAGGTGGTCCTGGCAACGACACCTATCTTTTCGACCTCGGCGAGGGCTCTGCGGATTCGTCCGGCAGTGTCGACAGGCTGGCTGATCTCGAAGGGCTCTCGACGTTTCAGTTTGGCGAAGGGATATCTCGTCAGAATGTGATTGTCCGCCGCGAAGGTTTGACCAATGATGTATCAGTGACGTATGGCCAAGGCGACAAAGTGGTTGTTGCGGATGGTGCAACGTCAGCCTCCGCAGAGTTCAGGTTTTCCGACGGTTCCAGTGCCTCTCTGACCAGCTTGCTGGCGGACGGACTTCTCGGCGGGCCGGGAGATGATCGGATCAATGGGTTCGATGATTCTGGTGACCTGATCGACGGCGGGTCGGGCTCGGACACGATGACGGGCGGAGCCGGCGATGACATCTATGTGGTTGACTCGGTGGGTGACTCTGTCCTGGAGTTTAGAACCGGCTTTACGCCGGGCTGGTCGTCGGTCGGCCCAACGTCGATCGCAATGGAATCCACGAGCGCCCCGAATGCTCAGGGAAACGTCACACAAGGTTCGAGCGGTTCAGTAGAACAGCAGTTGACCGGCCAGGGACGCTTCATCGTATTTTCGAGTGGCAGTCCGAACCTGGTGCCCGATGACACGAACGGGGGCCCAGACGTATTCGTCAAGAACCTCAATACTGGCGATATCGTTCGGGTATCGACGGATTCGGGTAGTCCAGAGACCACCATAGGCTCCAATCCAGAGATCTCCGCGAATGGACGTTACTTGTTTCTCGTCAGCCGAAGGTCGGATCTGGTTGCTAACGACATAAACGGTACCAATGACGACATCTTTCTCAAGGATCTTCAGACAGGCGAAATTCGCTTGGTGTCGACTGGGTCGAATGGACAGCAAAGCTCGTCGGGATGGTGCATGTATCCGAGCATTTCGTCCGATGGCAGGATGCTTGTCTTTGTAGGTGACCGGACCAATCTTGCGCCAGGCGCGTCGCACTGGAGCGACATCTATGCAAAGGATGTTTCGGTCGGGACGATTACTCACGTTTCTGCCAGCTACGATGGTACACAGACCAACGGAGCATCCGACAGGGCTTCGATATCACGCGACGGCCGGTACGTCGCCTTCTATAGCGAAGCGAGCAACCTGACCCCTGGCGATATCAACAACAGGTTCGATCTGTTTATCAAGGATCTTTCCAACGGAAGCCTGCGACGGATCGATTCCGACTACTTCTACTACTACGGCCGGCCCAAAGTGTTTGCAGATGGCCGTTACGTTCTCTTCAACTACGCCCAAACGCAAATCGCGGTCAAGGATCTCCGGAGTGGAGACGTAACGGTCGTTTCGTCCGCATCGGACGGGGCCGCCGGCAACGGGCTGACGGCTGCCAATGAGGCCAATGTGTCAGCGGATGGGCGGTTCATCGTCTTTGCGAGCAGTTCAAGCAATCTGGTCTCCGGTGATACCAACGGGATGCGAGACGTGTTCGTAAAGGATCGACTTACCGGAAATATAGTGCGGGTTTCGACGTCGGCTTCGGGAGAACCAGCCAATGGGGAAAGCTATGGTTGGGTTTCAATCTCCGAGGATGGTCGATTCATCTCGTTTACGTCGTTGGCCTCGAACCTTGTCCCTGACGATACGAACGGGCAAATGGATGTCTTTGCAGTCCCCAATCCTCTGTATGAGGGCGGCAACGATACTGTCAGGTCATCGGTTAGCTATTCGCTACCGACCAACGTCGAGAACCTGGTCCTTACGGGAACGGGTGCCTTGTCTGGAACGGGCAACGAGCTGAACAATTCGATATCGGGTAATAGTGGGGACGACGTATTGACCGGCGCGGCAGGTGACGATCTGCTATCCGGTCTCAGTGGAAATGACGTGCTCGACGGAGGGAGTGGAAACGATGTTCTCGATGGTGGGGCAGGAAACGACATCATGGCGGGTGGGTTTGGAAACGATGCCTATGTCGTCGATGCTAGCGGAGATACGATCACCGAGGATTCAAACGGTGGCCTCGACATAGTCACATCGTCAGTTAGTTTCGACCTTCCCGACCATACGGAGAGTCTTGAATTGCTCGGTTCGGAGCCAATCAACGGCACCGGAAATGAGGAAAGTAACGTGATCTCGGGCAATGGCGTTGCTAACTTCTTGCGCGGCGATGCAGGAGATGACCGACTGCTCGGGCTTGGAGGAGATGACCGATTGGCCGGCGATCTAGGTGCTGACACGATGATAGGTGGGTTGGGCGATGACACATACGTGGTCGAGAGTACGGTCGACGTCGTTTTAGAGAGCGCTTCGGAAGGAACAGATACGATTGAAAGTCCGATCAGTTGGACTCTGAACGAGAACGTCGAGAACCTCACTTTGACTGGTACGTCAGCAATCAACGGTACCGGGAACGCACTGAGCAATGTGCTTCTCGGCAACGGTGCAGCGAACATTCTCGAAGGGGGTGCGGGCGCGGATCAAATGCTGGGCGGCGGGGGTAACGACATCTACGTCGTTGACAGTGCTCCCCGCATCTATCTCGAGTGGGATGATGCCGGGCTGGTGCTTGCGCCCCGAGTCGACAGTGTTCAGACAGGGCCTTGGGATTCAGTCGTGGAGAACCCAGGCGGAGGAACGGACACTGTCAGGTCTTCGATAACTTATATGCTTCCCGCCAACGTCGAGAATCTGACGCTGACGGGTGCAAATTCTGCCGACGCGATTGGAAATGAATCGGACAACGTTCTAACTGGAAACGCGGAAAGCAACGAGCTCTACGGAGGGGCAGGCGCGGACACAATGCAAGGCGGTGCTGGGGACGACCTGTATGTCGTGCAAGATCTGGGTGACCAAGTCATCGAAGGCGCAAATGCTGGCGAGGACTCAGTGTTGTCGTACGTCAGTTATTCGCTGAATGCCAATGTCGAGGATTTGGAGCTTGGCGGTACGGCAAACATCAACGCGACCGGCAACGACCTTGATAATTGGATGTGTGGCAACGCTGGTGACAACGTCCTTGTTGGCGGCGGGGGCTCGGACATTCTGGTCAACTATTCCTCAGGGGTCGACATTCTGGATGGCGGGCTCGGCAACGATCTGTATTCAGTCTGGGCACAGTCGGCAGGCACGACAGTCATATCCAGTAGCGATGCGACAACTGGGAAGACAGACACGCTCTATCTGGAGTTCGATCCTCAAGCGACGACAGTCGAACGGGCAGGGCAAGATCTGAAATTCTCTTTCGCTGGTAGCAGTGCAATAGTGTTCGTAAAGAACTACTTTGCGTCGGCAGGAGCTACCCTGATCGAGCGCTTCGAGTTTTCGGACGGAACGGTTTGGACAAACAGCGAGATAGCCGCGCAATTTTCTGCCGCGTCGGAGGGAGATGACCATATCGTTGGAACGGCCGGCAACGACACTATCTCGGCACTCGGCGGCAGCGACGTCGTCGATGCTGGTGATGGTAACGATATCGTTGATGGCGGAAGTGGTGACGATGTGCTCAACGGCCAAAATGGGCAGGATAGTTTGAGTGGCAATGGTGGCAATGACATCTTGGATGGCGGTGCCAGTGCCGACACGCTGGTTGGCGGCCCCGGCAACGACAGCTACATCGTTGACGCGACTACCGATGTCGTGACGGAGCTGGCAAACGAAGGGACCGATCTTGTCCAGAGCACAGCGACCTTTACGCTCGCCAACAATATCGAGAATTTGACCCTTGCCGGCACTTCGGCGATCAACGGAACGGGCAATGCGCTCGACAACGTGCTGGTCGGCAACAGCGCCAACAATACGCTGACCGGCGGCGACGGCAATGACACGTTAGAGGGTGGTGCCGGAACCGACACCTTGGCCGGCGGACTTGGCAACGATACCTATGTTGTCGATTCGACGACCGACACGATCACCGAAGCGGCGAGCGCTGGAACCGACACCGTGAGATCCAGCGTGACGATCACGCTGGCGTCCAACGTCGAGAATCTTGTGCTGACAGGCACCGCCGCGATCAACGGCAACGGCAATTCCCTGAACAACGTGCTGACTGGCAATGCCGTCAACAACCTGCTCAATGGCGGCGCGGGATCGGACACCATGGCGGGCGGTACCGGGGATGATACCTACGTCGTGGATGCGACCGGGGATGCCGTCACCGAGGTCGTGGGAGAAGGGAACGACCTCGTCCAGGCGGGGGTGACCTACACGCTGTCGGCGAATGTCGAGAACCTGACCCTGACCGGCGCCACAGCCATCAACGGCACCGGCAACGCGCTGGCCAACGTGCTCGTCGGCAACAGTGCCAACAATACGCTGACCGGTGGCGACGGCAACGACAGCATCGATGGTGGCACCGGCAACGACACCATGGTCGGAGGGCTGGGCGACGATACCTACACGGTTAACATCTCCACCGACGTCGTGACCGAAGCGGCAGGCGCCGGGACCGACAGGGTGCTGTCGAGCGTGACGCTGACGCTGGCGGCCAATGTCGAGACCCTGACCCTCACCGGCACGGGCGCGATCAACGGCACCGGCAACAGCGCAGCCAATCTGCTGCAGGGTAACGCAGCCATCAATACGCTCAACGGCGGCACCGGCAACGACCTGATGCAGGGCGGCGACGGCAACGACATCCTCACCGATTCCAGCGGCACGGCCTGGTTCGATGGCGGCAGCGGCACCGACACGATCACCGGCGGCAGTTCGGCCGAGATCTTCGTCGGCGGCCTGGGCAACGACACCATCAACACCGGCAACGGAGCCGACATCCTCGTCTACAACAAGGGCGACGGCAGCGACACGATCACCGGCGGCACCGGCACCGACAACGTCGTCTCGCTCGGCCGCGGCATCCGTTACGCCGACCTCAAGTTCCGCAAGGTGAGCAACGACCTGGTGATGGACGTCAGCGCAACGGAGAGCCTCACCTTCAAGAACTGGTACGTCACCACGGCCAACAACAAGACCGTGTCGAAGCTGCAGGTGATCCTCGAGGCGAACATGGACTACAACCCGGCTTCGTCCGACCCGACGCTCAACAAGAAGGTGGAGCAGTTCGACTTCGCGGGGCTGGCGACCCAGTTCGACCAGGCGCGGGCCGCGAACCCATCCCTGACCGACTGGGCGCTGACCAACGCGTTGTCAACCTACTACCTTGCGAGCAGCAGCGACACGGCCGCACTCGGCGGCGATCTGGCCTACTACTACGGCCTGAACGGCAACGTGACCGGGATGACGTCGACGGCGGCGCAAGAGGTCATCGCCAACGCGAGCCTGGGAACGGCCAACCAGACGCTGCGGCCGTTTGCAGGGATTTCTGGCGGAGGCAGCGCGTTGCAGTAGCCCGGCAGGATTGACCTGGCCGATGGGTGTTCCGCCATCGATGTTGGATGGCGGAGCACGCGGCTCGCCCGGGCCCGAACGGGCCAGGCGGCGGTCAGAACGAGACGATCGGTTCTTCGAGGCGATCGGCTATCGGTTCTCCGCAGTACGGGCTATACACAGGGTCACTCGCCTTCCGCGTTAGAGTGCGGGCGGCGACCGGTTCATAGCCCGGCGCCTGTGCGTCAACAAGGGGCCACTTGGGTGCACCAGAGCGACTGTCAGCGTCGCCGGATTGGCCGAACACAATCGCTGACGTCAGAGCTTTGCGAGCCTCAGTATCTCGCTTGCACGGACCTCCAAAGCCTCGGCAAGACGCAGCATGCTCATGAGCGTGATGTTGCTCTCTCCGCGTTCGATGCCTCCCATGTAGCTCCGGTCGATTTCCGCACTCATTGCCAGCGCCTCCTGAGAGAGACCGCGTTCGAGCCGGAGTTTGCGCACGGTCTCGCCGAATGCGACGAGACTGGGGTGCTTCTTGTGGCGTTCGGACAGATTGGGCACCAGCACATCGTCCCGTACTGCCGGACATTGCACCACGGGACATGTCCGTTATACTGGCTTCTCGATTGGCATACCCCCGACTGCCGGGGCCTGCGGAGGAGGAAGCATGCGACAGCGGAATCGATCGATACGTCCGGACGAACGAGATCAAGGCCACCCAGCGTGCAGAGGTCGTTGCCAGCGGCTTTGGATCGGCGTGCTTGGGTTCGTACTTTCGCTTCAAGGATGCGTGTCGGTGGTCGCGAAACTCTCCGGTGTGCTGATGCCGGAAGACGCGCCCAGATATGCGTCGCTTGCACCCGAGGACTTTGTAAAAACGCGCTTCTTCGATGAAGAGCAGTCAGCTTTCCTCGACGGCGTCGATGTCGTTTCCAAAAAGCTGGATCAGATCGCCTCTCGGGTTCCGAGCCGAGGGGCGTCCGCCTATCGGCACAAGGCAGAAATCTCTAAGGATGGGAGCACAGTAACCTGGCCAGCATACTTCACCGACGCGAACTTCATTCAACTGGCGCGCCCCGCAATTGACATCAAACGCTATTGCGAAGCCACCGGGGCAAGCTGGGAGCTGTATCAACCCTACACAGACGATCCGATCGCAGGCATGAACCGCAATCCGATCTTCGCGTACCTCGATGCACAGAATCGCGTGAGCCGCTACTTGGCGGCCAACGGCGCTTTCGCAGGCGCGGAAGAAGTCCAAAACGCGGTTGCTTCGAACATCGGGATGGAGATGTTGGAAGAGGCAGAGCACTACAACAGCCGCGTGAATGCACAGTTCTCCAGCCGGGGGTTCGAAGCCGCCCTGCGCGCCAAGACGTTTGGTGTGTTCCGATGCCAAAGCCTGCAGGATGGCAAGACCTGGTTTGTTTCGATCCTCCCTGCCGTCCTAATCCCTCGGAGCGGCACGAACCAGCTCAGTTCCTCTATCGCCCGGCTCGCCCTGCGGGTGTATCGGTCCGGTGTGCGCTGAGGTCGTCAGCCGCTCGGCTGGAGACGCTGCCACCATCTGTCGGGATGAATGGGGGTTGCCAGAGGGTCGCTTTTCGACACGTCCTCACGGAGCGAGGCCGTGGTCGTGCGCATGTCAGCGGCGCTACGAGTCGGGCACGGCTCGAACATATGCAATTGATGAGACAGAGCAAGACCGCATGCATGCGGTGGCGTTGGTTTGTTGCGGGGACGGAGGGCCATGCCTATTGCATTCTTCTGAGAACTGCGGAGATGGCAGTGCCCGCAGACAAAGCCGGTTTCGCAGGATATTGTGGAGCGCACGCGGCCGGATTCGACTGACCACTTGAATGAGGAAATGACGAATGTTGACATCGGGTCGGCGCGTCCGCTTCACAACTGACGAGATCAAGCGCCACGCGCGGATAGGTCTGGAAGTCGGCGACGTCCGAACCGTCGAAGAATTTGCACGGGAGGTCGAGCGGTGGGCGCTCGTCATGTCGGAGGTCCGGCCGGATGTGGTCCTGAAACTCGAGCAAATGCTGCGTGAGTCGAAGTCGGAGGAGCCGGGCAAAGCTGATTCAGCGCCCCATGCCCCGGCGCTGCGGGACACTTCCGGCTGACGCCCGGGTTCGGATCGATCCATTGAAGTGGCACTGAAGCGGTTCCGACACCGTACCCCCAGAAAAGCTGTTCACCGGAACAGGGGCATGTCCGCATCCGCGATGGCACGAAAAGATGTCATTGCATAGCGAATCACGGTTCCGCCAAGAATTCCTTTTGCACGATACACATCAATTGTGAACTCGCAATATCTCCGCTCGGCAAAATAGGGTAGCAAGGCCCGAAAGCAATCCTCGGCAACCCCGACCTGAATATTGCGGGTCGCTTCCGCGCCGTCGCCGTCGAGGCTCTGCAGGCGACCATGTAGTTCGGCGCGTCCGCGCCGCCAGGACTGGTTGTCGACGATGCCGCGCAGGGTACTGGTTCCAACGTGCCAGAACTGGCCGCTGGTCGCGCGGTGGCGGCCGAGTGGATCAATGTCGACCGGCGGTGCGCCCAGGACGCGCACGGTGACCGAACCACGAGATAGTGCCGCGATGAGGCGCTGCGCGCCGAGCTCGCTATCGAGGTCCGATTCGGAACCGGGAACTATGTCTTCGTCATCTTCCTCCGGCACGTCGTCGAGCAGCGATTTCTGGCGCAGAGTCGCATCGCACGCCAGGACGTATAGCCGTTCGAGGCGGGCGGCGACCTTGCTGGCGAGATCCGCGAGCGTGCGTGTGTCCTTCAACTGCTCTGGCCGCGGCATGACGGCCAGCGCGACGCCAAAATAGCCGACGCGCCTGGCGTCGGTCACATGCATCACCGCCCAGCCGGTGATACTGCGTACAGCGTCTTCGTCTTCGAGCTCTAACCGGGCAAGTTCGCTCAGCAGCAACTCGGTTGCGACCTGGCTTTCTCCGCCGGCAGGGAAGTCGCCCAGATAAGCGCCGTCGGCCTTAAGGGTCCGATGGGGCTGCGTGAGCGCGAGCAAAACCACGGGCGAGCAACGGGCGATCTGATCGTGGGTGAGGCGGGGCATGACATCTCCTAGAGCAGATTGGAGGGATGACGACGCCTCGATTGTTCGGGCGATTTCACCCCAATACCAGCCGAAATCAACGCGAATATTGGGTGGTTTTTTGGATAGCCCCGGAAACTCGACCGGCCGACCGTTTTCCATGGCATTTCAATGGTCCGGCCGGTCGCGGTGAAACGTCAGCCGCCGGAGCGGTCGCGCAGTGTTGTGATCCGCGGTGAGCGCCCGAACGCGGCGGCGTGCAGCACGTCTTCGCCGATTGCCTGCCACAGGTAGACGGCAAGGACGAACAGCGCGCGGTTGAACTGGTTCATCCCGAATAGCGGACCGGCGGCGCCATGCGTCACCATCAGGCCAACGCGCTGCGCGGCAAGCGCACGCACTCGCTCCGGCAGGCTGCGCACGCGCTTGCCGAGAGTGATGCAACTGGCGGGTAGTCCCACGCTTTCGGCGATCATTGCCCGGGACTCGGGAGTCGCGACAGCATCCGGCATGCGCAGTTCGATCTGCGCGACATCCTGGCCGATGGCCCGCAGCCAGCGCACCATGACAGACAGATCCTCCCCGTTGCCCAGCGCCAGTGCCGTCGCCCCGGGCGCATGCCGCAGGCACCAGATGCGTGCCGCGTCGGTGGCAAGGTCGCGGCCTTCCGCCTCATGCAGCAGTTCGGCGAGCGGGCCGCGCAGCAGGCTGCGCACGGCGCGGCGCTCCGATGGTGTGCGTTTGCCGGTTCGCAGATGGCGCAGCGCATGGCGCGTGGGGGTTCCGATCCAGCCCGATTGCGCGATGTCATAGCGGGCCGCGTTACGTACGTCGTACTCGTCGGCAAGCAGCCTCCTGAGTTCCTCGCCGTCGAGGAAGAGTGCCCGGCCGACCGCATCGGTGCGGCCGCGCCGGTGAACCTGCTCGAGCACGCGATCGATCTGTTCGAGTGTCACCGAAGAGCGCTCGAAGGAATTGCGACCCGGCAGCGCGGGTACCGACGGTGTGCGCACGGCCAGTGCGTCGAGCGGCACGAAGGTGCCGTGGCCGATATTGCGCACGCGCGGTTCGTCGAGTGCGAGGTCCGCGGCGCCGGCCGCGCCGCTGCGCAGCCGTGCGGCATGCTTTCCGGTAAGGTAGGCCAGTGTCGGCACATCGCAGCGCACGGCGGTTTCCTCAAAGCGCGCCCCCAGCCAGAGTGCGGCAAGGAGATCGGTCGCGTGCTGGTAGTGGCGCGCCGTGATGGCCGGTGCTGCATGGCCAATGGCCGCACTCAGCGCCCATGGCCCGCGCGCCGAGCGGGTCGTCTCATCCAGCAGCAGGCAACGTGCTTCGTGCGGCTCGATCGGCCCGATGATGCGTCTGGTGGCCTCGCGCAGTGCGCCGTCGCGCGGTAATCCGTCCAGCGTCATCAGCCATTCGCCGCGCGTGGCAAAGGCGTGCCGCGCATAGTGCAGGCGCATGCGGGGAGCGCCGGTGACGGCGCGCATCGCCGCCTCGATGCGCGCCGTGATGCCCCGCCGGTCGATCAGCCGGCGGGGCTCGCCTTCGGCGGAGAAGAGGGCGGCGAGGCTGTCGTCGTCGGCGTACTCGCCGATGTGCGCCACCCAGTCCTCGAGCAGGGCGCGTTCCGCCTCGAGCAGCGGGCCGATCAGCGGCACCTGGCGGATGCCGGCCTCGGTTTTCGTTTCCCGATAGTCATTGTGGCGAACGAGCACCACCGGCGGCTCGGCATCGACAATCAGGTCGCGCCGGCGCAGGCCGAAAGCTTCGCCGGAACGCAGACCAAACCGGAAACAGAAGAACCAGATCGCGGCCTGCAGGTGGCGGGTGCGCGGATCGGCAGCGGGATCGTGGCGCAGCAGCTCGAGGATCGCCACATGGTCGTGCCATCCGATGAAGCCGGCATCGACCGCGATGTGGCGCACGCACTCCTCCGGGGCGATGTCCAGCCAGTCGACCATCGGTACGCCGCCCCCGTCCATCAGAAACCGGTGGAACTCGCGCAGCCGGCCGAGGGTGTAGTCCTGGTTGCGCGACGGCACGCTCTCGATGATGCGGCCATAGACGTCGGCCAGCGCATCCTCGTGCAGCGCGGTGAGGCGCTGTTCCGGACAGCAGCGCAGCAGCGGCCCGGCCAGTGTCTCGTAGTAAGTCGCGCAGGTGCTCGCGCGCAGGTCGGGCTGGTCGCGCGTGCCGTGCTCGCACAGGTGCAGCAGCCAGGCCGCGAGCAGACGGACTGCCTCCGGGGCATCATCGTGGTCGGACAGTGCGCGGCGCGTAACGCCGGCCAGGGCATCCTTGCTGCGATGGCTGCGCAGGTACTGCGTTCGGCCGCCACGGGTCGTCTCGCCGCGCTGCCGAACCAGCGTGCGGATCGCCTCGCGCAGCGTGCGGTCGAGCGGCATGCTGCGCGCCCGTGCCCGTTCGGTGGTGCTCGTATCCGCCGCAGTACCCTCCGTGACCGGCAGTCGAGGTTCGTCCGTCGCGCAGCCGTCTGCAGTACCGGCCTCCGTGGCACTGTCGCCGGGCTGTGCGCTCACCAGCGAACGTGCCGGGCGGCCCGTCAGAATGCGCACCAGTGCTTCGCGCGGCAGGCTCACGCTTTGGTGCATGCCGTCCTGGAAGGTCGCCAGCGTGGCCGGAAGCGCCAGGCGGGCGAGCGGGCGGGTGCGTTCGATCAGCCAGTCGAGGGCGCCCTGCCAGCTCGGCCGCTCGGGCGGATCCAGCCGGGCGCAGGCTGCAAGCTGGGTCACCAGCTGGACGAACGCCTTGCCGGCGGAGGCGGCTGCATGGGCCTCGCGGTCCGCCTGGGCGAGGCGCAGCATCAATGCTGCCGTAAGCGGATGCAGGCGATGGCGTCGCAGTTCGATGTCGTGCGCATTGACGCGAAGTTCGAACTCGCCCAGAAGCCCGAACGGGCCGGCATCGACGACCGGACAGGTGGCGCTGCGCAGCAGGTTGTGCAGCAGTCGGGCGTCGAGTACCCAACTGTGCAGCACCGCGCTGGCGACCGCCTCCACTACGGCACGATCGGGCGGCACGCGGTCGAGACGCTGCGCGCGGGCACGGCGGAAGGCGAGGTCGCCGAACGCGCCGACCAGCGCGCGCCCGGCATCGGCGAGAACGAGCGAGTCGGCGGGGAAGGCGGCCGGTTCGAGCGGCAGGGCGCTGTAGCGGGCGGGCAGGGCGATGGCGAGGCTGTAGCGAGCCTTGAGGTAGACCAGCCGCCGGTGCAGCCGCGCGTAGCGCTCGAGTGCGGGGAGGTCGGCCGGTGCGCGCCGGCCCTTGAGTACCGCGCGAACCATCGCGTCGACCCGCGACTGGTCGATTGTGTCGAGGCGTCGGCGTCCGAGCGCCTCGCGCATGACGTCGTTGACCGCCTGCCGCGCGTTGCCCAGGCGCCGCGCTGCGGCGTCGCGGCGCAGGGCCATGCCGAGTGGCAGCTCGGGCAGGTTGCGCAGGCGAAGCTCGAGCCCGGGTGCGTACTCGATGCGCCGTCGGGCAAGCGGGCCGGGGATCACGCGCCAGCCCGTCTCGCGCAACGCGGTCTCGATCGGGCCGCGCAGGGCGTCGTAGTCGGCCGGCATCAGGCTCGAGGCATTGCCAAAGGCCGGCAGGCCGGCCTCGACGTGGCCTAACAGTTCGTGCACCAGTGCAGGCGGCCAGCTTTCCCGTGCGGCGGTGGCACGCAGCACGTGCCGGAACAGATTGGCGGGCAGTCCGGCAAGCGGACCGAGCGACACACGCAGTTCGGCCACGCCGATGCGCTGCCATCCGGAACCCTCGGGCACCAGCAAAAAGAAGAGCGGCAGCGCGCGCGGCCGGCGCGGCACGGTGGCACCGAGGATTGCTGCGGCCAGTTCGGGTGCATCGGGTTGTAGGGCGGCGGCGAGGATGCGCAGGTGCGTGAGGTAGTGCTCGAGCTGTTTGGTTGAGAGCGTAGTGAGCGGCACCAGGCGTCCGCTGCGGCCGGGGCCGGCCTTGTCGTTGATGCAGACGAGTTTTCTATTGAGGTCGAAGAGTTCGATCCGCTCGAACGGATCCTGCACCGGGCGATGGCCCGTGCCCGCCATCAGCAGCCACAGCACATAGAGACAAAAGGCATTGTGTGACTCAATCGGATCGCGGCCCGACGCAGCCTCGATGCGGCAAATCATCGACTCGATGAAGCCTGCCATGATCTCCGCACGTGGCACCAGCGTGCTGCCGGCCAGGCCCGATCGGGTGTCGGGAACGACGTATGGGGCATCTCCGAATAGCGCGGCACAGGCGTCCGCATAGGTCTGTCGCAAGTCGCCCAGCCGCATCGATCCGTAGTAGCTGCCGGTCGGCGGCACGTCCTCGGGTCGGCCGAGCAGCGTATGCACGACTAGGTCATCCTGCGTGCGCGCGTAAAGCTCGACGCCCAGCGCGGCGGCCATCCGTCCGTGTGTCAGCCTTGCGTTCGGGTGGCGGGTGCGCAGCGGATCGAGCCAGGCGGAGAGGAATGCGATTGCGTCTGCCGGTCCGCAGCCCACCAGCGCACCAACCGAGCGTGCGGCGGGACGCACCGCCATCCGCCTGCTCAGGGCGTCGGCAATCCACCCGGGCAGGGGCAGGCGCAGATGGTCTTCGACGCGTTCGAGCTGCGTGGTGTGGCCGCCCTGAGCTGACCAGCCGAAAGGCGGGCGCAGGACCGGCCGCACCCAGTGGCCGGTTGAATCGAGATGTTCGGGCGCACCCTCGTCATCAATGGCCAGTTGCGACAGATCGGCCGGACCGATGCCGGTTGCCATCGACAGCATCGCGAAGAGGGCTGCTGAACCGGATGGCTCGTGATCGTGCAGTGCCAGGCGGGCGGCGGTGACCGGCAGCGAAATGTCATGGTGATTGAGGTGGTCCCAGCTCCAGCGCAGCGTCTGCCGGATCTCGGTGAGCCGGTAGGCATTGCGCCGGTCCTGACGGCGCACCTCGGCGGCGGGCGCTTCGCTTTCCTGCACGGTGGTGGGCTCCGCCGTCGCCAGATCCTGCTGCGCCGGCTCGTCGTCAGAATCCCGCGGCTCTGGCGCGATCAGGGTTGCGAGTGCCGGCGCTTCGCGTTCCGCATCACCGTCAGTCTGCCGTTTCTGGATGACCGGTGGGCGTGCGCGTCGCAGTGGACGCAGCTCGCCGGGCGGCAGATCGAGTTCGTTGCGGTCGGCGACGGCAGGGAAGGTGCGCCGCGATATTCTTCTGCTTTCGTGCAGCGCATGCAGCAGCGACAGCAGGGCCTTGAGAAACGCGATTTGTGCCGGTGCCAGCGGCTGCTTGGGGTCGAGCCGGGCGAGCAGGTCGCGGCACCGGTGGCGGGTCGCATCTTGCCAGTCCGCCGCCGCGTCCGGGTCGGGAAGCAGGTCCAGCAGTTCCGCCCACGGGTGCGGCAGACTCTGCGCTTTCCGAATGCCGTGGGCAACCGTAGCCAGGAGTGAGGTCGCAGCGGGTCCATGGATGACCGCGAGAATGATGATCGCCTGTACCGCCGTGATGCGAGCGGTCAAAGCGGGATTGCCGAAATCGACCGTGAAGCAGGCGAGGAGAGGAAAGTATTCGGGCGATCCGCGCGCGTGGCTGATGCCGATGCGCGGGTTGGCGATGCGCAGTCGGAGTGCATCGGGAACGCGTGCAACGATTGCCGCCAGATGGTCGGTGATGGCACAGAATTCTTCGAAGGCATTGTCGCCGGCAAGGCCGATCTTGCGACCAACGACGACGACATGCTGGAATGCCCGCACCAGTGCGAAGAGTGCGCCGGGATCTTCGGCGATGCGAAACGCAGTAGTCAGTGCTTTCCAGATAGGGCGATTACCCAGCCCGGCGGAGGAATCGAGGTAGGACAGCAGTGCGGCAGCCGTGCCCAAACGAGTCCAAGGGGCGGGATGCCCGCCGTCCGAAGCCACCGTCCGTCCCCCCGGAAATGTGAAGTTGTGATCGGACGATAGGGTGTCATACGGGCTTGGCCGTGGCAACGTGAATCTTGCGTAGTCCAATAACTACATATAAAACAAATTACTAAATACACTTAGTACCATATTTCAGGCAATGCGGTATTTTACAACGTAATAAGCCCGTCGAATTGTCTCGGTCTCCGAAGGTTCGAATCGTCTCGGGCGCGCCAAATTTGCGTAACGGGCTGATCGAGCAGTCGATTCAGTCTCACTTCGCTGCAGGAATCGCTTTTTTTGCTACACGTAACTGCTACACGCAGAGGACGCGTCAGCAATGCGACTCCAAACCAATCTTGTCCGGCGTGGTGCGCGGTACTATTTCCGCAGCCGTGTCCCTGAAGACCTGCGGGTGCACTACGGTAGGTCGGAATTCCTCGTCTCTCTCAAGACCTCTGATCGAAGCGAAGCTGAGCGCGTAATGACCGCGCTGAAGGCTAGGCTGTTGGACGACTTCACGCGACTGCGTGGATTGCCCAAGGTCGATTTGTTCTTTCCCGTAATCGCGGCCTCTGGGGGAAACGATGCGCGGGCAGGGCTGCGCGATCTGGTTATCTACTGGAAGTCCCAGTCGCAGCGGGCGCCTCGCACGCTGCTCGAAATCGACACGGTCGTGAAGCGATTCGGCCAGGTCAATGGTGATGTCGCTGCCGATGCGATCGAGCGCCTACATGTCGTGACCTCCAAGGATCGAATGCTAGCCGACGGCAAGTCAGTCGCCACGGTCAAGAAGTATCTCGGTCTGCTGTCGGCAGTGCTCGAAACGGCAGCTGCGAATGAGCGAATTCAGGCCAATCCCGTTCGTGGAATCAAGCTCACGCGTCCCAAGGTGCAGCAGAAAGCGCGCGTGCCATTCACTGTCGACGAGCTCAATCGCATCTTTTCGTCTCCCGTGTTCACGCGGGGCTTGCGCCCGATGGGCGGCAAAGGCGAAGCGGCTTACTGGCTACCGTTGCTCGGTCTATGGACCGGTGCTCGACTCGAGGAGTTGGGGCAGTTGCGCGTGGGCGATGTACTCAGCGAAGACGGGATTGATTTCATCGCGATCACGGACGACCCTTCTGCTGGTCGGCGCATCAAGACGAATGGATCGCGGCGGCGAGTGCCGACCCCTGCGCATAGTAGAAAAAAGGGGCCGTGGTCGATTAGTTTTTGAACAACCCGCGCCGCAACCAAAACGCATCTGACCGAACCGCCGCGACTCCCACCTCACGACCCGCATCAATCGGCACGCCGGAGCCTGCCACCGCCACCCGCACCATGCCACGCGGCCCGCAGGGCAGGCCGGCTGCAGTGGTCCGGTCCAGGCGCGATCCGGCCGTGTGTTTGCGCATTCCATCAGGGTATTCGTGGCGGGCGGTTTGCCGCCGCAGCGTGCCGCACGCGCGGTTTGGCGAAGCGGCGTCTCAGGCTGCGCCGGACGGATCTGCCGCGAGCCTCGCTTCGAGGAATCCGCGGAACTTCATGTCGGTGTTGGCGATGTGGCCGAGCCACCAGTCGACGAGGTAGGCCTGGATTCTGCTGCGCTCGAGCACGCCGTGCCGGGCGTTGCGCAGGAACAGGGTCATGCGGGCGCGGTATTCGTCGTGCTCGCCGATCTGGTCGGTGAGTTCCGGGTAGCCGTGTTTCTTGAGCAGGGATTCCTCGGTTTCGAAGTGCGTGTCGGCGTAGCGCGCGAGTTCGCCCAGCACGTCGAGGAAGCCGCCTTCGGCGTGCGGCGTATCGTCGGCCGACAGCCCGGCCAGCTGGTGGCAGATGGAAAGCAGGGTGCGGTGCTGCTCGTCCAGCAGCGGATGGCCGACGCTGTGTTCGGTTTCGTTCCAGAGCAACGGCATGGGTGCCTTTCCCTCGCAGGCGGCCGGTCGCGAAATTCGCCGGCGTTGTGCAAACAAGTGTAGTTCGTATTTCGCCTCGAAATTGTGGCGACGCAAAATTCGGCAGGCCGTAAGGCCGCGTCGAGGTGTGCCGAGGCAGTCACCGTCATGTCCATGCCGTGGGAGGCGCATGGGCAGGCGATCTTAAGCGTTCATGCCTGCAAAGCGCCTATCCATGAGGCGTGCAGCGATGGCATGGCCACGAAGCCTATCCCACGCGGCTCGTGGCGCATCGGCTTTCCGGCCGACGTGGCCTTGCCGCGCTTTGCCTATGATGGATTTTCGTCACGTTCCGGCGCTGTTCCGGGTTCGTTCCACGAGCCGCCGATTGGGTGCGAGCCCACGATGTGAGCAAACCACTTGCGGCCGGCATTGCGAAGGAGGTGGCCATGCAGGTTCGAGCGCATACCGAGAACGCGTGTGTCGTCTATCGCTTCGAAGGCGGGGTATCGGCCTGGACGATCGAGAAATCGGTCGGCGTGGGCGGCTTCAACCGCAAGGACGACGTGCTGAAGATCCAGCAGTTGCTCAACAAGATCGCGCCGGGCGATGGCGGCCCGTTGCCGCCGCTGGCGGAGGACGGCCTGGCGGGGCCGAAGACCAACGGCGCGATCCGCGCCTTCCAGCAGTTTCACCGCGTGGCGAGCGACGGGCGCGTCGACCCCGGCGGTCCGACGCTGAAGAGAATGAACGAGGTGCCCAAGCAAGGTCTGGCGGCGCAGAACGCGGCACGCCTGGCGCGCACCGCGCAGGCGATGCCCGCGCTGCTGGCCATGGCGCAGAAGGCGATTCGCGGCGCCGAGTCGGCGATGGACGCCCTGAGCCTGGGCGGCAGCGGGCTGACCCCGTCGACGCGCCCGTTCGAGATCGCCGATCTCTACTTCGCCTTCGGCAAGCAGTCGCAGGCCACGACGCTGAGCGAGCTACGCTTCATCCGCACGACTTTCGTGCGCGTCAAGGGTGTGCTCGCATCGCGCATCAGCCCGCTCACCGGCGGCAATCCGTTCGGGGTGTCGATTTTCACCATCGACCCGCTGGGCAAGGACTGGATGGCCTACAGCCCGATGCAGCTCGGCGACGACCGCCGCGAGATCCCGGAGGTGCATTCCGGGCATGTCTACCTGTGCAGCGGGCTGGATCACGGTGTGGTGCCGGATTTGTTCAACCACATCCTGATGCACGAGCTGCTGCATTTCGTCGACGATGAAGCGAAGGAGCGGCGCATCGTCGACCACGGCTACCGCGACAAGGCGATGAAGCTGCCGCACAGCCTGCGCATGCGCAATTCGGACAACTACGCGTTGTTCGCCTCGCACCTGCACATCGGGCGCACGCGGCTGGTGGCAAGCCAGCCGTCGCTGCAGCCGCACGTGCCGGCGAATCTGTAACCCTGCAGAACCGGTCGGGGTGCCGGGGCAGTCAGAGATCGAGCGCGGCGCAGGTCGCGTCGTCGCGGAAGGCGTCTACCGCGTCGAGCGCTGCGCCGACCGAGCCGTCGGCGACCGCGGCGACCAGCGTGTCGAGCGCCAGCGGGCCTTCCAGCACGCCGTCGGACAGCAGGACGAGGCGATCGCCCGGCTGCGCCGCAACGGCTTCGGCAACCGGGCCCGATTCGCCGATCTCGATGCCGAAGGGCAGGTTGCGCGAGGCGAATTCGGCCACCACGGCAGCGCCGCGCAACAGCAGGCATGCCGGCATGCCTGCGTTGATCACATCGAGCCGGCCGGATTGCGCGCGCACCAGCGTCGCGCCGACGAAATTGCCCGGTGGCAGCGTGCGTACCAGCTTGCGGTTCAGTTCGACGGCGATGTCGGGCAGCGGCAATGCCTTGGCCGCCATGGCGTAGAACATGTCGGCCACCAGGATGGTGACCAGTGCCGCACTCATGCCGTGGCCCATGGCGTCGGCCAGCAGCAGGTAATGGGCGTCGCCGACCCGGCGATGCGCAACCAGGTCGCCGGACAGGCCGTCGACCTCGCGCTGCCACACGAACAGCGCCGGATCGGCGAGCTGGCCGCGGCGGGTGAGCGCGGTCAGCACGTGCCGGCCGAAGTCCTTTTCGCGCTCGGCAGCGTCGTGATAGGCGCGCAACTGCCGCGAACGCTCGGCCAGCAGGCGCGCCTGCGCCGAGGCCGAGAGCAGCCCGCGCAGCTTGGCCTTGAGCAGGGACTGGTCGATCGCCTTGGGCACGATGTCGTCGGCGCCGGCGCGCAGGCCGTCTACCCACACCGAGGCGCCGCTCATCGCGGTGAACAGCACCAGCGGAATCCGGCGCCCGCTGCAGTCGGTGATCTGGCGGATGCGCCGCGTGGCCTCGATGCCGTCGATGCCGGGCAGGCCGATGTCCATCAGGATCAGATCCCATTCGCCGGCGGCGGCGGCGTCGATCGCCGCTTCGCCGTTCTCCACGACATCGCATGCTGCGCCGCAACTTTCGAGGATCGCGCGCACGAAATGCGCGGTTGCCGGATCGTCTTCACAGACGAGCACGTCGTGCCGGGTCAGCGTCGGGGCCTGCATGGGGTCGGGTCGCGTTATTGGATTGCTTGCTGGACTGCTTTGCGAAGAACAATACCTTAACGGATAACTTTAGTGATATTGAAGCGGTCGATCGCAAGAATCTGTGCGGCCACCCCGGTGCCGAAAGGGTGGCACGGCGCAGGACGCCCGCGACGGCCCGCAGACACCATGCGCTATGATTGCCGCTCGAACCGAGGAGACGGTCGGACACAATGAAAATACTGCGCTACGTTGCATTTGCGCTCGGCGGCATTGCCGCGCTGCTGGTCGCCGGCGGACTAATCGCTTATGCGACCTTCGATGCCAACAAGCTCAAGGCGGAAGTCACCCAGATCGTGCGCGAGAAGAAGCAGCGCGAACTTTCGATCGATGGCGACGTCGCCTTGTCGTTCTGGCCCTCGATCGGCGTGCAGATCGGCCGTGTGCGCCTGTCGGAACATGCATCGGACAAGCCTTTCGCCGCACTGGCCTCGGCGCGCGTCTCGCTGGCGGTGATGCCGCTGTTTTCGAAGCAGGTCGTGGTCGATCGACTCGAACTCGAAGGCGTGGATGCCACGCTGGTGCGCGGAAAGGACGGCAAGCTCAACATCGACGACCTGATGTCGAAGGATGAATCTGCCGACAGCGGTGCGGTGCGTTTCGACGTTTCCGCAATCAAGCTCAAGGGCGCAAAGCTCGCCTGGCGCGACGAGCAGGCCGGGCAGTCGGCCACGCTGTCGGACCTGAATCTCGCCACCGGCAAGATCGCCAACCAGGCCAGCGGCCGACTCGACCTCGCCGGCAAGCTCGAACTGGCGAAGCCGGCCGCGAAAACCGATCTGGCCGTCAAGGGTGACTACGATATCGATCTCGACAAGAAGCGCTTCGCGCTCGCCGCAACCGACGTTCGCGTGAAGGGCGATGTCGCGCCGCTCGCCGGCCTCGACCTCGTGCTCGGCGCCGGCAGGCTGGCGTTCGACACCGCGAGCGGCCAGCTGCTGGTCGAAAGACTCAAGCTCGACGCCACCGGCAAGCTGGATGAAGAATCCTTCGCCGTGAAAGTCGATGCGCCGAAGCTCCAGGCCGACGCGGAGAAGGCCGGCGGCGAGACGGTGAGCCTGGTTGCGCGCCTCGCTGGCGCGAAACGCACGCTCGATGCGAAGGTCGATCTCGCGGGCATGCAGGGTTCGTCCGCCGCGCTCAAGATCGGCAAGCTCGCGATGACGGTCGATGCGAAGCTCGGCGACACCACGGTGCACGGCACGGTGAACACGCCGCTCGACGCCAACCTGAAAACGCTCGCGTTCGACATGCCGGCCTTCGCGCTCGATCTCGATGCAAAGGCGGGCGAGAGCACGGTCAAGGGCCGCGTGAGCACGCCGCTTGCGGCCAATCTGCAGGCGATGCGTTTCGACCTCGCGAAGATCGGCGGCGAGCTCGACGTCGCCAGCCCGCAGATGCCGATGAAGAGCCTGCGCCTGCCGTTGGAAGGCGAACTGCACGCCGACCTCGGCAAGCAGACGGCGAACGGGCAACTCGCGACGAAGTTCGACGAAAGCGCGATTCGTGCGAAGTTCGGCGCCAGCAAGTTCGCGCCGCTTGCGCTGAGCTTCGATGTCGACATCGACCGCATCAACGTCGATAAGTATTTCCCGCCGGACCCGAAGAAACCGAAGGACACGGCCGACAAGCCGATCGACCTCTCGGCGCTGAAGAACCTCAATGCGACCGGTGCAGTGCGCATCGGCGCGCTGCAGGCATCGGGCATCAAGGCCTCCAACATCAAGCTCGAGATCAAGGCGGCCAACGGCAAGCTCGATGTCGCGCCGCACTCGGCGAGCCTCTACGACGGCACGCTTGCCGGCAGCCTCAGCGCCGACGCCAACGGCAACCGCATCATTGCGAAGGAAACCCTGACGAACGTGAACATCGACCCGCTGCTGCGCGACGTGGCAAAGAAGGACATGCTCGAAGGCCGCGGCAACCTCGCGCTCGACATCGCGACGCAAGGGCCGAGCGTCGATGCGATGAAGCGTGCCCTCGGCGGCAGCGCCCGCGTCGCACTGCGCGACGGCGCGGTCAAGGGCATCAACATCGCCAAGACGCTGCGCGAATACAAGGCCCTGACAGGCAGCGCGAAGCAGGGCGCGGCACAGCAGGCGGTGACGACGGAGAAGACGGATTTCACCGAAATGACGGCGTCGTTCCGCATCGCGGGCGGCGTGGCGCACAACGACGACCTGTCTGCCAAGTCGCCGCTGCTGCGCCTGGCCGGCGCCGGCCAGGTCAACATCGCCGAGAGCAAGCTCGACTACCTTGCCAAGGCCACGGTGGTGAACACCTCGACCGGCCAGGAAGGCAAGGATCTCGCCAATCTCAAGGGCGTCACCGTGCCGGTGCGCCTGAGCGGGCCATTCGACGCCCTGTCCTACCAGGTGGACTTCGCCGCCATTGCGACCGATCTTGCGAAGGCGAAGGTCGAGGAAGCGACAAAGCAGTTGCAGGAGAAGGCGCAGGCCAAGGTTCAGGAAAAGGTGCAATCTCAGGTGCAGGACAAGCTCAAGGGCCTGCTTGGCCGCTGATCGCAGGAACGCCAACTTGAACCCATTCACCGGCGCCGTTCTCGGCGCACTCGTTGCCGACGCCGCGAGCCTCGGACTGCATTGGCTCTACGAGCCGGCGCGCTTGACGCAGATCGCCGCGCGCGGCGATATCGTCTTCCTCGAACCGGATGCCGCGCACTATCGTGACTGCAAGGGCTATTTCGCGCATGGTGCCAAGCGCACCGGCGACCTTTCCGGCTATGGCGAAACCTGCCGCTTGATGCTGCGTCATCTCGCGGCGCGCGACGGCGCTTTCGACTGCGCCGCGTACCAGGGTGATTTCCTGCGCCACTTCGGGCCGGGGGGCGCGTACGTCGGTTATGTCGATCGCCCGACGCGGCTCAGCCTGATCCGCCTGATGAGCGCGGATGCGCACGACGGCTATCCGCAACCTTCCGGCGCCGACGATGACCAGTTGCCCGCGCTGGCGTCGCTGCCGGCGCTGGTGGCCGCCGCCGTGCAGCGCGGGCGCACGCGCGAGGCGATGCTCGCAGGTGTCGACGATGCGGTACGCGTGACCAACGACAATCCGGTCGCACGCGATGCGGCGCGCGTTTCGGCGGTGCTGCTCGCTGCGGTGCTGTGCGGCGGCACGCGCGCCGACGCGATCGCCGAAGCGCTGGCGCTGGCGCCGGCGGCGCTGTCTGCCGACCTGCGCGCGGCGCTGGATGGCGATGCGCTCGACGCCCCGGCTGCGGCGGCACGCTTCGGCGCCGCCTGCCACGTCGGCCAGGGGCTGCCGGTGATGTTCCACATTCTCGGCCATGCGCGCGGCTATGCCGATGCGGTGCGTGCCAACATCCTCGCCGGTGGCGATAGTTGCGGGCGCTCGATCGTGCTTGGTGCCGTGTTCGGCGCGTGCGACGGCGTGCCGCTCGACTGGCTGGCGCGTCTGGCGCCGCTCGCGGAATGCGCCGATGCGGCCGGACATCTGTTCGGCCCGCAAGCGTGCGGCGTGTGATTTCAGGGTGACGTCCCGATGAGTGCTTCCCACGCGGTGCGCGCCGATGACGTGGCCGATCGCGCTGTTCGCGCGGGCGAGATTTTGCGTACCACCTTCGGCCATGCCGCGTTTCGCGGCGCGCAGGGCGACATCGTCGCGCATGTGGCGGACGGCGGCGATGCCTTGGTGCTCATGCCCACCGGCGGCGGCAAGTCGCTTTGCTACCAGGTGCCGGCACTGCTGCGCGCCGGCACGGCGATCGTCGTCTCGCCGCTGATCGCGCTGATGCAGGACCAGGTCGGCGCGCTGGCACAGCTCGGCGTGCGTGCGGCGTTCCTCAACTCGACGCTCGATGCGCAGCAGGCGCGCGACACCGAGCGCGCGCTGCTGGCCGGCGAGCTCGACCTGCTCTATGTCGCGCCCGAGCGGCTGACCTCGCCGCGCTGCCTCGACCTGCTGGCGCAGTCGCGCATCGCGCTGTTCGCCATCGACGAAGCGCACTGCGTCTCGCAGTGGGGCCACGACTTCCGCCCGGAGTACCTGCAGCTTTCGCTGCTGCACGAGCGCTTTCCCGGCGTGCCGCGCATCGCGCTGACGGCGACCGCCGATCCGCAGACGCGCGACGAGATCATCCACCGCCTCGCGCTCGAAGAGGCGCGCGTGTTCGTCTCCAGCTTCGACCGGCCCAACATCCGTTACACCATCGTCGACAAGCAGGACGCGCGAGCGCAGTTGTTGCGCTTCGTCCGCGAGGACCACGCGGGCGAGGCCGGCATCGTCTATTGCCTGAGCCGGCGCAAGGTCGAGGAGACGGCGGCCTGGCTTGCCGCGCAGGGCATCGTCGCCATCCCGTATCACGCCGGCATGGACGCGCAATCGCGCGCCGCAAATCAGTCGCGCTTCCAGCGCGAGGACGGCATCGTGGTGGTCGCCACCATCGCCTTCGGCATGGGCATCGACAAGCCCGACGTGCGCTTCGTCGCGCACCTCGACCTGCCGAAGAGCATCGAAGGCTATTACCAGGAAACCGGCCGCGCCGGCCGCGACGGCGAAGCGGCCGATGCGTGGATGGCCTACGGCCTGGCCGACGTGGTGCAGCAGCGCCGGCTGATCGACCAGTCGGAAGCCAGCGAGGATTTCAAGCGCGTGTCGACCGCCAAGCTCGATGCGCTGCTCGGCCTGTGCGAAACCGCCGGCTGCCGCCGCGTGCGCCTGCTCGATTATTTCGGCGAAGCCAGCTCGCCCTGCGGCAACTGCGATACCTGCCTCGATCCGCCGCAGACCTGGGACGCCACCGATGCCGCGCGCAAGGCGCTGTCGGCGATCTACCGCACCGGGCAGCGCTTCGGCGCGGTGCACCTGATCGACGTGCTGCGCGGGCGCGAGGTCGAGCGCGTGCAGCGCTGGGATCACCACAAGCTGTCGGTGTTCGGCATCGGCGCCGACCTCGACGAGGCGAACTGGCGCAGCGTGTTCCGCCAACTGGTCGCGATGGGGCTGGCGCGCGTCGACCACGAAGCGCACGGCGCGCTGCGCCTCACCGAGTCAAGCCGAGCGGTGCTCAAGGGCGAGCAGCCGGTGGCGATGCGCCGCACGGTCGAGCGCAAGCGCGCCGCAGCGACACGTCGCACCGGCGCGGAGCCCGCGCTCGCGCCGGCGGATGCCGACCTGCTGGCGCTGCTCAAGGCCTGGCGGCTCGAGCACGCGCGCGCGCAGGGCGTGCCTGCCTATGTGATCCTGCACGACGCGACGCTGGCCGAGATCGCGCGTCGCCAGCCCGGGGACCTCGACGCGCTGGCCGGCATCGGCGGCATCGGCGCGAAAAAGCTCGAACGCTACGGCGAGGCGCTGGTCGCGCTGGTGCGCGAACACGGCTGAACGGCGTCGCGCCGCCGGCTCGTGAAATAGCCGGGTCATTGGGCGCATGGGCCGGGCCTCTCCGGCCTGCCTGCCCCAGACGCCGCAGCTTCCGGCGCGTGCGCGGGTGGCTACCCTGTAACCCAGTATCCATGCGGGTTTCAGGCCGGTGCACTGTACGTTCGGCAGGCGGCTGCTAAACTCGCGGCATGTCCGCCGTGCTGCTCCTGCTGCCCGATTTCGCGCTGATCTTGCTCGGCTCGCTGCTGCGGCGCTGGCTGCATCTGGGCGACCACTTCTGGAGCGGGCTGGAGAAGCTGATCTACTTCGTGCTCTTTCCCGGCCTGCTGTTCGGCACGCTGGCGCGCACGCGCATCGACTTCGCCGCCGCGGCGCCGCTGGCCGGCAGCGGACTGGCGGTGCTGCTGACCGGCGCGCTGATTGGCCTGCTGGCCAAGCCGCTGTTTCGCCAGAGGCCGATCGTGTTCGCCTCGCAGTTCCAGTGCGCGTTCCGCTACAACTCCTATATCGGTCTCGCGGTCGCGGCCAAGTTGCACGGCGCGGAGGGCGTGGCGGCGATGGGCATTCTCGTCGGCACCATGGTGCCGGTGGCCAACCTGCTCGCGGTCGGCATGCTGGCGCGCCACGGCGAGACCGGCCTGCTGCGCGAGCTGGCGCGCAATCCGCTCATCATCGCCACGCTTTCGGGGCTGGCCTTCAACGCGGCCGGGTTTACGTTGCCGGCGGTGCCGCTGCAGTTCTTCGCCCGGCTCGGCGAAGCGTCGATCGCACTGGGGCTGCTCTCGGTCGGCGCTGCGCTGCGCCTGCGCGGGCAGGGCGGCGCGCACGGGCCGGCGATCTATTTCACGGCGGTCAAGCTGCTCGCGCTGCCGGCGCTGGCCTGGTGGCTGGCGCGCGCACTCGGGCTGTCGGGGGTGTATTACGACAGCGCGGTGCTGTTCGCCGCGCTGCCGACGGCGACCTCGGCCTACATCCTGGCGGTGCGCATGGGCGGCGACGGGCCGGGCGTGGCCTGGCTGGTGTCGGCGAGCACGCTTGCGGCGATGCTCACGCTGACGTTCTGGATCGGCCTGCTTACAGGAACAGGGTGAGCACGCCGGTGTAGCCGTACAGGCGGTCGTGCGAGATCTCGCCGCCGGCGAAAAAGCCGGCAAGGGGAATATCACCCAGGCGTTCGCGGATCATCGCGATCTCGGTCGAGTCGTCGTCGAACATGTGGCCGCCGCGTCCGGTGCAGGAGAAGTACAGGCCCGCGCGCGGCGGCCGGGTCAGGCCGGTGGCGAGGTCGTCGAGCATGCGTCGCATGTCGATGTCGGCGGCCTGGGCGGTGCGATGGACGAAGACCAGCGGCTGCCCGGGTTCGACCGGTTCGTTGATCGCGAGCAGGCCGTTGCGCGGATCGATGCCCACCACGCTGCGTACGATGTAGTCGTCCTGGTCGCGGCCGCGCGCCGGCAGGCCGACCAGGACGACGGCGGCGGCGTGGTGCAGGTCGTCGATGCCGCAGCGCGCAGCGCTTTCGCGATAGCACTCGAGCGCGGAGCGACCGTCGAGGCGGCCGATGATGTTGCCTTCGGCCTCCGAGATTTCGTAGCGCTCGCCGAAGGGCGCGCAACCCTGGGTGAGCCGGGTGGCGATGGCGACCGATTCATCGAAGGCCACGCCCGAGATGCCGCCGCTCAAGATGTCGTCGGCGACCTGGCAGGTGGCGCCGCGCGCCGACGACAATCCACCCGTGACGAAGCCGCTGCTGACCTTGGTCGACATGTCGGCGACCAGATCGGACATGTCGGCGGTGTGCGGATCGCCATGCACGACGGCGAAATAGGGTTCGACGCCGTTTCCGGGCGTTCGCAAGGGCGTGCGGCCGGAAAAGACGTGGAAGCTGTCGGCAGGAAAGCGGCCGATCAGCAGCGACAGGCCGGGCTGCCCGATGCGGGCCTCGCTGCCACCGATGACGCCGACGCCGACGGAGCCAACCCAGTGCGCAATGCCGGTTTCCTCGCGCAGGGTGGCGAGAAGGCTCCCTGCATCGTCGGTGTAGCGGTCGGAAAAATAGACGAATCCGAGGTTCGCGCCTTCCGGAGCCCGCAGCCGATCGATGCACTCACCGAGCGCACGTTCCCATGCGGGGTGAAATGCGCTCGCGTCGGCAAATCGCCGATCGGCCGACACGGCGCCTCCGGTTACTTGGGCGCGGCGCCCGGCTCGGCTGCAGGCGGCTGCGGCATGGGCGGTTCGGCCGGTTGCTGCTGCATGAAGTTCCACGGCCACATTGACGGGTTGATGAACGGATTGGCGTTCGGCTCCGGCGTGGCGTTGCCGCCGGCCGGCTGGCCGAAGGATTGCATCGCGGCGAGCGTGGCGCGCTGGACTTCGAGCGTGTTGATGCTGGCCGAGAGCATGTTGAGGTTCATGCGCAGCCAGCCTTCGACGGCCTTGAGATCCTGGATGCGCTTGTCGAGCTCGTTCGGGTCGAGCGTGGGCGTCATGATGCCCGGCAGGGAGAATCCCATGCTGGACCACATGTTCCTGACGAACTCGAGCGGATCCTGCGGGTTGGCGTTTGCAGACACGGGTTGCTCCTCGATCTAGCCGGCGATGTGGGTCATGCAGTGAATCTTACACCGTGCCCGGGAGCGCCGAAGGCGTGCCTGCCAAAAAGAAAAACGCGGCTTGCGCCGCGTTTGAAGGGAGGAGACAAGCAGCGAAGCGGGGAATGCCTCGCAGGGTGAAACTCAGTTGGCCGCGGGGCTGCCGTTCAGTCGCGGCGCCTGCGCGTGCGTTACCGATTCGGCATCGACACCGCGCATGCTGGCCGTAGCGGCGATTGACTGGCCGACGCGGTCGAGCGATTCGTGGATCTGGTACAGCGCCGCCAGCGCGATCACCGCGGCGATCGCGATGATGATGGCCTCGGCGAACGAGGGCAGCACGCCGGCTTCCGGTGCGGTCGGGTCGTAGTAGGGGTCGTGTTCGTCGCGTGCCTTGGTTGCCGTCATCATGATCGCGCTCCTTGTTCTCCGTTGTCCTTGGGCGGGTCGCGGGGCTTGCCGGGGATGCCGGCGTCGGGTCACGACCTCGTTTGCATGGTTGAAGTATCGTCCGCGGTCGCGCGACTTTGAATCGGCTTAACGGATGAGCCGTGATCCATGCAACTTTTTGCCGGTTGGGCGCAAAGCCGCGCCAGGACTGGATTGCGGGCGGGCACGTTCAATTGGCGGGTGGTCATAGCCGAAGGTATGAGGGCGGACTTTCGACACGCCGCCCACCATGGCTGGCTAGCGCTGGATCGACAGTCGCTGCTGGAGCTTGAAGTTGATCAGGGTGCGCAGCTTCGCCGGCATCACTGGCTTGAGCATCAGGTGCAGGTCGTGGTGTCTGGCCTGTTCGATGTGTTCCGGCGCGGTGCTGCCGGTGACCAGGATGGCCGGAAGGTCGCTGCCGTATCGCGCGCGCAAGGCGTCGATGACCTCGAGTCCGGTGACGTGGTTTTGCAGGCGGAAGTCGACGATCGCCAGGTCGGGTTTCATCTGCTCCTTCGTCAACTCCCCCAGAACCACGTCGGCCGATGGCCCGCCAACCACGTGTGCTCCCCATCCGGTGAGCAGCACCCGCATGCCTTCGACGATGGCCTCCTCGTCGTCGATCACGGCGACGATGATGCCGTCCAGGTTGCCGGGCAGCCGGTCGGATCCCTTCGCCGGGCGTTGGTCGACCTGGGGCTCGCGATCCACGGCCGCAACTAGCCGGAACATCGTGCCGTGGTCGACGCGGGAGCGCAGTTCCAGCGTGTGCTCGAGGAGCTGGCACAGGCGCCGCACGATCGACAGACCGAGTCCGAGCCCCTTCTTCGACGAACGCTCCGGATTGGCAAGCTGGAAGAACTCCTCGAAGATCTGACCCTGCTTGTCGGGTGGAATGCCGATGCCGGTGTCCCAGACTTCGATTGCGATGCTTCCGCCGCGTCGGCGGGCGGCCACCAGAACCCGTCCCTGCTTGGTGTAGCGCAGCGCGTTGGTGACCAGGTTGCGCACCACGCGCTCGAGCAGGATCGGGTCACTGCGAACCCAGAGCCGGGTCGACCGTATTGTCAGCCGCAATCCCTTGTCGAATGCTTCGGCCTCGAAATCGAGGCGCAGGCGCTCGAACAGGCTGCCCAGCGATACCGGCTGCGGCACCGGCTGGATGGCGCCGGCGTCGATCTTCGAGATGTCCAGCAGCTCGTTGAACAGGCCTTCGAGCGCACCGACCGACGTGTTGATGCTGTGCACGACGTTCAGCACGTCGGGTTCCTTGATCTTGTCTGCCAGGGCACTGGCGAACAGGCCGAGCGCATGCAGCGGCTGGCGCAGGTCGTGGCTGGCAGCGGCGAAGAACTGGGTCTTGGCGCGGTTGGCCGCTTCGGCTTGCGCACGCGCAGCCTCGGCCAGCGCCTTCTGACGCGAGAGTTCCTCCACCAGGTCGGCATTCTCGAATCGGCGATCGAAGGATTCCACGATCACCTTGTGCAGTGTGCGCCCGAACGAGAGCGCGACGCCGAGTGCGATGGCGGCGACGACCGCAAGCCAGGAGCTCGTCGTGGTTCCCTCCAGCAGCATGCGCACGATCAGGGGAACCAGCATCAGCAGCACGAGAGTGATGAACCCTTTCCAGAATGCCGACAGGCCGCCGATCGAGACGCCTGCGATTGCCACCATGAACATCGCCAGCACGGTCTGGTGCGGTGGTGAACCGGGTACGACGAGGAACCAGCTTCCGGCACCCCAGATCAGCCCGGCGCTGAGCGTGGCCAGCCAGTAGCGATCTGCCCAGCGCCGGACCAGTTGCTCGGCTTCCGGACGGGCGCGGCGCCAGCTCAGGAAGTCATAAACGCGAAACGTCTGGTGGGCCACCAGCACGCCGAACCATGCCAGCACGAGGGCATGATCGATGGCACCCCACAGCATGATGACGAGCGAGGCGCCGGCCGCGATCGAGCCGATCGTCGTGGTTGGCGAGTTGCGATACACGGCATTGACCTGCTCGGCACGCACGCGCAGCTCGCGCGAGCCCGTGCCGGGTGATGTGGCGATGGCGGGTTTCATGCCTCGACGGTCTCCAGATTTCTTGTTGATGCACGTGCGCGCCGCATTTCGCCGGCGAATGGCTGCTGCGACAGCAGCCATTGGCGCAGTACCCGCCCGTGTTCGTCGGTGACTTGCCAGGGGTCGAGAATGGCGCTGCGCTGTGCGTCCGATTCGAAGTCCGCGTCGGAAAGGGGTACCCGTTCTGGCGGGGGCGTGTCGCTGCCGGCAACGAGGCTGCGCGTCGGTGGCGGCGGGAAGGTGCCCTGCAGTCCGATCATGTCGGCAGCGTCGACGATGGCGCAGCCCGGGCGGCGCGCGCGCAGGAAATACGGCACGTCCTCGACCAGTTTGCGCAGCCTGCTCGCGGTCGAAAAGATCTCCCGGCACGCGCCGCGGTAGGCCCCGACGAAATCGTCCACGCTCGCGTGATGGGGCCGCGTGACCAGCGTGTAGCCGGTGAAGTCGCGCAGCAGGGCGTTGGGAAGAAAGGCGCCGGGTTCGGCGGCGAGCCGGTTGAAATGCGGGGTGCCGGGAATCGGCGATTCGAAGCACAGGAAGGTCGGAACATGCAGACCCGATTCGCGTACCCGCCGGGGAAGGCTGTGGATGTAATCGATGGTGTCGATCTGCGGCGACAACATCAGTCCGGATATCACCAGGATGCCGTGTTCACGGCAGGTATCTATCGCCGCACGCGTCTTGTGCGCGGCGTTCTGGTACTTGTGCATGTCGGCAAGCGCGGCCGGGTTGAAGCTCTCCAGCCCGACGAATACGCACATGCAGCCGGCCTCGCTCATGAGGCGCACCAGTTCGCGGTTCGCGATGACGTTGAAGGTGACGGCGCAGTACCATTGAATTCCGAGCGGCTTGAGGGCAGCGCACAGTTCGCGCAGAAAACTCAGACTGCCGCCCAGGTTGTTGTCGGTAAAGCCGATCAGCCGGCGCGGCACCCTGCGCCGGGCGGCATGATGCAGGCCGTTGCGAACGTCAGCGACGACGCGCTCCACGGTGCGTGTTTCGTAGCGGGTGCCGAGCCCGGACAGTACGCAGAACTCGCAACTGAAAGGGCAACCGCGGCTGGCTTCGAGCGCGAACGACAAGGGAGCGCCGTCAGGCATCAAATCGAAACGTGGCGTCGGTACGCGGTCGCCCGCGTACGCGGAACTGCGGTAGACGCGCTGCAACTGACGCCGCGAGAAATCCTGGTACAGGGCCGGAACGGTCGTTTCCGGGTCGCCGACGACGATTGCATCGAAGTACGGCAGGGCGAGCTGTGGGTAAGTACTGGCAAAGGCGCCGCCAAAGACGGTGGTGGCCCCGCGGCGCCGGTAGTAGTGCGAGATCTGTCGTGCCCGATCGAAATCCGAATGCAATGCGGAGAGGAACACGAGATCGTAGTGGCGGCTGAAATCCATCGGCCGCACAGTTTCGTTGATGATTTCGATCTCGATGTCGGCCGGCAGCAGGCCGGCGAGCAGCGGGCCGATCTGCGGCTGGAGGGCAAGTGCGTTGCGGCGCCCGCGGCGGTGGTAGTCAACGTAGACCGAAACGATGCCGACGCGCACCGCCATCTCCTCGAGTGGTTGCCGGTGTCGCGACGCTGGTCGTTCAGGAATCCATCAGGTTCCCGATTCGCAGCCCGAGCCGGCTCGCCGCGATCACCGCCTGCGTCCGGTTGGTGGCGCCGAGTGCCTTGAGAATCGCGGTCACATGGATCTTGACGGTGCCTTCCGCCAGATTCAGTTCGCGGCAGATCACCTTGTTCGGCTTGCCCTGCAGCATGAGGGAAAGCACTTCGGTCTGCCGTTCGGTGAGGCCGATTTCCGAAGGCGCCATGCCGGTCGTCTGACCGGCCCCGGGTGTGGCGGCCGGCACCTGTGCGGATTCCGGATCACCTGCCAGTGCCTGGGGTGGCACATAGACGCCGCCGGAAAAGACCAGCCGCAATGCGGAAAGCATCAACTCGTTCGACGAGGTCTTCGGAATGAATCCCATCGCGCCAGCGTCGAGCGCGCGCACGACAATGCCCGGTTCATCGCGCGCGGACAGCACGACGACCGGCACTGTCGGGTGCTGCTCGCGCAGGGATTCGAGGGCCGAGAGGCCGCTGGAACCCGGCAATGAAAGGTCGAGCAGCACCAGATCCAGATCGGGATTGGCGGCGATCATTTCACTCGCGTCCGCGCAATTTTCCGCGTCCAGCACATTGACGCCGCGATCGAGCTGGGCGAGCACGTGCTTCACGGCCTCGCGGATCAGCGGGTGATCATCTACGATCAGGATTTTCATCTCCGCACGCGCTCCCTTGACGGCGTTCGGTCGCACCTCCGGGATGGCCGAGCCGCGCGACGGAGAAGAAGTATAGCCGAAGGCGCCAGACGGGGCGTTGCGAGGAAATCCGTTCGATTTGAATGCCATGCGTGCGGTCTGCACCTGCCATTGAACGTATCGGTCCCATGCTAGCCCTCGTTCGCCAAGCTGGGCCATAGTACTTCCCGCCTAGGACTTCCGTCCTAGGCTGATCGATCTTCATGCAACACCTAGAAACAACTGACCCGACTACTATGGGCGCACAATGTCGCGCCGCAGTCTGCCGGCGGCCGCACGGCGGAATGTCGTTCGGCCGGGCCGGCCGGCGCCAGTGATTTCGCTACCGGGAGAACCAGGGTTGAAGCTGCTGGTTGTGGAGGACCACGCGCTGGTTCGTGAGGGCATGACCCTCACACTGCGTCGTCTTGATCGGAGAATCGTCGTGCTCGAGGCCAGCGATGCATCCGAGGCGGTCGACCTGATTTCCCGGAACCCGGATCTGGACCTGGTCTTGCTGGATCTGCGCTTGCCGGGCTGCAACGGTTTCGCGTTGCTCAAGTCGCTACGCAATCAGTTTCCCATGATCCCGATTCTCGTCGTTTCAGGGCAGGAGGATGCCTCGTCCGTCAATCGCTCGATCCAGGCTGGCGCAAGCGGCTTCGTGCCCAAGTCCAGTCACACCGACGTCCTTCTGGCGGCATGCCGCACGGTACTCGACGGCGGGATATTCTTGCCGGATCCGGCTGGCGTCCCGGCTGGCCGCCGCGGGCCGGTTTTCCCGCCTACGGCGGACGATCTGGATCTGACTGCGGCACAGCGGCGCGTCTTCGATCTGCTCGTGCAGGGGCTCAGCAATCGCGAGATCGGGGATCAGCTCGGCCTGACCGAAGGTACGGTCAAGGTGCATGTGTCGCACATCTTCCGTTCGCTCGGCATTTCCAGCCGGTCCCAGGCGGTGGTGATGGCTGCCCGGCTCGGCATGAAGGTCTGATTGCGGGGATCGCCAGGAGCCAGGCGCGCGCGCCCTCCGCAGTGATCAATGGTGCTGTCTGGCGGGCTGTGACCGGTCCGCATTCATAACAGGGGCTTCCGCGACGGTTTCGTCTTCCAGTTCATCCGTCACGTCTTCGTACATGATTTCCAGCAGGTCCAGCACCTGACGTCCGATGCCGCGGCAGGCGTTGGCCAGCGGGGTCGGTAACTGGGCAGGTATGTTCTTCTGCAGCAGCAGCTTGGAACTCGACAAGGCGCCCACCGGGTCCAGCACGCGGTCCTTGAATTCGGCAAGCATCGTTGCAACCGTTCGCCCGGCCGCGTCGCGTTGCCAAGGGTTGGTCGGCCACTGCGAAGGCAATGCCCACGCCCGAGGGAACGCCTCGAGATCGCGTATCACCGTGCGGATGTCCTCGTGCGAGTCGCGAAAGGGCAGCAACACGAGATCGGCCATCGAATACAGCTTGCGGTCCATCTCGCTCCGGTTGCCGCCGCCATCGATCACGCCCATCCAGCCGTTCAGCGAGCGCAGTTTTTCCATGACTTTGGCCAGGGCCTCGGGCGAGCGGGCGTCTGCCGTCAGATAGCGGCGCCCTTCCGGTGAAAGCGGTTCACGGGCGGTATCGGTCAACACGCATGCCGATCGTTGCCCGAGCAGGCCGAATCCCTGCGAGAGCATGTGCGAAACGGTGGTCTTCCCGGTGCCGCCCTTGTTGCCGATGATGCAAATGATCTGCGCCATGATGACTCCTGCGATGGATGCGCAGATTCTCCGCCCGCTGGTGCGCAGGAATGCCGCGATCAGAGCCTGAAAACCCCGTCATTTCCGCGCTCAGACCCGATAGAGGTAGAGGCGCGTGCCACGCCGGTCGCCGACCTCGATGACGCGTTCCGGCCGGGCGCCCTGTATCGGAAAGCTGTTGGCGACCAGAAGGCTGCCGCGCTTCATTTCGGCCTTCACCTTGCGCCAAAGGCGAGGCATCGGCACGGGCGACAGGAAAGCATAGACAACGTCGAAATCGCCGAGCCCGGTCTGCCAGAAATCACCCCGTTCGACACGACAGTTGGTTAGCCGGCGCGACGCAATTCGGGAAAACAGATAGGGCAGGGGCGCGCTTTCGATGCCGACGAAGCTGGCCTCGGGGCGTGCCTTAGACAGCAGGCGCAGCAGTCCGCCGGTTCCGCTGCCAAGATCCACCAGCCGGAACGGCTTTCCCTCGGGCAGCAGTTCGGCGACGACGCGTGCCGTCTCGCGATTGGACAGAAACAGGGGAACCTGGGTGCGGAAGCTCGAACCGTATATCAACATCAGCAACAGGAAGGCGCCGAAGTACCACGCCGGATGCAGGCCGAGCCGGGTGGCCGCATAGAGTGCCGGCGCAAAGGCAAGATGTATCGGTATCCACCAGGCATCGCATCTGAGCGTCAGCGCTGCCGCTGCTGCGACACCGCCCTGGAAAACTGCAAGTGCCAGCGGCTTGTCGGGCGGCATCAGGCCGAACATCAAGGTCGCGACCATCAGGCCGAAACCGATCAGTTGCGCGACGAGCGCCTTCAGTGCGGGGGGCACGGATGTCGGCCGGTTATTCGCGGATCAATCCCAGCTGTTGATATCGGCGGCTTCCTCGGTGCCGCCGGCCTGGCCGTCCTTGCCAAAGGACCACAGGTCGTATTCGCCATGCTCGCCCGGGCGCTTGTACTGGTAGGGCGCACCCCACGGGTCGGCCGGCAC
>JAEUNL010000010.1 GCA_016791115.1 Rhodocyclaceae bacterium
CGCGGCGCGGTGTCGCGCAGGATCAGCGGCGGCGACGAAAACGGCGCCAGGCGTTCGAGGAAATCGAGCAGCTCCAGCACCGGCGAGTTGCGGAAGAAGGTCGCGGCCGGGGTTTCCATCCAGATGCGGTCCGCATAGGCATACAGCTCGTGCGGGCGGTCGCCGAAGCCGTCGCCGTCGAGGTCGAAACCTTCGTAGGTATCCCAGTTGTTGCCCCACCAGATGTCGTTCATCGGATCGCCGTCGCCGATGATGGTCACCGGCCACAGGTTGCTGCGAAAGGTGTTGTCGATGGCGATGTGGCCGCCCTTCACGCCGTAAAAGTAGATCCCGGTGACGTTGTGGGCAATCACATTGCCGATGAAGACGATACGGTTGAGCGAATTGATCGGCGAATCGGCCATGATGCCGTGGGCGCAATGCACGATCTCGTTGCCCTGCACCAGCGCCGCCGAGGTTTCCTTGAGTGCGACCCCGGCACCCGAGGCTTCCATCGCATGCAGGATGCGGTTGCGCCGGATGATCATGCCCTCGGAGTTGAGGGCGATGACGCCGGTGGAGTTCTTTTCGAGGTGGTTGTCTTCGACGAGGCTGCGATGGGCGAACAGGAAATTGAATGCACGCCGGCTGTTGCGGATGGTGTTGCCGGTAAAGCGGTTGTGCGGCGCGTTGGTGACGGTGATGTCGCGCATCTGCGCGAGGTCGTTGTCCTCGATGCGATTGCCCGTGCTGTACCACAGGCGCAGGCCGTCGCCGCGGTCGGCCACGTCGCCCGGCAGCGAGCGGATGCGGTTGGCGCGCACGACGCTGTCGTTGCTCTTGTGCAGCGAGATGCCGAACAGCACGTCGTCGATGACATTGTTTTCGATCCGCAGGCGGTTGCCCTCGGCCATGATGCCGCCGTCGAGCGCGTCGTGCGAGCCGCCGCTGCCGCGCAGGTGCAGGCCGCGCAGCGTGACGTCGTCGGCGCGGATGGTGAGCACGGTGCCGCGGCCGCCGCCGTCGATCACCACCTTGCCGTCGCCTTCGAGCGTGAGCGGCTTGCTGATGACGGCAGGTCCGGCATAGGTGCCGGGTGCGAGGCGCAGCACCCCGCCGGCCGGCGCCATGTCGAGCCAGGGCTGCAGCGGCTGGGCGGCCTGCGCCACCGGCGCAATCGCCACGATCGGCAGCAGGATCAGCAGGGCATGAAGGATTCGGGCACGCATCGCCGGGGAATGTAGCCAATTCCCGCGCGATGAGCCGCGATCTGAATCAATTTTCTGCCGGTGATTAAACCCGCTGCCGTGCAGGCGCGGGCTCGGAGCGGCACCTTCCACCGCAATCGACTCGAGGGCCAATGCCGAGGCTCTCGACGTGGCCGCACGTTGGCTCGTTGTCGCGTTTGCAGTGCAGGCGCCCGAGTTGACATCGTCGTGCCAACCACGAGAATCACCCCACGCCGGCCGTCCCGGCCGCAAACAGGAGCGCGTCATGAAAGCCGCCGTCTACTTCGGACCGCAGGATATCCGCTGCACCGACATTCCCGATCCGGTCCTCGACGCCGACCATGCGGTGCTGGCCCGGGTGTGCGCCACGTCGATTTGCGGCTCCGACCTGCATCTGTATCGCGGCGCGCTCGACCCCATCATGGAAAAGGGAAAGTCCCAGACCGGTCACGAGTTGCTGGGCGAAGTGCTGCAGGTCGGCAGGTGCGTCACCCGGTTCCGCCCCGGCGATCGCATCAGCATGGCCTACTCGGTTTCTTGCGGGCATTGTTACATGTGCCAGGTCGGCCAGACGGCGCACTGCGAAACGACGCAGAAGGCGGTTTACGGTTTCGGCGTGCCCTTCGGCAACCTCAACGGCACGCATGCGGAGGCGCTGGTGATACCCCATGCGGACGCCCACGCGATCAAGGTGCCGAAAGAAATCCCGGATGCATCGGCCCTGACGCTATCCTGCAACCTGCCCTCCGCGGTGATCGCCAACCAGCTTGCCGACATCCGTCCGGGCGAGAGCGTCGCGGTCGTGGGTTGCGGGCCGACGGGCATGATGACACTCGACATCGCACTGCGCCGGGGCCCGGGGCGAATCGTCGCAATCGACAAGGTCGCGCATCGGCTCGAGCTGGCACGCAGCAAGGGGGCGCTCGCAATCGATGCGGGCAACGCGGGCTGGAAGGAAACCGCCCTTCAGGAAACCGGGGGACGTGGTTTCGACAAGGTCATCGAGGTCGTCGGCTATCCCGAAACCCTGCAGATGTGTCTGGATGTCGTCCGCCCCGGCGGAACGGTAGCGGCCATCGGCGTGTTTACCGATGCCACCTTCAACCTCAACCTTGCCGACGTGTTCCTGCGCGACATCACGCTGCACATGAACGGATTCGCCAACGTGCAACCGCAAATGTGGGACGCGCTGCGCCTGATGGAGCGCGGTGTGGTGGACGCGGAACGCTATTTCTCGCACACCTTCCCCCTGTCGGCAATAGACAGCGCCTTCGCCATGTTCCACGGCAAGACGGACGGGGCGATGAAGATGCTCATCCGCCCCTGATACGCATGGATGCCGAGGCGCCGGCGCCCAGTCGCGCGCTCGCGGTGTTCCCCGATCCGATCCACTTGACGTTTTCTGCTCAATCCCATGTCTGAAGCAAACGAATCCCTGATCCATGCCTGCCGAAGCGGCCACCCGGAGGCCTTCGACGAAGCCGTCGCCGCCGGTGCCGACGTTCAAGCCCCTGCCGCCCTGCTCGCCGCAGCGACCCACGGGCATGCGGACTTGGTCCGCAAGCTGCTGGCGCTCGGCGCCGTAGCCGATGCGATCAGCGCCCTCGGTGTCAGTGCGCTGGCAATCGCCGCTGCCAACGGCCACGTGAACGTGTTGCGCGTATTGCTGGATGCCGGCGCCGACCCGGAAATCCGCAGCGAGTTCGACGCTGCCGCCTTGCATCAGGCCATCAATCATTCGCGCACGGATGCCGCAATGCTGCTGATCGAGCGCGGTGCCGACATCCACACGCGCGGACCATGGAACAGCACGGCGCTGCAGACGGCGGTCAACCGTGGCGAAAGCAGTGTGGCGCTGGCGCTGATCGACCGGGGCGCGGACCTCGAGGCACGTGACGACACGGGTGCGACCGCCCTCAACCACGCCGCCGTCAACGGCCGTATTGACATCGTGAATGCGTTGCTGGCCAAGGACGCGAAGGTCGATGCACGCACCGAGCAGGGACTGACACCGTTGCAGCAAGCCGTCGGCGCCCGGCAGTTCGAGATTGCGAAGGCTCTGCTGGCCCATGGCGCGGACCCCAGGACGGTCAACGAAGACGGATACAGCCTGCTGCATACCGCGGTGGCATCCTGTCGCCCGCCCGCCGTTGCCTTCGTGCTCGAACTGGGTCAGCCGCTGCACACCCTGCGCAACGGGCCGGGCCTCACACCGCTGGAGCTCGCAAGGCAACTTGGATCGCCTGAAATCGTGGCGATGTTGGCGGCGCACTGAGACACCGCTTCACCCAGCTGCCTCGCCCATATCCCGTCATGCCCAGCGGCGGTAGACTTGCGACCTCGGCCGACCGCGCCACGTGCACATCCATCCGGAATTCGACACCATGAACCGACTCGCCACACTGCTCGCTTCCGCCGGCATCGCCCTCGCCCTCTCGGCCTGCGCCTTCGGCACCCGTCAACCGACGCTGATCTATCCGCCGGCAGCCGAAGCCGGCGCCGCCCCGGCTGCGCGTGCTGCAGGCCCGAAGAGCCTGCCGATCGTCATCCAGCCCTTCACCGATGCGCGCAACGACAAGAGCAAGGTCGGCACGGTGCGCAACGGCTTCGGCATGCCGACGGCAGACGTGGTGCCGACCAACAACGTGGCCGACTGGTTCAATGGCGCGCTCAAGGCCGAGTTGCAGAGAAGCGGATACACCGTGCTCGCAGCACCCGAGGCCGGCAAGAGCTTCGCCGTGCTCTCCGGACAGATCCGCAACGTCTGGGCCGACATGTATTTCAACTACAACGGTGAGATTGCGTTCGACGCACAACTGAAGCAAGGCGGCAAGGACCTGCTGGCCAGGCACTACGAAGGCACCGGCTCGGCCGGTGTGGCGTGGGGGGCGACAGCCGAGTCCTACGCGCAGACGCTGGCGATCTCGCTCGCCAACACGCTCAAATCCTTCATCGCCGATCTGGACGGCGCGATTGCCACGCCAGCTGTGCCACGCAAATAGTGTCCCGCAACGGCATAGCTAAAGTCCGGTGCGGTGATGCCGTTACCGTTCGACGGTTGCGTCCGCCCGCCGGCGGATCGACCCCGGCTCGTTCAGCTTACCCCAACAGAAAGGCAGTCAAATGAAAATCAAGAATGTGCTCGTCGCGCTTTGCCTCGGCCTGGTCACGTCTCTGGCAAGTGCTCAGGCCACCCGGACCTGGGTTTCCGGCGTCGGCGACGATGCCAACCCGTGCAGCCGCACCGCGCCGTGCAAGACCTTCGCCGGCGCGATTTCCAAGACTGCTGCCGGCGGCGAGATCAACGCGATCGATCCCGGCGGCTTCGGCGCGGTGACCATCACCAAGTCGATCACCATCGACGGCGGCGGCACGCTCGCCAGCATCCTGGCCTCGGGCACCAATGGCGTCATCATCAACGCCAGCGCGAACGACCAGGTGATCCTGCGCAACCTCGACATCAATGGCGCCGGCACGACGCCGGGTGTCCACGGCATCAATTTGCTGAGTGCGAAGCGGCTGATCGTCGAGAACACGCGCATCTACGGTTTCTCGCAGAACGGCATCCTCGTCGCGCCGACCGGTGCAAACGTCGATGTGCTGGTCGGCAACTCGACCATCGCCAACATCGTGGACGGGCCGAGCGCTGCGGCGCACGGCATCCGCGTGATGCCCGGCCCCGGCGTGATCGCGGACGTCACGGTGTCGAACTCGCTGTTCGAGGGCAACGACAAGGGCGTGATGGTCGAGGACGGCGGACAGGCAACGATCTCGCGCACGGTCGTGTCGAACAGCAAGGATGCCGGGATTTCCGCCAAGAGCACCGGCCGCGCGACCAAGGTCATGGTCGAGGCCTCGATTTCCAGCGGCAACCGCATCGGGCTGCTGTCGACCTCGTCCGGCGCCACGATCTACGTATCAGACAGCACCATCAGCCGCAACATGATCGGCTTCGATCCGGTCGGCGGCGGTGCGCTCGTTTCGTTCGGCAACAATCGCGTGATCGACAACCAGGGCGACTACTATCCGACCCTGACCACGCCGCTGAAGTAACCCCGGCAGGCCCGGCCGCCTCGCGGCCCGGCCCGCGCTGCGCCCTCAGCGGATGCTGATGCCGCTGAACCAGCGCTCGCCGGCGCCGATGTCGCCGCGCTCGGCCGGCCCGAACGGCGGCACGTCGGGATCCGATGGCGGGGCACCGATGTGCGCGAGGTCGACCGACTGCGGCGTACCGACGATGCCGTCGTTGGTGAGCCGCAAGCGGTAATAGACGCCGTTGGCGAGCTTCGCCCCGTAGTCGCGCGGCGTGTTGTGCAGGAACAGCAGCGCGTGTTCGAGCCAGGCGAGATCGCCCGCCGTCACGCTGGACGGCATGCGATACGGGTACGGCACGTGGCAGTGCGTCTCGCTCGGGCCGTCGATGCACTTGAACTCGCGCATGGAAAGAAAATAGTCCTTGAACCGCGCGTGATCGAGCTTGATCGCGAAGCGGACGCGATCCCCGTCCGGGCGGAACTCCACGCTGCCGATCGGCAGCGCCTGCCCCTCGCGGGTATGCAGCGCAATCGTCTTGCTGCCAGCCAGTTCCCACGCCGACGCCGGCGCGGCAAGTGCCGCCAGCACCGCCAACACCCACCGCGAAGCACGACGCGTCTGCCGGATCATGTGCAAGCCCTCCTCCGGCCGATCATAGCAGCAGGTTCCCGCAACCACGCCGCCGGCCGCGCACCGGATCGATCGACGCCGCGCCAGAAATGGCGCTTCCTCGCGTGCCGGACCGCCGTCTGGAACAACGAACGTCGCAGTCATCGCCCGAAACCCGCGTGGATAGGGACACCTGGCGATGCCTCGGCTACAACGCCCTCTCCATGCGCGTTTCCCGCCTGACCGTCCGGGGATCGCCGTCACATGCGTCTTCCAGGCCGGCCGGTCGGAACCCGCACCCAGCCCGCATTGCGTATACTTGCGCTTGCCCGTGCGCAGGCCAGAACCCGTCGCGCCGCGACGGGCGGACCGTTCAACACATGCGCGGGTCGTCCGCGCAAACGCATGGAAATTCCCATACTGCTGGGACTCATCATCCTCAACGGCCTGTTCGCGATGAGCGAAATCGCCCTGGTGACGGCCCGCAAGGCCAGGCTGCAGAAACTCGCCGAGGACGGCGACCGGTCTTCCGCACTTGCCCTGCAACTGGGCGAGCACCCGACGAAGTTTCTGTCCACGATCCAGATCGGCATCACCTCGATCGGCATCCTCAACGGAATCGTCGGCGAAGCGGCGCTGTCGCCGCCCCTCGCGCAGTGGCTCCAATCGATCGGGATCGAGCGCGAGGCAAGCGAATTCGGCGCCACCGCGCTGGTGGTCGTGGTCATCACCTATCTCTCGATCGTGCTCGGCGAGCTGGTGCCCAAGCGCCTGGGGCAGATCACGCCCGAGCCGATCGCCCGCATCGTCGCGCGCCCGATGCTGTGGCTGGCAGCGCTGACACGACCCTTCGTGCGCCTGCTGACCGTATCGACCGAGGTGTGCCTGAGGATCCTGCGCGTACGCTCGACCGGCCCCGCGCCCGTGACCGAGGAGGAGATCCATGCCATGCTGGCCGAGGGCTCCGATGCCGGGGTGATCGAGCACCACGAGCACACGATGGTGCGCAACGTGTTTCGCCTCGACGACCGGCAGATCGCCTCGCTGATGATTCCGCGCGCCGACATCGTGTTCCTCGACGTCGAGGACGCGTCCGAGGTCAACCTGCGCAAAATCGAAACCACGGTGCATACGCGTTTTCCTGTGTGCAAGGGTGGCTTGCACGAGGTGCTCGGCATGATCAATGCCAAGCAGTTGCTGACGCAGACGATACGCGGCGAGAAGCCCGACTTCACGGCGAACCTGCAGCCGCCGGTCTATGTGCCGGAATCGCTGACCGGCATGGAACTGCTCGACAACTTCCGCACTACCAACACGCAGAGCGCACTGGTGATCGACGAATACGGCGAGATCCAGGGACTGGTGACGCTGCGCGACGTGCTCGAGGCGATCACCGGCGAGTTCAAGCCGCGCAACGTCGAGGATGCCTGGGCGATCCAGCGCGAGGATGGTTCCTGGCTGCTCGACGGACTGATCCCGGTGCCGGAACTGAAGGATCGCCTGGGCCTCAAGCTCGTGCCGGAAGAGGAAAAAGGCCGCTACAACGCACTCAGCGGCATGCTGATGCTGCTGCTCGGCCGCGTGCCGCAGACCACCGACAGCGTGCTCTGGGAAGGCTGGCGCTTCGAAGTGGTCGACATGGACGGCAAGCGGGTGGACAAGGTGCTCGCGTCGCACGTTCCCGATGCCGACGCGGCGCCAGAGGGCGCTGCCACCGACGCCGCGTGAAGCCTTCGGGCACGACGAACGACAAGAGGCAAACGCATGCTCGACACCTGGTTCTTCCGCATCTTCGGCGGCGCGCTGATCGCGCTGGGTTTCTGGATCTTCGTCGGCGGCGATTTCGCGATGCCGACACGCACACCGCCGCGCGCATTTCACTTCACGGGCGCGTCGCTGTGGCTGCTCGCCGCGGCGCCGACACTGGTCGGCGTGGTGTTCATGCGCATCGCCGACCAGCCGGAAAGCCGCAGCGCGCCGCTGATCCGCCTGCTCATCGGCATCGGCATGGCGGCCCTCGGCCTGGCTTTCGTGCTCGCGAAGGTCTACTGAGCCGCGGCTGGCGCGACATCGGCGCCGGGCTCGACATCGGGCCTGCCGAGCGTGAAGCAGAAGCGTGCGCCCTCCCCCGGTCTGGAATTGGCCCACACCCGTCCGCCGTGGCGGGCGACGATGCGCGCCACCGTCGCCAACCCGATGCCGCTTCCCGGGAATTCGCTCACGCCATGCAGCCGCTGGAACGGCTTGAACAGCTTGTCGGCGAAGCGCATGTCGAAACCGACGCCGTTGTCGCTCACGCAATAGGCGTTCGCCCCCGTTTCACCGGGCGCGTCGGGCTCGCCGCGCGCGTCGAATTCGATGCGCGCCTCGGCCCGCGGTGCCGTGAACTTCCAGGCATTCCAGAACAGGTTCTGCAGCAGCACGCGCAACAGCACCGGATCGCCGTGCACATGCATGCCGGGCGCGATGCGGACCGCAACGCGACGATCGGGAAACAGGCTTGCGCATTCCGCGGCCACGGAATACCCCAGGGCGCTGAGGTCGACCGGATGAACGTTCATTTCGGCGCGCGTCATGCGCGACAGGTCGAGCAATTCGTCGATCAGGCAGTCGAGCCGCTCGGTTGCCTTGCGGATGCGCGCCAGGTATTCCCGTGCATGTGGCGTGACCATGCCGCCGCATTCCTCGTCAAGCAGCGTCGCGTAACCATTGATCGCGCGCAGCGGGGTGCGCAGGTCGTGCGACACCGAGTAACTGAACGATTCCAACTCGTGCATCGCCCGGGTCAGCGACGCGGTGCGCTCGTCCACGCGTCGCTCGAGTTCCTGTCCATGCCGGGCAAGTCCGTGCGCCGCCGACTCGGCGGCCGCGCGAGCCTGCACGAGATCGGCATTCAGCGCCTCGACGTCAAACCGACGCTGCAGGGCCTGCCGCACGTCGCGGTCGACGACTGCGCTGATCGCCACCACGACGCAGAAGTACACGATCGCCGCCAGTCCCATGGCAATCGGCAGCCACTCGCCGACAAACATCGCCGCGACCCCGTAGACCAGCAGCAGCGGCGCACAGAAGGCGATCAGCGCCGGGCGATATGCGGCCAGGGTCGTCAGCGCCATTGCCGGAAGAATGCCTGTAATGCCAACCAGCGCGAAATGCTGCGGCGTCGAAGCAGGCGGTATCAGCCAGACCGCGGGGATCAGGAACAGCAGGCCATTCAGAAAGGAGCCGATGGCGAACTCGTTCGCCCAGCGGCGGACGCGCACCGCCGTGTGGGTCGCCAGCGGACTGCGTCGGGCCAGCGCAAGCCGTAGCCCGACCAGCGCGAGCGATGCCCCGAGCCAGAGCGAAGATGCCAATCGGTCCGCATACCCCATCAGGATGCCGAATACCACGATGGTGCAGATGATGGACGTGACCTGGCTGAGCGGCGCGCTGCGATGCAGCAGCTCGATGCGCGCAATTTCGAGGCGATCGTCGAGTCGCGCATCCTGGCGAGCCGCTTCGGCCATGCATTCCCCCCGTTGGACCTTATCGCGGGATTCTAAGTGCCACGAGACCCTGTCGCATAGCCTGGCAGGCAGGATTTGCATTCGCTGGCTACAATTCGCCGTCATGTCCTCTCGCAAACGACATCGGGCTCCCTGGCGATGCGACGCCCTGCCGCCTCCGCCTGCATCCGGTCCCTCCGGGCGGCCCTGACCTACTTTGCCCTGGCCTTCTCGGCCGGTTTCGCGCTGGGACTGGTGCGCGTGCCAATTCTCGTTCCGCGCCTCGGCGAACGCATGGCCGAGCTCGTCGAGATGCCGCCGATGCTGCTGGTCGTGATCCTGAGTGCGCGATTCGTGGTGCGCCGCTACGCACTCGATCCGTCCGTCGGGTGCCGACTGCGTGTCGGCGCGACCGCGCTCGCACTGCTGCTCGGCGTCGAGTTCACCGTCGCACTCGCGGTGCGCGGCCTGACGATCGGCGCCTACTTCGCCACGCGCGACCCGATCTCGGGCGGCATGTATGCGATCATGCTGGTACTGTTCGCACTCATGCCTGCCCTGGTCGATCGCCGATGAATGCCTGCTTTTCGCGCATGCCGCATGAGTGCCTTGCTTCCCGCATGCAAGCGGCGATCGTCGTCGGTGCCCTGGCGGCCAGCGCATCTCCCGCCCTCGCCGAGGTGCGCGAGCAACTCGCGACGCGCGAATACGCGGTGACTGCCGACCCCGGCGCGCCACTGCTGCAGTTGCTCAACAGTGCGACGCCGATCCGCGAAAACGGCAAGGTGTTCCACGGCTACACGAAGTGGTACGTGAAGTGGAATTACCGCTGGAACGAGGCGCCGGACGGCAGTTGCCGAATCACGCGCGTGGACACCGCCGTGGAAGGCACCATCACGCTGCCGAAGCTGGTCGGCGGGTCGGGGGCGCAGCGTACGCGCTTCGACGCCTACCTCGCCGCGCTGCGCACGCACGAGGAAGGCCACTACGCATTCGCGCGCCAAGCCGGGCGCGAGATCGACGGCGAGATCGCCGCTCTGCCGGCGATGCGCAGTTGCAAGGCACTCGAGACAGAGGCCAACGCCCTCGGCTACCGCATCCTCGACACGTACACCACGCGCGAGAAGCAATACGACCGCGACACCGATCATGGCCGCACGCAGGGCGCGTGGCTCGAACGCTGACAACGGAGCCTTAGCCCCATGAGCACGCCTGCCATCGTGATGATCGTGCTGGTCGCCTTGCTGCACCTGTACTTTCTGGTGCTGGAAATGTTCCTGTGGACAACACCGCGGGGGCGGCGCATCTTCGGCCTCACGCCCGAGTTCGCGCAGGCCTCGAAACAGCTCGCCGCCAATCAGGGCCTCTACAACGGCTTTCTCGCCGCCGGGCTGCTTTGGGGCGCGAGCCTCGGCGCAAACGGTCGTGCAATTGCAGTCTTCTTCCTGCTATGCGTGATCGCCGCCGGCATCTTCGGCGCCGCCAGCGTCAACCGTCGCATACTCTGGGTTCAGGCCGCCCCGGCCGCGGTTGCGCTGCTGCTTTTGCTGGCATTGCCGGCATGAGGCTTGAAATCCGCGCAGCCGCGCCGAGATAGGGACAATCGATTTGCGGAGTTCGACCATGCCACCTGGCGCGGGATCCTGGATGCGCCGGCTTGCCGCTTCGGCACTTGCCCTGTTCGCGGCAATGGCCAGCGTCGGCCTGGCGGAGGCGAATTCGCCCGTGCCGCGCCGCGTGACGCCGCGCGGCCCGTTCACCGCGGAAGAAAACGCGACCGTCGACACCTTCCGGCGCGTCAGCCCGTCGGTGGTCTACATCACCACGCTCGACCGCGTGATCAACCCGTTCACCATGAATGTGCGCGAAGTGCCGCGCGGCACCGGCTCGGGCTTCGTGTGGGACGAACTGGGCCACATCGTCACCAACTACCACGTGATCGCGGGCGCGCGTGGCGCCCAGGTGCGCCTGTCGGACCAGCGCGGGTTCGACGCCGAACTCGTCGGCGCCAGCCCGGAGAACGATCTTGCGGTGCTGCGCGTCAAGGTGCCGGAAAAGCGCCCCGCGCCGATCCCGCTCGGCAGCAGCCGCGACCTGCTGGTGGGCCAGCGCGTGCTGGCGATTGGCAACCCGTTCGGCTTCGACCATACGCTGACCACCGGCGTGATCTCGGCGCTCGACCGCACCATCGAAGGCGAGGACGAACGCCCGGTGAGCCACCTGATCCAGATCGACGCCGCGATCAACCCGGGCAACTCGGGCGGGCCGCTGCTCGACAGCGCGGGTCGCCTGATCGGCGTGAACACTGCGATCTTCAGTCCGTCTGGCGCCTCGGCCGGCATCGGCTTCGCGGTGCCCGCGGACACGGTCAATCGCGTGGTGCCGGAGATCATCGCCTTCGGCCACTACCGGCGGCCGACGCTGGGGATCAACGTGATCGACCGCGTCAGCGAGGTGGTGACGCAGCAACTGGGCGTGAAAGGCGCATTGATCGTCGAGGTAGAGCCGAAAACCCCGGCGGCGGAGGCCGGCATCCGCCCCGCGCGTCAGTTGCGCGACGGCAGCATCGTCCCGGGCGATATCGTGCAGCGCATCGACGGCGAGGCGGTGGATACCGCGGCCTCGATCGAGCGCGCACTTGACGCCAAGAAGGTCGGCGACAACGTCACACTCGAGCTGTTGCGCGACGGCAAGCCGCTTCAACTGCGCCTGCGCATGGTCGGCAAGCCGCGGTGATTGCCCCACAGGGGGCGGCTGGAAGGCGCATCCGCTGGCCGTTTCACGGCAGGCACCCCTGGAAACCTCATGGATTATGGCGTTTTTAGCATGCCGCCTTGAACGCCATAATCCACGCGCCTCCCAGGCTGATCAATGCAGCGTGGGATCGCCTTCCGGCTTGTCGAGCGCGCGGCCGAAGTAGTAGCCCTCGATCTCATGCGCGATGCGTTCGATGTCGTCGGTCGGCAGTTCGAGCATGCCGAAGAGATTGTCGAGCCCAGCATACTGGCGCTCGAAATAGCGCGCCATGTCGTCGCGGTCGATGCGCACCACGCCGGGCGAAACCTCCTCGGTGCCGGTCAGCAGCGAGGCGATCAGCGCCAGCGAATCGTCGCTGCGCGCAAGGAAATAGAACCAGTACGGAAAGCGCGCATCGATGCCGGCGAAGAAGTTGCGCACGGCATCGATCTCGTAGGGCTGACGCTCGTCGCCGTCGTAGCCTTCGATCAGCAGGCAGACACGTGCGCGGTACGAAACCGCGCGCTCCGGCGTTTCGAGCAGCGAGAGCAGCTTTTGCAGCACGTTCCGGACGTCGCCGAGTTCGATCTCGGCCCGCGTCACGACGAGATTCACGGGCTCGCGCGGCGGCAGCATTCGGGGTGGGGATTCGCTCATCGGATCACAAGAGACGGCCGAGCGTGGCGACGGCGATCGTCACGAGGCCAATGGAAAGGTTGAGGCCGACCAGCTTGCGAATCTGCCCCAGCGCGGCACCGCCAGACGGCCAGTCCTGCGCATCGCAGGCGCGGCGCAATCGTCTGTAGGGCGCGAAGTACACATGCGCGAAGATCAACATCATCATCAGGCCGAACAGGAACATGATGTGCCAGAACACCGGCGCCTGCTTGAAGCCCACCTGAAGCATCATCGCAAGGCCGCTGGCGAGTATCAGCGCGACTGCAACCCAGACCCAGTTGAGGAACAGGTCGAAAACGCCGCGCCAGAGCGGCAGGCGCAGCGGCGGGGGCAGTTGCGCGGCGGCGACCGGACGCAGGCAGACGTAGGCGAAGAACATGCCGCCGACCCAGACGACGACGCTCAGCACGTGAACGAACAGCAGCACCGGCTTCATTTCCATTTCAATTCCAGTCGAGGTTGCCTTGCGCAAGCAGCACGCGCACCGGCCCGAAACTGCGACGGTAGATATCCACCACGCCGTGCTGCTTCAGCGCCGCAAGATGCGCAGCGGTAGGGTAGCCCTTGTGCTGCGCCAGACCGTATTGCGGAAAGCGTGCATCGAGCTCGCACATCAACGCATCGCGTGCAGTCTTGGCAAGGATCGACGCGGCGGATATTTCCGCGACCGTCGCATCGCCCTTGACCACCGCCTGCGATTCGAAAGCGATGCGCGGCGTGTAGAGGCCGTCGACCAGCACTTTCGATGGCGTGACCGACAGGCCTTCCACCGCGCGCTGCATCGCGAGCAGCGTGGCTTGCAGGATGTTGACCGCATCGATCTCTTCCACGCTTGCCTGGGCGATGCACCAGGCAAGCGCTTGATCTCGTATGTCATCGGCCAGGCGCAGGCGGGCGCGTTCGGTGAGCTTTTTTGAATCGGCGAGTCCCGCGATCGGTCGTGCCGGATCGAGCACCACCGCGGCAGCGAATACGGGACCGCAGAGCGGGCCGCGCCCCGCCTCGTCGACGCCGCAGATCATGCCGGCGCCCTGCCCTCGATGGGTGCCGCGAATGTCGACCTGCCCCGGTCGGCGATCGCCAGGACCGCCTGCGCAGCGCGCTCAGCCGTATCCTGCCGCAACGCAAGGTGCATGTCGGCGAACAGTCGCTCCAGGCGGGCGCAGGTTTCCTTGTCGCACACCAGATTGCCGAGCGCCTGGGCGAGGTTGTCCGGGGTGCAATCCTCCTGCAGGAACTCGGGCACCACAAAGCAGCCGCTCAGGATGTTGGGCAGCGAGACGTACGGCAGATAGCTCATGTGGCGAAAGAGGAAGGCGCTCGTCGGCGCGACCTTGTAGGCCACCACCATCGGGCGCTTGAGCAGCGCGGCTTCGAGCGTCGCCGTGCCACTGGCGACCAGCACGGCGTCCGACGCGGCCATGGCATCTGTGGCGTGGCCGAACATGATGCGCATCGGCAGATCGTCGCCACCGGCCTCGTGACGCGCCTTCTCGAAGATCTCGCGCGTCTCGCGCGAGGCGAGCGGCACGAGGAACAGCACCTTGCCGAAACGCTCAAGCAGCTTGTACGCGGTTTGAACGTACACCGCTGCCAATCTCGCGACTTCGGATTGCCGGCTGCCGGGCAACATGGCAATGATCAGCACATCCTGCGGCACATCGAGCTTTTCGCGCGCTGCCGCGCGGTCGACTTGCAGCGGCAGCACGTCGGCCATCGGATGCCCGACGTAGGTGACCGGAATGCCGCGCCCGTGATAGAGCTCGGGCTCGAAGGGGAACAGCGCAAGGACGTGATGGGTCGATTCGCCGATGGTCTTGATGCGCCCGCCGCGCCAGGCCCATATGGTGGGGCTGACGTAGTGCACAGTCGGAATGCCCTTGCGCTTCAAGCGCGCTTCGAGGCCGAGATTGAAATCCGGCGCGTCGATGCCGATGAAGACATCGGGCGGATCGGCGATAAGGCGCTTGACCACGCGGCTGCGAATGCCGGATAGCTCCCGATAGTGCTTCAACACCTCGACGATGCCGTTGACTGCCAGCGTCTCGCTGGGCCACCACGCATCGAACCCGGCTGCCTGCATCTTCGGACCGCCGATGCCGAAGAAGCTCGCCTGGGGCACATGGCGCCGCAGCGCGGCGATCAGGTGACTGGCAAGCTGGTCGCCAGAGGCCTCACCGGCGACCATCGCAACGCGCATGGCCGTGACTCAGCGAATCAGGCCGCGGCCGGATTCCGCGATGAATGCGGCCAGGAGTGCAAGCTCCGGCACGGCAAGCGCCGCTTCGCCGATCTTCGAGCGAGCCTCGTCGAGCGACAGTTCGCTGCGATAGAGCGTCTTGTAGGCGCGACGGATCTCGGCAATGGCCTCGGCGGAGAAACCACGGCGCTTGAGCCCCTCGACATTGATCGAGCGCGGCACCGCCGGGCTGCCGGAGCAGATCACGTAAGGCGGCAGATCCTGCAGCAGGATCGTGCCCGCCCCGCAGAAACTGTGGGCACCGATGCGGCAGAACTGGTGCACGCCGGTCATGCCGCCGAGAATCGCCCAGTCATCCACGCTCACATGCCCGGCCAGCGTCGCGTTGTTGGCGAAGATCGTGTGATTGCCGACCACGCAATCGTGCGCCACATGCACATACGCCATGATCCAGTTGTCATTGCCAATGCGCGTGACGCCGGCATCCTGTGCGGTACCGGTGTTGAAGGTGCAGAACTCGCGAATGGTGTTGCGATCGCCGATTTCGAGCCGCGTCGGCTCCTCGTCGTATTTCCTGTCCTGAGGCTCTTCACCGATGGAACAGAAATGGAAGATGCGATTGTCCCGCCCGATTTTCGTGCGGCCGGTGACGACGCAGTGGTGGCCGATCGATGTGCCCTCGCCGATCTCGACGTGCTCGTCGATGACAGCATACGCGCCAACCGCTGCGCCGGCGCCGATCCGCGCCGAAGGATGGACGATCGCGGTCGGATGGATGCCGGCAAGACTCATGGCTTGGCGCCCACCTTGCGATAGGCACACATCAACTCCGCTTCCGCTGCGAGCTGGCCGTCGACGCGGGCCACGCCCTTGTACTTTCCGATGCCGCGCAGGGAGCGGCCGGCGATGATCTCGATGACCACCTGATCGCCCGGCACGACGGGGCGCTTGAAGCGCGCCGAATCGATGCCGGCGAAGTAATAGACTGAATCCGGATCCGGCCGCACGTCGAGCGTCTTGAACGACAACACCGCCGCTGCCTGAGCCATCGCCTCGATGATGAGCACGCCCGGCATGACGTGGTAATGCGGAAAATGCCCGGTGAAGAATTGCTCGTTGACCGACACGTTCTTCAGCGCAACGATGCGGTTTGGCGGCTCGCACTCCACCACCCTGTCGATCAGCAGAAACGGATAGCGGTGCGGCAGATACGCCTTGATCTGCTCGATGTCCATGCCGGTCGTGTCGTTCAAGTCTGTTTCTCCAGTTCAGCGAGGCGCTTCTCGAGCGCACGAATCTTCTCGTCCTGCGCATCGAGATGGCGCAGGTGCGAGTAGTTCTTCAGCCAGTCCTCGTGCTTCAGCGAGTGCACGGCGCTGGTATACACGCCAGGCTCGCTGACCGACTTGGCCATGAATGTGGTGCCGGAAACGGTAACGTCATCTCCGATCGTGATGTGGCCATTGATCATCGCCGCACCCCCTATCATGCAGCGCTTTCCGATCTGCGTGCTGCCAGCGATGCCGGCGCAGCCGGCAATCACGGTATGCGCGCCGATGCGGCAGTTGTGCGCGATCTGCACCAGGTTGTCGATCTTGACGCCGTCTTCGATCACGGTATCGTCGAGCGCGCCACGATCGATCGTGGTGTTGGCACCGATCTCCACATCGTCGCCCAGCACGACGCGACCGATCTGCGGAATCTTCACCCATGAGGCATCGCGCTCTCGGGCGAAACCGAAACCGTCGGCGCCGATGACGCATCCGGCATGCAGAATGGCGCGCTTGCCGACGACACAACCGGCATAGATGGTGACACCCGCATGCAGCCGCGAGCCGTCGCCGATGCTAACGCCTGCGCCGATCCTGCATCCTGCACCGATCACCACGCCTTCACCGATGCAGGCATCGCGGCCGACCCATGCCAGCGGGCCGATGCTGGCACTCTCGGGTACCTGAGATTCAACCACTGCAGCCGGATGTATGCCTGCCGGTGCATGCTCCGGCGGATTGAACAACTGCGCCAGCCGCGCGAAATAGCTGTAAGGGTTGTCCGCGAGGATCCGTGCGCCTCTAAATCGATCAGCCGCCTTCGGCGACAGGATCACGGCACCCGCCGCTGTGGTCGCGAGCTGGCTCGCGTAGCGCGGATTGGCAAGAAAGGAGATCTCCGAGGCGGTCGCGCTTTCGAGCGTCGCGACCTGATCGACGCGGACGGCGGCGTCGCCGCGCACTTCCCCGCCGAGCCGCTCGACGATTTCTGCGAGCGAGAGTGCAGTCCGCGACGCTGCGGCGCCCATCGACAGCCTACTTCTTGAGATTGGCCGGTGCAGAAGTCGGTGCGGCGCTGGTGGGCACGTCGGTGCCGTCGTTCAGCGACTTGAGCACCTTCTCGGTGATGTCGATCCGCGGATTGGCGTAGACCGCTTCCTGGAAGATGATGTCGTACTTCTCGGCCTCGGCAATCGCCTTGATGGCCTTGTTGGCGCGCTCAAGCACGATCGACAACTCCTCGTTGCGACGCTGGTTCAAATCTTCGCGGAACTCGCGCTGCTTGCGCTGGAAATCCCGGTTGAGATCCGCAACCTCGCGTTCTTTCGAGCGACGGTCGGATTCCGACATGGTCACCGAGTTCTTTTCGAGGCTCTCCTGCAGCGACTGGATCTGTTTCGCCGTCTTCTGCAAATCCTGGTCGCGCTTCTCGAACTCCTTCTCGATCTTCTTGAGCGCCTTCACCGCTGGAGCGGAATCGCGAAAGATGCGTTCGGTGCTGACGAATCCGATCTTGTTCTCGGCAATCGCCGGACCTGCGGCAAGCGCGAGAACGGAAACTGCGGCCATGCTTGAGAGGAATCGCTTCACGTGAACTCTCCGTGATGAATCAGAAGGCCGTGCCCAGCTGGAACTGGAAACGCTGGACCCGATCTTCGGGTTTCTTGTTGAAAGGCTGGCCGAAGCTGAACTTCAACGGCCCGAGCGGCGAACTCCATGCAACCGACAGGCCGGTGGAGAAGCGCATGTCGCCCAGCTTGATTTTCTCGCCCTTCTCCCAAACCTGGCCGGCGTCGAGGAACCAGCCCAGACGCAGCGACTTGTCGTAACCCGCTCCCGGCAAGGGGAAAAGCAACTCGAGGCTGCCCACCGCGCGGCGATTGCCGCCGATGGATTCGTCGGTCACTGCATCGCGCGGACCGATGGAACTGGATTCGAAGCCGCGCACCGAGCCAATGCCGCCGGCGAAGAAGTTCTTGTAGAAAGGCAGATCCTGCCCGCCGTAGCCGTTGCCGAGGCCGACCTCTGTATTGAGCGCCAGCGTGAATGTCTGCGACAGCGGAAGGAAGTGCTGGTATTGGTAGTTGATCTTGAAGAAGCGCAGGTTCCCGCCCGGCAGGGACATCTCGCCGAAAACGCGATGCATGTTGCCGCGCGTGGGATAGATGAAACTATCGCGGCGGTCGGTCGCCCAACCGGCGGACGCCAGCAGCGTCGTGTTCGAGTCGCCGAATTTCTCGACGAAATCCTTGTAGCGCTGGGGGCTGTCGTCGAGGATGTCGATGGATGTCCGGTCGTATGAAAGCCCGACGCTGATCGAATCGTCGTCACCGATCGGGAAGCCGTAGCTCACGCCACCGCCCAGCGAACTCGACTTGTATTGACCGATCGAGAGCGACGTCGGGTCTACATTGCGCTGGTAGATGTTGAAGCCGCGCGAAATGCCGTCGACGGTGTAGTAAGGGTTGTTGTAGGACAGGCCGATATTGCGGTTGACCTTGCTCGTATTCGCGTTGAGCGTGAGCGCGTTACCGCTTCCGAACAGGTTGTTCTGCGAGATTGAGCCGGTGAGGATCAGCTTTTCGGAACTCGAGAAGCCCGCGCCGAAAAGCAGGCTGCCCGTGGGCTTTTCCTTCACCGAAATATTCACGTCTACCTGGTCCGTCGTGCCCGGAACAGCAGGCGTTTCGACCGTGACATCCTCGAAGAAACCGATGCGATCCACGCGCTGGCGCGACTTGTTGATCCGCTCCCCGTCGTACCACGCGCCTTCCATCTGGCGCGTCTCGCGGCGCACGACCTCGTCGCGCGTGCGGGTGTTGCCTGACACGTTGACCCGCCTGACATAGACGCGCCTGCCCGGATCGACGAATACGGTGAAGGCGGCTTGCCGCTTTTCCTTGTCGATTTCCGGCGCAGCGTTAACGTTGGCAAATGCGTAGCCGTCGTTACCCAATCGGTCCGAAATTGCCTTGGTGGTTTCGGTGAGGCGCTCGCGCGAATACACGTCGCCCGGCTTGATCCTGACGAGCTTGCGCAGCTCTTCTTCAGGCACCAGCAGGTCGCCGGCCAGCTTGACACTGGAGATCGTGTACTTCTCGCCTTCGACGACATTGATCGTGATGTAAATGTCCCGCTTGTCCGGGGAAATCTGCACCTGCGTGGACTCGACGTTGAACTCCAGGTAACCCTGATTCAGGTAGTAAGAGCGCAGCGTTTCGAGGTCGCCCTGGAGCTTCTGGCGCGAATATTGGTCATTCTTGGTGTACCAGGTGAGCCAGCCCGGCGTGGTCAGCGAGAAGAGCTTGAGCAGGTCCTTTTCCTTGAAAGCGCCGATGCCGATCAGGTTGATCTGCCGAATCTTCGCGACCTCACCTTCATTGACCGAAAAGTTGATTCCGACCCGATTGCGTTCGAGCGGCGTAACCGTGGTCTTGACGTCGATGGCATAACGCCCTCGCGACAGATACTGGCGCTTGAGCTCCTGTTCCGCCTTTTCGAGCATGGCGCGGTCGAAGATCCGCGATTCGGAGAGGCCGATCTCTCGCAGCCCCTTCTTGAGCTGGTCCTTGTCGAACTCCTTGATGCCGGTGAACTCGATCGTTGCGATCGCGGGGCGCTCGTCGACCACGACGACAAGGATGCCGTTTTCGACCTCGATCCGTACATCCTTGAAGAAACCCGTCGCAAACAGTGCACGTATCGCCTGTGCCGCCTTGTCTTCGTCGAAGGTCTCGCCGACCTTGACCGGAAGGTAGCTGAACACAGTGCCGGCCTCGGTGCGCTGGATACCCTCGACGCGAATATCCTTCACCACAAAGGGCTCGAATGCGTACGCACAGGATGACGCAAGCATGGCGACCAACAGCCCGGAAATCAGCCTTTTTTTCATTCGACGGTTCGAGAGATTAGCCGGAAAAGAGGCGGTTCAAATCGTTGTAGAAGGCGAATGCCATCAGCATGACTAGCAGCGCGAGGCCCACCTGCTGCCCGATCTCCATGACCTTCTCGGAGACGGGACCGCCCTTGATGATCTCGACGATATAGTACATCAAATGCCCCCCATCGAGAATCGGGATGGGCAGCAGGTTCAGTACGCCGAGACTGATCGAGATCAGCGCAAGAAACTTGATGTAGTGCGACAGGCCGAGTCGCGCCGATTGTCCGGCGTAGTCGGCGATGGTTACCGGACCGGATAGGTTACGCCACGACACATCGCCCGTTACCATCCGCCCCAGCACGCTGAGGCTGAATGTCGACGTATCCCAGGTCGTGCCGATCGACTTTACGAGCGCATCGATCGGCGAATAGCGAACCGTCGTCATCACACGACTGCGGTCGAACCCCGTCTCCTGGGGCGCGATGCCGATACGCCCGATACGCCGTCCGTTCTCGGTAGCCTCCGCAGGCTTCAGCCGTACGTTGCGCGCTTCGCCGGCCCGCGTGTAACGGACCTCGATTTCCTTGTCGGCCGCACTCCGTATGGTCGAAACGACATCCATCCAGTGAGCCGTCGTCCTGCCATCGATCGCGTCAATGCGATCGCCGGCAACCAAGCCCGCACGTTCGGCGACGCTGTCCTCGCTGACCCTTCCGATTACTGGCGGAATCTCAGGCCGAAACAGCCGCAGACCGAGTTGTTGCAGCAGATCGCCCTCGAGATCGTCCGTGGAAACCTGCGAAAGGTCTAGCATGCGTTCCGCAAGTTCCTTGCGCTCGTTGACCACCTCGATTCGGACCGGCTGCCTGTCCAGGGCATGCTGCAGCATGTGCCAGCGAAGTTCCTGCCAGGTTTCGATCTTTTGCCCAGCAACCGATACCACGAGTTCGCCATCGACAAAGCCGGCGCGCGCTGCCGGAGACTCTGCCGCAGGCGGACCGAGCAAGGGTCTGAGTTCCTCGGTGCCGCTGCTGAACAGTCCCCAATACAGGACGATGGCGAGCAGGAAGTTGGCCAGAGGTCCGGCCAAAACGATGGCGAACCGCTTGCCAACCGGCTGACGGTTGAACGCACGATGCAATTCGTGTGGTTCGACCGGCGCTTCCCGTTCGTCGAGCATTTTCACGTAGCCGCCAAGAGGAAACGCCGCAAGCGACCATTCAGTGTTGTCCGGCCCGCTGCGGCGCGTGATCAATGGCCTGCCGAAGCCCACCGAGAAACGCAGCACCTTGACGCCGCTCCATCGAGCGACGATGTAGTGGCCGAACTCATGCACCACGATGAGGATTCCAAGCGCCAGGATGAACGCCGCGATGGTCGAGATCATGTTCATGCGATCTCCTTGCCCCAGCGTCCGATTGCCTGCCGTGCGCATCGACGCGCTGCGCCGTCAGCCGCCATCACATCTTCGAGACAGGTGATCGCTGCGCGAGGAACGCCATCAAGCGTCGACGCAATCACATCGGCGATACGCGTGAAGCGCAGCCGATGATCGAGAAATGCGCTTACCGCCTCCTCGTTGGCCGCATTCAGCACGGCCGGCGCGCTTCCTCCGGCTTCGAGCGCACGGTAGGCCAGTCCGAGGCACGGGAACCGCTCCAGGTCCGGCCGTTCGAAGTCGAGCCGCGCAATCTCGAACAAGTCGAGCGAACGTACGCCTGAGTCGATCCGATCGGGCCATCCCAAGGCGTGGGCAATCGGTGTGCGCATGTCGGGGTTGCCGAGTTGCGCCAGTACGGAGCCGTCGATGTAGTCAACCAGCGAGTGGATCACGCTTTGCGGATGGACGATGACCTCGATACTGGATGGCGGCGCATTGAACAACCAGTGTGCCTCGATCGCTTCCAGCCCCTTGTTCATCATGGTCGCGGAATCGACGGAAATCTTGCGCCCCATCACCCAGTTCGGATGAGCACAGGCTTGTTCGGGGGTGACGCTTGCCAGCGAGGCCGGATCCATATTGCGGAAGGGCCCACCCGATGCGGTGAGCAGGATGCGCCTGACCCCCGATTGCCCCAAATTTCCTGCGTAGCAGGACGGAAGCGACTGGAAGACGGCATTGTGTTCGCTGTCAATCGGCAGCAACAGCGCACCGGATCGGCGCACGGCAGCCATGAACACGTCGCCGGCCATGACAAGTGCTTCCTTGTTCGCGAGCAGGACGCGTTTTCCGGCAGCCGCAGCGGCGAGCGTCGGTTCGAGTCCGGCAGCGCCAACGATGGCCGCCATTACGTAATCCACAGCGGCGTCGGAAGCGATGTCAACCAGTGCCTGCGGGCCATGTCGCACCTCGGTCGCACAACCGGCGCGACGAAGTTCCGTCTGCAGCAGACTTGCGCTTTCTGGATCCGCCGTGACCGCAATCCGCGGACGGAAGCGGACGCACTGTTCGCGCAGACGATCCGTCTGGCGATGGCCCGAGATCGCGACCAGTTCGTAACGACCACGGTGTCGCTCCAGGACGTCAAGCGTGCTCACGCCGATCGACCCGGTCGAACCAAGGACGCATACCCGCTTGCGCTGCGACGTCAATGTCATTCCCGTAACAGAACCAGCGCAAGCGCCACGAGCGGCAAGGTGGACGTCAAGCTGTCGATGCGGTCTAGCAAACCGCCATGCCCCGGCAGGATGCTGCCGCTGTCCTTGACCCCCGCTTGTCGCTTCGCCAGGGATTCAAAAAGATCGCCGACGATGCTGACGCCGGTAAGCAGCACCAGTACTGCGGCGTAGGCAAGCTGCGTTCCCACGCCGCGACGAATGTCCACGCCCAGAGCCGGCCACGTGGTCGCCACGACGATTCCGAAAATCAATACGAACACGACTGCACCGATCGCGCCTTCCCAACTTTTCCCGGGGCTGATGGAAGGCGCCAGTTTTCTCTTGCCGAACGCACGGCCGACGAAATAGGCGGCAATGTCTGCCACCCAGACGACGGACATCGCGGCAAGCAGCATCCACGGATCAATGTCGCGCAGGACGACGAGCGCAACACCAGCCGGAACGATGACCAGCCATCCGACCATGGTTCCGACTCCCGGACGGTGCATGGGCCATTTTGCGCCAAGCCAGAAAGGGGCAATCGCCAGCCAGAAACCGACCCCGCAAGCCAGGACCGACGCAAGGCCTGCACTGTAGCTCGCCGGCGTCTCCGCCAGTCCGATGGCAACTACGGTTGCACCGAAAAAGCTCACGGTCACGAACGAAAACAGGAATCTGGAGACCCCGCTCCGAGCCTGCAGGCCCCTCCACTCCCATGCTGCAACGCCAACAACCGCCGAGCAGACCGCCATCCAGCCTCCGCGGGGCATCAAGAATACGGCGCCCAGCAATCCGAACAACATCGCAAAGGCGGTGATGACCCGCTGTTTGAGCATGTGCGGGACGCTACCTTGCCGTTGCGACGTCGGATTCGCCACCCGACGCGAGCTGCTCGCTGGTTCGGCCGAATCGTCGCTCGCGCCGGCCGTAGGACGCGATCGCTTCATCCAGCGCCCCGGCGTCGAACTCGGGCCACAACCGGTCGGTGAAATAAAGCTCGGTATACGCCAATTGCCAGAGCAGGAAATTGCTGATGCGCTGCTCACCTCCAGTTCGAATGAACAGGTCGGGTTCCGGCGCATGGTCGAGCGCTAGATACCGCGCGATATCTTCTTCGCAAAACCCTTGGCGCTTTTCCGGGCTGTCTGCGAGCATGCGCTCGACGGCTTGGAGAATGTCCCATCGTCCGCCGTAGTTTGCGGCGATCGTGAGCGTCAGCGTGTCATTGGAGGATGTCATTTTTTCCGCCCGGTCGATCAAACTCACCAGCCGAGAATCGAACCGGGACAGGTCGCCTATCACCCGGAAGCGGATGTTGTTCTCGTGCAGCTTTGCCACCTCTTCTTCGAGCGCACGAATGAACAGTTGCATCAGGAACGAGACTTCGTCCTCCGGACGACGCCAGTTCTCCGAACTGAAGGCAAACAGCGTCAGATATGAGATGCCTCGCTCGATGCAGCGCCTGATCGTGGCGCGAACGGCCTCAACGCCGCGCTTGTGTCCCGCAACCCGAGGCAGCAGGCGCCGGCGCGCCCACCGCCCGTTGCCATCCATGATGATTGCGACATGCCGTGGAACGGAATCGCTGTCGGGGACTTCTCGGGTGGAACTGGCAAATCGCGTGTCAGCCATCGACTTCCCCTCGTCGGCAATCCGCGAGTCGGCAAGACGCCATCTCACGCACCTGATTCGCTGACAGACTCAGACCTGCAACAGCTCCGCTTCCTTCGCAGCGAGCATCTTGTCGATCTCCGCCACATAGCGATCCGTGAGTTTCTGGACGTCATCCTGCGCACGCCGTTCATCGTCCTCCGAGATCGTCTTGGCCTTCACCGCGTCCTTGAGAGCGGTATTGGCATCCCGTCGAAGATTGCGCACGGCGACCTTGGCATTCTCGCCCTCCCCACGAACCACCTTGATCAATTCCTTGCGGCGTTCTTCGGTCAGCGCCGGCATCGGAACCCGAACAAGTTCTCCCATGGTGGCCGGATTCAGGCCCAGGTCGGAATCGCGAATCGCCTTCTCGACAACCGGGACCATCTTCTTCTCCCATGGCTGCACGCCGATCGTTCGCGCGTCGACGAGGGTGACATTCGCCACTTGTGACAGCGGCACCATCGAACCGTAATAGTCCACCTGGATATGGTCCAGCAGGCCGGTATGGGCCCGCCCCGTTCTCACCTTCTGCAGATCGTTCTTGAGCGCGTCGAGCGACTTCTTCATCCGGTCTTCGGTGCTCTTGCGCAGTTCGCTGATCATCGCCGAATCTCCTGATGCTACACGTGTACCAGAGTGCCCTCGTCGCCGCCCAGAACGACTACCCTGAGCGCCCCTGGTTTGAATATGCTGAAGACGTTGATTGGCAGGCGTTGCTCGCGGCACAACGCCAGCGCGGTGGCATCCATCACCTTGAGATCCCGCGCGATCGCCTCATCGAAACTCAGCCGCGCAAAACGCGTCGCGGCCGGATCCTTCTTGGGATCGGCCGTGTATACGCCGTCGACTTTCGTTGCCTTCAGGACGATCTCCGCCTCGATCTCGCGTCCGCGCAAAGCCGCGGCGGTGTCGGTAGTGAAGAACGGATTGCCGGTTCCCGCAGCGAAAATGACGATCCGCCCCTCTTCGAGGTAGCGGATTGCCTTGCCACGGATGTAGGGTTCGACCACCGGTTCGATGTTCAACGCCGACTGCACGCGAACATTGAGTCCAGCCTTTCGCATTGCGTCCTGCAGCGCCAGCGAATTCATGACCGTGGCCAGCATGCCCATGTAATCGGCGGTGGCACGGTCCATCCCTTCTGCTCCGAGGGCAGCACCGCGGAAAATGTTTCCCCCACCGATCACGACGCCGATCTCCACCCCCAGCGCCGACACCTCCCCGATCTCGGAGACGATGCGACCCACGGTGTCGCGATTGATGCCGTAGGCATCATCACCCATGAGGGCTTCGCCCGAAAGCTTGAGCAGAATGCGCCGGTAAGCAGGTGCGGTCATGCGCCGAACCCGAGCCTAGCGATTTGCGGCGGCGGCTGCAGCCTGCGCGGCGACTTCGGCGGCAAAGTCGTTCGACTTCTTCTCGATACCTTCACCGACGATGTAGAGCGTGAAGCCGGCCACCCTGGCGCCCTTGGACTTGAGCAACTGCTCGACCGTCACCTTGTCGTCCTTGACGAATGGCTGCCCGAGCAGCGTCACCTCCTTGAGGTACTTCTGAACCGTACCTTCAGCGATCTTTTCCAGCATCGCCTCCGGCTTGCCGGCCTCACGCGCCTTTTCGATGGCGATCCGGCGCTCGGTGTCGAGCAGCGTGCCATCGACACCCGATGCGTCAAGCGCCTTGGGTTTGGTCGCGGCGATATGCATCGCCAGATCCTTGCCGAGCGCATCGTCGCCGCCTTCGACGTCGATCACCACCCCGATCTTTGCACCGCCGTGTATGTACTGCTGCAGCTTGCCCTTGGCAACAATGCGGACGAAGCGGCGGATCGACATGTTCTCGCCGATCTTGCCGACCAGCGCCGTACGCACTTGGTCGACACTCTTGCCATCGATGGTCAGCGCAGAGAGGGCAGCCACGTCCGCCGGATCGTTCGACGCGACGAGTTCGGCCAGTTTCCCGGCGAGCGCCAGGAAATCGTCATTCTTGGCAACGAAGTCGGTTTCGCAATTGACCTCGACGATCGCGCCGAGTTTGCCGTCGGCAGCCATCCAGGTCGCCACCACACCTTCGGCAGCCACGCGCGCGGACGCCTTGGCAGCCTTGTTACCCAGCTTGACGCGGAGAATCTCCTCCGCCTTGGCCAGGTCGCCATCTGATTCCGTGAGCGCCTTCTTGCACTCCATCATCGGAGCATCCGTTTTCTCGCGAAGCTCCTTGACCATCGAAGCGGTAATTTCCGCCATGTTTACTCCTGAATCTTGATTCGTTCATCGGCACGCCAGTCACAGGACAAGCGTACCCAACCGTTCCAAAGAGACCCACCAGAGCCGTCAGGCAGACGGGCCTGCAGCGCCTTCTTCCTCGATCTCGACGAAATCGTCAGAAACCGCGGCCACCAGATCCGAAACCGACTGGCTACGACCTTCGAGAATTGCGTCTGCCACGCCCCGCGCATAAAGGCGGATCGCGCGGCTGGAGTCGTCGTTGCCCGGAATGACATAGTCAACGCCTTCCGGATTGTGGTTGGTGTCCACCACGGCGACGACCGGAATGCCCAGCTTCCTGGCTTCCGTGATGGCAATCTTGTGGTAGCCGACGTCGATGATGAACAGCGCATCGGGAAGACCACCCATATCCTTGATACCGCCGAGGCTCTTTTGCAGCTTGTCGAGTTCGCGCTGAAGCATCAGCGCCTCCTTTTTCGACACCTTCTCGAAAGAACCGTCCTGGGCCATCTGCTCCAGATCCTTCAGACGCTTGATCGAGCCCTTGACGGTCTTGAAGTTTGTGAGCATGCCGCCGAGCCAGCGCTCGTCGACATAGGGCGCCCCGGCGCGGCGCGCCTCTTCGGCGACGATCTCGCGCGCCTGGCGCTTGGTTCCCACGAAAAGAATATTGCCCTTGTTGGAGGCCATCTTGCGGACGAACGCCATCGCCTCCTGGTACTTCACCAGGGTCTTTTCGAGGTTGATAATGTGAATCTTGTTGCGGTGGCCGAAGATGTATTGAGCCATCTTCGGGTTCCAGAAACGGGTCTGGTGGCCGAAATGAACACCGGCCTCGAGCATCTGACGCATCGTGGTCATGAAAATCTCCGAACAGGGTTGATCCGCCGCCCGGTGCTGTTCGCCCAACGCACCGCAGCCTTCAGCGGTTTTGCGTTCGACGCACCCTATCGATACCGGACGTGAGAATTTTGCCCGCACCGGGTAACCGGCCTCAGGCAATCTTTTAATAATACCACGCCAAGGACCTCGCCCTCAATGCCTCCTGCTCTGCAGATTGGGCACGCCAAGCGTCGCAAGAATTGCTCGACCGCGCAGCATCGGATAGTCTTACGCGTTTGCCGATCCAACCCCGAACAATGAGCATCACGATAAAAACACCCGATGAAATCGAGGCCATGCGCGTTGCTGGACGCCTGGCCTCCGAAGTCCTCGACTTCATCGAACCGCACGTCAAACCCGGGGTCACCACGGCGGAACTGGATCGTCTGTGCCACGACTACATGGTCAACGTCCAAGGCACCATCCCCGCGCCGCTCAATTACGCACCGCCGGGCTACCGCCCCTACCCGAAGTCGATTTGCGCATCAGTCAACCATCAGGTATGCCACGGCATCCCGGGAGAGCGCCCACTCAAGAAGGGCGACATCGTCAACCTCGACATCACCGTCATCAAGGACGGTTTTCATGGCGATACCAGCCGGATGTTCATCGTAGGCAGCGAGGCCTCGATCCTGGCAAAGCGTCTGTGCGCCGTTACCTATGAATGCTTGTGGCTCGGAATCTCGCAGGTGCGTCCGGGCGCGCGGCTGGGCGACATCGGCCACGCGATCCAGCAGCACGCGGAGGCGGCCGGCTTCTCCGTCGTGCGAGAGTTCTGTGGCCACGGCATCGGCCGCAAGTTCCATGAAGAGCCGCAGGTGTTGCACTACGGCCGCGCGGGTACCGGTGTCGCGCTCGAGGCGGGCATGATCTTCACCATTGAACCGATGATCAACGCGGGGCGGGCCGCCATCTCCGAACTTCCCGATGGATGGACCATCATCACCAAGGATCGCAGCCTTTCCGCCCAATGGGAACATACGATCCTGGTGACCGAATCCGGACACGAGGTGCTTACGCTCTCGCCCGGCACGCCTCCACCGCCCGAGCCCTGCGCCGCGTGAAGTCACGCCGCACAAACCACGACGATCGATGAAAGCACCCGGCACGTCTGGCCGCCAACCGGCCGTCGACCCGGAATCCCGCAAGCAACTCCTGGGAGATCTGCGCCTGCGGCTACAGGAGGGTGCGCGCGAACTGTGTGAAACCTATCAGGCAAAGCAGAATTCCAAGCTGATGCTGCGCGGCCGCTGCAGGCTGGTCGATTCGATACTGACCGACCTGTGGGCCTCGAGCGGACTACCCCATGAACTGGCGCTTGTGGCGGTCGGCGGCTACGGCCGCGGCGAATTGTTCCCCGCGTCGGATGTCGACCTGTTGATCCTGCTTCCGGAAACGACGACGCCCGACACGCAGCGGCGCCTCGAGGAGGTAATCGGATCGTTCTGGGACATCGGACTCGACATCGGGCATAGCGTGCGCACGGTTGCCGAATGTCTCGCGGAATCGTCGCGCGACATCACGGTGCAAACCAGCCTGCTCGAAGCGAGACAGCTGTCGGGCAGCGAGCCCCTGTTCCGCCAGCTGCAGGTGGCCATGCGCGCGCAACTCGACGCCGGCAGCTTCTTCAGTGCAAAGCACCTCGAACAGGAACAGCGTTATACGCGGTATAGCGACACGCCCTACAGTCTCGAACCGAACTGCAAGGAAAGCCCGGGTGGCTTGCGCGATCTGCAGGTGATCGCGTGGATCGCTCAAGCGGCCGGCATCGGTGAAGATTGGCAGGCGCTCGCCCACGCGCAGTTGCTGACCCCCGCCGAGTCCGCCCTGGCGCGCCGGGCCGAACGCTTCCTGCAGCATCTGCGGATACGCCTGCATCTGCTCGTTGGCCGGCGCGAGGATCGCCTGCTGTTCGACCATCAGGAAGCGATTGCCCGCGAGTTCGGATTCGTGGCCAACGAGCACAAGCGCGCCTCGGAACTGTTGATGCAGCGCTACTACCAGAATGCCAAGCTGATTACCCAGCTCAATACGATCATCCTGCAGAACCTCGGGGCAAACGTATTCCCGACTCGCGGCAAGCCGGCAAGATTCGTCATCAACGATCGCTTCAGCATGACGCGCGAGTTGCTCGACGTAACGAGCGAGGATGTCTTCCGGCACGAACCTCGCGCCATCCTGGAAAGCTTCCTGCTTCTGCAGCAGCGCTCGGAGCTCAAGGGAATGACCGCACGCACGCTGCGCGCCCTGTGGCGTTCGCGCCGCCTGATCGACAACGCCTTCCGCGCAGACCCGCGCAACCAGGCATTGTTTCTGCAGTTGTTCCAGCAGAAACGCGGGCTGGTGCACGAAATGCGGCGCATGAACCAGTTCGGCATCCTCGGTGCCTATCTGCCCTGCTTCGCCAAGATCGTCGGTCAGATGCAGCACGACCTTTTCCACGTCTATACGGTGGACCAGCACATCCTCCAGGTGCTGCGCAACGTGCGCCGATTCACGATGGCCGAACACGCGCACGAGTACCCGCTGCTCTCGAGGCTGATCACCGGTTTCGAGCGGCACTGGCTGATCTACCTCGCCGCGCTGTTCCACGACATCGCAAAGGGCCGCGGTGGAGATCACTCGGTGCTCGGCGGCAAGGAGGCGATCGAGTTCTGCCGACGCCACGGACTTGACGACGACGATACGCACCTTGTCGGGTGGCTGGTCGAGCACCACCTCACGATGTCGTCCGTCGCGCAGAAGCAGGATCTCGCCGACCCGGATGTCATTGGTCGCTTCGCGGATCTGGTGGGCGACGAACGCCATCTCATCGCCCTCTACATCCTGACGCACGCGGATATCCGGGGCACCAGCCCGAAAGTGTGGAACGCATGGAAGGGCAAGCTGCTGGAAGACCTCTATTTCGCGACTCAGCGGCTGTTGCGTGGGGCGACCCCGCACCATGCGCTCGGCGTCGAAGAGCGGCAGGAGGACAGCCGGCGGCTGATGCGCTACTACGGCCTCATGAACGGCGTCGAGGACAGGCTATGGAAGGAACTCGACACCGTCTACTTCATGCGGCACGACGCCGAAGAGATCGCGTGGCACGCGCGCATCCTGTACTACCGGTCGCATGGTGCGCATCCCGTCGTGCGCGCGCGCCCGAATCCATTCGGCGAGGGCTTGCAGGTCATGGTCTATGCCCCCGACCAGCCGGACCTGTTCCTGCGCGTTTGCGGTTTCTTCGCGCGCATGGGGTTCTCGATCGTCGACGCCAAGATCCACACGACGCGGCACGGTTACGCATTGGACAGCTTCATCCTGCTCGACATGGGCGGAGAGCAGAACTATCGCGACGTGGTCGGCCTGCTGGAGCATGACCTCGAGGAACGGTTGCGCGCCCCGGCCCCTGCCGATACGCCGGTACGCGGCCGGCTGTCGCGCCAGGCCCGCCACTTCCCGATTTCGCCCGAGGTTCTGATCCGCCCCGATGAACGCGGACAGCATTACCTGATGTCGGTCTCGGCGGCCGACCGCCCGGGGCTGCTTTACTCGGTGGCACAGGTGCTGAATCGCCACGGGATCAACCTGCATACCGCCAAGATCGCCACCCTCGGCGAACGCGTGGAGGATACGTTCCTGGTCAGCGGCGCGGAACTCGCAAACGGCACCGCGCTCATCCGCATCGAGCAGGAAGTGCTGGAACAGCTTCAGACCCCGCCCTGAGTCACGCCGGCAATCCTTCGACCGATCCGGTTCCTGCTTAGCGCCCGTCGAACGCGCCCGCGACTATCTTCGTCCCATCCTGGCCGATTCGCCGCCAGGAGTCGTCGTTGCAGTAAGCCCAGAGGCCCGCGGCAGCGAAATCGACGATCAGATCGTGCCGTCCGTTGCCATCGAGATCCGCCACCGCAAGGGCCGTGGAATGCGAGCCGTGGAGTTGCACCCACTTGCGGTTGTTCCGATAGACCCAGACGCCGTACCCGGCGCCGAAATCGACCACGACTTCAGCCTGACCGTTGCCATCGAGATCCCCCACCGCGATGGCCCGCGCATCATGGGAATGAAGCTGGACCCAACTCGTGTTGTTGAAGCGGATCCAGATGCCGTACTGCGGCCCGAAGTCGATCACCAGTTCGTCACTGCCGTTGTGGTCGAGGTCGCCGGCCGCCATCGCGTTCGCAGTCTGCGAATGGAGCTGAACCCACGTCTTGCCGTTCATGTAGGCAAATATTCCGTAGCCGGGCCCGAAGTCCACCACCACATCGTCCTGCTTGTCGCCATCCAGGTCCGCGACAACGGCAGAGCGCGCCGAAGTGGCATGCAGCTTCGTCCATTTGCCGGTGCCCGAAAGAATCCAGATTCCGAATCCCGCGCCGAAATCAACCACGAGATCGTCGACCCGATCATGGTCGAGATCCGCCCGTTCCATCCATACCGCCGTGCTGTCGTGCAGCCTTCTCCAGGTTCCGTTGTCGAGCCTGGCGGCGATCCCCTGCCCGGGTCCGAAATCGACCACGGCATCCTGCCGCCCGTTCCGGTCGAGGTCGGCAGCGAGCAAGTGGCGCGCATTCCGCTCGTGCACCTGCACCCATTTCGAATCGTTCAGGTAGAGCCAGATGCCTTTGCCCGTCCCCCTGTCGACCAGAAGATCATTGGCGCGAAGCGCTGAAGCCGCCGGCGCGTTGGAACCGGAAAGCTCTGACAGGGCGGGCAACCCGAGCAGTTCCTGATAGTCCAGTCGCGTGAGCAGGAACACAACCAATATGCCCGACAGGAGGACCGCAACGCTTTCGATGCTGAAGCGTGAACGCAACCATCGGGTCCCGGCCGCCGCGAAGCCGGCCACCCGCCGTACTACCACGCCCGCCGAAGCCGGACCGGTTCGCTGCTGCGGCACCTCCAGCCGATTGACGGCCTCGTTCCGAGCACCGGCCAAGGCGACGGCTTCGACAGCCGCCGGCGGTTCCGGCAGCGCCGCCCCTTGCGCCGATTGACCGATTTCGTCCTGCAGGCGAGTCGCCGGAAACCATTCGCGCGACCCCGAGCGCCGCGCGAAGTCGCCCTCCGCGATCCGGCCGTCCTGCAGCAGATGCGCGATTTCGTCAACCGGGAATGGACCAACCTGGTAACGGCCGCGCCGCAAATACCAACCGCGTTCGCCGCCCGCGCTCAAAAGTCAGCCTCTCGGGAATCGGTCCTCCCCGGTCGTGCAGCGACCGGGTTGCGGAGTCTGGTTTCGTACACAGTCAGAACGCTGAATGACTTGCCTGAAGATCGCCACGTCGCACGATCGGGGCTGAGCCCCGATGGTCTCAATCGTCCGGCGCCACCCCGCCATCGGGAAACAGCACGTCCGTATAGCCGAAACGCGAAAAATCGCGTATCCGCATCGGATACAGCACGCCATCGAGGTGATCGCACTCATGCTGCACGACGCGAGCGTGAAAATCGCTGACTTCGCGCGAGAAAGGCACACCCCGCTCGTCGAAGCCGGAATAGCGCAACCGGCGGTGGCGCGGGACGATGCCGCGCATGCCGGGGACAGACAGGCATCCTTCCCAGCCGTCCTCCATTTCCCCACTGAGCGGCTCCAGGGCCGGGTTGATCAGCACGGTATCCGGCACCGGCTCCGCCTCCGGATAACGGGGATTCGCCTGCAAACCGAAGATCACTACGCGCAACCCGACGCCAATCTGCGGCGCGGCAAGCCCCGCACCATTCAGATGCGCCATCGTGTCGCGCATGTCCACAAGCAATGCTGCCAGTTCCCGCGTGCCGAAATCCGTAACCGGTTGCGCAGGCTGCAGCAAGCGCCGATCGCCCATGCGCAGCACCTCCCGAATCATGCAACCTCTCCGCAGAGGCGACTCAGGATGCGATGCACGCGCGCCATCGCGCCCTGCAACGTCGCCTCGATGTGGGTGAATTCGATGCGGTGCAACGAATCGCCGCGACCGGCAGCGTAGTTGGCCACCACATTGATTGCCGCATAAGGCAGCCCTGCTTCACGCGCGAGCGCGGCTTCCGGCATGCCGGTCATGCCTACGACATCGGCACCATCGCGTTCGAAGCGCGTGATCTCGGCCGCGGTCTCGAGCCGCGGGCCCTGCGTGGCCGCATACACGCCGCCATCGACGATCTTCTCCCCGGCGGCGCGCGCCGCTTCAAGCAGCGCAGCGCGCAGCGATTCATCGTAGGGGTCAGTGAAATCGATGTGGGTGACCTGAGACTCGGCGCCTTCGTGGAACGTCATTTTGCGGCCCCATGTGTAATCGATGATCTGGTGCGGCACCAGCAGCGTGCCGGGCCCGAGATCGGCGCGTATCCCGCCGACCGAGGCGACCGACACCACGCGCGTCGCACCGACCTGGCTCAGGGCGCTGACGTTGGCCCGGTAGTTGACCTCGTGCGGCGGAATTGTGTGGCCGTGGCCGTGCCGCGCGAGGAACACCACTTCGCTCGCACCGATCCGCCCGAAGATCAGCGCCCCCGAGGGTTCGCCATACGGGGTGCGCACGATCTGCCGCCGCGTGACCTCGAGGCTTGAGAGTTGGGTGAGACCGCTACCACCGATGATTGCCAACATGAGTCCGAACTTTTACGACACATTACAACAGGTTGAGAAGCAACAACTTTCCGTTGCGATTCTAGCATGCACCCCAAGCGAGCCAGCCCCGATGCAGGTCCCCATGCTAAAATCGCGAGCTTTTCCCCTCGAGCATCCCCTTCATGTCCCGCGCCATCCGCAACATCGCCATCATCGCCCACGTCGACCACGGCAAGACCACCCTGGTCGACCAGCTCCTGCGCCAGTCCGGCACCTTTGCCGCACACCAGCAGGTGGCCGAGCGCGTCATGGATTCGAACGACCTCGAGAAGGAGCGGGGCATCACCATTCTCGCCAAGAACTGCGCGATCGAGTACGAAGGCACGCACATCAACATCGTTGACACCCCGGGCCACGCCGATTTCGGCGGCGAAGTCGAGCGTGTCCTGTCAATGGTGGACGGCGTGCTCCTGCTGGTCGATGCAGTCGAAGGACCGATGCCCCAGACGCGCTTCGTCACGCGCAAGGCGCTGGCGCTGGGCCTCAAGCCGATCGTCGTGATCAACAAGATCGATCGGCCCGGCGCGCGGCCCGACTGGGTGATCAACCATACCTTCGACCTTTTCGACAAGCTTGGCGCAACCGAAGAGCAGCTCGATTTTCCGGTGGTCTACGCATCCGCGCTCAACGGCTACGCGATGCTCGATGCCGCGACACCTGGAACGGACATGCGTCCGCTTTTCGAGGCCATCCTCAAGCACGTGCCGGTACCCAAGGTCGATGCCGAAGGTCCGCTGCAACTGCAGATCTGCTCGCTCGATTACTCGAGCTATCTCGGTCGCATCGGCATCGGCCGCATCACCCGCGGCAAGCTGCGCGTGCAGCAGGAAGTCGCCGTCATGTACGGCGAAGAAGCGCGCGGCAAGTCGAAGGTCGCACAGATCATGGTGTTCGAGGGCCTCGACCGCACGACCACCGAGGAAGCCGAAGCCGGCGACATCGTGCTGGTCACCGGCATCGAACAAGTCGGCATCGGCGTAACGATCTGCGATCCGGCGGAGCCCGTCGGCATGAAACCGATCGCGGTGGACGAGCCAACGCTCACCATGAATTTCCAGGTCAACACCTCGCCCTATGCCGGCCGCGAAGGCAAATACGTTACCAGCCGCAACATCCGCGATCGCCTCAATCGCGAGCTGATGAGCAACGTCGCGCTGCGCGTGCAGGACACCGAAGATGCCGACATCTTCCTGGTCTCGGGCCGCGGCGAACTGCACCTGACGATCCTGCTCGAGAACATGCGCCGCGAAGGCTATGAACTGGCCGTGTCGCGCCCGCGCGTCGTGTTCCGCGAGGTCGACGGCGAAAAGCAGGAACCCTACGAGGCACTGACCGTGGATGTGGAAGACGGCCACCAGGGTGCCATCATGGAAGAACTCGGTCGCCGGCGCGGCGATCTGCAGAACATGGAGTCCGACGGCAAGGGACGCGTGCGGCTCGAATACCGCATCCCTGCGCGCGGGCTGATTGGCTTCCAGGGTGAGTTCCTGACCCTCACGCGCGGCACCGGCCTGATCAGCCACGTGTTCGACGATTACGGCCCGGTTGCCGGCGACATGGCAGAGCGGCGCAATGGCGTATTGATATCCGCCGAGCAGGGCGACGCGGTCGCCTACGCGCTGTGGAAGCTGCAGGATCGCGGCCGCATGTTCGTCTCGCCCGGCGAGCCGCTCTACGAAGGCATGATCATCGGCATGCATTCGCGCGACAACGACCTCGTGGTCAACCCGATCAAGGGCAAGCAGCTCACCAACGTGCGCGCCTCCGGCACGGACGAAGCCGTGCGCCTGACGCCGCCGATCCAGCTCACGCTCGAATCGGCCATCGAATTCATCGCCGACGACGAGCTGGTGGAGATCACGCCCAAGTCGATCCGTCTGCGCAAACGCCACCTCAAGGAACACGAGCGCAAGCGCGCCAGCCGCGAAACGCCAGTCGAGTAATTCGGGCGGCAGACGAGTCCGTTCGCTTCGATGACCGTCCAGCCACCTGATCGACGCGGCGCAAACCGGCTGCGTGAGTGGATGGCGGCGCACCGCAGGCAGATCCGGTTTGCCCTCGTGCTCATCGCCGTTGCGGTGGTGTTCTTCGTCATCGGCGCGACCGCGCCGAGGGTGATCATGCCGGGTGCGTGCAAGGTCTACGGCTGACACTCTCTGCAAGCCGCATGAATGCTCGCTCTGCAGCAAGCCACCGCCAGAAGGCAGTATACATGCGCCTTCCCGGCACCCCACACTGAATACGACCGTCCTGCGCGCTTCTCAGGCTCGACGAATTCACTGAACGTGGAGCAATGCCGTCGCGGGCCGTAAAGCCGTCAGCCGCCTCCAGCGGACGAATCGACGCTCTCGCCGTCCGGCGGCGTAGGCGGACGTTCCGGCCCGCTCCAGATCGGAACGCCATAATTGTGGATTTTCGCGGTTTCCTCGTCGCGAATCCGGATCATGCCCGGTTCGACCTGACCGGAATACGGTTTGCCGGTGCCCCAATCCAGCCCGTTGAACGCGGAACCGTCCAGGTGCAGCGTGACGGTCGCACCGCTGCCATGGTCGTGCAGATTGGGTGGCGCACCGGTCAGGTACGCCCCGCGGTCGATCGCAAAGACATTGATCGACGTACCGGAGACGCTGCCACTGTGGCGGACATGCCGCCCGCCGCTGAAATCGAACACCATAACGTGCTCGCCAGCCCCCGAAAGTCGTGCAACCAGGTAGGCGACGCACGCCCTCAGATTCGCGTTCATCGTCCGTTCCTTTCAGGCAGGCCTGTTCTCGCGCATCGCATAGATCGCCGGCAGGTTGCGCCAGGCGCCGCGCACGTCCATGCCGTAGCCGAACACATAGCGGTTGGGCAGCGTGATGCCGACGAAATCAGCCCTGATCGGCTTGCGCTTGCCGATCGCCTTGTCGGCGAACACCGCGGTGTAACAGGCTGTCGCACCGCTTTCCAGCATGCGGCTGCGGATCGCCGCGAGTGTGATGCCTTCGTCGAGGATGTCGTCGAGCACCAGCACCGTGCGACCGACGATCGCCTCGCGTGGCGCGGCAATCCAGCGCAACTCGCCGCCGGTAGTTTCGTCACCGTAGCGCGTGACGTGGATGTAATCGAAGTCGAGCGGAAACAGGAGCTGCGGCAGCAGGTTGCCAGTAAAGACCACGGCGCCACCCATGACGGAAAGCACGAGCGGATTGGCCGCGCCGAGTTGCGTCGTGATTTCGTCCGCCAGTCGCCTTACGGCGCCGGCCACCGCCTCGGCGCTGCAGATCAGGTCCGCATCGTCGAGGATGCGGCGCGCTTCGGCAGGCGGCAGCATGCGATTAGCCTGCAGCCTTTTCGTTCATCTGCTTCAGGTAAGCCGCGAACTCTGCGCCGACGTCAGGGTGCTTGAGGCCGAACGCCACCTGCGCCTGCATGTAGCCGAGCTTGGAGCCGCAGTCGTAGCGCGTACCCTCGAACTGGTAGGCCAGCACCGCTTCTTCCTTCAGCAGCGAGGCGATTGCATCGGTGAGCTGGATCTCGCCGCCCGCACCCGGCTGCACGTTGCGCAGGTGCTCGAAGATCTGCGGCGTCAGCACGTAGCGGCCTACCACCGCCTGCGTCGTCGGCGCCTTCTCCGGCGCAGGCTTTTCGACGATGCCGGTCATGCGCTGCACGCGCCCTTCCTGAGTCAGGGTGCTGACGATGCCGTATTGCCGCGTCTGTTCGCGCGGCACGTTCATGGTGCCGAGCACCGAGCAGCGATGGTAGTTATAGACGTCGACCATCTGCTTCAGCGCCGGCGGCTCGGCGTCGATCAGATCGTCGGCCAGCAACACGGCAAACGGCTCGTCATTGACGATCGGCGCCGCACACAGCACCGCGTGCCCGAGGCCGAGCGGCTCGGCCTGGCGCAGGTAGATGCAATTCACGTGCTTGGGCACGGTCTCGCAGAGCTTGAGCAGGTCGTGCTTATTCTTCATGTCCAGCTCGTGCTCGAGTTCGTAGGCCTTGTCGAAGTGGTCAGCGATCGAGCGCTTGGTGCGGCCGGTGATGAAAATCATGTCCGTCACGCCGGCTGCGACCGCTTCCTCGACCGCATACTGGATCAGCGGCTTGTCCACCACCGGCAGCATTTCCTTGGGATTGGCCTTGGTGGCCGGGAGGAAGCGGCTGCCCAGACCGGCAACCGGAAACACCGCCTTGCGAATCTTCTTCACGAGATCACACCCCTGTCGTATCGGAATCGAGCAGTGCGCGCAGCCCCGCCTCGTCCAGAATGGTAATGCCAAGTCGTTGCGCCTTGTCGAGTTTCGACCCGGCTTCGGCGCCCGCGACCACGAAATCCGTCTTCTTCGAAACAGAGCCGCTGACCTTGCCGCCGGCCGCCTCGATCAGCGCGCCGGCTTCGTCGCGGGTCAGCACCGGCAGTGTGCCGGTCAACACGAAGGTCTTGCCGGCCAGCCTCCCGGCCACCGTCTCCTGCGGCGCACCTTCCTCCCAGGTCAGTCCGGCCGCACGTAGTTGCTCGATCACCTCGCGATTGTGCGGTTCGGCAAAGAACTGCGCCACGGAAGATGCCACGATCGGTCCCACGTCGGGCACCTGCTGCAGACGCGCTTCGTCTGCCGCCATCAGCGCATCGATCGAGCCGAAATGGCGCGCCAGATCCTTGGCCGTCTTCTCGCCGACGTTGCGAATGCCGAGCGCGAAGATGAAGCGCGCCAAGGTGGTCCGCTTGCTCGCCTCGATCGCGTCGACGAGGTTGCCGGCCGACTTGTCGGCCATGCGCTCGAGATTGGCCAGCGCCAGCACGCCAAGCTTGTAAAGATCCGCCGGCGTGCCGACGATGGCGTTGTCGACCAACTGGTCGACCAGTTTGTCGCCCAGGCCTTCAATGTCCATGGCGCGGCGCGAGGCGAAGTGCAGCAGCGCCTGCTTGCGCTGTGCCGGGCAGAACAACCCGCCGCTGCAACGCCAGTCCGCCTCGCCCTCCTCGCGCGCGATCGCGCTGCCACACACCGGGCACCTGCCGCCCAGCATTGCGCGCAGGTCGAACGGCGGTCCGGGGTCGGACGGGCGCTTCGACAGATCCACACCGACCACTTCGGGTATCACGTCGCCGGCCCGGCGCACGACTACTGTGTCGCCGATACGCACGTCCTTGCGGCGCGTCTCGTCCTCGTTGTGCAGGGTCGCATTGGTCACCGTCACGCCGCCAACGAACACCGGCTCCAGCTTGGCCACCGGCGTGAGCTTGCCGGTGCGGCCGACCTGGATGTCGATGCCGCGCAGGATCGTCGAGCGTTCCTGCGCCGGGTACTTGTGCGCGACCGCCCAGTTCGGGTCGCGGTTGCGGAATCCGAGCTGCGCCTGCAGGTCGCGCCGATTGACCTTGTACACCACGCCGTCTATGTCGAACGGCAGCGTGTCGCGCCGCGCGGCGATCGACGCATGGAAAGACACCAGTGTCGGCGCACCGCAACCGACGGTGCGCTCTGCGCACACCGGAAAGCCGATGTCGCCCAGCGCATCGAGCAACTCTCCGTGCGTCGACGGCAGTTCGAAGCCACGCACCTCGCCGACGCCATAGGCAAAGAACGACAGCGGACGCTGCCGCGTCAGCGCCGGATCGAGCTGGCGGATGCTCCCCGCTGCGCCGTTGCGCGGATTGACCAGCGGCGCCTTGCCGACCGCGCGCTGGCGCTCGTTATAGCGCTCGAAGTCGTCGCGCCGCATGTAGACCTCGCCACGCACCTCCAGCACTGCCGGCGGTGGGTCCGCTTGCAGGCGCAACGGGATCTGGCCGATGGTGCGCACGTTCTGCGTGACGTCCTCGCCGGTCTCGCCGTCGCCGCGCGTCGCGCCGCACACCAGGACGCCGTCCTCGTAGCGAAGGCTGATCGCCAGTCCGTCGAACTTCAGTTCTGCGGCGTAGTCGATCTCCGGATCGTCCGGCCCGAGGCCGAGTTTCTTGCGCACGCGCGCATCGAAGGCTCGCGCGCCGTCCGGCGTGGTATCGGTTTCGGTCTCGATCGAGAGCATCGGCACGGCATGGCGCACCGGCGCGAACTGGTCGAGCGGCGCCCCGCCGACGCGCTGGGTCGGCGAATCCGCCGTCAGCAGTTCCGGGTGCTCCCGTTCGAGACCGCGCAGTTCTTCGAACAGCCGGTCGTACTCGGCATCCGGAATGGTTGGTGCATCGAGCACGTAATAGGCATGGTTGTGGCGCTCGATCTCGGCCCGCAACGCCGCAGCCCGCCGGAACTGCTCGGGCGTGGCAATCGTCGGCACGGTGAATCAGGCGAACAGGCGCAGCGCCGTGGGGCTGCCGGCCGCGATGCCCTGCTGCGCCATCTGCTGCTGGAACTGCGCGATGGTGTCGCGGATCTTGAGCAGCGCCGGCTCCGCGAGGCGCGAGCGATTGTCGTCGACGAGCTCGCCGCCGAGGTTGTTTGCCAGCCTGAGGCCAAGCGCGATCATGCGGTCGAACGCAGCCACGCCATCGGCGACGCGCGGCACGTCGACCGTCAGCGTCACACCGTGCGTCTGCAGACCATCGAATTCGCCGGACGCGAACAGCGCCGCCTCGAGGTTGCCCAGCGTGAACAGGGTATGGCCACCGCCATCCTCCGCGTGAAACTGGCCGTCGCCGCGCAACTGCAGTCCGGCATGCTCGGCAAGTTCGGCCAGTTTCGCTCCCGGGAACGGGGATTGCGAAGCCACCACGTGCACCGCGATCTGCGCGTCGACGCCGGCACAGAACGCATCGAGCTGATTGGCGTCGGCCAGCACCGTCTCGCGCTGCGGGTAGTCGATCACGGCGAGAAACTTGTCGCCGAGTTGCTGCAGCCCCTCGAAGAACGACACCATTTCGCCGCCCGAGAGCGGGCCGCGCCGGTCAGCGATCTGCAGCGTGCAGCAGAATTGCTGGAAACGGCCGGCGGCATGCGCGTCGAGAACACGCCAGCCGCCCTGACTGCCGTCGAGCGCGAACCAGCGTACCGGCTTGTCGATGAGTTCGAAGGCATGGCGCTGCGCCGACCAGAAATCGTTGCCCGTCACCGGCTCGGCCGCCTCGAAACGCACCAGGCAGTCGATACGCGGATCGATGTCGGGCAGGCCCGCGTGGCCGGCTTCGGCTGCGGACTCCTGCGCGATGGCCGGTTCCGCCGGCGGCATGTCGCCGATCACCGGCTCGATTCGCCCTTCGGTCTCTCCGGTCGAATCGGATTCGACCAGCGGCTCGCGCCGCTCGGCCCCCTGGTCGATCAGCACATCCGGATGATCCTGCCTGAACACCCGCTCGGCATGTGCACGGTGCTTGCGTTCCTGCCACTTGTTGTAGGCAAACACGCCACCGACGCCCGCGACGCCAAGCGCGATCAGACTCCATTGCAGTTCGCTGATAGCCATATCCGCTGCGGCGCTCAGGCCGCGATCTCCTCGCGCAGACGCAGTGCTTCTTCGATATCCACTTCGACCACGCGCGAGCAGCCCTGCTCCTGCATGGTGACGCCAACCAGTTGCTCTGCCATTTCCATGGTGATCTTGTTGTGGCTGATGAAGATGAACTGCGTATTGGCCGACATGCGCTTGACCATCTGGCAAAAGCGCTCGGTGTTCGAATCGTCGAGCGGCGCATCCACCTCGTCGAGCATGCAGAACGGCGCCGGATTGAGCTGGAACATCGAAAACACCAGCGCGATTGCGGTCAGTGCCTTCTCGCCACCCGAAAGGAGGTGGATCGACGCGTTCTTCTTCCCCGGCGGATGCGCCATCACCTGAATACCCGAGTCGAGTATCTCCTCGCCGCTCAGCACCAGCTTGGCCTCGCCTCCGCCGAACAGCGCCGGGAACAGCTCGCCGAAGTGGCGATTGACCGTGTTGTAGGTTTCCTGCAACTGCTCTCGCGTTTCGCGATCGATGCGGCGAATGGCGTCCTCGAGCGTGTTGATCGCGGTGTTGAGGTCTTCCGACTGTGCGTCGAGGAAGCCCTTGCGCTCGCTCGCCGCGGTCAGCTCGTCGAGCGCGGCGAGGTTGACCGGACCCAGTTCGTTCACCTCGCGGTTGAGACGGTTGATGTCGCGCGTCAGCGTGAGTTCCTTGACATCGCGATAGTCGCTCTCCAGTCTGGCGGCGACGGCCGCTTCGTCGACCTGCGCTTCGACCAGGCGCGCGGAATACTGCTCCTCGTTGAGCTGTGCCGCCTGTTCCTTGAGCCGCAGGTCGGACAGGCCGTTGCGCAACGGTTCCAGCATGCCCTCGCTGCGGCCGCGCAGTTCCTCGAGTTCGCGCAGGGCGGCGCTTGCGGCTTCGAGCGCATCGCGACGTGAAGTCAACAATCCCTCGCGCGTCGTGCGCAGCTCGAGCGCCGACTGCAACTGCATCTCGATGCTGCCTTCGTCGAGCGTCGCGCGCTCGAGTTCGTCCTGCTCGCGCTCGCGCGTCACGCGTTCGAGCTGGCTGGCAGCAAGCTGGATGGTGCGCGCCAGGTCGTCGAGCTTGGTCGCGCACTCGCGTTCCGAAAAACCCGCCTCCTGCGCTTCGCGCGCAAGCTGGGATTCGAGTGCGCGCGCTTCGCGCAGCCGGTCGTCGGCCTCGCGCTGCACACCCAGCGCCTGTTCGAGCCGTTGCCGTTGCGCCTCGGCGAGCTCGCGCGAGCGTGCAAGCTCGGCCTCGGCGCGTTCAAGGTGCGATGTCTCTTGCCGCGAGCTGTCGGCGATCTCCGCCAGGTCGCGCTCGACCTGCGCCACGCGCTCCTCGTAGCGGCTGCGCGCCTGGGTGAGCTTGAGCGCCTCGACCTGATGTTCATGCGCCTTCTGCTGTGCGTCGTTCAGCTCGCGGCGCACGACGGCGGTGCGCTCCTGCAGGCTTTGAATCTCGGCATCGGTCGCCTCCACCTGCTCGTGCGCACGCTCGGCTTCAATCTGCAGGCTCTCGAGTTGTTCGCTCAGTTCGGTGATCTCGCGCTGGCGCTCGATCACACCGTGCGTCTTGGCATCCGGCGCATAGAACACCAATGACTGCTGGCCGACCATGTGGCCGTTGCGGTCGACGAACAGGCCGCCGGCCGGCAGCTCGCCGCGCCGGGCAATGCACGCACCGAGGTTATCCACGGTGTAAATGCCGCGCAGCCATTCGACCAACACGCGCTGCCACTTCGCGTCGTCGCACTGCAGGCGCTCGAGCAGGGGCTCGGCCTGCGCCGGGCCGATCAGCGAATCGGGCACGAAGGCGCCGTCGAGCGCGAATGCCGCCATGGCGGGTGCCGGGTTTTCCGCCAACACGGTGGCGCGCTGCGTATCGCCCAGCGCGAGCGCGCCGAGGCGCTCTCGCAGTACCGCTTCGAGCGCGGTTTCCCAGCCGGGTTCGACACGCACCGCGCGCCACAGCGGTTCGGCCGATTCGAGACCGTTGTGGCGCAGCCACTCGCCGAGCTGGCCGGATTCCTGCACCTTCTGCTGCAACTGCTGGAGCGCGTCGCGGCGGGCGCGCGCTTCGGTCATCTTCTTCGCCGCCAGCCGTTCGGCTTCGAGCGCTGCGCGATGCGCCTGTTGCGCCTGCGGCAGCCGGTACTGCAGGTCGGCGGTGCTCGCCTGCCTGTCCGCCACGGCGTCGTTGAGTTCGTCAATCAGCGCTTCGAGGCGCGCCAGCGCACTGAGGTCGGGCGCCTGCAGCGCCTCGCGATCCTGCTCGACGCGCGCGCGGCGCTGCGAGAACGATTCCAGCGCGCGCTGCGCGCTCTGGCGATGGGCGTCCTCGACGCGGATCTGCTGCTCGGCCTGGTTGAGGTCGCGCCGCGCGGTGTTGGACGAGGCTTCGGCATCGCGCAGCGCCTGTTCGAAGGCCGGCAGCCGCGCCTGCGCCTCCTCGTGACGTGCGCTGGCGGTTTCGACGCGCACGCGCGCGTTCTCGGCAAGATCCTCCCAGCGTGTACGGTCGCGTTCGGCGGCCTCGCGCTGATCGCTCCAGTTCTTCTCGTCGGCATCGAGCTGCGCGAGACGCGCATCGAGGCGGGCGCGCGCTTCGCGCTGGTGCGACAGTTCGCTTTCGCACCGCGCGACTTCCGAGTTGGCGGCGAACATCTCGTTCTGCGCGACATGCACCGCATCTGAGGCTGCATAGTGGTCGCTGCGCGCCTGTTCGAGGCGCGCTTCCGACTCGCGCAGCCGCGCGGTTTCAGCCTCGATCTGATTGATCGCGTCGGTGACGGCCTGCGCAAGGCGGCCGCGCTCGGCGCGCGCATCATTGCGCTTGATCAGCCACAGCACGTTCTGCTTTTCGGTCAGCTCGGCGAACAGGCTGCGATAGCGCGCCGCGACTTCGGCCTGCGCCTGCAGGCGTTCGATCTGGCCGCCGAGTTCGTTGCGGATGTCCTCGACGCGGGCCAGGTTGTCACGCGCGTCGGAAAGACGGTTTTCCGTCTCGCGCCGGCGTTCCTTGTACTTGGTAACGCCCGCCGCTTCTTCGAGGAACATGCGCATGTCCTCGGGCTTGGCCTCGATGATGCGCGAAATCATGCCCTGTTCGATGATGGCGTAGGCACGCGGCCCAAGGCCGGTGCCGAGGAACAGGTCGATCACGTCGCGGCGGCGCACGTGGGTGTTGTTGATGTAATAGTTCGATTCGCCCGAGCGGTCGAGCACGCGCTTTACCGAGATCTCGGCGTACTGCGACCACTGGCCAGCCGCACGCCCCATCGCGTTGTCGAACACCATCTCGACGCTCGCGCGGCCGACCGGCTTGCGCGTGCCGGAGCCGTTGAAGATCACGTCCTGCATCGACTCGCCGCGCAGCGCGCCGGCCTTGGATTCGCCGAGCACCCAGCGCACGGCGTCGATCACGTTCGACTTTCCGCAGCCGTTGGGTCCGACCACGCCGACCAGCTGGCCGGGCATGTACACGGATGTCGGATCGACAAAGGTCTTGAACCCGGCGAGTTTTAACTTGGTCAGGCGCACGTTTTATCTAGGGGATTCATTGATTTACACAGTCACCGCCGAGGCGGCGACCGGCGCGGCGGCGGTCGAGGATGCGCCGCTTGCTGGGCCCGTATAATACCACCACAGTTCATTTCCCCTGCCCCCGACGCCGCCCCGGAAGGCTCCGCGAGCGTCGGCGGATCACGACAGCATCATGGCCACCAAACCGACCAAGAAACTCGACACCTTTCCCAATCCGCAGCCGGCGCGCGACTTCCGCATCCACATGCAGATCCCGGAATTCACCTGCCTTTGCCCGCTCACCGGCCAGCCGGATTTCGCGACCTTCGTGCTCGACTACATCCCTGATAAAACTTGTGTCGAACTCAAGAGTCTCAAGCTCTACATGTGGTCGTACCGCAACGAGGGCGCCTTCCACGAGGCTGTGACCAACAAGATCCTCGACGACCTCGTCGCCGCGACCCGGCCGCGCTTCATGCGCCTGACCGCCAAGTGGTACGTGCGCGGCGGCATCTTCACCAACGTCGTGGTCGAACACCGCAAGAAAGGCTGGAAGCCGGCGCCGCGCGTCGAACTCGACGACTTCCCCGCCGAATCGAACACGCGGGGCTGAGCCGCCAGGCACCCTGCCCTGCGGGCCGCGTGGATTGGCGCATTCCGGCATGCCAGGCCGCGAAGGCGCACGGGACAAGGTTTCCTGACTACCCATGCCCGAGTACGCCAGCTGACGGGGCTTCCAGGCCTACATCGATCCGAACGCCCCACGGCGCCGCATTCCGCCTAGGACGTTGCAGGCGGCCGCTCCGCCACATGCCCCGAAAACAGGCTGGCCGCGATGATCATCGCGCCGCCGATCCATTCCTGCGTGCTCATGCGCTCGCCCGCGAGCAGCCAGGAAGAGACCGCCGCGACCACGAGCTCGAACAGGAAGATCACGATCGCCTGATTGGCCGGCGTGTGCGTGAGGCCGAACTGGACGATCAGGTTGATTGCCAGCAACACGAGTCCGACGCCCACGACGATCGCCAACCCGGAAACCGGCACCGACTGCAGCGCGGGCGCAGGCGCGAAGCCGGTGACGATCAGCATCACGCCCAGCAACACCGCGCCGAGGAACACCGCGAGGCACTTGGCGTCGATCGGCAGGTGATGCGTCTTGCGGATCAGCACGTTCGACAACGCGAACAAGGCGCCGGCGGCAAGCCCGATCCACTCTGCGCGCGCGCCAGGCCAGGGCGCGCCGAGTTCCGGCCGCCACAACATGACGCCGGCTCCGGCGAGCGACAACGCAATTACGCCCGCGCCTGCGCGGCCCAGCCGTTCATCCAGTAAGAGGCGCGAGAACAGCACCGTCCATAGCGGCGAGAGGTAGAACAGCAGCAACACGCGCATCACCTCGCCTTCGAGCGTGCCGAGCACGTAGCCGAGGTTGCAGCCGCCGGCCGAGAGGCCGATCGCTGGCAGCCACCAGGAGGCTTCCACCTCGCGCCAGCCGCGTCGCAGGACGAAGGGCACCAGCCCGGCGGCGAAGGCGACCGAATAGGTGAGCACGGTCGCGACCACGCCGCCCGTTCCGCCTGCCTCGAGCAGCCGGTATGGGTACCAGATCAGGCCCCAGACGACGGCGCCGGCGATCAGCGCAGCGTAGGCGGCGGGTTGCGGCGCCGCAGCGCCGCGAGAGTTGGTGCTCAAGCGTGAAGTACCTTATGATTCAAGACTTTTGGCAGGGTCGCGTAGAAACTGCCGCAGGCACGACCCAGCCCGGACTGTTGATGAACCCGAATCTCTCCAAGCTTCAGCCCTACCCGTTCGAGAAGCTCCGCCGCCTGTTCGAGGGCGCCACCCCCCCGGCCCACCTGGCGCCGGTACGCCTGTCGATCGGCGAACCCCAGCACGCAACGCCGGCTTTCATCAAGGAGGCGCTGACCGCGGGACTGGCCGGGCTGGCGAATTATCCCACTACCCAAGGCAGCGACGGCCTGCGCGCATCGATCACGGCGTGGCTGGCGCGCCGTTACAGCCTGCCGCCGCTCGACCTCACCACTCAGGTGCTGCCGGTTGCCGGCTCGCGCGAGGCGCTGTTCGCCCTCGCGCAATGCGTGATCGATGGCTCGAAGCCCGGCGCGCTGGTGCTGTGTCCCAACCCCTTCTACCAGATCTACGAAGGCGCGGCCTACCTGGCCGGTGCGACGCCGGTGTTCGTGAATCAGGAAGCCCGCCACGGCTACGCCTGCGACTATGCCTCGATTTCCTCGTCGACCTGGGAACGCGTACAACTTGTCTACGTCTGCTCGCCGGGTAACCCGACCGGCAACGTGATGACGCTCGAGCAATGGCGCGAACTGTTCGAACTGTCGGATCGGTACGGCTTCGTGATCGCGGCCGACGAATGCTATTCGGAACTGTACTTCGACGAGGCGGCACCGCCGCTGGGCGGCCTGGAAGCCGCGCAGCGCCTGGGCCGTGGCGACTATCGTCGCCTGATCGCGATTTCCAGCCTCTCCAAGCGATCGAACGTACCGGGCATGCGCTCGGGCTTCGTGGCCGGTGACGCTGCGATTCTCAGGCAGTTCCTGCTCTACCGCACCTACCACGGCTGCGCCATGAACCCGGCGGTGCAGGCAGCCAGCCAGGCAGCTTGGTCGGACGAGCCGCATGTCGCCGAAAACCGCCGCCAGTATCGCGAGAAGTTCGACCAGGTCACACCGGTTGTTGCGGCGCACCTCGGCACTACGATGCCCGATGCCGGTTTTTACCTCTGGGCACGCACCCCGATCGCCGACGACGAATTCGCCCGCCGCCTTCACGCTGAATATAATGTTTCCGTGCTGCCGGGCAGCTATCTCGCCCGCGAAGCCGGCGGCATCAACCCCGGTGCGGGCTACATCCGCATCGCGCTGGTCGCCCCGCTGGCCGAGTGCCTGGATGCCGCGCAGCGCATCGCCACCTTTTGCAAGCAACTTTGATCGGACCCCGACATGCAGGATTATCAGAACATCATCGAACAGGCATGGGAAGACCGCGCCAGCCTCTCCCCCGGCAAGGCGCCCGCGAAGATCGGCGAAGCGGTCGACCACGTGATCGAGCAGCTCGACACCGGAAAGCTGCGCGTCGCCGAGAAGATCGACGGCCAGTGGGTCACCCACCAGTGGATCAAGAAGGCCGTGCTGCTTTCGTTCCGTCTCAACGACAACGTGCTGATCGAAGGCGGCGAGACGCGTTACTTCGACAAGGTGCCGTCCAAGTTCGCCACCTACGACCGCGAGCAGTTCGTGCGCGGTGGATTCCGCGTGGTGCCGCCGGCGACGGCACGCCGCGGCGCCTTCATCGCGAAGAACGCGGTGCTGATGCCCTCCTACGTCAATATCGGCGGCTATGTCGATGAAGGCACCATGGTGGATAGCTGGGTGACGGTCGGCTCCTGCGCGCAGATCGGCAAGAACGTGCACCTGTCCGGCGGCGTCGGCATCGGCGGGGTGCTGGAACCCTTGCAGGCAAATCCGACCATCATCGAGGACAACTGTTTCATCGGCGCGCGCTCCGAGGTGGTGGAAGGCGTGATCGTCGAGGAAAACTCGGTCATCTCGATGGGCGTCTATATCAGCCAGAGCACCCGCATCTACGATCGCGCCACCGGCGAGATCACCTACGGGCGCATTCCGGCGGGCTCGGTGGTGGTTTCCGGCAATTTGCCCTCGGCCGACGGCAAGTACAGCCTGTATTGTGCCGTCATCGTCAAGCGCGTCGATGCGCAGACCCGCGCCAAGGTCGCGATCAACGAACTGCTGCGGGACTGACACCGGCCAAGTCTGCCGGACTGCCGCGCCATGCAGCGCAAGGGGATGACAGGATGATCGTCGACAAGCTGTTCCAACTGATGGCTGAAAAGCGTGCCTCCGACATTTACGTGTCGGCGGGCGCGCCGATCCACATCAAGATCGAGGGCACGACCGTACCGATCAACGCGCAGGTCATGGACCCGACGCTGATCCAGCGCATGGCCTACGAGATGATGGCGCCGGAACAGATCGAGCGCTTCGAGCAGACGAAGGAAATGAACCTCTCCTTCGGCCGCAGCGATGTCGGCAACTTTCGCGTCAACGTGTTCTGGCAGCGCGGCTCCATCGCCATCGTGGTGCGTTTCATCCAGGGCAACATCCCTGCGATCGATTCGCTGGGCCTGCCGCCGGTGCTCTCCGAACTGATCATGGAGAAGCGCGGGCTGATCCTCGTCGTCGGCGCCACCGGCTCCGGAAAGTCGACCACGATGGCCTCGATGCTGGACCATCGCAATACCAACCGCGCCGGCCACATCCTGACCGTCGAAGACCCGATCGAGTACCTGTTCCGCCACAAGAAATCGGTGGTGAACCAGCGCGAGATCGGCATGGACACCGGCAGTTGGGAAAACGCGCTGAAGAATGCGATGCGCCAGGCGCCGGACTGCATCCTGATCGGCGAAATCCGCGACCGCGAGACGATGCAGGCCGCCCTCGCCTACGCGCAGACCGGCCACCTGTGCCTGGCGACGCTGCATGCGAACAACGCCTACCACGCGATGAACCGCATCATCAACTTCTTCTCGCTCGAGAATCGGCCACTGCTGTTCCTCGACCTCTCGGTGAGCCTGAAGGCGATCATCTCGCAGCGCCTGGTCAAGAAGCCCGACGGCATGCGCTCGCCGGCGGTCGAAATCCTGCTGAATACCCGCCACATCCAGGAGTTGATCGAGCGGGGCGAGGTCAACGGCATCAAGGAAGCCATGGAACAATCGATGGCGCCGGGCTCGCAAACGTTCGAGCAGGATCTGTTTCGCCTCTATCGCGAGGGCATCATTACGCTGGACGAGGCGCTGGCCAATGCGGATTCGCCGACCAACCTCTCCTGGCTGATCAACAACTCCCAGTTCGGCACCACCGGCGAGAAGGACAAGCCCAAACCGATCAGTACCATCGACTTCGACGTTTCCGATGTCGACGGCGCATCCTTCACGGAATTCTCCCTGCACATGGATGATGCGGTGGCGAACTGACGCCGACCGGAACACGAAAACCGGCCGGCATCATTCGGATGCCGGCGCCACCCTCCCGAACATGCCGAACTGCAAAACCCTCGATCTTGCCCGCGCGCTGATCGCGCGCCCTTCCGTCACCCCGGCAGATGCCGGTTGCCTCGAACTGATCGGCGATCGGCTCGCGCGGATCGGCTTCACGCTCGAGCGCATCGACGTCGGCGGTGTCTGCAACCTCTGGGCGCGCCGCGGCAGCGAAGCGCCGCTGGTGTGCTTCGCCGGCCATACCGACGTCGTGCCGACCGGCCCGCTCGACCAATGGACGACTCCGCCATTCGAGCCTTTGATCCGGGACGGCATGCTGTACGGCCGCGGCGCGGCGGACATGAAATCCTCGCTCGCCGCCTTCGTCACGGCGATCGAAGAATTCGTCGCCGCGAATCCGTCCCATCCCGGATCGATCGCGTTGCTGCTTACCTCCGACGAGGAAGGCGAATCGATTCACGGTACTGTCGAGGTTTGTCGCGCGCTGGAGGCACGAGGGGAGCGCATCGATTTCTGCATCGTGGGCGAGCCGACTGCGGTCAACACGCTCGGCGACATGATTAAGAACGGCCGCCGTGGATCGCTGTCCGGCAAACTGACCGTCAAGGGACTTCAGGGTCACGTCGCCTATCCCCATTTGGCGCGAAACCCGATCCACGCTGTTGCGCCGGCGCTTGCGGAACTGGTGGCAATCGAGTGGGATCGTGGCAACGAGTACTTTCCGCCCACGACCTGGCAGATATCGAACATGCGCGCCGGGGCCGGGGCCAGCAACGTCGTACCGGGCAGCGCGGAGATCCTGTTCAACTTCCGCTTCTCGACCGCGAGCAGCCCAGACGATTTGAAGGCTCGGGTACACGCGGTTCTCGATCGCCACGAGGTCGACTACAAGCTGCAATGGACGCTCGGCGGCAAACCCTATCTCACGCCGCGCGGAACATTGGTCCAGGCAGCAGTCGGCGCAATTCGCGCCGAACTCGGCGTCGCGACCGAGCTCTCCACCACTGGCGGTACCTCCGACGGCCGATTCATCGCGGACATCTGCCCCGAAGTGGTCGAATTCGGGCCGGTGAACGCCAGCATCCACAAGATCGATGAATGCATCGCTGTGGACGCACTCGGCCCGCTGGCACGCTGCTACCGCCGCATGCTCGATCAATTGCTGGTGCCAGGATCTTGACTACGGGCGCCGAGAACGAATTGTTCACGATCCGGGACTGGCTGCGCTATGCCGTCTCGCGTTTCACGTCGGCAGGTGTGTTCTTCGGTCATGGCACGAATAATGCTTTCGACGAGGCCGCATGGCTGATCCTGCATACCCTCAGCCTGCCTCACGAACGGCTCGAGATCTTCCTCGACGCACGACTCTCGTCAGACGAACGACTGGCGGTTTCCCGCATGATCGAACGTCGCGCAGTCGACCGCCTGCCGACCGCGTATCTGACCAACGAAGCATGGCTGGGCAACTATCGGTTCCATGTCGACGAGCGCGTCATCGTGCCGCGTTCCTACTTCGCCGACCTGATCTTCGAAGGCGCGTTCGCCCCCTGGCTTGCCCAACCGGATGCGGTGTCACACGTGCTCGACCTGTGTACCGGATCGGGGTGCCTTGCGATACTGCTCGCCGATGCCTACCCGAATGCCATGGTAGACGCGGTCGACATATCGCCGGACGCCTTGCAGGTGGCGAGACGCAATATCGATCAACACGGGCTTTCGGATCGCGTCACGCCGATCGAGTCGGATCTGTTCTCCGCGCTCGGTGGACGCCGGTACGACCTGATCGTCTGCAATCCTCCATATGTGACAGCGGAAGCCGTCGCAGCATTGCCTGTCGAGTACCGGCATGAGCCCTTGCTCGCGCTAGCTGCCGGAGAGGACGGTCTGGACGTCGTGCGCCGCTTGCTCGCCGAAGCAGCCGGCCACTTGAACCAGCACGGCATTCTGGCCGTCGAGGTGGGGCACAACCGGACGATCATGGAAGATGCGTATCCGGACCTGCCCCTGATCTGGCTGTCTACTGCGCAGGAAGACGACAAAGTGTTCCTTCTGGAACGCGACGACCTGCAAAGATGAACCGGGTGGATGTCCTGCAGCCACGACCCGCCGTCGTGGACACGGATCTTGCGATACAAACCATGAAGGGTATCGGCCCCTTGCTCGCAGGAACGCAAAGACGCCCGGATGCGTGTCGTGCTGCACGACCCGACCGCTGACATGCACCACATGCGACTCGCGCTTTTTTCCCCCCGCTTGCGCAGACTGCGGATAGCTCTTGCCGCTCTTCTGGTCATCTTGGCGATGCTCGCCTTGTACGGTGCCCGCATTGTCGACCGGCATCTGCTGGCACAGATCGCCATGCGCGTCGCGCACATCGACACGGCGCTCGCCGCTTCCCTGCCCGATGGCGACGGTGGGCCGCAGAACCGGATCGAGTGGGCGACATCCCATCTTGCTGGAAGCGGAAACCTCGCCTATATCGTCGTGTTCGACCGGACAGGCCGGATACTCCTTCGGCGCGGATGGGACGAGAAGCGCCCGCTGCCGCCCGAAGATTCGCTCGACGTCCTGCCGACCGACGGGGTGCTGGACCGTCGCCACGATCTGCAACAGAACGGCAACCATACCGGCAGCATCCGCTACGGCATTGCGCTCGACACGTATTTGCGGGCCCGTTCGAGCATGCTTCGAGACGCAGCATTGATTGTCGGCGCGGGTTTTCTGTCGATGGCAGCCATGATGCTGTTCCTTGGCACTGCAGTGGCGCGCGAACTGGCGCGCGTCGAAACCGGCGCGCGTCGCATGGCTGCGGGAGATCTTGCGTTCAGGCTTCCTGCAGAGACAGATGGCGGGATGGGCGACCTCTCGCGCAGTCTGAACACGCTCGCGGGCAATCTGGAAGCCAGGATTGCAGAACTGCGTTCGAGCGAGGGGCGCCTCGCCCTGGTAATTCAGGAGTCGTCGGACGGAATATTCGAATGGGATCTCGAATCGGATCAGCGTTATTATTCTCCGCGCTTCCGCGAATTGCTCGGCTACACGGACGAGAAAACCTTCCGCCGCAACTTCAGCGACGATGCAGCGCTCCACCCCGATGATCGCGTCCGGGTCGTCTCCGCACGCAAACATCTCCTCGACCTCCACACCTCATTTGACGAGGAATTCCGATTCATCTGTGCTGATGGCCGGTATCGCTGGTTTTGCGGACGCGCCCGGGCTGTGTGGAACGACGCAGGCAAGCCCTCGCGCATCGCCGGATCGATAGCCGACATCGATGCGCGTCGCGCAGCGGAAGAAGCCCTGCATGAAAGCGAGGCCCGTTTCCACCATGTCGTACAAGGATCGTCGGAAGGAATCTGGGATTGGGATCTGAAGCTTCGCCGCTATTACATCTCTTCCGGCATGAAGACACTCCTCGGCTATACCGAGGATGAACTGCCCAACGAGCGGGCGAGCTTCTTCCATGTGATGCACCCCGCCGACCTGAAGCGGGTTCGCGCAGCGATTGCCCGGCATTTCACGCAGCGCATCCCCTTCGATACCGAGTTGCGATTGCGCCACAAGGACGGCAGCGTTTGCTGGTATCGCGCCAGGGGGCACGCCGTGTGGGACGAGGCGGGAAGCGTCTTGCGATTCGCCGGTGCCTGCAGCAGTATCCAGGTCCAGAAGCAGTCCGAAGTACGCATCCAGGAACTGCTCGCCGAAAAGCAGATCATCATCGACAACGTGCATGTAGGCATCGTGTTCGTCCGGAACGGCGTTATCGCCGATATCAATCGGCGCATGGAAGAGCTTTTCGGGCATCCGGCAGCGGAACTCGCCGGGCGCTCCCCGGCCCCCCTGTTCCGCGACGCAGCGGATTTCCGCGCCCTCGAGAACGAATGCGGCGTGCGTGCGAGAAGCGGGCAGGTCGTTTCACGCGCCCACGAACTCGTGCGGCGCGACGGCAGCGGGTTCTGGGGTCTCGTCACATGCAAGCTCCTCGATGCGGCGGATCCTGCACGCGGCGCCATCTGGATTTTCTTCGACGACTCGGACCATCGTCACGCGATCGAGGCGCTGCGGAACGAGCGCGACTTCTCCGATTCCCTGATCAACGGCATGCCCGGCGTGTTCTATCTCGTCGATCGCGATGGCCGATTCCTGCGCTGGAACCGGAACCTCGAGAAGGTCACGGGCTATCATTCCGCGACCCTGTCCGAGATGCGGGCGATGGAACTGTTCGCCGAACAGGACCGCCCGGCTGTCCAGGAAGCGACCTATCGCACCCTCAAACTCGGCGAGAACCAGCAGGAACTCTGGCTGCGCAGCCGCGACGGACGCCGGATTCCGTTCCTGATGACCGGAGTTCGCATCGAGGTTGACGGCATCACCCACATCGTGGGCATCGGATTCGACATCACCCCTCGCCTGATGGCGGAAGACCAGGTGCGCCACCTCAACGAGGAACTCGAAGAACGCGTCAGGGAACGCACGACGGAGCTCGCGGCGGCCAACAAGGAACTCGAGTCATTCTCGTACTCCGTGTCTCACGACCTGTCGGCGCCCTTGCGCGGAATCGACGGGTTCTCGCGCATGCTCGCAGAGGACTTCGGCGCCCTGCTTCCCGAGGTCGGCCGCAGCTACATCACGCGCATCCGCGCCGCAACACAGCGCATGCAGCAGCTCATCGACGATTTGTTGCGACTCTCCCGGGTGACGCGCGACGAACTGCAACGAGAATCGCTCGATCTGAGCGGCATGGCACGCGAATTGTTCGACGAACTGAAGGCAATCCAACCGCAGCGCACAGTCACGATCGACGTTGCCGCGGATCTGATCGTTTTCGCGGACAGGAATCTGCTTCGCATCGCGCTTTCGAACCTGCTCAGGAACGCCTGGAAGTTCACGACCCGTCGCCCCGTGGCGACAATTCAGGTCGGTGTGTTGCGCGAGGGCAACGAGACAGTGTATTTTGTGAAAGATGATGGTGCAGGCTTCGACATGCGTTATGCGGGGCGGCTATTCGGCGCATTCAATCGCCTGCATCGGTCCTCCGAATTCGAGGGTACCGGAATCGGCCTTGCGATCGTGAGCCGCATCCTGCAAAGGCATGGCGGACGCATCTGGGCCAAAGCCGAAATCGACCGGGGCGCCACCTTCTTTTTTACGCTGGGCACGGGGGCAAGAAATGGCCACTGACAGGCCGATCCTGCTTGTTGAGGACAATCCGGACGACGAAGCGCTCACCCTTCGTGCGTTCAAGAAGAACAAGATCGCGAACGAGGTTGTCGTCGCACGTGATGGCGTGGAAGCGCTCGACTACCTTTTCGGCACGGGCGTCCACGCCGGTCGCGACACCGCGAATGCCCCGGCAGTGGTGTTGCTCGACTTGAAACTGCCGCGCATCGACGGCCTCGAGGTTCTGCGTCGACTGCGTGCCGACGACCGCACGCGCCTCCTCCCCGTCGTCGTGCTCACCACCTCGAAGGAACAGCAGGATATACACGAGGCCTACAGCCTGGGGGCGAACAGCTATATCCGAAAACCGGTGGACTTCGAGAAGTTCATCCACGCGGTCGGCCAGATGGCGCTTTATTGGCTAGTCCTCAACGAGCCTGTCGAGGACGGCATCCAGGCCTGATCCCGAACTCACTGCTGGACCAACAGCGCTTCGATCTCGGGCGCGAGTTCTTCGGGCTTGGTGGTCGGCGCAAACCGTGTGACGCGGCTCCCGCTGCGGTCGACGAGAAATTTCGTGAAATTCCACTTCACGGCCTTCGACCCGAGCAGGCCGGGCGCAGCCTCGGTGAGGAACCGGAACACCGGATGCGCCTGAGGGCCATTGACATCGACCTTTTCGGTCAGCGCAAACGTCACGCCGAAGTTCTTTTCGCAGAAGGCGCCAATCTCCGGTGCCGCTCCGGGTTCCTGACCGCCAAACTGGTTGCATGGGAACCCGATTACCACCAATCCGCGGTCGCGATACGTCTGCCAAAGTTTCTCCAACCCGGCGTACTGCGGCGTGAAGCCGCACTCGCTCGCGGTATTCACCAGCAGCAGCACGCTGCCGGCGTGATCCGAGAAGCGGATGTCTCCGCCATTCAACCTCCCGACGGTCAGTCCGTACAGTCCCTCCTCCATCATCGATCCTCCACAAAACCGGCCGCCTTCCCCGCACGCCCGGGAATCAATCGACAGGCCGACAAAGATTGACATTCGAGACTGAAGCGTACCACCACCATGCAGGGCCACGGCCCCGGAACATGCAGGACGATCCCGACCTGCGGTTTCTAATAGGGTATCGACATCGCGCGCATCAAACATTGCAGGCATCCCGGCGTCACCGGACTGACGACGGGGTTGCTGTCTGCATCGGACGACAAAGTTGCCGGCCGTTCATCCTGCTCTCGCCATAACCAACACAATTGGATCAGGACCCTGCCGACAAGATAAAATCGCGCATTTGCCTGGTCGGCCATCCGATGCGCGAAGATCCCGTTCGCTGTCACATCGGCTTGGTGCGACTCCCCTCGAGGAACGGAATCGCACCGTGTCGATCGACGCCCGCCTGACGCAGGAAGCATGCTCTCTGCCCCCGAGATGACGCCGCCCGCCGGATATGAGGCCCCCCGAGGCACAGCCCTGGCGCACGCCTCGCGTTCGTCCTGCGCCTGACGTGATGACCACACGCGACGTCATGATCCGCGCCGACACGCTGGGAAAGTGTTACCAGATCTACGATACGCCGGGAGATCGTCTCAAGCAGTTCGTGCTCCCGCGCCTGAGGAGGTTTACAGGCGTAGGTTCGCGCGTCTACTACCAACCGTTCTGGGCCTTGCGCGACGTGTCGTTCGAATTGCGCCGTGGTCAAACAGTCGGGATCATGGGAAGAAACGGCGCCGGCAAGTCGACGCTGCTCCAATTGGTTTGCGGAACGGCAACGCCGACAGCAGGCTCGGTCGAAACCCGCGGACGTCTGGCTGCACTGCTGGAACTTGGCGCCGGCTTCAACCCGGATTTCACCGGCCGCGAAAATGCGTTGCTGAGTTGCCAGTTGCTTGGCCTGTCCGCCGACCAAGCAAGCGAAGCGCTGCCGAGGATCTTCGATTTTGCGGACATCGGCGAGTTCGCGGACCAGCCCGTCAAGCACTATTCGAGTGGCATGTATGTCCGATTGGCGTTCGCCGTGTCGGTTGCCGTCGAACCGGACATTCTGGTGGTAGACGAGGCCCTCGCGGTAGGCGACATCCGCTTCCAGGCCAAGTGCTTTTCCCGCCTGCGGCAGCTCCAGGAACGCGGATGCGCGATTCTGCTCGTTTCCCATTCCATCGAACAGATCGCCCGCCACTGCGACTCGGCCATGCTGATCGAAGGCGGCAGGCTGCTTGCGACCGGCCACCCCAAGGAAATCGGCAACCGCTACATGGACCTCCTCTACGGAACGGTCGCAGCGGCGGTGCCGACTACGCAGCCAGAGGCCGCCGATGGCGACTCGCCGGATGCGCCGGCGAGCGGCGACAGCCTCGGCTTCGACGGATCGACGGAGGATTGCTATGCCTCCCGGCCGCTGTACAACCCGTCCGAATACCGATGGGGCGACCACCGCGCTTCGATACTCGATTTTCGCGTTGTCGACACAGAAGGCAGGGCGATCAGCCAGATCGAATCGGGTGATGCATGCGACCTGTTGGTGAAGGTCCATTTCAGGTCGAACATCCGCCATCCGGTGTACGGTTTCTACATGAAAACCATCGACGGAATCCTTCTGAGCGGCTGCAACTCGCGCGAGTACCCGGCACGGGAAGAAATTCGGCTCAAACCGGTTGCAGCGGGCCAGTTCGTCGCCTTTCGCGTTGCCCTGCGTCTCCCGTTTTCTGCGGGCCACTACCTGCTGTCGGTCGGCATCGCCGAGGACGTGGAAGGCGAACTCGTTCCGCTCGACCGCCGCTATGACTCCATCCTGCTCGGCGTCGTCTCGAAAAGGCCGCCCGCCGGCCTGATCGACCTCGGACTGACATGCGATGTCAGGCCGCTGCCATTTGCGCAGCCAACCGGAGCAAAGAGGCTCGACGCATGAGCAGGGAATTGCAGCAAGCCGTACAACGACTGCCGGAACTTTACCAGCCGCTTTACGGCCGCGAGGCGGAAAGCGCCGACGCGGCGCGCCGTGCATGCGTAGACCGGCTGGCCTGCATCGCGAATGCCCTCGATGCGTTCCGCGAGATGCCCGTTCGCCTGATCGACGTCGGTTCCGCACAAGGCTACTTCACGCTGGCGCTCGCAGAACGATTCCCGGGCTTCGATTGCGTCGGCCTCGACAACCTCGCCGAGAACGTCGAGGTTGCAAGGCACCTCGCCAAGGAGCGGACTCACAGTCCGGCATTCCACGTGGCCGAGGTGCGTCCCGGCGCGCTTCGCCCCTGGGTAGGCGATGGCGCCAACACCGTGTTGCTGCTGAACGTGCTCCATCACATCTGCACCCGTTACGGATGGGACGAAACCGACCGTTTCCTGGCCGAAGTCGCGCAGTCGGCGGACGTGGTTTTCCTCGAACTTGCCAGCGCCGCCGAGCGCCTCGAATGGACCGCCGAACTGCCGTCAGACGATGCCGCCTGGCTGCGTCATTTCGGGTTCGCGCGGCCAATAGGCGAATTCGACACACACATCCCCGGGGTGCGGCGCCGGTTGTATGTCTGCAGCGCGCGTTGGGTCCTGTGCGGCAAGGCGGCGTTCCGCTTCACCACGGCGCTGGACAAATCCCACGGCGGTGCCCTCGGGTCGCGCGAGGTGGGCCGTCGCTATTTCATGTCCGACGACATCGTGGCGAAGTGTTTTTCGTTCTCTGGCGCGACGGCGCGCCGGAACCGGGTCGAGCTGTTGCGCGAGGAGCGCCTCCTGTCTGCCCCGCCGCCCGATATCGCCCTGCCACGCCTGCTTGGTTCGCATGTCGACGCATGCGGTGGCGTCCTCGTGCGCAGCCGCCTGGAAGGAAGCCTGCTCTCCGAATCCTTGGCGCAACCAATGACGAGCGAAGACTGGACTCGCATGATGGCCGCCCTGGCTGCGGCTCTCGGGCAACTTGAGGCCTCGGGCTTGTTCCATCACGACCTGCGCCCGTGGAATGTCCTGGTCTCGCCAGGCAGCACGATCCGCGTGATCGATTTCGGTGCGATGAATCGTCGGCGAACCCGGACGGTCTTCGAGGATTTCGTCGAGTTCGGTTTCTGGCTGGTCGCGCCGCACCTCGACCCCTCGCTGTGGGGCTGCTACCGGTCGCTGGCGAATCCGGCGGAAATGCCGGACGCGCTGCGCGTCCTGTCATCCGAAGTCGACGGGACAGCCTTGCGCGACCTGGATTTCGCGACGCTCCGCGACATCCTCGAGCGCGCCGGACATGCGCCCAAGCCCGACGCCCAGGCTGCGCTGTTGAAGGTCCATGGCGAGGCGCAATCGAGTCTGCTGCGGCGCCTCGCCCGCGCGCTCAACGGAAACCGGCGGCTCGGCCTCGCACGGGGCGAGGCGCAACGCTACGCCGAAGCGCTCGCGGAATCCCTGAAGCGAACGCAATGGCACAGCCGGCTCCGAATCGAAGCGCAGGATGCCGAACTGGCGCGCACGCGCAGCGACGCAGCGCGACAGATCGCCGCACTCGCCAGACGGGCGGAACGTGCCGAGGATCACGGCCGCGCTCTGGCCACCTCCTTGCGTCGGGCAAAGGAAGATCTCGCGCGCGCGCATGACGAAGCACGGCGCCAGGTTGCCGGATTTGCACAACGTGCCGCCACGGCTGAACAATATGCGGCATCGCTCGCAACCGACCGCGACAGGCTACAGGCCGACGCTGCAGCGCAAGTCGAAGCACTCGGGCAACGCGCGAGCGCGGCCGAAGCCTATGCAGCCAGCCTTGCGAACGAACTGGACAAGACGCAACGCGATCTCGGATCGGTGGCGTCGGAGCTCGAAACGATCAAGCGGAGCAAACCCTACCGCGCACTGAATCTCATGCGCCGCATGATGCGGAGATCGCGCGGATGAGCGGAAGCATTCCCAATGGCGCCGGGCCTGCGACCGTCAGCCCTGACGCCCGAATCGAGTTCCTCGACGTCATGCGCTCGGTCGCCGTGCTCATGGTGGCGTACGACCACCTTGTCGGGCTTTACCTCAAGCGAACCGGCCAGACAGAGCCGTTCTACCAGGCTGTGACGCAATACGTGGTCCAGCCGCTCGGCATCATCCAGGACTTCGGCTGGATGGGGGTGTGCCTCTTTTTCCTCGTCAGCGGATTCATCATCACGCACGTCGCCTACCGCGAAAAGCCGCTGGAGTTCATGGTCCGGCGCGTCTTCCGCATCTACCCGCCGCTGATCGTCGCAATAGTGGTCGCCGTCGTCATCCTGCGAATGCAGAACGGCCTGGAATTCACGCCGGGTCAGGTGCTGCTTTCATTCACCCTGCTCAACTACTTCCAGTCGCCGCAGGTGGTGACCCTCGGCGTAGCCTGGAGCCTGGTCGTGGAACTGCTCTTCTACGGCCTTGTGGTGCTGCAGATGCGGACGCTGCGGTCCTTCCCGGCGTTGGCCCCTGTGCTCGCCGGATCGCTGGTCCTGCTGGTCATCCTCACATGCAAGGATTTCGGCAGCACCTATTTCCTGTTTGCCGCCACTGCCGCCTATGTCCCCTACCTGCTCATCGGCCAGGTGATCTACCTGCGGGCAACCCGCCGCATCGGAAATGGCGCCGCACTTGCCCTCGCGGCACTCTGCTTCGGCGCGATCGTGTTCGGCATCCAGCGCATCCACACGCAGTTCCTGCCGATGGACAACTCCTATCTCGTCAACTTCGCCTATGCACTGCTGCTTTTCGTCATTGCACTGTCGCTCGACATCCGGCCGGGCGCGGTGTTTCGCTCGATCGCTGAGAAGAGTTACGGCATCTACCTGCTCGAAGGTACCGCCGGCCTCTACCTCGTATTCTGGTTGCAGAAGGCGGGCGCGCCGTACCTCGTTGCGCTGACCGGCACGATCGTGATCGGCTACGCAATCTGCTGGGCATTTTTCCGATTCGTCGAACGCCCCTCGCAGAACCTCGGGCGCCGCCTCGGCAGCCGGATCGCCTCCGCGCCGATCGCCGGCCAGAGCGGAGCCATCGCCTGACATGTTGTCGACCAAACTGGATAACGGCGCCTCGCCCGTTCCGCGTCAATCTGCAAATCCCATGCGAATCGCCTGCTTCACGATCGCCTCCGGCAATTACGGCGCCTATGTGCGCGTTCTGCTGGATTCGCTGCGCGACACCAACCCCGGCTTCTCCCGCTACCTGTGCCTCGCCGACGTTCCACAAGGGGATTCGTCGGAGCGCGCGGATCACTTCCATGTTGTGCGCGCCGACCAGATCGGCATTCCGCATTTCGAGGATTTCGCGTTCCGCTACGACATCATGGAGTTCAACACGGCGGTCAAGCCAAGCATGTTCAAGTGGCTGTTCGCCAACACCGATGCCGATGCGGTGATCTACCTCGACCCGGACATCCGGTGCTATGGCGCCCTGAGCGAAGTCGAACGCCTGCTCGCGGATGGCGCGTCCGTCGTCGCCACGCCGCACGTCATGTCGCCGCTCGAGGACGGCCGCCGGCCGAACGACAGGCACCTGCTGCAGGCTGGGGTGTTCAACCTCGGCTTCCTTGCCGTGGCGCGCTGCGACGAGTCGGCAAAGTATCTCGACTGGTGGGCACGCCGCATGGCTACCGAGTGCCTCAACGACATCCCCAATGCGCTGTTCGTCGATCAGAAGTGGTGCGACCTGCTACCGTGCCACGTCGAGCGCCTCGCGGTGCTGCGCCATCCGGGCTACAACGTCGCCTACTGGAATCTGACCGAACGCAAGGTCGAACCGGCGGAAGACGGCAAGCCGCGCTGCAACGGCAAGCCGCTCGCGTTCTTCCACTTCAGCGGCGTCAATCCGGCGGCACCGGACATCCTCTCGAAGCACCAGGACCGCTTCGATCTCGCGGACCTGCCTGCCGTGCGCGAACTGGTGCGCGACTACGTTCGGCAGGTCAATGAAGCCGGCTGGCAGCACAACCGCAAGACGCCGTACGCCTACGGCGCGTTCGACGACGGCACGCCGATCCCCGAGATCGTGCGCAAGGTCTATCGCCGGCACCATGCGCCCGGCGAGTTCGGCAGCCTTTCGCCGTTCGCCGTCGGCGCCGCGGCAATTTGCAACGCGCCCGCTAGCGGCCTTGTGGCGATGCCTGACCTGCCGATCAGCCGCGTCATGCAGGAGATTCATCGCATCCGGCCCGACATCCAGTCGCTGTTCAACCTCGACACGCGCGAGGGTCGGCGCAGCTTCCTCCATTGGTTCGAGGCGTCCGCAGGACGGGAATACGGCCTGCCGGCGGCGGTCGTCGGCGGCACGATGGCCGCCCATTCTACGCAGGGCGCCGTTCCCCCTGACGCCGCCCCCATGCCAGCGTCGGATCGCGCCGCCCGCTCAACGACGCGCCGCTATCGACGCATGCTCGCGATCGAGCAGGCCGGTTCGCGCTACCGGTCGTGGTTCCCGGCGCCGCTGCGCGGCTGGCTCAAGCGCCATTGGGTCGCCTACAAGGCCGGCCTGCTGCGTCGCTTCTGAGGGCCGGCAACATGAACATGCAATGGCTCGACGCACCGGCCCCCCTCGCGAAGCAGATCGAGGGCGTCCAAATTTCACGCATGATGCATCTGGTCTGGATGGCGCGCCCCGACCTGCGCAGTGCCTTCGACCTCGACACCGAAGCGGGACAGCGCCGCTTCGCCGACTGGTTCCAGGTCTCGGCGTTTCGTGAGTACGGCATCACCCCCGCGGCGCCGGGCGCATCGGCGGCGTCCTCCAGCCGCGATGCCCAGTCGGGCGAAGCCGGCGCGGCCGGGCCCTACGGCCTGCTGCTCCGGTCCGAATCCGCGGCACGCTCGCTGGGTCGTGCGCTGCCGGCGCTGGTGAGGAAAGCCGGCGTCGCCGCCTGGCAGGGGGCGCTGCGCGCTGCACTTCGCTTCGAAGCCCGCATGGCGCCGCGCGCGCAACCTGTCGCACCGATCGCATCCGCCAACCCGCCCCGAGTGCCGGACATCGATGTTGCCGGCGATGCCGGCGTCACGCTGGTCGGCTATGCACGCGCCGAAATCGGCATGGGCGAACACGTGCGCATGACGGCGGCCACGCTCGAAGGACGGCCCCTGGCGTGGGGCATCTACAACTACGGCCAGCAGTTGCCGGGGCGGCAGAATGCCACTGCCGACGAATCGCGCTTCATTCACGACAATCGGTACAAGTGCAACCTGTTCCATGTCAACGCCGACCAGATGCTGCTGGCGCTGCTCACGCTTGGCCGCGATTTCTTCGACCGGCGCTACAACATCGGCTACTGGGCCTGGGAACTCGCGCACTGCCCCGAAGAGTGGGATGCGCCGATGTCGCTGGTCGACGAACTGTGGGCGCCGTCGCGCTTCATCCAGTCGGCATTGGCCGAGCGCGCCCGCGTGCGGGTGGAATACATGCCGCTGTGCGTCGAACTGCCGCAATTCGCACCCGGCACGCGCGCGCAGTTCGGCCTGCCTGACGACGCCTTCCTGTTCCTGTACACCTTCGATTTCCTGTCCTACGTCGATCGCAAGAATCCGCTCGCGGCGGTGCGCGCGTTCCGCGCCGCGTTCCCGACCGGCGCCGAGAAAGCGGGCCTCGTCCTCAAGGCGATGAACGCCGACGAATCGAATCCCCGCTGGCGAGAACTCCAGCAGGCCATCGACGGAGATCCGCGCATCGCAATCATCAATCGCACGTTCGACCGCCATGAAGTGCTGCAACTGTTCGACGTGTGCGACTGCTTCGTTTCGCTGCACCGCTCCGAGGGTTTCGGCCGCGGCCCGGCCGAGGCGATGTACCTGGGCAAACCGGTGATCCTGACCGACTATTCCGGCACGACCGACTTCGCCAACGAGCACAACGCCTGCCCGGTACGCTACCGGCTGGTGCCGGTGGGCGAAACGGAATACGTTTTCCCGACAGGCCAGGAATGGGCCGACCCGGACGCCGAACATGCGGCATGGCACATGAAGCGGCTGGCCGCCGACCGCGCGCTTGCCGACGCCATCGGCGCACGCGCCCGCGCGACGATGCGCGAGGGTTTCAACGCCACCCGCATCGGCGACCTCTACGAGCGCCGCCTGCGCAAACTCGGACTCGTATAGACCCTGCCAGAGGCTCCACATGAAGGAATGCAGCAAATCGATCGCCCGGCGCATCCGCGATGCGGATTTCCTGACGCGCTACTTTCGCGGCACGGGCGTGGACATCGGCGGCAAGCCGGATCCGCTCGCGCTCTATGTCGAATTGTTTCCGCTGATGACGTCGGTGCGAACCTGGGATCTCGAGGACGGCGATGCGCAGTACCTCGACGGCATACCCGACGGCGCGCTCGACTTCGTGCACTCCAGCCACTGCCTGGAACATCTCGTCGATCCGCGCACGGGGCTGCACAACTGGTTCCGCGTACTGAAGCCGGGCGGGCATCTGGTCGTCACGGTGCCCGACGAGGATCTTTATGAACAGGGCGTCTTTCCCAGCACCTTCAATCGCGACCACAAGTGGACCTTCACGATTCACAAGCGCGCCTCATGGAGCCCGCGCTCGATCAACGTGCTGGAACTGCTCGCGGGGCTCGACGACACGGCGCAGGTCCTGCGCGTCCAGTTGCTCACCGCCGGCTTCCGCGAGTCGCTGCCCCGCTTCGACCAGACGCTCACGCCGGTTGGCGAATGCGGCATCGAGTTCGTCGTGCGCAAGCGCACGACGCACGAACAGGCCGCACTCGGACGGGTTCCCCCGATGGAACAACCGCCCCGCGAAATCCGCCTGCACCTCAACCAGTATCGCGACGACCACGCTGCACTCAAGGCCGGCAACGGCGCGCGCCCGCCGTTCGAGAATGATGCCGAAATCTGACCTGACGCCCCCGGCGCGCACCGGCCCCGTCCTGCGTGCACGTGCGCCGCTGCGGCTCGGCCTGGCCGGCGGCGGCACCGACGTCTCGCCGTTCTGCGACCTGCACGGCGGCTACGTGCTCAACGCCACGATCGACCTCTACGCCTACGCATCGGTCGAATTGCTCGAAGAACCCGTGATCCGCTTCGAGGGCGCGGACCAAGACGCCACATGGGAAGGCACGCCCGACAATCTCGATGCCGTCGACCCGCGGCTCGCCCTGCACCGCGGCGTCTACCGCCGCGTCGTGCGCGACTTCTGCGGCGGCCGTCCGTTCGGCGTGCGCTTGGTCACGCACTCCGACGCGCCCCCCGGCTCCGGGCTCGGCGCCTCGTCCACGCTGGTCGTCGCCATGCTCCACGGCTTCGTCGAAGCCTTCAACCTGCCGCTGGGCGAATACGAACTCGCGCACCTCGCCTACGAGATCGAGCGCATCGACCTCGACCTCGCCGGCGGCAAGCAGGACCAGTATTCGGCCTCCTTCGGCGGCTTCAACTTCATGGAATTCGGCGACAACGGGCACGTGCTGGTGAATCCCTTGCGCATGAAGCCCTGGATCGTCTCCGAACTCGAATCCTCGCTGCTGCTGTTCTTCACCGGCGTCTCGCGCGAATCGGCCCACATCATCGACCAGCAGGTGCGCAACATCCGCGAAGGCGCCAGGGCACCGATCGAGGCGCTGTTCTCGGTCAAGGAAGAAGCCGTGCGCATGAAAGCCGCGCTGCTCAAGGGCGATTTCGACAGCTTCGTCGATTCGATGAGGGCGTCCTGGGATTCCAAGAAGCGCACCGCATCGAGCATCTCCAATGCGCACATCGAACGCATCTACGAAGACGCCTTGCAGGCCGGCGCACGTGCCGGCAAGGTCTCCGGCGCCGGTGGCGGCGGCTTCATGATGTTCTTCGTCGCCCCCGAAGCGAAACCCCGCGTCGCGCGTGCGCTCGCCGCCCATGCCGGGCAGGTGTTCAGCTGCCATTTCACCAAGTCCGGGAGCCAGGCATGGCGCGTGCGCTGAACCGGCCGCACTGCCGCGCCGCCTGCCGGCGCCGCGCGTCCTGACGACCATGCAGGCGATCGTTCTCGCGGGCGGAATGGGCAGCCGGTTGCGCAGCGTCGTCGCCGACGTGCCCAAGCCCATGGCGCCCGTCGCCGGCCGGCCCTTCCTCGAATACCTGCTGCAGGCGCTGGCCGATGCGGGATTCGAGCGCATCGTGCTCTCGGTCGGGCACATGGCGCAGACCATCGTCGATCATTTCGGCCCCCACCACCGGGGCATGCAGATCGAATACGCAATCGAGCTGCAACCGCTCGCCACCGGCGGCGCCACGCGCGTAGCGCTCCAGCACGTCACCGAAGACCATGCCTACGTGCTCAACGGCGACACCTTCGTGCAGTTCGACGCCGCCGGGTTGGAACGCATCTGGCGCGAACGCCACACCCCGGTCATCGTCGCCCGCGAAGTGGACGACACCTCGCGCTTTGGCCGGCTCGACGTGGTGGACGGACGCGTGACCCGCTTCTGCGAAAAGGGCATCGCCGGCCCCGGGCTGATCAACGCCGGTGTCTATCTGCTGCCGCGCATCGCGCTCGACGCCTTCGAACCCGGACGCGCGTTCTCGCTAGAGCAGGACTACCTCGCCCCGGCCGTGCTCGAAACGGATTTCTCCGTGGTCACGGCCCACGGCCTGTTCATCGACATCGGCGTGCCTGAAGACTATCGCCGCGCACAACAACTCTTCTCCGGATTCTCTGCATGAATCGCATCAGGGCCGTCTTCCTCGACCGCGACGGCGTGATCAACGTCGATCACGGTTACGTCCACACGCCCGAGCGGTTCGAGTTCGTGCCGGGCATCTTCGACCTGTGCCGGCACGCGATCATGCGCGGCTTCCACATCGTCGTCGTCACCAACCAGGCCGGCATCGGCCGCGGAAAGTTCACCGAGGAACAGTTCCAGACCCTTACAGCCTGGATGCGCACACGCTTCGAGGCCGAGGGCGTGGCGATACTCGACGTCTATCACTGCCCCACGCACCCGGAACACGGCATCGGCGAATACCGCACCGAGTCCGAGGACCGCAAGCCGAATCCCGGCATGTTCCTGCGCGCTGCGCGCGAGCATGCGATCGACATGGCCGCATCGGTGGCGCTCGGCGACAAGGCCGGCGATCTGCAGGCCGCCTTCGACGCCGGCGTCGAGACCCGCCTGCTGCTGCGCTCGGACAAATATCCCGACCAATCGACAGAACACGCGACACACGTCGTCGATGACCTGGCGCAAGCGGCCGAGATCGTCGCAAAGCTCGACGATCCGCCCGCGGTGTGGACCGACGACACCGAAGAAGGCCAGCAGGAACTCGCCCGTTGCCGCGAGATGCTGCAGGCAGCCGGTTACATGGTGCAGAAGATCGTTCATCCGTCATCGACGATCACCGACCAGGATCTCTACGCGCCCTACGCCAACGCCTGGGCGACGTTCCAGCCGTGGATGAAATCGGACCTGATCGAGGATCTCGTCACCACCCTGCTCGCCAAGGGGCGGCTCACCCTGGTCACGCGCGACCGGCTGTGGGTGCTCAAGACCGCCTTCGAGCAGACGCGTACTCTGCGTGGCGAAGTGTGGGAAGCCGGCGTGTTCCAGGGCGGCACCGCGCTGATGCTGCGCCGGCTGATCGAGGCGAGCGCGGGCGCAGGCGAAGCGGACCGCACCGCCATGCGGCTGTTCGACACCTTCCAGGGCATGCCCGCCACGCGCGACGACCTCGACCTGCATCGTGAGGGCGATTTCTCCGACACCTCGCTCGATGCGGTGAGATCCCTGGTCGGCAACGAGCCGTGGATCGACTACCGCCCCGGCCTCGTGCCCGACACCTTCGCCGGCCTCGCCGACTGCACCGTCCGCCTCGCCCATGTCGACCTCGACATCTACGAAGGCATCCTCTCGGCCTGCGAATTTATCTATCCGCGGCTCGTGCCGGGCGGCATGATGGTGTTCGACGATTACGGCTTCTGGACCTGCCCCGGCGCGCGCGCCGCGGTCGACCAGTTCTTCGCCGACAAGCCCGAGCGCCCGCTCGCCCTGCCCACTGGCCAGGCGATCGTCTCGAAGCTGCCGGCCACAGCGACGACAGCCGCACCCGCCACAGCAGTTGCCAGTCCCCCTTGAGCACGCCCGACAGCCCGCCGCGCGTCCTCGCCATCATCGTCAGCTGGAATTCCGGCGACTGGCTGGTGCCGTGCATCCAGGCGCTGCAAGCGCAAACCTTCCCGGCGATCTCGATCGTCGTGTGGGACAACGCCAGCGAAGCCTGGACGTCGACAACGCTGCGCGAAATCGAATTGGCCTACCCCGCGGTGCGCGTCGCGCGCTCGCCCGAGAACCTCGGCTTCGCCGGCGGCAACAACGCCGCGGCGGCGATCGACACCGACGCACCCTACATACTCACCGTCAACCCCGATGCCCTGCTCGCGCCCGACTGCGTGCAATTGCTGGTCGACGCCGCCGAAGCGCACCGCGACTGCGGCGCCTTCGGCGTCACCCAGCTGTTCCCCGACGGCAAGCACTTCGACGGCATCGGCGACTGCTACAACCCGGCCGGCATGGCCTGGCGCGGCCGCTACGGCGAACCGGTCGCCGACCTCGGCAATGCACCGCGCCCCATCGTCTCGCCCTGCGCCGCCGTGGCGCTGTATCGCCGCAGCGCCTTCGACGCCTGCGGCGGCTTCGACCGCGACTTTTTCTGCTACCTCGAGGATGTCGACCTCGGCCTGCGGCTGCAACTCATGGGGCTCGGCAGCCTGCACATTCCGGCCGCACGCGCCCTGCACTCCGGCGGCTCGACCACCGGCCAGCGCAGCGATTTCGCCTCCTACCACGGCCACCGCAACATGATCTGGGTGTACTGCAAGAACATGCCCGGCCTGCTGTTCTGGCTGTTCCTGCCGCTGCACCTCGCGGCCAACCTGATGTCGATCCTCGTGCTGATGGCGCGCGGGCAGTTCCGCGTCGCCTACCTCGCCAAGATCGACGCCCTGCGCGAACTGCCGCGCATGCTCGCCAAGCGGCGCCGCATCCAGAATGCACGCGTCATTGCACCGCTCGGGCTGCTGCGGGTGCTGACCTACAGCCTGCACGTCTCCCAGTTGCTCGGCCGGCGCAATTAGCGCGCAGCGGCATTCGAACCACGCGAAAATCTAAAACGGCACCGCTGGAAGGCACGTAAACAGGCCATCCGCAGCCTGGCTGCCCTGCAGGCCTCGCGAAATGGCGCAGGTGGCGAAGGCAGGCCGGAGAGCGCCTGTGGATGCAGGTTGTGGCGAGGGAGTGGCGGCTGTCCGGCAATCCGTTCGGCACAAGGAGCGGAAACGGCGGATCAGGCGCAAGCCTCGCTGACGCAGCGTGCCGCCTCTTCGCGCGTATAGAAGTGCGCGTCGCGCACGAAGCCCGAGATCACCGAGGCCTTGACCTGCGCCACGCGACCCGACGCGTGGCGCGCCAGCACGACCTCGTCGGGCAGGCCGTCGAGCAAGTGAAACGGCGCCGGCATGCCGTCGCCAAAGCGCGAAGGGTAGATGATGCGGGTCTCGGCATCGAGGAAAGCCGGCCGGAAGCCCGCCGGGCGATTCTCTTCGCTGCGGCCGCCGGTGCCGCGAAAGCGCTGGTTCTCGCGCACCAGTGTGGCCTTGCTCAGCGTTCCTTCCATTTCCATGCTCCCGCGCGTCCGTCGAATCGAGAGCCGTCGCATTGCGGCCCTCACATCGATCACCATCGCAACTCGCATGCCACGCGCACGCGCACCACGACCCCGGGAGGTTGGCGCGGCGATTCAAGCACTTGGCCGCAAGCCGCGCGTCGGGCCGGCGTCCGATGTCGCGACCGGCGTCCGAGGATCGGACGACGCAGCGCCGCGCTTCATCCGGTCGCACATCCACAGGGGCGCGCTTGGCCTTTACGGTTCCACGCGGCCGGCGCAACCGCTTCCCGCCGCGGCGGATAGCCGCCCCAAGCGACGTCGCCTCAGGGCGAGATCAGGATCGCCTTCGCGCGCGCCCGAATCCACGGCATGCAGTTCAGGTCGCTGCCGCCGGCCGTCGACGACGACGGTTCCGACGCATTGGCCACCACCGCGCCGGCCGGCGTGATGAAGAAGGTGCCCAGCACGCTGTCGCCGTGTTCGACGCACACCGGAATGTTGGCATTGGCCGACTTGCCAGACGGTGGCACCACCGCCGATACCGTGAGCTGACCGCGCACGGGGTTGGCGGGCCGGATCACCTGGCCCAGTTGCGCGCCTTTCGCGCGAACCTTCGCGTCCAGTGCCTCGACGAAGCCCGACGCCAGCGGGCCGGCATCGTGGCCTGCCGCCAGCGCAACGATCTTCGCGACGATGGCGTCGCGTTGCACGGCGGGCATCGATGATTCCGGCTGAGCCGCATTGGCGGCCATCGCGCCAGTGATTCCGAACAGCGCCGCGGCGAACAAACCGGCATGGATGGCGACAGTGCTTCGATACGACATGGTGGCGAACTCCGAGAGGACGAGCGCAACGCGCGCTGACTTCGGCCGCCATCCTACCCGACTCGCGCCGGCCCAAGACATGCCGCCTTGGCTACCGGCGGAACGCCTTGCGCGCCGCCGGCAGATCAACGAATTTCTCCGCCGCGAGCCTGGGCGCCGCCAGCGCCGCCCCCGAAAACGCCAGTGCCACCATGGCCCGTGACTGCATGAAACGCATGATCGCCCTCACTTCTGCACGGCTGATCGGCGTGAGTTGGCACAAGAGGCAGTCGGGTCGAATTCTCGTCCCGTCTGGTTCCGCCAAGCAGGCAGGAAACCCGTCGAGCCTGAACCCTTCAGTCTGTACCGGTCGCCACCAGCAGGTAACCGCGCGTCTGCCCGGCGTCGGCGTCGATGGCATTCATGGCGGCCCAAAGCATGGACACCGGAACCCACGTGTAGGGATACTTCCGGGTCGCAACGTCGAGGATGAGCACCCGGTCCGTTTTCGCGTCAAATGCGCCGACCGGGGAGAGATGCCCTTCGCCTGCCTGCTTCAGCACCCGTCGATCGTAGTTGGCGATGAGGAAGGTGCCCGGTTCGCCCAGCGTTGCGCGGGCGGCCTCGCGGAACGCGGCGAGGCCCGACTCACCGGCGTGCACGACCTGAACCTGCAGCCCATGCGCGCGCATGAATGCTGCAAGTTCCTCGAGCGTGAGTCCGCTGAACGACACCGCGAATTCGCTCTTGACCGCGCTGGCTGCCGCGTTGAAGAGCGAGGCTTGGGTTGCCAGGGGTTGCGGCCGGCGGGCCGCGTTGATCACGGCCGCGCTCGTGGCCGGGCCGCAGAAGGCCCTGCGGGCCTGCGCAACCAGATGAGGCGCGAGCTGCGCATAGTCCGCCTTGCTCTCGGCCAGGGCGAGAAGTTGCTGCCCTTCGGCCGACGAGATGCTGATGAGTTCCGGGGGGAGCGGCAGGTTCTCGACAGGCGGCGTCGACAGCGCATACCACCCAAGGCTGGACGCGACGAGCAGTAGCGCCGAACCAACCCCAACGGAAACATACCGGGTCAATCGATTCATCGCGCCAGCACGCCAGGTTCTCGCAACGGAACGACAGCGAACCTTAGCGTCCGGGGGCGAGTTGATTCCGACATGAGCTGCATGCCTCCAGCCACGGAACTATTCGAGCCTGAGAACCATCTAGCAGACCCCCCGACACTGTGAGGTGGCGGGGTTGAAGTGAATTTGCGGAACACTTTGACCCAAGCGAGGCGCCGATAGTTAAGGGGACGACAGGCCTGCCGGCATAGGTCGTTGCAATCACGAATGACCGATGCCGATCCTCGCGGCATGGCCTATCCAGCGAAAATCAATCGTGGTCCGTCCCCGGTTACTAATTGCTCATTTTGATCCCAATCCCAAATGACAGCCGCGTGACGCTTGGACTCTCAGCAATCAAGGGGGCTTGGTTGTGCTAACCCGGAGTGCACGAACAGGGAAATCAAGAACCGCTGTGCCAGCCTATCTTGACTTGCTCGGCTTCGGGTTTGAGGGCAAAGCCATCTTCGCATCCATAAACTGCCGCGTCCTTTTCCGTGCGGCCTTCAACACTGCCGGGCGCATCCCTTCCGGGACGGTCATCAGTATCGCCTTCGATTTCAGACTGAGTTTGAGCTTCTGATGCACGTCTCGCGGGCCAAAAAATACAAATTGGTCGGCACTTCTCACTATTGTTGATCACCGTTCGGTTGCAAACAGTTCAAGCCTAAGCCTGTACCCGCTACGATCCTGTTGAACTGGTTCCCTTCGACGGGTTTGACGTAGACGATTCGCTTTCCGAAGACGGAGGCGATTCGTCCGACGAGCAGGGCTTCTGTTCCTCGAACGCCAGTGTCCAGCAGATTTCCTTGAGCGTATCGGAATCCACTTCCTGCAGCTTGGGAAAGGTAGGCGTTGAGGGCGGCGACGGCTTCTGACTCATCCTGCGCTCCTTGAGTGGGGGCGGGCTGAGTCGATGATACGCCGGGTTGAGCGAGATCGAAACGCGCGCCATCCGCGTCCGTGTTCGGATCGGGGCGGTCGATTTCGCTGCGGCGGGAAAGGGCTAGGCTTGCTTCGGCTGCCGAAACGCCTTTCGAGCCAAGGCGCTCAACTCTTTCTTGTCGCGCCTTAGTTGCTCGATTTCGGAGTTCGTCAGTCGATTTGAAGCCGATGATGTATCGGGCTTCTGTGCCTGTGAAGGCGCGCGGCTCGATGCCGAAGATGTCCCAAGTTTTTCTTCCATGGCGCCCTCCAATGCTTTTACCAGTCGCACAATCCCCAGCATCGTATCACTGCGCGAAATCTAACCGACACTTGAAAGCCAAGAAGAATTGAAGGAGCCCTTTAAGCTGTTAGGGTTTGGGCGCTTCATCAAATTCTTCGTCGTTCGTAAAAAAGCGGGCGAGCGCCGTGAGCGAACGTGATGGCTGCGCCAATAAGCACCGGCCAGCTTTGAAATACCACCACAGCTAGATAAACCAAGGTGGTTCCAAACATGCTGAGAAGAAAGAGCGCAGGAATCGCCATTCGTTTTGGGCTATCAGAACCTTCCCTGATGAGCCGCCAAACGAGGAACGCAAATATGGCCGTCAGATAGCCGAGGAATAAGCCACCAACAAACCCGCTGACGAGCATAGCGGCGTCTTTCATGTGTAACCCGAACGTGGAGGTCACTGGCGCTGCGCGGATCTATCGCGCACCGTCCGGTGGACCGCAGGGCTATGCAGCTTGTGAAGCACGGGCACCTTCCTTGGGCATGCTCTTGCCCAGCAAAGAAATGGCCTCAGCGAGACCGTCTCCGGCACCGCAACGGGAAAGTTGAAGCACCTCATTTAGCCCAGACTGACTCGACAGAGTGACTTCCTCGTATCGGCAGACGGGCAGTTCCTTGTTGTCCTTGAATCGTTTATCGGGGCCGCCAGACTTGTTGACGTACTTCCAAGTTCGGGCAACGACTTCAGCATCCCGGGGAACTGACTCGCTTTCGATGAATCGAGTTGTGCCTACTTCCACTCGCAGCTCTTGATAGCCAACCGCACCTACGCGGCTTTGGTCATATACGAGAACGCGGTCAGGGAAGAAATGAAGTGTTTGACGACCTACACCAACAGCGACGGTTTCGATGTTCGTCTTGACGTATGGTGGTTCTTCCCTACGAATGGAAGTGCTCTTTCGGCGGACAAGATCGCTTGCTCCCGCATGGTATTTTCGATCGTGTACTTTTCCAGATGCCTCGATATGCCAAGCCGCCGCACAACTGGCAAGTTGGCTCGCGGCCGCGTGGAGTTTAGCGTAGGCTGCTTCCATATCGGAATCGAAGTCATAGAAGAGCACAACGGTTTTCTGTAGGGCGTCTCGAGTATGGGCTGCATACGTTCCAGCAGCAGCGACGATTGCAAGTATGCCTACGAGCCAAGCGGCCCATCCTGAAAAGATGCCAAGGCCAAGCACCACGACTGAGGCGACCGCAACGAACGGCCATAGGCGGGTTTTCGCGCGTTTTCGGTTTAGCTCATCTAGAAGCTCTCGGGATGACGAATCGACGATTTGAGAAACATCGGCGGATTCGATTTCCTCAAGAGGAGCATGAGTCCCAGGGGGTATTTCAGGTGCCGATGGCGGAATCGGCTGAGGTGGTAATTGCCGCGGCGACGAGGAAGGTGGCAGCGTAGCGCGATAGTAAAGGCCGCCGCGCCCCATGTGGACGTAGTTACCTCGTGGGCCGGCGCCAAAACGAAGGCCAGTTACACCAGCCGATACTCCGATTCCTGACTTGGAGAGATTGAACCGTAGCGGCCCAACACTGACGCTCTTTCTAAGATAGAAGCCCATTGACTAAACCTCCGATTGGGCGCAAATGTGAGCCGCATAACGAGTGTTTTAGCGAGGATTAAAGTGGGCAAGTTCGCATTGTCTTACCGTTGGTTGCTTTCCACGAAGTTATTCGAGCCGGCCCCCTTTGGTTTATTTAGTTGCTGGCCTGAGGAGAAGCAGAAAAATTTCATACATCACCCCTATAGCGATGCGAGCATCGTTCTCCATTAGCGCATTTGGATGAACTTTGTGTTGAAGATACCTGATGGCAAATGTGCTCTCGTCTCCAGGATCGCGACGATGTGCCAAGGGGTTACGAAGCTCATTCAACGTTTGCAATCGTTGGATGACGGGGGGCTGGAACAGATTTACGTCGCGAGCCTTCTGAATCAGTGGGCCGAGCGTTGTCTTGCCGCCTAGCATAACCTTCGCCTCGAGTTCTGCAACAAGGAGATGTTCTACAGCGGAGGTTGCGCAGAGAACGCAGGCGAGAAACTGCCCGTTAACAAAGCAAACACGGCTTTCTTCCATCAAACTGAGTTGAACAAGTTCTCCGGACACCATACCCCGCGACTGATAGAGGGATGAAGCCCATTCGATTCGACTTGCTCGCGCTGACCTCGATTCGTCGTCGTACCAGCGCAGAGCGTCAATTAATGGGCTTTGTTGGGATTCGTCGGCCATGAGTTTGGGTGAATTGAAGGAGTCAAGTTGAACTGGTCTAACGTAGGTTGCGTTCCGCGGAAATCACTCGAGTCGCTTTTGTTCTTCCTTCAGTTTTCACGGCGAAAGTACTTCTTTCCTTCGAGCCATAGGTAGATGTCTATTTGGCGGAGAGAATACTGATCGAGCCGATAGTGGCTGCGAAAGCTGTGAACTATTTGAACGAAACGGCGATAGTCTCTTAGGTCGCGCTTTGAAAACTTGGCAAAGCGATCAAACCTGGAAAAGTGACACAGCATCTTCTCGACATACGAATCGAAGATCGGGAACACGTCGGCTTGATGGTGGCTGCAAAACTTGGTGGCGAAGGAATAGAAGTTCTTCGGTTTGCCTTTGATCGTGATGGCAGCTATTTCGTTCACAAGCGACAGGTCGTGTGAAGCAAGACGCCTATCTACCCCCAACCCAACAATGTGCTTTGCGACAGAATAGGTGTCGAAGATGTTTGTGCTGTAGAAGTCATTCAGCGCGCTGACCTTCAGCAAGACATGCTCAAGTTCGCTGTTTGACGGACAGAATTGATGAAACAGCAGAGACAACGATTGTTCCTGAAGCCGATAGTTTTCAAGCTTCTCCCAGTCGGCGAGATGACCAGCGACAGTGCCTGCAATTGGCGTCGGCGGAAAATTGACGAGATCAGTCATGCGGCACCACTTTGTTTTCTGACGACATTGCTGTCGCCATGACATCGGCGCTGCGCCAAAACATGGGACATCCGAGCTTGCAGTGTATTGAGTAGCAAGGTGATTTCAGGAGCTGTCTTTTTTGGCGCACATAAACGCGGGGCCAAACCCGTTGCGCAGAGCTTAGCCGAACTGGATACGGGTTTGCCATAGCACCAAGGTCTGGTTCGCGCGCTTCCCCTTCCGGTTCCCGCCCCGTGGCTTGGGCCGCCCCCCACCCGCCCAACCCGATTTCGCCAGCCCCGCCCGCGAAGAACGATAAAATGCGCGCCTGACGCAATTCGAACCCCTGACATGGCCACCCAGAATTCCTATACCGAAGCCTCGTTCCGCGTGCTCAAGGGCCTGGAGCCGGTGCGCGAGCGCCCGGGCATGTATACGCGCACCGATTCGCCCTGCCACATCGTGCAGGAGGTGATCGACAACGCGGCCGACGAGGCG
>JAEUNL010000049.1 GCA_016791115.1 Rhodocyclaceae bacterium
AACGGGAACGCCGCCAGGGATTCACGAGTGGAGGGGCGGTAGTTCGCGCACATGAGCGAAGCGTAGCGCTGCAAGTGCCTACCGAGAAGCCGGGCTATGAAACTCCGACCCTGACATGACGCTGCAGCGCCATTCCTGCAGGACGCCAGCACCGTTCCATTCCTCGAAGCCGCGGATGAACATCTCATCACCAAAGACACTGAGCACCTGGGCGCTGTGCAGGGTGGCCATGGGTGGCCAAACCATGCTTCCCGTTCGCCAAAGAATGCACTTTGACCCCGTGACCTCCAGACAGCCGACCATCTTGTGCTCAGGGCGCAATTGCTCATGGTCGGGGATCTTGCGCCCTCCTCGGCGAAGGACTTGGACTCGGGCGTACATTTTTTTACTGTAAAAAAATACAGTCTAGCAACCTCTCCCGGTCCTCAGAGCAGAAATTTTCCGCCTCTGCGTTGATCTGGATTGCGGAAAAATGGCTACACAGTGGCTACACGGCCACAAAAAACAAAAGGCCAACCCCGAAGGGTTGGTCTAAGTGCTTGATGCATATGGTGGGCCCAGCAGGACTTGAACCCGCGACCAAGCGATTATGAGTCGCCTGCTCTAACCAACTGAGCTATGGGCCCGAAAGGGGAACGCAGCGGGCCGCCCCACCATGGTGGGACGGCCCGTGAGGTCAGGCCTCGTTGTCGAGGAAGCTGCGCAGCCGCTCGGAACGGCTGGGGTGACGCAGCTTGCGCAGCGCCTTGGCTTCGATCTGGCGGATGCGCTCGCGGGTGACGTCGAACTGCTTGCCGACTTCTTCCAGCGTGTGGTCGGTGTTCATTTCGATACCGAAGCGCATGCGCAGAACCTTGGCTTCCCGCGGCGTGAGGGAGTCGAGGACTTCCTTGGTGGCGTCGCGCAGGCTGGAATACAGGGCTGCCTCGGCCGGGGCCAGGGTGGCGTTGTCCTCGATGAAATCACCCAGATGCGAATCGTCGTCATCGCCGATCGGGGTCTCCATGGAGATGGGTTCCTTGGAGATCTTGAGGATCTTGCGGATCTTCTCCTCGGGCATTTCCATCTTCTCGGCCAGGGTGGCAGGATCGGGCTCGTTGCCGGTCTCCTGAAGGATCTGGCGGGAGATCCGGTTCATCTTGTTGATCGTCTCGATCATGTGCACCGGGATACGGATGGTGCGGGCCTGATCGGCGATGGAACGGGTGATGGCCTGACGGATCCACCAGGTGGCGTAGGTGGAGAATTTGTAGCCACGGCGATATTCAAACTTGTCCACGGCCTTCATCAGGCCGATGTTGCCTTCCTGGATCAGGTCGAGGAACTGCAGGCCGCGGTTGGTGTATTTCTTGGCGATCGAGATGACGAGGCGCAGGTTGGCCTCGGTCATCTCGCGCTTGGCGCGGCGGGCCTTGGCTTCGCCGGTGGACATCTGCTTGTTGATGTCCTTGAGTTCCCGCAGCGGGATGCCGATGCGCGTCTGCAGGTCGAGCAGTTTCTGCTGTTCTTCGATGATCGCCGGCGCGGCACGCATGAGGGCGCTGGCGTAGGCCTTGCCCGAGGTGATCTCGGCCTTCAGCCATTCCATGTTGGTTTCATTGCCCGGGAATACCTTGATGAAGTGTGGGCGCGGCATGTGTGCCTTGTTCACGCACAGGTCCTGGATCTTGCGTTCGTGGCTGCGTGCCTGTTCGACCATGCTGCGCACCGAATCGCACAGGCGCTCGGTAATGCGCGCCGTGAATCGGATGTTCATCAGTTCTGCGGAGATCGCCTGCTGCGTCTTCAGGTAGGTCTTGTCCTGCGAACCCTTTTTGACCAGGGCGTTGTGCATCTTCTGGTACAACGCGCCGATTGCCTCGAAGCGCTCGAGCGCATCGGCCTTGAGTTGCAGCATCGAGGCGCTGACCGCACCGCCTTCGCCGTCCTCGTCTTCCTCCTCGTCCTCGTCGACGTCCATTTCCTCGGACTCGGCGAGGGCTTCCAGGTCTTCTTCGGCGTTCGGGTCGATCAGGCCGTCGACGAGTTCGTCGATGCGCATCTCGTCGCGCGACACCTTGTCGGCCATGTCGAGGATCTCGGCGATGGTGGTCGGGCAGGCCGAAATCGCCTGGATCATGTGCTTGAGGCCGTCCTCGATGCGCTTGGCGATTTCGATTTCGCCTTCGCGCGTGAGCAGTTCGACGGTGCCCATTTCACGCATGTACATGCGCACCGGGTCGGTCGTGCGGCCGAATTCGGAATCGACCGACGACAGCGCCTGCTCGGCCTGCTCCTCGACTTCCTCGTCGACGACGACCGCCGGGACTTCCTGGTTCATCAGGAGGGTTTCGGAGTCCGGTGCCTCGTCGAACACCTGCACGCCCATGTCATTGAAGGTCGAGATGATCGATTCGATCTGCTCGGCGTCCACCATGTCGTCCGGCAGGTGGTCGTTGATTTCGGCGTAGGTCAGGAAACCCCGCTCCTTGCCCAGCGCGATCAGGTTCTTCAGCCGGGTGCGGCGCGCATCGGCGTCGAGCGGCGCGGCATTCGAACCCTCCGCGGCCGCAGCGAGCTTTTCCTTCGCGGATTTTCCCTTCCCGGAGACCTTGGATGCCGCGGGGCGCGTGGCTGCCTTGCTCGGCGCTACCGGCGCAGGCTTTGCCGCCGCTTCTGGAGCAGGCTTGCGCGCTTCCACGACGGTTTTCTTCGCGGCCGTCTTTGCGTCGGTTTTCGGAGTCTGCTTGGCTTTTTCCCGGGCCATGGTTTTCCTCTAATCGGAGGTGGTGTGTCGGCTCTCGACTAGGCGGTCGGAGAGTCGGAAAAACCTGCAATTCTATCCTGTGCCGGGGGCGCTTGTCCAGCGCCAAGTTTCTGTTTTTGCGCAATAAGCTGCACGTATCGGTGGCGTTCCTCGGTGCTCAGCCCGACCTCGCGCTCCTTCGCGATCAGTGCTTCGATTGCCTTGCGAACGCCGGCCCTGCGCAGGGTTTCGAGCGTGTCGTTGAACATCGATTCCATGGCCTCGTCCTCGATCGGTTCGTCCACGAGTTCCGCCACAACCTCGCCAAGCACCGCTGCATGCGGCGTCTCGCGGAAGTATTCGAGCGTTGCGGCAATCCCGCCGTGGCCGAGTTCGCCCAGCGAAACCGCGTCGGTCAAGGCCGCAAGTGCCGGCGCTTCCGGGCCGGCATACTCGATCAGATCCACGGGCAGGCGCGCTGCCCATTCCGGGTGCCGTGCAACGAGCTTCAACAGCGCGCGCGCGATCGACGCAGGGGCTCGCCGCGAGGCCGGCGCCGCGGGTGCGACCCCGGGGCGCACCCAGCTCGCCGATTGTTTCAGCCCGCAGGCGGATTCGACCTCGCGCTGCGCGAACCCCGTCATACGCGTGAGTTCCTTGATGATCGCGAGGCGCAATACGGGGGATCCGATGCGCTCGACCATCGGCCGGGCTTCGCCGAGCAAGGCGGCTTTGCCTTCGCCCGTGGTCGGGTTGTTGCGCTTGGCCAGTTCGGTCGTGAGGAATTCGCTCAGGCTCTTGGGCTGGCGGACGAAGCGGTTGAAGGAATCGGCACCGAATTCGCGCACGTATTCGTCGGGATCCTGGTCGCCCGGCATGAATGCGAAGCCGATGTGTTTTCCGTCGGCGACGTGTTCGAGGCAGACTTCAAGCGCGCGCCAAGCCGCCTTGAAGCCCGCGGCATCCTTGTCGAAGCAATACACGAGCCGGTCAGCCTGCTTGAGCAGTTTCTGCACGTGTGTCGGTGTGGTGGCGGTGCCGAGCGCGGCGACCACGTTCTCCACGCCGTGTTGCGCGAGTCCGACCACGTCCATGTAGCCTTCGACGACGATCACCGTGCCGCTGTCGCGAATGGCGTTGCGTGCCTGCGTCAGGCCGTAGAGCTCGCGGCCCTTTTCGAACAGCGGCGTTTCGGGCGAGTTGAGGTATTTCGGCTCGCCCTGGTCGAGTATCCGCCCGCCGAAGCCGATGACGTTGCCGCGTGCATCCAGGATCGGGAACATGATGCGGTCGCGGAAGCGGTCGTAACGCCGGCCCTGTTCGTTCTCGATCACCAAGCCGATTTCCGCCAGTTCCCGAGCACGGTAATCCGGGAACGCGCTCTCCAGGTTCTGCCAGCCGTCCGGCGCATAGCCGAGGCCGAATCGCGCCGCGATTTCCCCCGTAAGTCCTCGCCGCTTGAGGTAGTCGATCGCCTTGCTGCTAGCCTTGAGCTGATCGCGGTAATACTTTGCTGCCCGCGCCATCAACTCGGTCAGTGGCGTGTTGTCGGGCCTGGGGGTGCGCGACCGCGTTTCGTCCTGAGGCACGTTCAGGCCGATCTGCTGCGCCAGTTCGCGAATCGCGTCCGGGTAGCTGAGGCCGGAATATTCCATGAGGAACCCGATTGCCGTGCCATGCGCGCCGCATCCAAAGCAGTGGTAGAACTGCTTGGTCGGGCTGACGGTGAAGGACGGGGATTTCTCCGAATGGAACGGGCAGCAGGCCGAATAGTTAGCGCCGGCCTTCTTCAGCGGTACATGCCGGTCGACGACGTCGACGATGTCGACCCGGTTCAGCAGTTCCTGGATAAACGACTGCGGGATCAAAGCCCTGTCTCACCTTAAGGAGCGGGCCTCGTCGAGAGGCCCTGATCCATTATAGGCAAGCCACCGCGGTTTGCCCGAATTCCCAAAACGCAATGCGACGGGCGTAAGTTAGCCCTTGCTCAGAGCCTGTTTGACGAGTCCGGAAGCCTGTCCCATGTCGGTGCGGCCGGCGAGTCTGGGCTTGAGTACGCTCATGACCTTGCCCATGTCGGCGGGACCGTTGGCGCCTGTGGTTGCCACTGCCGCAGCAATCTCGGCCGCCACTTCCTCGGCCGACAGCGCCTGCGGCATGTAGGCCGACAGCACGGCGATCTCGGCCTTTTCCGCATCGGCCAGATCCTGGCGCTTGGCAGCTTCGTACTGGCTGATCGAGTCGCGGCGCTGCTTGAGCATCTTGTCGATGACCGCGACGATGCCTGCATCGTCGAGTTCGATGCGTTCGTCCACCTCGCGCTGCTTGATGGCGGCCATCAGCAGGCGGATGGCGGACAGGCGCGGTGCGTCCTTCGCGCGCATCGCGGCTTTCATGTCTTCGTTGATCTGCAGCTTGAGTCCCATGGCGTCATTCCTCGTCGGCGGTCGCACAAAAGCAAACAGCCTGCCCCGCGGTTAGCGAGGCAGGCTTGCAAGGGAACCGGGGCAGCTTAGTAGAGCTTGGGCGGGAGCATCTGGCTGCGGATGCGCTTGTGATGGCGCTTGACCGCGGCAGCCAGCTTGCGCTTGCGCTCGGCAGTGGGCTTTTCGTAGAACTCGCGCGAGCGCAGCTCGGTCAGCACGCCAGCCTTTTCGATGGTGCGCTTGAAGCGGCGGATTGCGACTTCGAACGGCTCGTTTTCCTTGAGGCGAATACCCGGCATTCGGTGTTCCTTGACTTGCGGTGAGCGGAAAGCCAAGCAGTATATCCGGGTTCTCTGCCGACGCCAAGTGTCTCGTTGCCTCCGCGTACAATGGCGGCTTTCGCCGAGTAGCCAGCCATGCGCGTTCTGGGCATCGAATCTTCCTGTGACGAAACCGGTGTCGCCCTGTACGACAGCCAGGTTGGCCTGCGCGCGCACGTCGTGCATACACAGGTCGATCTGCACGCCGAATATGGCGGCGTCGTGCCCGAGCTGGCTTCGCGCGACCACATCCGGCGCCTCTTGCCGCTGATCAGGCAGGTATTGCGCGAATCAGGGGCGACGCTAGAGGACGTCGATGCGATTGCCTACACGGCGGGCCCGGGCCTGGCCGGGGCCCTGCTGGTCGGCGCGAGCGTAGCGGAATCGCTAGCAGCGTCGCGGAGCATTCCGGCGCTGCCGATCCATCACTTGGAGGGGCATCTGTTGTCGCCGATGCTGTCTGCCGATCCGCCCGGCTTTCCTTTCGTTGCACTGTTGGTTTCCGGCGGGCACACGCAGCTCATGCGGGTTGGCGGCGTCGGCGATTACGAACTTCTCGGGGAAAGCCTCGACGATGCCGCCGGCGAGGCCTTCGACAAGACTGCAAAGCTGATGGGGCTTGGTTACCCCGGCGGGCCCCAGTTGTCCCGGCTGGCCGAATCGGGTTGCACGGGGCGGTTCAAGTTGCCGCGCCCGATGCTCAATTCGGGCGATCTGTCGTTCTCGTTCAGTGGCCTCAAGACGGCTGTGCTGGTACAGATGTCGGAACGTGTCCTATCCGATGCGCAGCGTGCCGACCTCGCGGCGGAATTCCAGGCGGCGGTCGTCGATGTCCTCGTGGCGAAGTCGGTTGCCGCGGTTGCGCGCTGCGGCCTTCGTCAGCTTGTCGTGGCCGGGGGGGTCGGCGCGAATCGCGAGTTGCGCAGGCAACTCGATGAAGCCGGGCGTGCGCGCGGCTTCCGCGTGTTCTATCCGGAAATGGCTCTCTGCACCGATAACGGCGCGATGATTGCCTTTGCCGGGGCGCTGCGCCTGGCGGGCGGCTCGCACGCCGGCGATGGCGCTTTTGCGGTGAAACCGCGCTGGCCGTTGTCCTCTATTACGGTCACCGACTGAGCGCAGCCGGACGCTATTGGCCAGGCGTTGCCGGGGCTTTCTTTTCTCCGATTCGCCCCTCAGTGCCTGCCAGCAGACGCTGGATGTTCCCGGTGTGTCGCCAGACGAGGATCGCGGACATCGCGGCCACGGCAACGACCTCGGCCCGGAAGCCGATCACCCACACGGCCGCCAGCGGCGCAAACACGCCTGCGCAGACTGAAGCGAGCGACGAATACCGTGTCAGGACGGCGACCACCAGCCAAGCGAGCAAAGTCGCGAGGCCCAGCCACGGACTGAGTGCCAGCAGCACGCCGGCAGCGGTGGCCACGCCCTTTCCGCCCTTGAAGCCGAGGAAGACCGGAAATACGTGGCCAATAAAGGCCGCCAGGCCGACGCTAGCGACAACCATCGGCAGCATCGTCGCGTCGAATCCGTGCGGGCCGACGGCGTGCGCCAGCAAGACGGCGACTGCGCCCTTCGCGGCGTCGCCCAACAAGGTGAGCAGCGCAGCCAACCTGTTGCCGGTACGCAGCACGTTGGTTGCGCCCGGGTTGCCCGAGCCGAAGCTTCGCGGATCGGCCAGGCCGAATGCCTTGCTGACGAGCACGGCGAACGGCACGGATCCGATCAGGTAGGCGGCAACGACGAACAGGGCAATCATCATCGGAAGGTCTTTCAGGCCTTAGAATGGCGCGGATTCTAGCAGGCGCGTCATTCGCGCCATCGAGCGGAGGCGCGGGTGGATTTCATCTTCATCGAGGACATGCGGGCGATGGCCTGGGTCGGCATCTTCGACCGCGAGAAGGCTGCCCCGCAGATGCTGCAGATCGACCTGACATTCGGGGTGCCGGACGCGGCTGCGGAAAACGACGATATTGCCGACACGATCGGCTACGACGCGGTGATAAACCGGATTCGCGCCGAACTCGAGAAGACGCGCTTCAACCTGCTCGAAACGCTCGGCGAACACATCGTCAAGATCATGTTCGACGAGTTCAAGGCGCCCTGGGTGAAGATCTCGATCGCCAAGGCCGGCATCATGAAGGACGTCAAGCGCGTCGGCGTTTATATCGAACGCGGCCGGGACAGCGCGTCGTAACGCCGCTCAGTCGGGCAGCGCGCATTCCACCAGCGTCGGTTTCAGCACCTGCATCAGGTCGTGCGGGTGTACGCCCACCAGATAACCGCGGCGGCCGCCGTTGATATAGATCAGCGGCAGATTGAAGATCGTCTTCTCGACATAGATCGGCAGCACCTTCTTGGTACCGAAAGGACTCGTGCCGCCGACCAGATAGCCGGTGTGGCGCTGCGCCGTTTCGGGCGTGCAGGGTTCGACATGCTTTACGCCGATCTGCCGCGCCAGTTCCTTGGTCGACACCTTGCGGTCGCCGTGCATCAGAACGATCAGCGGCTGCTTGTTCTCGTCTTCCATCACGAGCGTTTTCACCACGGCATGTTCGTCCACGTTCAGTTCCCGTGCTGAAACGCGCGTGCCGCCGTGCTCCTCGTAGTCGTAGAGATGGTTGGAGTGCGCGATCCGGTGCGTATGCAGGAACTTGGTCGCTGGCGTTTCGGGGGCGTGGTCGGGTCGGGCCATGTTCTGATTCCTCTCGGTGCCGAACTACTATGCCGCCGGCAGGCGGCGCAGACGTTGACCAGGCTCAAGCCCGCCTGCGCACGCGTGCCGACATGCTGCTCGCCTCGGCCTCGCGCGCCAGCAGCCATCGTTTGATATCGAGCAGATAGCCGTCGGTGGCATTCGAGAAGCCGCCGATGCCGCCATTGAACGTTCTTGATCTGGCGACAATGCGATGGCAGGGCACCACGATCGGATACGGGTTCGCGCCACAGGCCTGACCCACGGCGCGTGGCGCCGAATGAAGCGCTTGAGCGAGATCTCCGTATGTCCGCGTGCTCCCGCAGGGCACTGCGACGATCGCCTGCCAGACGCGCTGCTGGAACGCGGTTCCCGCCAGCGCGAGCGGCAGATCGAAGCGGAAGAAAGGATCCTCGAGCCAGCCACGAAGCTGTTCCACTACCGCGATCGCGGTCGGATCGTCGGTCGACACATCCGGCTGGTGGGGCAGATAGTCGATGCGCACGAGCTGCCCGCCGGCACAAAGAACGCCGACAGCGCCGACCGGCATGCCCATGATCGCCTGATATCTGCGTTTGCCCATCCGGGGATTGTCCGTGATCGGCCATGCGACGGCAATCGCCAATGAAAAACGGCGCCGAGGCGCCGTCGATTCGCGATGCCGGGGCGTCTCGCTCAGCCCACGCGCCGCCGCGCCATGAAGCCGATCAGGCCCAGGCCGGCAAGGATCATGGCATAGGATTCCGGCTCCGGCACCGGGGCTGCGGCAAACGCCACGTTGTAGGATGAGGCGGCGGTGGTGATCCCGGAAACGTGCAGCACGTAGTCGCCGGCGACCAGGCCGAAGCTTTCGAAGGAACCGCCCTGGCCGCCATACTGTGGATACGGATCGATGTCCCAGGTGGTCGAAAAACCGTTCGGGCCGCTCAATGTCGCGCTGAAGGAACCGATGCTGCCGTTGGCCGCCGCATTGAAGATGGCGCCGAGGAAATCGCTCGTGGTCGTGCCAATGGAAAACAGCCAGTTGTCTTCGAAGCTTGACTGCGTGTCGATGACGCCGGTCCCGACCAGATGGCTGCCGGGCGTCAGTGTGCCGAGCGAATAGTCCATCGCCACGGCGGCCCCCGATCCCAGCAGCAGGCTGCACGCGATCGACATGGCTTTCAATTTCATTCGAGAACTCCGACGTATCTTGTTGAAAATATTGCCGTACGGCCGATTGTTGCGGGCCGGGTCGGGGCCGGCAATACTCCGTTCGGATCAATCGCCCGCTTGTTGGGCGATTGATGCGGCTTATTTCACGGTTCGGCGGGCTCGGGAGCGCGCTGCCGCTTACCGCGCAGCGACCGGCGTCGGCCGCCGAGCGGCACCGTCGCCGCAGCGCATCGCGTCGAGCGGCCTCGCCGTCAATGCGACGGCTGGCTTCTGAAACTGAACAGCGCCCGGTCGCCGGGCGGGTCAGCCCGCCTTGAGCAGCGCCGCTTTCAGATCGTCATCCACCGGCTTGTTGCCCAGCCAGATCTTGAGCAGGCCGGCGTAGAAATCCTCTCCCGCGATTTCCTTGCCCTTCTGTGCGCCACCAACCGCCAGGCGCGTGCCGCTGCCCGGCACGAAGTCGATCGCGATCGAGGTGCCCTTTTTCGCCTCGCCGATCGACAGCAGCGTGGTCTTGAATTCATCGAGCCTTGCCTGGAGCTTCGCCATCTCGCCGGCATCGTGGTTGGCGGTAAAGCCCTTGATCAGCGCGTCCGCGAACTGCTCGGCGGAAAGGTCGCGCAGCGTCACGATGTGGACGCGCTTCGCGCCGTTGCCGGAGATCGCGGCCGCGGCGTCGGTCGCCTTCTTCGGCAAATACAGGCCCATGGCATAGACCTTGATCATCAGCCGCGTGCGCAGGCCTGCGCCGCTGAGCACCGCGGCCTGGCCGGCGACCTGTTCGTTGTCCTCGAACTTGACGCCCGCGACGTCGCTCGCTGCATTGACGGGTATCGCAAATACGCCGGCACACAGGGCCAGCAGGCACAGCAGGGCACGCATCGTCATCTCCTCGGATTGTTGTCGTGGCGACGGTGCGGGGCGCGCCGTCGATGACGCGAATTTATGCCATATCGCGGCGCAAGGGCAATGCCAATCGGGAAAAACGGGGTGGTCTGCAGGGCGCACGGGGCGGCGCTTTCGGATGGGGCCCGTCCGGAAAGCGCATCCCGCCTGGCCTGCAGGCCAGGCTTCTCTGAAGCCCAATATCGATGCGCCCTCTGGCGATGCCGTCGGGCGAACGGAATCAGCCGCGCACTTCGCCGTTGCCGAGCACGATCCACTTCTGGCTGGTCAGGCCTTCGAGGCCCACCGGGCCGCGCGCGTGGAACTTGTCGGTCGAAATGCCGATCTCGGCGCCGAGGCCGTATTCGAAACCGTCGGCGAAGCGCGTCGATGCGTTCACCATGACCGAGCTGGAATCGACCTCGCGCAGGAATCGCATCGCCTTGGAGTAATTCTCGGTGACGATGGCGTCGGTGTGCTGCGAGCCGTAGGTGTTGATGTGCTCGATCGCCGCGTCGATCGATTCGACAGTGCGGATCGACAATATCGGCGCCAGATACTCGGTGCGCCAATCTTCCTCGGTGGCCGGCTTGATCGACGGGATCAGCCTGCGTGCCGCCTCGTCGCCGCGCAGTTCGACGCCCTTGTTCACGTAGATCGCGGCCAGGCGCGGCAGCACCAGCGCCGAGATCGCCGCATGCACGATCAGCGTCTCCATCGTGTTGCAGGTGCCGTAGCGCTGGGTCTTGGCGTTGTCGGCAATGCGCATCGCCTTGACGTGATCCGCCTCGTCGTCGATGTACACATGACAGATGCCGTCGAGGTGCTTGATGACCGGCACGCGCGCTTCGTTCGAGATGCGTTCGATCAGCCCCTTGCCGCCACGCGGCACGATGACGTCCACGAACTGCGGCATGGCGATCAGTGTGCCCACTGCCGCGCGGTCGGTGGTCTCGACCACCTGCACCGCCGTCTCGGGCAGTTCGGCAGCCGCAAGCCCGGCACGTACGCAGGCGGCGATCGCCTGATTGCAGTGGATCGCCTCCTTGCCGCCGCGCAGGATGGCGGCGTTGCCGCTCTTCAGGCACAGCGCCGCCGCATCGGCCGTCACGTTCGGCCGCGCTTCGTAGATGATGCCGACCACGCCCAGCGGCACGCGCATCTTGCCGACCTGGATGCCGCTCGGGCGGCGCTTGAGGTCGGTGATCTCGCCCACCGGGTCGGGCAGCGCGGCGACCTGCTCGAGGCCCTGTGCCATGGCTTCCACGCCCTTTGCCGTCAGCGTCAGGCGGTCGATCATCGCGGCGTCGAGTCCTTCGGCGCGGGCCTGTGCGAGATCCTTCTCGTTGGCGGCGAGCAGCACATCGCGCTGTTCGCGGATTGCCGTCGCCATCGCGAGCAGCGCGTCGTTCTTGGCCTTCGTCGATGCCTTGGCCATCTCGCGCGAGGCGGCACGCGCCGCGCGGCCCAGCGACAGCATGTAATCGTGTACGGAGACGTCGAGCGGTTTGTTCATGTCCGGTTTCCTTTCGGGCTGGCACACAGGCGCAGGGCGAGTTGCTGGAACTCGTCCCACACGTCGCCCTGGGTCAGCCCCTTTATCATCCTGTCGATGCGCGCTGCCTGCATCAGCGCCACGCGCAGCCCCGCAAGCCTGAGCCGCTGCACGCTGCGCGAAATGGCATCCTGCCGCGGGCCGAACACGGCGGCCGACTTGAGCGCGGTGTTCATCGGCGAGCCGCCGTCCAGCCCCGCGCGTACCGCAGCCAGCGCGTGCAGCTCCTGCGAGAACGCCCACAACACCAACGGTGTGGCGGTGCCTTCGCCCTTCAGGCCGTCGAGCAGGCGCACACAGCGTGCCGCATCGCCATCGAGCAGCGCCGCACGCAATTTATCCACATCATAGCGCGCGACGTTGAGCACGGCATCCTGCACCTGCTCCATGGCGAGCGCCCCAGCCGGGTAGAGCAGTCCGAGCTTCTGGATCTCCTGGTGCGCCGCCAGCAGATTGCCCTCGACATGCTGCGCGATGAATTCCAGCGCCTCGGCCGGTGCCTGCTGCTGCTGGCGGGCGAGCCGCTGCGCGACCCAGGCCGGCAACTGCGCAAGTGGTGGGGCGTTGAGTTCCAGCGTCACGCCGGCCTCGGCGAGCGCCGCGAACCACGCGCTCTTGCGCGTCTTCCAGTCGAGCAGCGGCAGGGTGACGAGCGTGGCGATCCCGGGTCCGAGGTGCGCGCAATATCGCTGCAGCGCCTCGCCGCCTTCGCGGCCCGGTTTGCCGGTGGGTATGCGCAGGTCGATCAGTTTGGAATCGCCGAACAGCGAGAGGTTGCCCGCGGCCAGCGTCAGCGCATCCCACTTGAAGTGCTGGTTGACCACCAGCACCTCGCGCTCCGCGAAACCCTGCTTTCGCGCCGCGGCGCGGATCGCGTCGCCCGCCTCGAGGATCAGCAGCGGCTCATCGCCATGCAGAACATATAGCGGCGCGAGCGGCCTGGTCAGATGGGTGTCGAGCTGGTCGGGGCGCAGGTTCATCGGGTCAGGCTCTCGACCGCGAGGCCGCGCCGCTTACGACTTGGGGGCCGCCGTGCCGATCTTCGCCGCCTGCAGGCGGCGCAGGATCTGCTGCACCAGGTCCTGTTGCATGTCGCGGTAGATCAGCGCTTCCTCGGCTTCCTTGGCCAGCACGTCGGCGTCGTTGAAGGTGATGTCACGTACTACCGTGATCTCGGCCGGCGCCACGAAATCGGTACCTTTGCCATCATGCACCTTGAAACCGAAGCGCTGTTTGAGCTGGTACTCGCGCACGCGGCCGGCGGCGTTGAGCGACAGGATCACCTTGTCGCGCCCCTCGGCAAGGGGCGTCAGCACAGCCTGCGCTTCCTGCGGCGTGTCGACCAGGCGCGTGGCCGGGCTGGCCGCACGGATGTTGCGCTTGAGCGCGGCGCCGAGTTCCGACGCTTCCGGCATCGCGACGTGCAGGCTGTCGAACGGCATCGGCCGCGGGCCGCGCAACTGGAAGCCGCACGCGCTCAGGCCAAGCGCCGCGCCGAGGACGGCCGCGCGCAACATCCACACGCGCCGGGCAGTACCGGATTTCGATTGCATACCGCTCACGCCACACTCCTCATTCAGCAAACGATGTTGACCAGACGGCCCGGCACGACGACGACCTTCTTCGCCGGCTTGCCTTCCATGTATTTCTGCGCGGTTTCGCTGGCGAGTGCAGCGGTTTCGATCGCGTCCTTTGACGCATCGGCTGCCACGCGCAGGTTGCCGCGCAGCTTGCCATTGACCTGCAGCACCAGTTCGATCTCGTCCTGCACCAGCGCCGCATCCAGCGGCTCGGGCCACGGTGCGGCAAGAATGTCGTCGCCGTAGCCGAGTTCGCGCCATAGCGCGTGCGCAATGTGCGGCGTGATCGGCGACAGCACGCGCAGCAGGATGCCGAGGCCTTCTTCGATCACTTCGGCGGCGAGCGCGCCGTCGCGCGGCGCCTTTTCGAGCGCATTGAGCATCTTCATCGTTGCCGAGGCGACGGTATTGAATTGCTGCTTGCCGATATCGTAGTTGGCCTGCTTGAGCAGCAAGTGAATCTCGCGACGCAGTTCGGCAATCGCGCCGGCGGTCTTGGCCGTCGCGAGCTGCCGTTCGCCGATCGCGGTGCGGATTTCGGTCGCGAACGTGTGCGCGAAAGCCCACACGCGGCGCAGGAAGCGGTAAGCGCCGTCGACCCCGGCGTCGCTCCATTCCAGCGTCTGCTCCGGCGGGCTGGCGAACATCATGAAGAAGCGCGCGGTGTCGGCACCGTAGTGTTCGATCAGCGATTGCGGGTCGACGCCGTTGCGCTTGGACTTCGACATGGTGCCGATGCCGTCGTAGCTCACCGGCTGGCCGTCGGCCCTGGCCGTTGCGCCGGTGATTTTGCCGCCAGCATCGTGCGTGAGTTCCACTTCTTCCGGCGCAAAGTAGCTGATGCCGCCCTTGTCGCCGCGGCGCGAGAAGATGTGGTTGAGCACCATGCCCTGCGTCAGCAGGTGGGCGAACGGTTCGTCGTAGCTCACCAGCTTGAGGTCGCGCATCACCTTGCTCCAGAAGCGCGAGTAGAGCAGGTGCAGGATGGCGTGCTCGATGCCGCCGATGTACTGGTCGACCGGCATCCAGTAGTTGGTTTCGTCGTCGACCATCGCGTCGGCTGCGAACTTGCTCGCGTAGCGGGCGTAGTACCAGCTCGAATCGACGAAGGTGTCCATGGTGTCGGTTTCGCGCCGTGCCGCCTTGCCGCACTTCGGGCAGGTGCAGGCGAGGAAGTCCTCGCGCTTGTTGAGCGGGTTGCCCGAACCGTCGGGCACGCAGTCTTCCGGCAGCGCCACCGGCAACTGGTCGTCGGGCACCGGCACCGAGCCGCAGCTGTCGCAATGGATGATCGGGATCGGGCAGCCCCAGTAGCGCTGGCGCGAGATGCCCCAGTCGCGCAGGCGCCACTGCACCTGCTTGTCGCCGAAATCCTTCACCTTGAGGTCGGCGGCGATGGCATCCACGGCAGCCTCGTGGCGCAGGCCGTCGTATTTGCCCGAATTCACGCAGGTGCCGTTCTGCTTGTCGGCGTACCACGCCTGCCAGGCCTCGGTCGAGAAGGCATGGCCCGCGACGGTGATCACCTGCCTGATCGGCAGGCCATACTTCTTCGCGAAGCCGAAGTCGCGTTCGTCGTGCGCCGGCACGGCCATCACCGCACCTTCGCCGTAGCTCATCAGCACGTAGTTGCCGACCCACACTTCGACCTTCTCGCCGGTCAGCGGATGGCTGACGAAGATGCCTGTCGGCATGCCCTTCTTTTCCATCGTCGCCAGGTCGGCTTCCATTACCGAGCCGTGCTTGCACTCGTCGATGAAGGCGGCGAGCGCCGGGTTGTCGCGCGCGGCCCGCGTGGCGAGCGGATGCTCGGCCGCCACGGCGCAGAAGGTCACGCCCATGATGGTGTCGGCGCGCGTGGTGAACACCCACAGTTTTTCGGCCTTGCCGTCGAGTTCGTAGGGGAAGGCAAAGCGTACGCCGTAGCTCTTGCCGATCCAGTTCGCCTGCATGGTGCGCACGCGCTCCGGCCAGCCGGGCAGCTGGTCGAGGTCGCCGAGCAGTTCGTCGGCGTACTGGGTGATGCCGAGGTAATAGCCGGGAATCTCGCGCTTCTCGACCACGGCGCCGGTGCGCCAGCCGCGGCCGTCGATCACCTGCTCGTTGGCCAGCACGGTCTGGTCGACCGGATCCCAGTTCACCACCTGCGTCTTCTTGTAGGCGATGCCCTTTTCCAGCATGCGCAGGAACAGCCACTGGTTCCACTTGTAGTACGCGGGCTGGCAGGTGGCGAGTTCGCGCGTCCAGTCGAT
>JAEUNL010000003.1 GCA_016791115.1 Rhodocyclaceae bacterium
GTGCCGGCCGACCCGTGGGGTGCGCCCTACCAGTACAAGCGCCCGGGCGAGCATGGCGAATACGACCTGTGGTCCTTTGGCAAGGACGGCCAGGCCGGCGGCACCGAGGAAGCCGCCGATATCAACAGCTGGGATTGATCCTGAATCTGCAACGGCAGTGTGGGCGTGCGTCGTGGATGCGGCGTGCGCCGGGCACGGAAATCGGCAACCATGCGTTTTGAAGTCAAGGCCATGCGCGACGGCGGCGCGGTGACGCGCCTGGCGCTCGATGCCAGCGACGAGGCGGACGCCGCCCGGCTGGCGAAGGCGCAAGGCTATGCCGTGCTGTCGGTGCGCTCGCTGCAGCCTTTGCGTGCGCTCGGGCGCCGCCGCCAGCAGTTTCCGCTCGGCATGTTCGCGCAGGAACTGCTTACGCTGCTTGAGGCCGGGCTGGCGGTTGTCGAATCGCTGGAGACGCTGCGAGAGAAGGAAAGCCACCCCGATCGGGCGCAGGTTCTGGCGCGCATCGTGGCCGGCCTGTATGAAGGCCAGCCGCTGTCCCAGACCCTGGCGGCGCAGCCCGAGGTGTTTCCGCCGCTGTTCGTTGCGACGGTGCGCGCGTCGGAAAAGACGTCCGATCTGCCGGAGGCGTTGCGCCGCTACGTCGCCTATCAGGGGCAACTCGACGTGGTGAAGAAGAAACTCGTCAGCGCAGCCATCTATCCGTTCCTGCTGCTCGGGGTCGGCTCGCTGGTGGTGGCATTCCTGCTGCTGTACGTGGTGCCGCGCTTTTCGCGCATCTTCGAGGACATGGGCACGAACATTCCGGCGCTGGCCAAGCTGCTGGTACGGTGGGGCAGCTTCGTCAATGAGCACGGCGTGACCGTGCTGGTCGTTGGCGCCGCGCTGATCACGCTGTTTGTCACATGGGTGTCGCGCAAGAGCACGCATGTGTGGCTGCTGGCGCAGTTGTCGAAGATCCCGGCGATCGGCGAGCGGGTGCGCGTCTATCAGCTTGCGCGCTTCTACCGCACCGTGGGTATGCTGCTGCGCGGCGGCATGCCGATCATGACATCGCTGGCGATGACCAGCGAACTGCTCCAGTCGAACCTGCAGGTGCGCCTGAAGCTTGCCTCGGAAGGCGTTCGCGAGGGGCGTTCGATTTCGCAGACCATGGAAGCGCACGGCCTCACCACGCCGGTGGCGCTGCGCATGCTGCGCGTCGGCGAGCGCACCGGCCAGATGGGCGAGATGATGGAGCGCATCGCCGCCTTCTACGACGAAGAGATCGCGCGCTGGGTCGACTGGTTCGCAAAGGTTTTCGAACCGGTGCTGATGCTGTTCATCGGCGCGGTCATCGGCACGGTGGTGGTGATGATGTATTTCCCGATCTTCGAACTTGCCGGGAGCATCCAATGAGCGCCGTGATCTCGCCGCGCCGCTTCTCCGCGGCCGAAATGCAGAAGGCGCGCGCGGTTGCCGCGCAGGCGCGCCAGCCGGTCGTCGCCGTGCTCGAGGAGCAGTCGGGCCTGGGTGCGGACGAGTTCGTCGCTGCGCTCGGCGAAACCTTGCACTACCCGACACTGACGATGTTCCAGCTGCACCAGCTCACGCCCGCGTTCGATCGCGTGTCGTTCGCCGAGGCCCTGGCGCGCGAGTGCCTGGTATTCAGCGGCCCCGAGGGCAAGGGGCTGATCGTCGCGATTTCCGACCCCTTCAACACCGCCGTGCTCGACTGGGCGGAGTCACGCGTCAATCAGCGTTTCCTGGTGTTTCTTGCGCACCGCTCCGACATCGCGGCCTACATGTCGCGCTACGAGGAAAATCTGCGCGCGATGGACAGCGCGCTGACTGCCGAGGCATCAACCGAGGCGGCCACTTCGGGCGTCGAGGATCTGTCGTTCAAGACCATTGCCGAAGATACGTCGCCGGTGGTCAAGCTGGTGCGCTCCACCTTGTATGACGGACTGAAATCCGACGCATCCGACATCCATCTCGAATCGACCCCGACCGGGCTGGTGATCAAGTACCGCATCGATGGCGTGCTGAACACCATCGGGTCGGTGGCCGGCGTGGACATGGTCGAGCAGGTGATTTCGCGCATCAAGGTGATGGCAGAACTCGACATCGCCGAGCGCCGCGTGCCGCAGGACGGACGTTTCCGCGTGCTGACGCGCGGCCGCGAGGTCGACTTCCGCGTGTCCATCATGCCCTCGATCCATGGCGAGGATGCGGTGCTGCGGATCCTCGACAAGCAGGCCCTGGCCGACCAGATGAAAGGCTTGCGGCTCGATTACCTCGGCTTCGACGAGGAAATGATGGTGTTGTTGCGCAAGCTGGCGAACGAGCCTTACGGCATGTTCCTCGTCACCGGGCCGACCGGTTCGGGCAAGACGACGACGCTCTATGCGGCGATCAGCGAGATCAACCACGGTCGCGACAAGATCATCACCATCGAGGACCCGGTCGAGTACGGTTTGCCCGGCGTTTTGCAGATTCCGGTGAATGAAAAGAAGGGCCTGACCTTCGCGCGCGGCCTGCGCTCGATCCTGCGCCACGATCCCGACAAGATCATGGTCGGTGAAATCCGCGACGCTGAAACCGCGCAGATCGCGATCCAGTCGGCGCTGACCGGTCACCTCGTGTTCACGACGGTTCACGCGAACAATGTGTTCGACGTGCTGGGACGTTTCACCCACATGGGCGTCGACCCCTACAGTTTCGTGTCGGCGCTCAACGCGGTGCTCGCGCAGCGCCTGGTGCGGGTCAATTGCCCGCACTGCGCCGTGCCGGACAAGCCGAACGACGCGCTCCTTGCCGATTCGGCTCTGACACGCCTCGAAGTGGCCGAATGGAGTTTCCGTGCCGGCCGCGGCTGCGGCCACTGTCGCGGCACCGGATACAAGGGGCGCAAGGCGATTGCCGAGGTGCTGCAGCTCAACGACGAGATACGTGAACTCATCGTGACCCGCGCGCCGATACGCGGCATCAAGGAGGCGGCGGTCCGCAACGGGCTGCGATATCTGCGCGAATCCGCGCTCGACCTCGTCAAGCGCGGCGATACGACACTCAGCGAGATCAATCGTGTCACTTTTGTCGCCTAACCTGCTGCGCCTTTTTGTCAGCCCGCGACGGGTGATCGGTCTGCGGCTGTCCGGCCTGACCGGCAAGAACGTCGTGCTCAAGCAGATCTATCGCACCGAACCGGGCCATGAAGTCGACTGGCACGGGGCGATGCTGGGTGTCGAGTCGGCGATACGCGAACTCGCGGGGGGGCTCAGGCGACTCGAGGTGCTGGTGTCGAACCACTTTGCCCACTACTACCTGCTTGCGCCGCAGGCCGCCGCGAGCAAGCTCTCGGGCGATGAGGAACGGGCCTATGCGCACCACTGTTTCGCCGAGGTGTTTGGCCACAATGCCGAAGGTTGGGACGTGCGCGTGAGTTACGAACGCGCGGGCGTACCGCGGGTTGCGTGTGCGATGGAAAAGGAGTTTCTTGCCGGCATCAGTTCGCGCGCCGAGGAGGCCGGCCTGAAGCTGGAGTCGGTGCAGCCGTACCTTGCTGCCGCATTCAATCAGTGGCGCAACCAGATCGACAACCGCACGCTCTGGCTGGCCGTGGTGGAGCAGGGACGGTTGGTGCTGGCGCGATTCGAAGACGGGCGCTGGACCTGGTTGCGCAGTCTGCGCGTCGGGCGCAGGTGGATGGAGGATCTGCCCGATCTCATCGTGCGGGAGCAGCATCTGGCGGGAACGGACGTGGACGTGTCTGCAGAGGTGCTGGTGTTCTGCCCCGAGGTGCCGGTGCTCGCCGTGCGGCCGGATAGCGGCATGTCGATCAAGCAGCTCCAGCTACCCGCACTTGCCGGGTTCTCGCCGGTGACCGACGGCGCGTTCGGTCTGGCGCTGATCGGATAGGGGCGACGATGCGGGCATTGACACTGGATTTCCGCCGCGATCGCCGACCTCACGGCTGGATCAACGGCGTGTTGCTGGTCGCGGGTGTTGCGGCGGCTGCTTACGCCGGCTGGTCGGGCTGGCAATTGTCTGTCAGGCACACCGAACTGGAAGCGGCGCTTGCGGCGCTGTCGAAGAAGCCCGAAACCCGCTCGGTTGCGCGATCGCCGGCGGACGCGCAGAAGTTCGCGCTCGAGTCGCGCGTATTGACGGCCGTCGCCGCAGATCTCAATACGCCATGGGATCCGTTGTTCCGTGCCCTCGAGCAGGCGCCGCAGAAGGTGGCGCTGCTGTCGGTCGAGCCGGATGCGCGCAAGCGCGAACTGGTTCTCACCGGCGAGGCAAAGGATTTCAAGGAGATGCTGGATTACGTGCGCTACCTGCAGGGACAGAGCATGCTGGCCGGCATTTCCCTCCAGACGCACCAGATCAACCAGCAGGACCGTGACAAACCAGTGCGTTTTCGCATTACTGCGGCATGGGCGCTTTCAACATGATTTCGAAACTGGCGCAGGGCATCGCTTACTGGGCCGGGTTGGTTGGCCGGCCAGGCCTTGTCGGCCTGGCGTTGCTGGCTGTTGCAGTGGCGTTGGCCGTGTCGGTGGTTGCGCCACAGCGGGAGCGCATCGGCCAGCTGGAAACCGAGATCGAGCGTATCCGGCGCGCGCCGCCGCAGCCTGTCGCCGAGCCGGTCGAAACCCAGGAGGTCAAGGTCGAAAACTTCTACCGCAATCTGCCTGAGTCGGCGACGACACCGGACTGGATGCAGAAGATCTTCGATGCTGCTGCGAGGAACGGCGTGGTTCTGGACCAGGGTGAATACGTGGTGCTCGCCAATCCGAATGCGAAGATCGAACAGTATCGGCTCACGTTTCCGGTAAAGGGCACGTATCCGCAGTTGCGAAAATTCGTTGCCGGATCGCTGGAATCCGTGCCTGCGCTGGCACTCGAATCGGCAACGTTCAAGCGGGAAAAGATTGTCGATGGTGCAGTCGAGGCGCGCATTGCGTTTCTCTTATATCTGGAGCGCGGCCAGTGAAACCGACACGTTCCCAGATGTTGTTGGTTGCCTCGCTGCTGGTGGTCGGCCTGCTGGCATGGTTCGCGCCCAAAGAGACCGACGATTCCGTCGACCTGGTTGAGCCCGCGCGGCTCAAGGGCGCTCCGCGTCAGGCCGGCGAATCCGGCGAATCCGCCTCTGGCGGGCGTCAGGTGACCGAGTTGAAGGCCCAGCCGCGGCAAATTGCGGAGGGCAGCGTTTCCGATCTGTTCAAACCCACGTCTTGGGTGGTGCCGCCGCCACCACCGCCACCATCGTCCAGGATTCCGCCACCGCCACCGCCACCGCCAATGGCCCCTCCGTTGCCGTTCGGTTTCATGGGGCGTTACGACGACGGCGTCAAGCAGGTATTTCTACTTACGCGCGGCGATCTCGTGCTGACGGCGTCGATCGGCGATCGTCTGGACGGTTCATATCAATTGGAGTCGCTGCAGGGTAATGCGCTGGTCATCAATTACCTGCCGCTGAATCAGAAGCAGACTCTCGACGTTGGAGCCCCTCGGTGAAACAGAACGCACAATTCGCGCCTTCAGGCGCCCGCACACTGCGCAATTGGCTGGGCATCCTGCTCGCAGCCCTTCTGCTCGCGGGCTGCGCCGCGCAGCGCTTGCAGAAGGAAGGCCGCGCGATGGTCGACGAAGGGCGCATCGAGGAGGGAATTGCGCGATTCGAGGCGGCGTTGCGGGAAGACCCGTCCGATGGGTCGATTCGTGCCGAGCTGCTGCGAACGAAGGAGCAGGCGGTCACTCGGTTGGTGAATTCAGCGTTCGCCGAGCGCGCAGCCGAGCGCTTCGAGGCGGCCGAGGCGTTTCTGCGTCGGGCCGAGGGCATCAATCCGAGTGATGCGAAAGTGAAGGCGGTGCAGAGCGCAATTGCTGCCGATCGCCGGCATCTTGCCGCCGTGAACGAAGCGCAGGCGCTGTTGAAGAAAGGGGATCTGCAGGGCGCCCGAGAGAAAGTTGCGACCGTGCTGGTCGAGAACCCTTCCAACAGCCGTGGGCTGGCGCTGCGCAGGCAGATCGAGGAGTCCGCCGCGCGCGAAACCGTGACTGGACCGACACTGAACAGCAAGCTGCGCAAACCGGTCACCCTGCAGTTTCGCGATGCCAATCTCAAGATGGTGCTGGAAGCGCTTGCGCGTACGAGCGGACTCAATGTGGTGCTCGACAAGGACGTGCGCAGCGACCTGAAAGTTACCGTGTTCGTGAAGGACACCAATGTCGAAGATACGCTGGACCTGATCCTGTTCCAGAACCAGCTCGAGAAGAAAGTGCTCGGCGACAATACCGTGCTGATCTACCCCAATACGCCGGCGAAGGCGAAGGATTACCAGGATCTGAAGATCCGCAGGTTCCAGCTCGCCAATGCAGACGTCAAGCAGGCGCAGACAGCACTCAAGACGCTTCTCAAGACACGCGACGTTTTCGTCGACGAGAAAACCAATTCGGTGATCATCCGCGACACGCCCGCAGCGGTGCGTCTCGCCGAAAAGCTGATCGCGTCGCTCGATACGGCGGAACCCGAGGTGATGCTCGAGGTGGAGGTGCTGGAAGTCACGCGCAATCGGGCTTTGGAGCTGGGTATCGCCTGGCCCACTTCGATCGGGCTGACCACCGATTCGGGAACGGGAAACACCACGCAGCAGATAATCAATACGACGACCACGGGTGGCGTGCCGACCGTTCTGACGACGCAGAAGGGCAATCTTTCTGTGGACGCGCTCAAGGCGCTCAACTCCGCGTCGATTTTCCTGTCCGCGCCGCTGACTGCATCGATCAATGCGTCGAAGACGGATGGCGACGTCAACACGCTAGCCAGTCCGCGTATCCGGGCGCGCAATCGCGAGAAGGCGAAGATTCTGATCGGCTCACGCGTTCCGGTGATCACCAATTCGGTTACGCCGGTGGCAAGTGGAACGCCGGTGGTCACGGGGTCGGTCAACTATCTCGATGTCGGCCTCAAGCTCGAGGTCGAACCCAATGTGCACCTTGACGGTGATGTGGCGATCAAGCTCAATCTCGAGGTGAGCAACATCACCAACGTCGTTTCGCAGGGCACGTCGGGCACGCGAGCCTACGAGATCGGGACGCGGACGACGCAAACCGTGTTGAGGCTCAAGGATGGCGAAACCCAGATCCTTGCGGGGCTGATCCAGGATGATCAGCGTCGCGATGCGACCAAGATTCCGGCTCTGGGCGACATTCCACTGCTGGGGCGTCTGTTCGGTAGCCAGCGGGACGATAATCGCAAGACGGAGATCGTTCTCTCGGTCACGCCGCGCGTCGTGCGCAATCCACAACTGTTCGATGTCGACACGCTGGAGTACTGGTCCGGAACCGAGGGCGCATTGCGCAACGGTACGATCAGCCTGAAGGGCTCCGGTACCGCAGGCGTACTCGGAACGGCACCTGGCGCCGGCGGAGCAGCCCCGGGCCGCGGTGCCTCTGCAGGCATGCTGTCGGGCTTCGCGCCTCGCCCGCTCCCGGGCGGAGAAGCCGGTGCGCCACAGGCCCCGGCAGGTGCAGGCGGGCAACTGAGTCTTGCCATACAGGCGCCACCTGAGGCCAAACAGGGCGACAAGATCAATGTCGTCGTAAGCGCCCAGCCCGGCGTTGCCGTCAGCAAAGTCGGATTTGCACTGGGGTTCGATCCGGGCGTATTCAAGGTGGTTTCGGTGAGTGAAGGCGATCTCGTGCGGCGTGCCAATGCGCCGTCCAATTTCACGCAGGAAGTCGACCAATCCGGCGGTCAAGTGACGATAAGCCTCGCGGAGAATGGAGGTTCGCCGGTCAGTGGCGGTGGATCCGTGTCGATCGTGCAACTGGAGGTGATCGCCGCCAAGGGGGGGTCGCAACTGAGCCTCTCCAGATTGTCAGCCTCGGGAGCCAACGATGCTGCCTTGGGCGGAAATGCGCCGCCTCCCGTCATGGTTAACACAGTCGCGCCATAGGATGGACAATGGGATGCATCCGCGCCGGTTGCGCGGATTCACGCTGATCGAACTGCTGATCACGGTGGTGATCGTCGCCATATTGAGCACTGTTGCGCTGCCGCTGGCGCAACTTGCCGCTCAGCGTGGCAAGGAGCAGGAGTTGCGTTCGGCCCTGCGCGAAATCCGGTCCGCGATCGACGCCTACAAGATTGCTCATGACGAGGGTAAGACGAGTACGGGTGGCAAGTTCGGCCAAGTCGGCAATACGGTTGGCGAATCGGGTTATCCCCCGTCCCTCAAGGCGCTGGTGGAGGGGATCCCGGACCCTACCAATCCTAAGCCCGGCGCTAAAACGTACTTCCTGCGGAGAGTGCCGCGGGATCCGTTTTCGACAGATAGTTCGGTACCGGCTGAAGACACGTGGGGCAAGCGCTCCTACGAGAGTCCGCCGGATGCGCCGCGATCCGGAGCCGATGTCTTCGACGTCTATTCCCTGACTCCCGGGGTGGGGCTGAATGGCGTCCCATACAAGGAGTGGTGATGATCGGCCTGCGCCGAGCGGTTCCCAAATCATTGCGCGATCGGTCCGAGGCGGGGTTTACGCTGATCGAACTGATCGTCGTGATGGCGATCGTGGCCTTGCTGCTGACGCTTGCGGCACCAAGATACTTCCACAGCGTCGAGCGTTCCAAGGAGGCTGTCCTGAAAGCCAATCTTGCGACCACACGCGATGCGATCGACAAGTTTCGTGGCGACACGGGTAAGTATCCGGATCGGCTGGACGTGCTTGTCGAGAAGCGCTATTTGAAGGCGCTGCCACTCGACCCGATCACCGAATCGCGCGATACATGGATCATCGTTCCCCCGGATGCGACCGAAAAGGGTGGCGTGTTCGATCTGCACAGCGGCGCGGACGGCAATGGACTTGATGGCACGCCATACAAGGACTGGTAACGCGCGCCCCAATGTGGTTCGACGCGTTGAGGGCGGATTCACCTATCTCGGCCTGATGCTCGTTGTCGCTGCGATGGGGGCCGCATTGGCTGCGACGGCGCAAGTCTGGGCAACGATCGTGCAGCGCGAAAAGGAGGTGGAACTCCTTTTCATCGGCGATCAGTTTCGCAAGGCGCTCAGTGCCTATGCAGGTGGCGCCCGGAATGCCAACGAACGAACACCCCGCACGCTGAACGATTTAGTGAAGGATCCTCGTCATCCGGACAATCGGCGTTATCTCCGCCAGATCTACATCGATCCGATGACCGGCAAGCGAGAGTGGGGGCTGCAGAAGGACACCAAGGGCGGCATCGTCGGCGTTTTCAGTCTGTCGGAAGCCAAGCCCCTGAAGGTGGCCTCGTTTGCAAAGCGCGATCGTGATTTCGAGGGCAAGACCAAGTATGCGCAATGGATCTTTCTGCCCGCCGAGGACGATAGAAGAGGGTTTGCCGCCGGACAGGGCGGAAAGGGCCCGATGCCGGACAGCGAGCTTAGGCCGGCCATCGATGCAGACATCTTCAATCAGTTCCTGAAAGGCGGTTCGACCAGCCAGGGACAGTGAATCTCTGCCCGGCTTTGTCCGATTCTTGACCTCAAGAGGAGCGCTACCGCCCGGTCTATATGGTCGTCGCGCCACGGATTCCGTCTATTCTGACTCCGGTCGAGGTTGGGAATTGACTCGATCAGAAAAGCTCAGCATAATTACGCGTTTCGCTGGAGGGGTTCCCGAGCGGTCAAAGGGAACAGACTGTAAATCTGTCGGCTCTGCCTTCGAAGGTTCGAATCCTTCCCCCTCCACCAAAGTTTTGCAGCGGGAAATGGTTGGTGTGGTTGGTGCGACTGGCTGCCGCAGATGGGCGGTAGTCATGTCCGGCGGGTGTATGCGGGTGTAGCTCAATGGTAGAGCAGAAGCCTTCCAAGCTTATGACGAGGGTTCGATTCCCTTCACCCGCTCCAGCTCCTGCGGACGTGGTTGCAGTGGAATAAGCGATTCGGGCCCATGTAGCTCAGTGGCAGAGCACTCCCTTGGTAAGGGAGAGGTCGGCAGTTCAATCCTGCCCATGGGCACCAAAGAATTATTGGCGCGGGCCGAAAGGCTGCCGTGCCGCAGGCGGGCGACGAAATTCAGCGACTTTTTTGGGGTAAGCGAGCATGGCTAAGGGAAAGTTCGAGCGTACGAAGCCGCACGTGAATGTGGGCACGATTGGTCACGTGGACCATGGGAAGACGACGTTGACGGCGGCGATCACGACGGTGCTGTCGACGAAGTTTGGTGGCGAGGCGAAGA
>JAEUNL010000009.1 GCA_016791115.1 Rhodocyclaceae bacterium
ATCGTGCTGCCGTCGGCTTTCTTGTAGGTGATGCCGGTGAGCTGGCTGGCGGCATCGTAGGCATAGGTGATCTGGATGCCGTTGGGCAGGGTGACACGGGTGCGCCGGTCGGCTTCGTCGTAGCCGAGGGTGACGTTCTGCACCGCGGCCGGATTGGCGCCGCCGGCGCCGGCGGCCTGGCTGATGCCGGTGAGCCGGCCGGCGGCATCGAAGGTGGTGGTCTGCGCCGTGCCGCCCGCGGGGGTAACGCGCTGGCGCCGGCCGTCGGCAGTGTAGGTGTAGCTCACACTCCCGTCGGGGCCGGTTTCGCTGGCCAGGCTGTCGAAGCGGTTGTCGTAGCTGCGCGTGAGGGTGCCGGCGCCGGAATCCGCAGTTGCGCGCGTCGGTTGGCAACCGAGGCGTAGCGCTCGGCGCTCGCCGCTGCCGGTTGCCGTGGCCATGCATGAGGTAGCGGTCCTCGGATCCCTCTTGTTCCTGGTGATAACATTCGTGTCGGTTTCTTCAAGCCGACGCGGGCAGACGGCAGCGGAGTCCGGCGCAACAGGAGCGAGAGCGATGAGTGCAAGCGAACAGGCGTTGATCGACAAGATCAGACAGTTGCCGCCGCAGCGGTTGGCGGAAGTCGAGGATTTCGTCGATTTCCTGCGCGCGCGTGAGGAACGCTCGGCCGCCGGTACGCGTCTCGGCGAATCGCTTGCCAGGCTCGATGCCTTGAACCTGCCACCGCTTTCCGATGACGAGATCGCGGCCGAAATCGAGGCCGCGCGACAGGCGCGCGCTGCACGGCGCGCGTAGCGGTGCGGGTCGTCCTCGATACCAACACGCTGGTCTCGGCGCTGCTTTCTCCGCATGGCCCGCCGCGTCGTCTGCTCGACGATGCGAGGGCGTAGGTCTTCGACTTGTGCAGCTGCCCGGTGCTGATGGCAGAGTTGCTCGACGTCGTGTCGCGCGAGAAGTTCGCCGCGCGGTTGGCGGCAGCCGGGCTGACGCCGATCGGCATCGTCGGCGAGATCCGGCGACTGGCTGCAATCGCCGTGCCGCTCGACGTGCCGCGCGTCGTTGCCGACGATCCCGACGACGATCATGTGCTTGCCTGCGCGCTGGCCGCCCGGGCCGATCTGATCGTCTCCGGCGACAAGCATCTGCTCGGCCTGGGCAACGCCTACCAGGGGATCGCTATCGTCACGCCCGCGCAGGCCGTGCAACGAATCGGAAGATGATCGAAGGGCCGCAAAGCGGCCGTTCGGCAAACACCAGCGACGCACGCGCCAGTCGCCCTGGCCGGCGCCAACGCGCCGCGCGCCGGCGCATCCGCCGGGCGACGGGTGCGCGAGCTGGATGCCCCACGGAACGGCGCGCTTCGGGCATGTCGCCCCGGGATGCGCATGAAATGGACCTCGCACGGCCGCTTGGCTTGAAAGCACCATGCCATGCGGGTTGTGGCGGGGTGGTGTCCAGGATTCCGGGGCGGCGGATCGCACTGCGCCGATCCGCCCTGCGCGTGGGGTGGGGGCAAAAGGCAAGACTTGACCCCGGCGTTGTGTGCAACGCGCCGCATAAGATTGCCGGCACAGGCCTAGGCGGTTCAGTTCCGCAATGGCAGGCCTGTCTCCTCATGCAGGGTCAAGCCTGGCTCGGTCTGTGCCACAACGCTATCAGTCCATGTCACCCCGCCTCGCCAAGGCCCTGCTCCACCCGCGCGATGAGCCGGCTGACGCGCGAGACCGACAGGCCGAGTTCGCCGGCCAGCGCCGTCATGCTCAGCCCGCTCTCGGTGTGCGCGCGGTACAGCGCCTCGTCGCGCGTGCTGCACACCGCCAGCCACTGCTGCAGCGTGGCCGTGCGGCTGCGCTGCGCCCGCGGCGTCTCGCGCGCGGCGGCGCGCCGGGGCTCGGCCAGCGCCTGCATGCGTGCGACGAACGGTTCGTCGCCCAGGTAGATCTGCTGGCGCAAGGCCGACTCCCAGATCGAAACCTGCGGCGCCTTGGCCACCAGCGCGGCGTAGCGGCGCGCGGCGAGCTGGCGCTCGGCTGCGCTGCGTGCCGCGTGCCCGAGCAGGTAGCCGTGCAGCCCGGCGCTGTCGAGGGGTCTCCTCGTTTTCAGTGCAATAAGTGACGGTACGAAAAGCTAGCACTGGCGCGGAGGTGGTGTTGGTAGATCGTTGATTTCATTGACTTTCCTGTTCACTTTCAAATCTGCGATTCGTGGCGTCAAACCGTGGTCG